>JAITLV010000003.1 GCA_031277685.1 Sphingobacterium sp. | reverse complement strand
ACGACGTGATCCTTCCAGGTGTAATTCAACGTAATGTGTTTGAAAACCCAGGATGGTATACGCAATATACACCTTACCAAGCAGAAATTGCACAAGGTCGCTTACAGGCACTGTTAAACTTCCAGACCGTTATTTCTGATTTTACTGGATTGGAAATTGCAAACGCCTCATTATTGGATGAAGCGACAGCTGCTGCGGAAGCGATGTTTATGCTTTACTCAGCACGTAAAAACAAAGATGCAAATGTATTCTTGGTTTCTGAAAATGCTTATCCACAGACGATTGACGTATTAAAGACGCGTGCGCTTTCTTTCGGTATCGAGCTGAAAATTGCAGCGATTCAAGAATCAGCGTTGACAGATGATGTTTTTGCTGCATTTGTACAATATCCAGCGGCAGACGGATCAATCGTTGATTACAAATCATTTGCTGACGCTGCACACGGTAAAAATATTACAGTATGTGCCGCTGCAGATCTAATGAGTTTGGCCTTATTGACTCCTCCGGGAGAATGGGGGGCAGATGTTGTCGTTGGTAACTCACAACGTTTTGGTGTACCAATGGGATTCGGTGGTCCTCATGCGGCATTCTTCGCTACACGTGATAGCTTCAAACGTAATATTCCCGGACGTATCATTGGTGTAACTTCTGATTCGAATGGAAAATATGCCTTGCGTATGGCTTTACAAACTCGTGAGCAACATATCCGTCGTGATAAAGCTTCTTCGAATATCTGTACAGCGCAAGCTTTATTGGCTATTATGGCCTCCTTCTACGCTGTTTACCATGGTCCGGAAGGAATCAAAAATATTGCATCCCGTATCCATGCTTTAGCAAATTTATTGGATCAAGCTTTACAGTCTTTGGGTTATGCCCAATTGAATAAGGCGTACTTTGATACACTACGTGTAGATTTAGGTGGACATCCTGGCGCTATAAAATCTGAAGCGTTGAACAATGAATTGAACTTCTACTACAATGGTTCGCAAGTTTCTATCGCTATCGATGAAACAACAACATATGAGGATATCAAAACGATCGTAAAAGTGTTTGCAAAAATTCAGGGCAAAACATTGAACGATGTAGATTTCGATACACTAGAGGAAAACTTAGGTTCTTCGATTCCTGCGGAATTGGTTCGTACCTCAGCTTACTTAACTCATCCAAACTTTAATAGCTACCATTCTGAGCATGAAATGTTACGCTATATCAAATCGTTGGAGGCAAAAGATTTATCGTTGTGTCATTCGATGATCCCATTGGGTTCATGTACAATGAAGCTGAATGCGACAGCTGAAATGACTCCAGTTACCTGGGCGAGATTTGGTGGATTACATCCATTTGCACCAACAGATCAAACTTCTGGTTACATGCAGATGATCGGTGAATTGAACGATTGGTTATCAGAGATCACTGGTTTTGCTAAAATGAGCTTCCAACCTAATTCAGGTGCGCAAGGTGAATATGCAGGTCTAATGGTTATTCGTGCTTATCATGAGAGCCGTGGCGATCATGGTCGTAACATCTGTTTGATTCCAGCTTCTGCACACGGTACTAATCCTGCATCGGCTTCAATGGCTGGTCTGAAAGTAGTAGTGGTAAAATGTGATGAGCTTGGAAATATCGATATCCCAGATCTAAGAGCGAAAGCGGAGGAGCATGCCGCTCAACTGAACTCTTTGATGGTGACTTACCCATCTACGCATGGTGTATTTGAGGAATCTATCATTGAAGTTTGTGAAATCATCCATGCCAATGGTGGTCAAGTATATATGGATGGCGCAAATATGAACGCTCAGGTAGGCTTGACGAGTCCAGGTCATATCGGTGCTGACGTTTGTCACTTAAACTTACATAAAACATTCTGTATTCCACATGGTGGCGGTGGTCCTGGTATGGGGCCGATCGGTGTTGCTAAACACTTGGTGCCTTTCTTGCCTAATCATCAAGTTGTATCGACTTCGGGAGATGAAGGAATCACAGCAGTTTCTGCTGCACCATTTGGTTCAGCATCAATTTTGATTATTTCCCATGCCTATATTTCTATGATGGGTGGTGAAGGCTTGACAAATGCTACACGCACAGCAATATTAAATGCGAACTATATTAAAGCTCGTTTGGAAAATGCTTATCCAGTACTTTATTCTGGTAGCAATGGTCGTTGTGCACATGAGATGATTCTGGATTGCCGTGGTTTTAAAAATGTAGGTATCGAAGTTGCTGATATCGCAAAACGTTTGATGGATTATGGTTTCCATGCGCCAACAGTTTCTTTCCCTGTTGCAGGTACATTAATGGTGGAGCCAACAGAGTCAGAATCTAAAGCTGAATTGGACCGCTTTTGTGATGCCTTGGTCGCTATCCGCCAAGAGATCGCTGCAGTTGAATCTGGAGAAGCTGAACAAGCAAACAACGTATTGAAGCATGCGCCACACACAGCGGCAGTCGTTACTGCTGATGATTGGGATAGACCTTATAGCCGTCAGACAGCTGCTTATCCTTTAGAGTATGTAAAAGAGCGCAAGTTCTGGCCTTCTGTAGGTCGTGTCAACGATTCTCAGGGTGACCGTACATTGATCTGTTCTTGTCCTTCGATTGAAGAATATGCTGAGGCATAACAGCCTTAAAAATAATATGCTTAAGGCCTCTCCACATCGGAGAGGCTTTTATTTTTACTGAGAATTTAGAAACCGTCATTATATTGTTGTTATACAAAATGTATTGGCTGTTCGTGTGAGACGATTTTGGGGCTAGGTAAATAAAGCATTATACCGTAAAAGGGTTAATCCACATGAATTTATTCGCAGGAGTCTAGTGCATTACTTAAGGCTGGTATTTCGATCTTGGATAAAACAAAAGGATAGACACGAAAAAGAATGTAAGTATGATGATCCCCAAACTTTCTTAGAAAAGTTCAGGAAAAACGAATAGGACTATTTTATTGCTATATTTTAAATAGTTGCACCGCTTAAATCATTTTTTTATCTTTCTGACGTTTTATCTAAAAACTGATAATCATGAAAAGACAATTGCGTGTAATGCCCCTCTTATTGGGAGCTGCTATTTTGATCACAAGTTGCGGTAACCGTAACGAATCTAAAGATGGTACTGAGAATGACAATGAAACAAGTACTGGAATATCGGATGTGGTTAAAGGGGTATCGAACCTAGATAATCTGACTGATGGAGCGAAAAAAATGGAAGAGCTTCAGGCTAAACTAAAAACGGAAAAACCGCTGAGCTCGGAGGAGCTGAAAGCATTTCTTCCGGAAAGTTTAGATGGCTTGAAAAGAACATCTTATTCTGCGGGTTCTATGTATGGGGTCAGTGTTGTTTCAGGTGATGCAACATACACCGTAGACAATCAAAAGGATGTCAAAATAAGTATTATTGATGGTGCTGGTGAGACTGCTTCAGCTATTGTCAGTCTTGCGCAGATGGGCTTTATGGTCGATTCCGAAAATATCACCGATACAGAAGTAGAGAAAACAGGTGAGTTTGAAGGAAAACGAGCGAAAACAACAGATAATAAGGGAACAGACGGATCATCAGGAAAAAGCGCCGAAATCAGCTACCTTGAAAAAGATCGTTACTTGATTACGATAAGAGGCAACGGCTATAGTTTAGATGAGTTAAAAGCATTTATGGGTAAATTAAATATAAGCGCGCTGAAATAAAAATACAGGCCTATATATTAATATAAAAAATCATATTTTTTTAAAAGTCCAGCGGCATTACCTGGACTTTTTTTCGATTGGCCGACGCTATAAAAGTAACTGCTCCTGTTAATTTGCGATCTCCTCTAACAGTTTTACGAAACGAATATTATTGTACCAATTTAAGCTACAATCATTCCGATGTCGTATTTTGGAAGTATATTTGTGCTGTAATATTTCGATATGAAGATAACATCAACATTTAATCTTTTTATTGCTGCGGCACTGATCACTTCTTGCGCCGGTAATAAATATGCTAAGACCGAAAAAATATATAAGAAACAAGCAAAGGAATTTGCTAATTTATATCGTCAATCACCTGTCACCGGACAGTTGGAGAAAATAAATGTCAAAGATCAGCAGTGGATCGCTTCAATTAATTTTGGCATCCGAGAACCTAATTTTGTGGTCATCCATCATACTGCTCAGGACTCTTTGGGCCAGACGATTCGGACGTTTCACTCCGCAAAGGCAGGTGTAAGTTCACATTATGTAGTAGGTAGGGATGGTAAAGTTGTGCAGATGGTAAATGATATATACCGTGCGCACCATGCTGGCTTAGGTAAATGGGGTAATGATACGGATCTGAACTCCTCATCGATCGGAATTGAACTGGATAATAATGGTAGCACAGATCCTTGGACGGATGCACAGGTAAATGCGTTGATTCAATTGCTGGGCTATCTGAAGAACACATACAAAATTCCGCAAGCAAATTTTATCGGTCATATGGATCTTGCACCTACCCGTAAAAATGACCCATCTCGATTTCCTTGGAAAAAATTAGCAGATCAGGGCTTTGGTTATTGGTATGATGAATTTTTGGAGATACCGCCGGTCGATTTTAACCCCAAAATGGCCTTGCGTATTATTGGTTATGATGTCAGTAATCTGGACGCGGCAATAAAGGCTTTTAAGATCCATTATATTCAACAAGATGTGAATACTGCTTTTTTGAATGAAAACGATCTTAAAATCATGTATTCCATTTACAAAAAATACTTATAGTCATTGTCTATATAGCATAAAGAAGAAGGGAGCAGTTTGTAAAAGAATTGCTCCTTTCTTGTTGATAGTATTTATAAAAAGAGGAGGGCATCTGTTAACGTGCTATTCACCTCTATATTTTTCCAAGTAGGCGTCAAAAGTACGTTGAAAGATGAGTTTAAACCAAGGGGTAAACTTGTCTGGAAAAAGTGTGATCTCTTCTTTAATCTGATTTTGGTCCATATACTGTACAGCAGCCACTTCTGTAGGGTTAAAAGCAGGCTCACCATTGAACTTTCCGATCAGTACATGATCAAACTCATGTTCAGTTAAACCATTGTCAAATTGCGCACTGTATACAAAGGAAAATGCATCATGCAGATCAAATGCTTTGATCCCGAGTTCTTCCATCAATCGTCTTCTTGCGGCGTCAAGGTTGCTCTCTCCAAGGCGTTGATGCGAACAGCAGCTGTTCGTCCAGAGTCCACCACAATGGTATTTGTCCAGAGCCCTTTGCTGTAAGAGTAGCTGATCTTGATCGTTGAATAAGAAGACGCTAAAAGCCCGATGTAGTAAACCTTTTCTATGTGCTTCATATTTTTCCATGCTGCCAACGATGGTATCCGCTGTATCGACCAGTATTACATTTTCTTGTTTCATAGGGCTTAGAAATAAATATAGTCCAATTTAACAAAATTGGACTATAATAATGCTTTAAAATAGAAAAGATTTGTATTATACGGTTTTTACAAATTTCTCGTCGTAATTTTCAATATCAATAATATATCCATTTTTGATTAAGAATTCAAATAGTGGTTTTGCTTCTTCTGAAACAGGCATATTGTGCGTGGTGATAATTTTGTTTTCTTTTTTCAATAGGTATGGATAAGCATAAAGCTTTACATTTTTATTGAACATACCGGATATGTAAGATAAAAGTTCATTGCTGTATAACTCTTTATTGTAATTATCCGAATTAAAAATATTTTTTAAGTTATAAACGTTTGTCGCAATTCCTATATTTTTAGGTTTAAAATTGCTTATAAACTCAGCCAGATGATTATTTCTACGGAAGTTGCTGACAATAATATTATTGCCTGTGGCACATAATTCATCTGCTCTAGACGCAAATTCCTGTAGGTCTTCAGCTGTAATTTCATGGGTATCTTCCAGTACATTCCCCATCAGTACTTCGATCAAAACGATCGTATCATTGTCTGTTGCTCCCGTATTTTTCTTAAACTGCTCGACAGCAAGATTAAATAAGTCAAAGTTAGGAAGCGATTTCTGACGGTATTTCGTACGGAGCAGGATGATGTTCTTTTTGTATAAGTAATCTTTGATCTGTACAGCTTTGCCATCTGGTTGAAAAATAGCGGCTTTGGCAAATCCTTTGGCAATGAGGTATAAGTTGATCAGGCGCTGGTTGACATTTTCAAACAAAGGGCCATTTAACTTAACTAAATCAATTTCGACAGACCCTACCGATAGATTATCGACTAACGATTCAATCATCGTTTGTACATCTTCTGCGTAGTAATAGGCGGCAAACAGCAGGTTTACACCGATAATACCCAGTACCTTTTGCTGTAACTGATTATCGCTGTCTAAAAGCCTGACATGGACAATAATATCATTTGTAGGGCCACCGACCTCGTGTTGAAAACGTAGACCAATCCAGCCGTGTGGTTCATTGGTTTTGGTGAAATTCAGTGTAGTAACAGTATCAGCAAAGGCAAAGAATTTTTTGTTGCAATACTTATCACCATGTAGTCGTTGGGTCAATAGGTCAAATTCATGGGAAAGCATCTTTTTTAAACGCGTCCTGCTGACATATCTGCCGTCTTCTTCTTCCCCATATATTGCATCACTAAATGCCATGTCATAAGCAGACATCGTTTTCGCAATTGTGCCCGAAGCAGCGCCTGCATTGAAAAAGTTACGTGCGACTTCCTGTCCAGCACCGATCTCAGCGAAGGTTCCATAAATCTCTGGATTTAGATTTATTTTCAGTGCCTTGCGCTTGGTTTCAAAAATTTCTCTTGCCATAGCACAAAGGTACAAAAATCAAAAGTCTAGTGAAAATTAAAGTATGAAAGGAAAAAACAGAATAAAATTAGGCTTGTCTTATAACAAGCCTAATTTATTAAAAGCATAGAATAGTGCGCTGCTGTGCAGTGCTTGACTGAATCTGTTTTCCAACAACATTGTTTTTGCTTCATCAAGCGGTATAAGAAAAACATCGATCTCTTCGTGTTCGTCCAGGTCTTGTCCCTGAATTTTTTTTCCTCCGGTCATGAGATAGGTATAGGTGACGTTACCGCTCGTCGCTGGATTAGCATAAAGGGTTGCGATTTCTTCCATCCGTTCGAATTGATAGCCCGTTTCTTCAAGCATTTCACGTATGGCAGCATCCTGTGGATTTTCCCCCGGTTCAGTCGTCCCGGCCGGAATTTCCAGTGAAATGATCCCAGCTCCATGACGGTATTGCTTGATCACGATTAGTTCGTCTTGTGCTGTGATCCCCACCATGTTCACCCAATCGGGATATTCCAGCACGTAATAGTGATCATTGATACGTCCATCCGGCAGTTCACAGGTATCTCTGCGTAATGTCGCCCAAGGTTCCTTGCAGATATATTCAGAAGATAATAATTTCCACTTTTCCATTTATCCCACAATATCTTTCATCATACGGTCTACTTTTTCTTCCAGTATCTGCTGAACGTTCAAGTAATTATTTTTGTCCTGAAGTGTGCCTTTAACTGAGCAATAAAATTTGATTTTAGGCTCGGTTCCGGAAGGTCTTGCAGAGATCACATCACCATCGACTGTGATAAATTGCAATACGTCCGATTTCGGCAGGGTAATCTCGCTGGTACCGCCAGTTTTCATATCCGTAATCTGGGAAAGTTGATAATCCCGGATTTCCTTAACTTCGATTCCACCGAGCTGTGTAGGAAGATTTTGACGTAGGTCAGCCATCATGGCTTGAATTTCCTCGGCGCCAGCTTTTCCTTTTTTTGTTAAGGAGATCAGTTTTTCTTGATAGCAGCCAAATTCCTGGTAAATAGCTAATAGTACTTCATATACCGTTTTGCCTTTTGACTTAAAGTATGCGGTCATTTCGGCAAGGAAAGCACATGAGTTAGGAGCATCCTTATCTCTGACCAGATCACCGACAAGGTAACCGTAGCTCTCTTCTCCACCAGCAAGGTATTGCGCCGTATCGCCCAATTTTGTGATCAATTCACCAATATATTTAAAACCCGTGAGCGTCTCAAAGTGTTTTACATTGTAATGATCAGCAATGTCTGCCTGGAGATTACTAGTTACTATTGTTTTAACAATGTAGGGATTATTGCCTAATTGTTTTAGATCATTTTTCGCGCTCAATACATAATAAATGAGCAAACTGCCTATCTGATTACCGTTGAGCAATTGAAATTGTCCCTGACTGTTTTTAACTGCTATCCCAACACGGTCTGCATCTGGGTCAGTCGCTAAAACGAGATCCGCGTCAATCTCTTCACCTTTTTTCTTCGCCAAGGCCATCGCGTCTTCCTCCTCCGGATTTGGATAGATTACGGTTGGAAAATTCCCATCCGGAGTGGCTTGTTCGTTGACAACAGTAACGTTTTCAAAGCCCCATGATGCGAGCATTTTTGGTACAATGGTAATGCCGGTACCATGGATTGGAGAGTAAACTATTTTTAACTCCTTCTGTGCCCGCACAGCTTCTGGGTGTATACTCAGTGCTCTATTTGCATCAATATAAATTTGATCAATCTCCTCGCCAACCGGAATAATATTTTGGTTATTCCCTGCGAACTGAATGTCTTTGACACTCGCTATCGCATTGACTTCCTCAATCACATTCGTATCGTGTGGGGCGGTCAATTGTGAGCCATCGTTCCAATAAGCTTTATAACCATTGTATTCTTTTGGGTTGTGTGACGCAGTCAACATGACCCCGCTTTGGCATCCAAAATGACGGATGGCGAAAGACAACATCGGTGTTGGGCGTAATTCATTGAAAAGATATACCTTGATTCCGTTGGCCGCAAACACCTGGGCAACAAGGTGACCGAAAGACTGTGAGTTGTTCCGGCTATCGTAGGAAACCGCTACTTTTATTTCCTCATCAGGGAATTGCTTTTTTAGGTAGTTCGATAACCCTTGAGTCGCTTTCCCTAGGGTATATTTATTTATCCGATTGGAACCTACACCCATAATCCCTCTTAAACCTCCTGTTCCAAACTCAAGATCCTTGTAGAATGAATCAATAAGTTCTGTTTCAGCCTGGTCATCTAATAATTTCTGAACCGCGTTCCTCGTTTCCTCATCATAACTTGAGGTTAACCAATCGTCGATTTTTTTCTGTATGTCTTTATCTAAATTTCCCATTATCTTAAATATGGCTAAATGTTAAAAAAATTATGCGTCACAACCCGCATATGCGCGATCGATTACTGTAATATACCATTTTTCACCCTCTTTTGTTACGTGAAAGACAAAGGGCTCTTCGCTTTCATTGGAGGTCATGATGGCTCGATAGCTTCTGCCTTCTATATTTCTTAGTCGTTGTAGTTCGGTGCCAGTAATTTTTGCGTCTAAAATCTCATTCATAAATTTAGCTGTTTGCGACAGCTCATTTGGACGGGATTTCTTATCATAAAAAAAACCGAGTTTGTCCCATTTCATTGTTCCGCAATCAAAAGCAGGTAGTTTCCCTACTTTTAACGGGCCCTTGTAACTTAATTTTTCATAAGAATGATATTCTGGTACTGGTTTGGAAAAGTTAAAGCTACTTTGGTGCAGGTATGAATCCAGGGCGCCCGGACGATAGATGATATAGATCCCTAGTTTGGGATGTATATAACTATTGATGGTCTTACTGTCTTGATCACTATATGCCTTAGCAAGTTTTTCCAAAACTTGTTCCAATGATTCTGTATCCTCTTTTTTGACTTCCTTTTGGATTGTGTCAGGCTTGCTTATCGTATCTAAAGGGATAGAATCCTGGGCAATTTTTATTGCCTTGTCTTCCTTTTTGTTATTTCTACAGGAGATTGCACCTATAGAAAGACAGATAAGAACAAAGAAAAAGAGATTTCTCATGTTATTTTTAGTTTATTTAATACTATTTTTTTGATGTCAAGTTATCGATGATAGACTTTAATATTGACCTTGTCGAAGGCAGCCACCATTGTTCGAGAATCCCTTGAATCGTTTCTTCTCTATTTTCGCGCAATTTAAGAATTATTTCTTTTCTGAAGTTCAGTTTAGATGTCTGCCAGGTTTTTTGATTAAACTGTGTGATCTGCTTTATTTTCTTTGTTGCGGTATTAAAAAGCATATTTGCTGGAACAACCTCATCCACCAAACCTTGCGATTTTGCTTCATTTGGAGCGAGCAACTTTCCTTCAAGTAGGTTCTGATATGCATTCCGTTTTCCGATCCAAAAAGCATATAATTGAAAAATACTTTCCGGAACGATTAGACCAACGGGTATCTCATTAAGTCCAATAACAAAATTACCCTCTGCCATAATCCTATAATCGCAGCAAAGCGCAAATACACAACCTCCAGCAGGACTATGACCGGATATGGCCGCTGCGATCGGCTTTGGAAAGGATGCCAATAGCGAGGTTGCCTCTAGGAATAGATTCCAGAACTCCCTGATTTGATCCTCGTTGTAACCAAATAAGGTGATCAGGTCAAGCCCTGCACTAAAAAAGTTTTCTTTACCGATAAGAATTGCTCCATGTACAGCGCCATTTTCCTGATTCGATTCCAAGGTCGTTATCAGTTCTTTCAATAACTGGGTGTCTATGGCATTGGACTTTCCCCGATCCAAAAAAATGCTTAAAATATGGTCTTCTATTTGGGTTTTGATATGCTCCATAATGAGTTTATTTAAAATTATAACGGTTTGTTCGGCCTGCTATTGTGGTTTTACTTCGATTAAATATTCAAGATGGGCAATCTTACCCTCCATGTCGATTCCTTCAATGGTGATTTTATAGGTGCCGGGTTCGTCAGCAGTGAAAAAATCAAATTTGGTCTTCCCATTTTTGTCCGTAACCAGATTAGGCTCCCAAGCGATTGTTGTTCTCAGGTCACGCCTAAGTTCCTGTTTCTGTGTTGTATTATATTGTGGCTTGAAAAAGTTCCGGTTCACATGCAGACCTTTGGGTAAAATGGTGACAATCCCCGTTGGTGTATAGGAGGCTGAAAGGGCATCGCCGGATTTACTTGTAATGACCAATACACCATTTCCACCATACATGCCATAGATGGCGGTATTTCCTGCACTTCTTAATACTTCTATACTGGCAATATCCTGAACGTTGATTATGCTGATCTGATCAGGTTCAATATACATTCCGTCTAAAACAACCTGCATGGGGTTGCCTCCGTTTAATCCCATTGATCGGGTGCTGTAGGGAACACCATTACGGAAAACAACCCCCACTAACCGTCCGGCGAGACACTGCTCAAGAGTTGCGCATGTCGACAATTCCTCTGCCGATATGACTTGATCTGCATTGCCTGGGCCATTGAGATTCCTTGAATTCTTATCGGCTTTATTCGTCCTGACCCTGTTGACCTGTACTTCTTCCAATTTGATACTTTTTTGGATAAGACCGGCAGCTTCAAGTTCAGTTAAGAATTGCTGATTATTTTTGAGCTGATTGATTAGCTTGGTGTTGATGTCGTTCGACAGCAGTGGTTTATCTTTGCTTTCATTGAGTGCAGGGCTGGTAGGATCATCAACAAGTATATCCACTCTATTCTTTTCCTTTTGTCCATTCCCAGTTACGATAAATTTAATGCTATCTGCAAACAATAGGTCATCAAAAGCAAATCGGCCATCATTATTTGTTACCGTATCTAAACTTAGCATCATATTGCTTGTGGGAACCAACGTAACTTTGGCGTTCGGAACAACTGCTTTTCGGCCAGTTTTCTTTACAGTACCTGATACGGTGAGGCTCTTCTCCGGGAGATATACATTATTTGTGGTATTAAGGTAATTTTTCCAGTCGAGTTTGCGCCAGCCCTGAATCAGCATGAGGTTATCAAGCTCATTAAATTTGATATTGTTGAGGTCTTCAAAATAATAATTTGGCCGTTCAACAAAGCCCCTGAGATCGGATTTTAAGAGTAGTTCTGAGACAATGGAAGAGTAATATTGTTCGGTAGTGGAATCGACTTTACTGAGATTGATTACCGCTGCAGAGAGCGCGGCTATTTTTGAGGTGTCGCTGCTGCCTTCCTTAACGAAGAGATCTGCAATGACCTGATCCCGTGTCGTAAATGTAGGCTTGTTTAATTGTACCGTTATTGGCAATAATGTTTTCGGCGCATTGTAATTGAAGACGAGTCTTTCTATGATCGGAACTAGCTGTTCATTAAGTACGGATAATTGGATTACTCCAGAAGGGAGGTCGTTTTTGGGGATATTGAATAGTATTTCCGGCCCATTTAATTTTTGCTTTACAGCATGTAAAACCAGGCCATTGTACTGTGTGATTAGGTAGACTTCTTTACCTGTTACCAGATCATCTGTCGAGGATAATTGTGCTGCAATTTTATCTTTTAAACCCGAATTGACCGTAAGCACGTAGCCTGATGCTACTACTGGAGGCAGCGGTGTGCTCACCGAATTTCCGTCAGGAAAAGTTGCTGTGGCGATATATTTTTTTCCTGTGCTTAGTATAAGCGGCATACTTCCCATACCAAGCGTATTCGTCTCAAATTCGATGAGACTAGCCTGATTCTCTTCTGCAATTTTGATTTTTGATTTCAGTCCCAGTCCAGCAGGTGTAAGCACCTTAATACCAGTTTTGCTCAGGATGTTGTTGACAAGTACACCGCTTTCAGGGAAAACCTGAATACTGTTCTGCAGGTTCGGATCTGGGATTGTAAAACTCTTTAATACCCTCCTTTTATCTGAAGATAGGAATTGTAAGGATAGTGTTCCACCTTTAAAATTATCTTTTAGCTCAAGCGCTATTGTTCCATTTTCATTGGATTTTAAGCGTCCAGTCTTTGCCTTCTGACCGTCCTGTTGGAGTGTATAACTGATATTGCTGTTTATGAGTGGGGCACCCTGAATTGTCTTTAAGTTGATCTGGAAGAAATTTTCAGTTCCAGTTTTGAGAAGCGTACTTTGGGTAATGACATTGTCTGCTCTACCATTGGTGACCGGAACAATACGTTCATAAAAATTGGAGATTGAATCGTTTTGCATCCAGCGTGTATATGCTCTAATTCTATATGAGCCTTCTATAAGCGTGTCCGGTAGGTTAAAATCACCGATACCGAGACCTAATGTTAAAGGAATTTTTATGCTTTTGATGATACTGTTTG
This sequence comes from Sphingobacterium sp., assembly GCA_031277685.1. Taxonomy (GTDB): domain Bacteria; phylum Bacteroidota; class Bacteroidia; order Sphingobacteriales; family Sphingobacteriaceae; genus Sphingobacterium. The sequence goes on along the minus strand of JAITLV010000003.1, from coordinate 2,399 downwards.
TCGGAGAGATTAATTCGATATTCGCAATCTTACTGATATTGCTCAGGTAATTGAAAGGGGCAGTGGTGCAATACAGTTTGAACCAGATATTTTCACCCGCCGAATAGTCATTTCTGTCCAGGTGCAGATAAATTTTCTCCGTTACATGATTTTCATGGTAGTTTTCCAAGTTCTGTATGGTTTGATCGATTTGAGCGAAAGCCAAGAAAGGAAATAAGAGGCAATTGAATATCAACAATACTCGTGCATACATATGACTAATGTTTCTTGAAAATTAGAAAATATTTTTCCTTTAATCAACTTATAAATCAAAATATTATAGCAAGGGAGCAATCAAACTATTGGTATTGTCGTTGTGGGGTTCTTTTGGGGCGGAAAATAAATTTAAAATCTGTTTTGAATGATCTTATGTCTGAAAATTAGTATAAAAAAAATATCTTTGTGTTATGAATATCCTAATAATCGGTTCAGGAGGTCGTGAATCGGCCTTCGCCTATAAGTTGTCGAAAAGTCCACGTTTAGATCAATTGTTTATTGCTCCAGGAAATGCTGGTACAGGTGCATATGGCCAAAATGTCAATATTAAAGTTACTGATTTTGAAGCTATCGCCACCTTTGTGTTGGAAAACGCTATACAAATGGTGCTTGTAGGACCAGAAGAACCTTTGGTGAAAGGCATTCATGATTATTTTTTGAACCGTTCCGATTTAAAGGATATTCCGGTCATTGGGCCACAACAAGAAGGGGCACAATTAGAAGGATCGAAAGATTTTTCTAAGCAGTTTATGGATCGTCATGGTGTACCTACAGCTGCATCACGTTCTTTTGATGCTGACTCCTTGGAGGATGGATTGGTTTACTTGGAGAGCCAAAAGCTACCTATTGTTCTTAAAGCTGATGGTCTAGCTGCAGGAAAAGGTGTGTTGATCTGTGAGACGCTTGCTGATGCTAAAGCCGAACTAAAAGCAATGATTGCGGATTCCAAATTTGGTGACGCAAGTCGTGTTGTTGTTGTGGAGGAGTTTTTAAAGGGGATTGAGCTTTCCGTATTCGTTTTGACGGATGGCAATTCGTACAAGGTATTGCCTTCAGCGAAAGACTATAAGCGAATTGGAGAGGGGGATACAGGGTTAAATACAGGTGGAATGGGGTCTATTTCTCCAGTACCTTTTGCGGATGAAATATTTTTGAATAAAGTTGAGGAACGTATCATCAAGCCGACGGTTGAAGGATTGAAGAAAGATGGTATTCCATATAAAGGGTTTATTTTCATTGGTCTGATGAATGTTGAGGGAGAGCCCTATGTAATCGAATATAATGTACGGATGGGGGATCCGGAGACAGAATCTGTCTTACCCCGGATTGAATCCGATCTGTTGGATCTGTTAGAAGGTGTAGCACAGGGGAATTTAGATCAACGTTCTTATACCGTTTCTCCAAAGACTGCAGTGACGGTGATGCTTGTCGCGGGAGGTTATCCGGGAGCGTATGAATCAGGCAAAGAGATTACCAATATCGAAAATATTAAGGAGTCGATTGTATTTCAGGCCGGCACAAAGGAACAAGGTGGTAAAGTTGTTACTGCAGGTGGACGCGTAATTGCGGTGACTACATTGCAAGATTCACTTTTTGAAGCACTTCAACAGGCTACAGCAGATGCCGGAAGAATTTATTTTGAAGGAAAATACTTCCGTAGAGATATCGGTTTTGACCTCATTTAAAAAATATTCAAAATTATCTTTGTAATACTGATTTTAACAGCTATATTTGCAACTCCAAAAACAAGAATGCTTTTGGAGTTGCATTAAAAATGGCCCGTTCGTCTAGGGGTTAGGACGCAAGATTTTCATTCTTGAAACAGGGGTTCGATTCCCCTACGGGCTACTTAAAGAGACACTGATAACAGTTGTCTCTTTTTTTTGCAATAGGTTTGTCCCACAAACGGCGCTGCTGTACTGCTATTTAGCTCGTACTGTTGCTTACTGATGAAGTTGCTATTTTGAGAATGGCATTCGTCGCTATCTCATAGAAAGTATTGTTCATTTTAATATTCCCTTGCTATTAACTTTTTATGAATTGAAGTTTACTATAATCCTGTTAACTACTGTTTTATATACTTGATTCCCCAATAGAAACAGGCAACGTAACTTCGAGTAAATTGACATTTTTGTTCATCTTGATCGGGTTGATTGTAGAGAATAGCTATTAAAGTTATCGCTGAATTTAGGGTTGTACCGAAATCATCGCTTAGGTTCGAATTAATGATACAAATTAGTAGACTATTGAGAAAATTCGTTAGTCTCAAAAAAATTACAATTTCTATTTTTGAGTAATCAATTATAAAACATAGCACCTTAGAGCGTATTAGAAATCAAGATTTAAGAGAGAGCCAATAATTT
>JAITLV010000154.1 GCA_031277685.1 Sphingobacterium sp. | reverse complement strand
ACCTTAAAAAATTAAAACAAATTAGAGTAGTACATTTTATGTCAACATCTCAAAATTCTATTTTTGAATTGATGAGCCAGTCTGGCCATCAAAACTTATTTTTCTGTAATGATGAATTAGTGGGCTTAAAAGCTATCGTTGCGATCCATGATACCACATTGGGGCCGGCGATAGGAGGGGTTCGTATGTTGCCATACGAAACGACAGAAGAAGCTATTGAGGATGCTTTACGTTTATCCAAAGCCATCACCTACAAATCTGCGATCACCGGATTGAATTTGGGTGGCGGAAGTGCTGTTATTATCGGTAATAGCCGTTTGGACAAATCTGAGGTTTTATTGCGTCGTTTGGGTCAGTTTATTGAAGGATTGAATGGTAATTTCATTGCATCTTTGGATGTGGGTACCACACAGCGTGATTTAGAATATATTTACACCGAAACGGATCATGTCGCAGGCTTGCCAAAAGCCATCCATGGTAGTGGCGTCGGCGATACATCAATTTTTGCGGCCCAGGGTGTTTATTTTGGTATTAAAGCCTGCATGAAAGAGTTGTATGGCTCGGAGAGTGTAGCGGGTAAAAAAGTAATCGTACACGGTGTCGGTAGTGTCGGTGAGCGATTGATCGCAATGCTGCGTGAGGAAAATGCACGTGTCTATGTGAGTGACATCACCGAAGAGAAAATGCTTAAAGTTGCAGCGAAATATAAAGCTGAGCCGATACCATACAACGAAGTGTTTGATCATGAGTTTGATGTGTATTCACCTTGTGCATTGGGCGGTACGGTAAATCCGGAATCGGCACAGAAAATGCAATGCAAGGTTATTGCAGGTTCGGCAAACAATCAATTGAAAGATGAGGTGACAACAAGTACCATCCTTCATGAAAGAGGTATATTGTATGCACCGGACTATCTGATCAACGCGGGTGCATTGATCAGCTGTTATTCAGAAATTCAGAACTACGGTGTGGATCACACGGAGTTTGTCATCAAAAATATATATAATGCGACCAGAGACGTGTTGAAAAAATCAAAAGAGGAGAATATCTCTACTTTTGAAGCGGCCAATCGCATAGCGGAGAAACGTATCCAAGATATTAAAAAAATCAAAAGATAGTCTTCATTCCAAAATCGTTCTTATTTATTATTTTATAAAAAATCGTTCTTTAAAATTACTATGTTAAACAGGAGACACCTGAGGGTAAAAGTAGTGCAAACGCTTTATGCGTACAGTCTTTCAGAAGACAAAGACATTAAAACATTTGAAAAAGCACTATTAAAAAATGTGGATGAGGTCTACGAGATGTATATCTGGACACTGAATCTATTGGATGAGGTATCTGATTATGTATTGATAGACGCAGAAGGCAGAGCCAATAAATTTTTGCCGACTGAAAAAGACCTGTCTTTAACGACCAAGTTAAGTACCAATACTTTTATTGAGTCATTAAGACAAAATCCGCAGTATGCAGAGGGAGTCAAAAAATATAAGATTTCGTGGAGCTTTGATCCGGAGATCGTTCGTACGGTATTTTTGCAATTGAAAGATTCTGAAGCTTATTTGGAATATTTGCAGCAAGAAGACCGTTCTATCGGCACGGAAAAAGATATCATTAAACATATCTTTAAAAAGATCATTTTGAAATCACCCGTTATCGAGCAGGTTTTTGAAGAGAAATTCATCAACTGGCCTGTCGATAAAGAAGTGTTGCAAGCATTGATCGCGAAAACATTCAAGAACTTCAGTTCAGAGGATCCGCGTAAAAATAAACTTGCAGAGATCACGCAGAACTGGAATGACGATAGTGATTATGTCATTGCTTTATTGGGTAAAACAATCCGCAATACCACTGAGTATCAGAAGCTGATTTCTGAGAAAACAAAAAACTGGGAATCAGACCGTATTGCATTGATGGATACTTTATTGATGCGATTGGCAATATGCGAATTGGTTAATTTTCCATCTATTCCTGTGAAAGTAACAATAAATGAGTATATTGAAATTTCTAAGGTATTCAGTACATTGAAAAGTAATACATTTATTAATGGTATCTTAGATAAAATATTAAACGACTTGAATCAACAGGGAAGAATCCAAAAGGCAGGTCGTGGTTTAAGAGATTAAAGATCAATAAACAGATGAAGAACTTCAGTAAATATTCGGCGTTAGCGTTGACAGCTGTATTTTTCTTTTCTTGTGGAAATGCGCAAAAAGAAAAAGTGGAGGCTGCTACGATAGGGCCAGCAGCTGTAGCGACAGATAGTCTTTCTAAAGCTGCGGCGCAATTGGGTAAGGTAGAATTTGCAGAATCGGCTTTCGATTTTGGTCAGGTGAAAGAAGGAGAACAGGTAAAACACACTTTCGTGGTGAAGAATACAGGTGATGCACCGGTTATCATTTCCAAAATAACGGCTTCTTGCGGTTGTACGCAGCCCGAGTTTTCAAAAAGCCCTATTTTACCGGGAGGAACATCGGAAATCCATGTGACTTTCAATAGTGAGGGACAGGTTGGTAAGCAACAAAAGATCATAACGATCCAGTCAAATGCTTCCAATGGTCTGACAACTGTTCAGCTAAAGGGTGAAGTATTAGCAAAATAACACATTATTAAACGATATAATAACAGATGAATACAGTATTATTACAAGCAGCAGGCGGGAGTAGCATGATGAGTTTTTTACCAATGATTTTGATCATTGTGGTATTTTATTTCTTCATGATCAGACCACAGATGAAGAAGCAAAAAGACCATAAGAAATATATTGAAGAATTGGGCGTAAACTCTAAAGTCGTTACGACTGCTGGTATCCACGGACGTATCGTAGAGGTATCTGACACTACTTTCTTGGTAGATGTAGGTTCAGGTGTAAGAATTCGTTTTGACAAATCTGCAATTGCTTTGGATGCTTCAAAAGCTGCAAACGCAACTGAAAAAAGTGCTTCTTAAGTACTATTTTTAAAACAATAAAGAAAGCCAGTCTCCGAAAGAAGCTGGCTTTTTGTTTTAAGGAGCCACTGCTGCGCAAATATTCCTGTTGTGTTGCCTATTTAGGCGTTCGTATCATATGCTATATTACGCCGCAATAGATGGAATTTGAAAAGCCGCCATCTACTGTATCCCATATACAAACATAAACATGATAATCACAGTTTTTTTTACTTATATCATCAATCTGCAGTGAGCAGGCCCCTTGTCGCACTTCTGCAATTGATGTTTTTAATCGAGATTCACCCTGTAAGCCAACTAATGCCAGATTAAGTTTATATCTACTTCCATTATATTGAACATTGGGTGTCCACTTGAGTTCAATCGTATTACCCTGAAGCTTAACTTCGCAGCTGGACAAGGGCGTCAACTGTCCTGCAAATATGATCAGTTTCTCGGGACTGACAAATGGATTATTCTCGGAATCCAGTTCTAGGGCCTCTTTAAAAATGTGGCGCTGAGCCAATTGGAAAGCACCTATCCGGCTTCCTTTTTTCGCTAAAAACCGATAACCAAAATCAAGTATCCCTCTATTGTCACCGGCAAATCTTCCGGCTACTTTTTGCTTTTTCCTGTTAAGAAGTTCTAATTCGCTGGGTGGAGATGTACGTTTTCTCCTAGGTCCCCTTACGATGTTCTGCCCATTTAATAGATAGGCATTGACAGAACCGAATTTTCCGATAATTGGGCCATTGGGGCCATTTTGTAAAATCGCCATAGTCGTTTCTTTCTATTGTTTATAACTGTTGGTATCTATCTTATTATCAATTTAATACTAAATTCGTAATTAAAAATGATGTAACATTAGTTTTACACGGATCTAATAAGGGATTAATAAGGATTTATCCCTGTAATACCCCTGTTAAATCCCTGTTAACCCTCTATAAGATCTAAGTTAATATAAAGCCTAGTATGAATAAGAGATTAAACAGGTATACTGATAAGTATCGAGATTGTAATAATTTTTGTAAATTAAGGGTTTAAAGAATCAATTATGAAGATAAATATTGACACTCAGGCCAAGGGACTAAGCGTATTGACGATCCTTGCGGTATTGTTGTTATTGGGGATGTTTTTCGGGGAAATACTTGGCCGGTGGCTGTACTATTGGATGCATTAGATAACATCATTGTAAACTATACTTTCGATGTCTCACTAGATTTAGTATAATCTTCCAATACCTGTTGACATGGCGGTGTCAACTCAGCTAGGTAGATTTGATCAAAAGAAAATATATGAACGATCTTACCCCATTTAACGGACAGCATTGTGAAACCACCGCTACTGGAACATTACTGCATCAGCTCGGAATAAAGCTTTCTGAACCCATGCTTTTTGGACTCGGGGAGGGGCTTAGTTTTATCTATTGGCATATGAAAACAATGGATTTCCCCTTTTTGGGAGGGCGGATCAAAACAGATCTGTTGACGGAGAATCTCTGTAGAAATCTCAATCTTAAGCTTTCAGTAGAGGAAACTACATCAAAAGCAAAGGCCTGGCAACAGGTCAGACAACTTTTGGATGATGGACAGGTTGTTGGACTCAAACTAGATGCCTACTATCTGGAGTATTTCGCTAATCCATTCCATTTTGCTGGTCACTATGTGGCGATTTACGGTTACGATGAGCAGGATGCGTTTTTGGTCGATACCAGACAGCAAGGGGGGAAAGTTAAAACCTCGCTCGAAAGTCTGGCCTTGGCCAGGGCAGAGAAAGGCCCAATGGCATCGAATAACTTATACTACACCATACAGCGAACTAGCGATGATTATGATTTAAAAAAGTCCGTCATTACCGCTATTATCAACAATGCAAAGAAATATCTAAACCCACCCATCACAAACATTTCGTATAAAGGAATTTTGAAAACCAGCCAGGAACTGATCAAATGGTTCAGTTCGAGCAAGGATGTGGCAGCTGAATTTGGCATGGTAGCCACCCTGATGGAGAAAGCAGGTACAGGCGGTGCGCTGTTCCGAAATTTGTATCGCGATTTTCTAAAAGAAAGTTATGACTTGCTCCAGATTGAAGAACTCAGTGTGGCACATCAAGAATTTGTGGAAATAGCTTTGTTGTGGAAATCCGTTGCAGGCTTATTTTATCAAATTAGTGAGACAACTCGGATTGAGTACCAACAACAGGCTTCGGAAACACTCAAAATTCTAGCTGTTAAAGAGAAAAATGTGATGGAGCGGTTGGGGACGTTAAATGAATACCCAAATAATCATGTATCTTTGTGAAGAAATAGTTTTTAACTAAGTTTATACTATGTATAGTAACAAAGAAAATGCCTCACGGTCATTTAGCGAATCTGAGATTGCTTTGTTGAAGGAGGGCCTTAGCCGTACATATAAAGAACGATTTGAAATGGCTACGCGTCTTTACAAAATTCAGCAAACGCTAAAAAAGGCTAAAATTCTACATAAACCCTTTCCTCAAAAATAGCCTATGGATATATTTGATGAAGAGATATTGAATTTTTGGAGAAATCTCGAACAATCGAAGGTTGATTATATTATGATTGGAGGTTATGCTACGAATTTACATGGTTTTCAGAGGTTTACAGGAGATTTAGATATCTGGATAAAAGATTCCTTAGATAATAGAAAACGATTGAGGGAAGCATTCAGATTATCCGATCTTGGTGATATACCTCAATTGGAAACAATCTCTTTTATTGCTGGATGGACTGACTTCCATTTAAATAATGGTCTTCGTTTGGATATTTTAACGGAAATGAAAGGTTTGGAAGGTTTCTCTTTTGATGAATGTCTTCAACTTGCGTCCATTGCGGAGATTGAGGCGGTGAAAATTCCCTTTTTGCATATTAACCAATTGATAGCTAATAAGAAGGCTGTAAATAGACCTAAAGATCAAATTGATGTAGAGGCGTTGGAGCAAATTATTAAGCTTCGAGAAAACGAAGGGTAAAAATCAATACTTGCATATTCTGGCAGGTAAATCAACCAATTGAGTTGAAATCAAAAATGAATATGAGAATAATCACTATGATCCCACAAACAACGGATTAAACTGCATACAGTTCGGGAGAGCCAACCTCAAATAGAACTCGGAGTATTGAAGAAAAAAATATTTAAAACAACACTGTCCATTGTTGAACTGAACGACACAACAGCCATTGTTGCAGACAGTACTAATCTGTTAACCATGCGTAGAGTTGTAGGTATCACCACGGACCAATACTGGTATGAAGGCTCCACTTCTTCAGTCAATAGTATTCATTTCACGCAATTTGGATAGGTAACCATTAAACAGGAATATCCGAACTCAAAAGAATATGTCTGTGATTATCATCTTTGGAATAATAAATTGCTATTGGTAATTAAGAGCATCTCCAGAATTGAACAAAACAAAAAAATAACTGAATTACTTAAGGTACCTCTTCGCACTTTCTTGAAATTTAGCCATTATAAAGATGATTCTGTGGAGGTGGAACATTTTGACTTAACAGGTCCCCTTGCCAAAATTCGCTACTGGGCACTCACCAATGGCGAGTTTATAATCGCCTCGATTTCAACAGCTGAGGTCTTTTCCACCTTTAATCTATATCATCGTGTTAAGGAGGTCCGGAGTCAACACTAAACGTCAAAACATATCTTTATTGTTCGAATAGATGATCCTTCGATTGATATTTATTGTATTGAAAATTAGAAAAGTTGGAAATCACTATTTTATTGCTAGGAAATAGATTGCCAAATTGGCTTATCGAATATGTTGTCAATAAGATTAATGAATAATACTTCATGCCTGCCTTCGAAATAAGTTTTTATCCCATCAAGAACTGATTTTTACCTAAATTGATTAAGTTTGTAACATGGCAAACGCAGTTCGACTAAATAAGACCCAACGACGCAAGATCAATATCTTTGTGCGTTGTGTTGCAATTTCGTTGCTGGCTTGGTTACTGTTTTCAATTTCTAATCAGTATACTGTTTCTGTCAAGGCAGCAATTGAATATGTCAACCTGCCGGAGAAACGTGCGTTTCACCCTCAGCAATCCGATACAGTCAGAGTAAAGCTCGAAATGACAGGCTGGCAATTCCTGTTTTCGAAAGCTGCCCTGCAAACACCGAAGGTGCAGGTGGATCTCAGTTCGCTCAAAACAAAAGACTGGATCGTATTTTCCAATCAGTTGGGATTTATCAACCGGCAGTTCCCGCACGAACAGCGCGTTGTCTCTGTGAGCCCAGATACTTTGTTTTTTGATTTTTCTAAACAGACACAACGAAAAGTTCCCGTAAAACCATTGTCCAATATTTTGTTTAAAAAAGGATATGGCGTTATTGCGGATACCAAGGTCACACCTGCGTATGTAACGATTACAGGCCCATATGAGGATGTTTCTGCCATTGAATATTGGGAAACAGATACTGTTCGAGGGAAAGAGGTAGAGACGGATGTCCGTACTGTGGCTAATCTCACCCGCAACCAAAAAGGAAATATCAATGTGTATCCTACTTCGGTAGAGGTATTGATGCCGGTGGGGGAGTTGACCGAGAAAGTCATCGAACTGCCTGTAAAAGTGGAAAATGGACAGCGTTATAGTTCTGTTCGTCCGAATCCGAGTAAAGTAGTGATCACCGTATTGATGTCAGTCAAAGATTACAATAATTATACTTCACGCGATTTTGAAGCGGTAGTGGATCTGGCCGACTGGGAAAAAAATGAGGTGCAATATCTGCCGATCCTGCTGACCAAGGTACCGGACTATTGTAAGATTATCAGTATTGTGCCACAGAATGTAGACTTCTTTGTACGAAAATAACAGCATAAAAATGGGACTGAAAATAGGAATAACGGGCGGAATCGGTTCCGGAAAGACTTTTATCTGTACGCTTTTTGAAGCTCTTGGCATACCAGTCTATAATGCGGATGAGGAAGCCAAGAAGCTGATGAATACCGACGCACGGATCAAACAGAAACTTATTGAACAGTTTGGTGAGGCAACCTATAAGGATGGTTTCCTGGACAGGGCTTTCTTGGCCAGTATGATCTTCTCGGATAAGAAAAAATTGGAGCTTGTAAACAGTATCGTACATCCCATTGTCATTCAGGAAGCCAAAGACTGGGCCAATCGGCAGACAACCCGGTATTCCCTCAAGGAAGCAGCCCTGCTCTTTGAAAGTGGTTCGTACAAAGAACTGGATTATACCATATTGGTTACAGCGCCGATGGATGTTCGCATACAACGTGTCATCGAGCGGGATGCCGTCACTGAACAGCAGGTCCGCGAACGGATCAACAAACAATTGTCTGACGAGGAGAAACTGCCACTTGCGGACTTTGTCATTGTTAACGATGGAATAACGCCACTGCTACCGCAGGTGTGGAAATTGCATCAAAAATTTCTAAAGTAATTATATGTCTATGATATTGTCTGACTTTTTGGTCAGAAAACCTGAAGGGTATTATTGCCGCTATGGCGATTTTTTTATCGACGCGGGTAGCCCGGTCGTGCATAATGTCGTATCACATGCCCACGGCGACCATGCCAGCTCGGGACACGATTATGTCTATTGTACAAATGGCACGGCACTATTTATGAGCTACCGCTATAAACAAAACCGTAAGGATTCTTATCAGATCAACTTGTTTAACGTTGTTTTTAAAGTGGGGGCAGTCGAAATCACTTTTTTGCCGGCGGGTCATATATTGGGCTCTGCACAGATACTGATGGAATACAAAGGCGTAAGGTATCTATATACCGGCGATTATAAATTGCAGGCAGATGAGACATGTGAAGTCATCGAAGTACAACAAGCTGATGTACTGATCACCGAAAGTACTTTTGCCAATCCGGAGATTATCCATCCTGATCCGATCCGGGAGATCCAAAAACTGGACGGTCACGCGAGCAATATCCTATTGGGAACTTATGTGCTGGGCAAGGCACAGCGGATCACCGATCTGATCAATAGATACTGCCCAGATAGAAGGGTGCTGGTGCATAGCGGGATATTGCCTTATCATCGGTTATATGATGAGCATGGACTAAAAAAGATGACCTATGAACCGTATAATCGCAGGGAAATGAAGCAGGGTGAACAAAATAAGGTTTATCTGGTACCTCCGATGACGTTCAATAGTTATTTTAGGGCCACAAAAGTACTGCGTGCCTTTGCTTCTGGTTGGAAACGTCTACAGGCTCAAAATGATATCGAGCTGTATATTTCGGATCATGTGGATTGGAACGATATTCTCCATTATATTAAAATGGTCGCTCCACAGGAGGTGTGGACTTTACATGGTGATGGTACGATCCTTAAAAGCTATTTTGGTGACAGTTTAATGGTGAGAGATGTGCTTACAGTATAAAGATAAAGGAGGGGAGACCCTCCTTTATTATTTCATGTTGATGATCTTATCAACAACGTATACCGTATTACCCCGCCAGGGAAGTACACCGTGGTATTCTTTGTACCGGAGATCAAAGTATTTGCCGCTATTGAGCTCCAGTTGGCGAAATATAGTGTCATCTTCAATAGAAAATTCAAACTGGTTGCTGGCAATTCCACCGGTCTTGACACTGCCAAATCCCTCTTGAATGAGCTTGCCTTCATAGGTTTTAAATATATTGCCTTTTTTGACGGCAAAATTTAAATAACCGGATTTTACCCCTTCGCCGAATACGTAATAGTATTTCCAGTAACCATAGGATCCAAAGCCTACTAACAAAAAGAGTATCAGGATAAATAAAAACTTCTTGAATCCTGATTTAGTCTTTTTTTGTTGCGGTAAATTTTCCATAATTTTTTAAGCTAGTTTTTATCTTTTTATTTTCTTTTCATTTATATATGCCTGTAGTCGAAATTACTCTTGTACAAGAACTCGGCCAATTATACGGACAGATAACTAACCTAACAATGGTTAAACATTTAGGCTTAAAATATTAACTGCTTGATAAAGCGGGTTTGATAACTAATTATATTAGTATTTGTGGCGACTTGCCTTGATTCTTGCTAATTTTTGTAAATTTGGATAATGGATTCGCCCCAAACATATCGCAAAATTATTCACCTGGATATGGATGCTTTTTATGCTTCTGTGGATCAGCGTGATTTTCCGGAATACCGGGGTAAGGCCATAGCGGTGGGCGGTTCGCCCGATGGAAGGGGGGTGGTGGCAACGGCCAGCTATGAAGCCCGGAAATTTGGTGTCAAGTCCGCGATGAGTTCACGCAAAGCACTGCAGCTCTGCCCGGATATTATATTTACCAGGCCACGGTTTGATGTCTATAAGCAAGTTTCTTATCAAATTAGAGAAATCTTTCAGCGGTACACAGATTTAATAGAACCGCTGTCGCTTGATGAGGCCTTTTTGGATGTTACGATGGACAAACAGGGGATAGGCTCGGCGATTGATATCGCCAGGGCGATCAAGTCCGCGATTAAAGAAGAGCTCAACCTAACAGTCTCCGCTGGGGTCTCTGTCAATAAATTCATCGCCAAGATTGCCTCGGATATGGATAAACCCAATGGTCTGACTTTTATAGGCCCTTCAAAGATCGTGAAATTCATGGAGTCCCTTCCCGTCGAAAAATTCTTTGGGGTAGGCAAGGTGACAGCGAAGAAAATGCACGAACTGGGTTTGTTTACTGGAATGGATCTCAAAAAACAACGGGAGGACGATCTGGTACGTTGGTTTGGTAAGACCGGACATTTTTTTTACCGTATCGTCCGTGGAATTGATGAGCGTCCGGTTACACCCAATCGGAGCAGTAAGTCGGTTGGGATAGAGGATACTTTTGAAGTGGATATCGAAACTTTTGAAGAAATGAATGCCATACTCCAAAGACTAAGCAATCAACTATGGGGGCGTATTGGTAAAAAGGAAATCGCAGGTAGAACATTGACGCTGAAGCTAAAGTATGCGGATTTTGTTCAGCTGACACGAAGTGTTACACTGGATACAAGCTTTGATTCGGAAGAGAAGATCTATACCACAGCCCATAGCCTATTGAGTAAGGTGACACTGGCCAATAAGGTGCGCCTGCTGGGCGTTTCAATCTCGAATTTTATAGAAGAGACAGATTTTCCAAAAGAAGGAGTCCAGCTTGCTCTCTTTGAAAACTATCGCTAGGAATAACAGATAGAAGCTATCTGCTGCATAGAATAAGCTTGTTACAGGTAAAATCGTCGTTATTTATCGCAATTTTTTATCTTAGCTGAAATAATTAATAAACATATCCAAGAATTAATGAATACAGTATCACGAGTGCTCTTAGGTGCATCTATTGTGTTTCTTGTGCATGATCTGAGTTTTGCACAAAAGAAATTGGATTTTGCGCAATCCTGGGGACAGAAGCAATCCTTGACAGTGCGCACAAATCGGTATACGGGTTGGGCTGATGGAACCAATTACCTGGAAGATGATGCAAACGATAACCAACGCTATCAAGTCAATGTTAAATCGGGGAAAAAAAGTATCTATACGACGCCAGCCAAAGAGGGAACGGTTGTTTATGTGGAGAACAAGGATATTTTTATCAAAAATGGTTCGGGTACTGCAAAGAAACTGACCAATTCCCCTGAAGTGGATGAGCAAAACCCTACTTTATCTCCTGATGGCCAATATGTCGCTTTTACACGCAAAAGCAATCTGTATAGTGTGGAAATAAATACAGGAAAAGAAGTTCAGTATACAAATGATGGTACCGATGTGATCTACAACGGTTGGTCTTCATGGGTGTACTATGAAGAAATTCTGGGACGTCCTACAAATTATAAGGCTTTCTGGTGGTCTCCGGATAGTAAAAGGATTGCTTTTATGCGTTTTGATGATACCAAAGTGCCTATGTTTCCGATTTACTCATCCAAAGGACAACATGGTTATCTTGAGGAAACTCGTTATCCAAAAGCGGGTGACCCCAATCCCGAAGTCAAAGTGGGTATCGTTCAGCTGAATGGCGGAAAGGTTACCTGGGCTGATTTTAATGAAAAAGATGATCAGTACTTCGGACAGCCTTATTGGGCGTTCGATAGTAAAAATATCATGGTACAATGGATGAACAGGGATCAGAATAACCTGAAATTCTATCAAGTGGATCCAAATACGGGGTCGAAAAAGGAGATTTACGATGAACATCAGTCTTCGTGGATCAACTTGGATCACGATGAACGCATCACTTATCTTGCCGATAATAAATACTACATTTTAAAGTCGGACAAAACAGGATGGGCACACTATTATCTGTATAAGCTGGATGGCACATTGGTGAATCCCATTACTTCCGGTGATTGGCAGGTGACCGAGATCAAACGGATAGATGAGAAAAATAAGGTGCTTTATTTTACAGCCCGTAAGGAAAATTCGGCTCGTTTTGATCTGTATCGGGTGGACTATTCAGGTAAAAATCTCAAGCGTTTGACTTTTGGTGAATATTCACATGACGTTAATGTATCGCCTGACGGTAAGTATTTTATCACCAGATACTCGAATGTCAGTACTCCAGACCGCACTGCCTTGGTGGATAATCAAGGCAAAGTAGTTCGTCAACTGGCTGATAGCAAAGCTGCAGACTTTGATTCGTATACGTATGGTAAAACGGAATACTTGCATATCAAATCGGATGATGGACTGTTTGATTTGCCACTGACGATCACTTATCCGACAGATTTTGATAAATCGAAAGTTTACCCCGTTGTTTTCAGTATCTACGGTGGGCCTGATGCCGGTACAGTGAAGGATATCTGGAAAGGTACCAACAATCAGTACTGGGCGAATGAAGGTGTTATCCAAGTGTCGGCGGATCACCGGGCTTCTGGACATTTTGGCAAACAAGGTGTAGCTTACATGCACCGTAATCTGGGACACTGGGAGATTATTGATTATTCTACGATTGTAAAATGGTTGAAGTCTCAGGCTTGGGTAGCCAAAAATAAAGTATTGATCACGGGCCATAGCTATGGTGGCTATATGACTTGTCTTGCCATGACGAAAGCTGCGGATGTATTTGACTTTGGTATTGCCGGAGCTCCCGTAACTTCGTGGGATCTATATGATAGTCACTATACAGAACGTTGGATGGATACGCCACAGGACAATCCTGAAGGCTATAAAGCGGGATCCGTTTTGACTTACGCCAATAATTATAAAGGGGTACTGCGCATTATGCATGGTGATATGGATGATAATGTCCATCTGCAGAATACGATCCAGCTTGTTGATAAACTGACTGATAGAAGTGTCCCTTTTGAACTGATGATCTACCCGGGCAGCCGCCATGGTTTTGACCGTTCAAAAAGTAAATATGACTTTAATGAGCGTGCGCGTTTCTATTATCAATATCTATTGGAAAGACCTCTTCCAAAAGAGTTTAAGTAGATTCCCGGACGCCAGCATTTAAGGCTGAAAAATTATCATTTCTATATGATTAGAGGAAAACACGCGGGTCAGTTGAACCGCGTGTTTTCCTTTTTTTATATAGGATGATTTTTGGATATTAAATGTAAATTGCTGATCGATAGCTATATGGGCTTGTTCGAAATTTGTATTACAATTTGGATAAAAAAATGAAAGTTATCTTTACTAAACTGATGTATATAGCGGCTTTATTTTCTGCACTTGTCATATTGTTATGCATTTATTTTATGGTTGATCCATTTCGTAAACTAAGGCAAAGGAAAGTTTACTACCAACGGATTGAGGAAATAAAAGAGGCTAAGAAATTGCGATCTAAAGATACTATGATAATTACTTTTGATAAATGATGTGATTTATACCATCCCCCTCTTTTTTGATGAAGGTATTTTATAATACGTAAATGTGAGCCCTTGCAAGAGTAGTCTAACCCATTTCAGGACAAGGCTTAGTTAGTTAATCCTATTAAATAAGTAGCTTGGAATTTCCCATTTTATGGGATTTACTTCTTTGACCGGATCGTAATTTAAAACTTCCAGATATTCCTTTCGATCGAGCTTATACACGATATTGTCCAAAATCGGCTTTATTTGTAGCCAGTCTTCCGCATAGCGGTTTAAAGTTGAGTATCGTTCCAGAAGCCAATACACCATTAGTGCGATTGCTTTGTCGCAACATCGGTGTTCAGTTATAGTTTTATAGACTTCACATTCCCTATGTTTTAAAGAGACGGCGATGTTATACAATTCGATTGTGCTATCACATCGTATAATTTGGTTGTTCAGATGTTCTCCAAACCAGCTCTGGACTTCTTGCGCGTCTAAATAAATATAGGGTTCTTCACCTACACTTGTCTGCAAAACGGATGTTGGTATTTTCGGAGCTTGGGCAATTTTTTCTGAAGGATCGTAGCTTATTGCTGTCTTTGTATAAAAGCCCTTTTCAAAATTATTGATCACAGTTTTTACAATGTCGAAATTTTCATCGGTTTCTTTTTTTGTTTTCCAGCTTCGACGGATAGCTTCAAAAGGATAGTTGTTCCAAAAAAGCATAAGTGCGGTGGCTTCACTGCATAATGGGCTTTCAACAATCCATTGCTGAATGTAGAAAAAACACTTTGTGGCCAGTTGATGAAGTTCTTGCGTTGTCTTTAACTGTTGGAATTCTTCAAACTCCATATGACGATAGGCATCTGCTGTTTCCATGCTTACGATATTGCTGTTTTTTCTCTAACCTGTATGTGGCTGTCTAGTCTTTTCGCGTGAGAATGACCTTAGAGCCAAATAGGAGAAATAGGCTAAATACTTTCTCCTGTACCCTAAAATAGGGAAATTGCCAGAACATCAATTAAAAATTAACCGAAAATCTTATTTTTCCTTACATTTTATTATTTAGCGCTTGTTCGTTTAGTTGTGGCGCTTGTTGCCCGTTTGTACACTCGCCAATGTGGCTAACGTAGGAGGGGACTACCTTGTTCAACGTACTTTGGTTGAGTTTTTTTTGAAACATCAGGGCCTATTTTTCCTCAGTATCGAAATGGCGGTCTATCTGTTGGGTGGCTAGAAGATAAAGAAGGTTGCTGTGATGTTAAAAAACTTAAAAAATATCAATTTTATGTGGGTGTAAATTGTTGAAAATTAAAAATAATGGCATCTTTGTAAAAGTTTATTAAAAGAAAAAATGATTCAATTCCTAAAGGAAAGTACTTTTGCCGTAAATGAAGTTTTTAATAGGTCGTGGGAGCTATTGAAACAACACTATTTTTCTGTTGCCGGCCTATGTTTTTTACTGTTTGTCACCTCAGGTTTATCCAATTTTCTGGCTACCACGATCAGTGATTTTAATGTGGTGCTGAGCGGTTTTATGGCATTCTTTTTTATGGTCATGTATTTTGGATTGAATCTTACACTATTCAAATACATTCTTAGTCTGATTGATGGCAACCACGATAAAAAATTGATCCACTGTATGCCGGGTGGTAAGGAGTTGGTTTACTTTTTTGGCGCGATGTTGAGTATCATGGTACTTTCTATTGCATTGTTGATGGTCTTGGGTGCTGTTTCACTTCCATTTCTCTATTTGTTTGAGAATGGCGAAAATCGAGCTGAAATCATGAGCAAGTTTACGGTATTTGTCGTTTTCGTTGCCGCAATATTGACCTTTATTTTAATTATTCGCGTTGCATTTTATCCTTTTTTTATTATTGATAAGCATGCTGGAACATTGAAGTCCCTACGCTTTAGCTTCGCGTTGACAAAGGGCAATGTATTCAAATTGTTGTTGATCTTGGCTGTATTTGCATTTTTTCAATTATTGCAGATGTATTTTAATTATTTAGAATATTACATAATTTTTATTATTTTGAACCTCGTGAGTTCATTCCTGGTGGTGCCTTTGGCCAGTATTGTTGTTTCGGTTGCTTATCGGGAAATGATGTCGGACTACCACGGCGGGGAAGATCCGAAGATTTTAAATAATATATTTTAATAAAGAGAGAAGGTTTTGAGTAAAAAAGGAATTGCCATTTTAGGGGCAACGGGTAGTGTCGGTACACAAGCCTTGGATGTTATTAGAGCCTTTCCGGATAAGTTTGAGGCAGTTGTTTTGACTTGCGGCAGCAATGGCGATTTATTGATCAAACAAGCGTTAGAGTTTAAACCAAAATCGGTTGTCGTGACCGATCCAATCCAATATAAAAGAGTTAAAGAGGCCTTGGCGTCTCAGGATACAAGTGTCCTATTTGGTGAAGAGGGCTTGATCGAAGTGGTGCAATATGCTGAAGTAAGCATTGTCTTAAATGCGATCGTGGGCTCGGCAGGGCTGAAGCCAACGGTAACCGCTATTCAGTCCCGAAAAGATATCGCCTTGGCAAATAAGGAGACCCTTGTGGTTGCGGGCGAACTGATTATGTCGCTGGTCAAGGAATATGGGGTAAACATGTTGCCTGTTGATTCTGAACACTCCGCCATTTTCCAGTGTCTGGTCGGTGAAGACCAAAATCCAATAGAAAAAATTTATGTGACGGCATCCGGTGGGCCTTTCCGTGGAAGAAAACGGGGAGAACTACTTCAAGTAACCAAAGCAGAAGCCTTAAAACATCCCAATTGGTCTATGGGAGCAAAAATTACCATAGATTCGGCCTCTTTAATGAATAAGGGATTGGAAGTGATCGAAGCCAAATGGTTGTTCGATGTAACGATCGATCAGGTGGATGTCATAGTACACCCTGAGTCTATTGTGCACTCGCTAGTCCAGTTTAAAGACGGATCGATGAAAGCTCAAATGGGGGTGCCTGATATGAAGCTGCCCATTCAATATGCGCTGACTTATCCTGACCGGTTTGAGAATAATTTTGACCGGTTCAATTTTATGGATTATCCAACGCTTCATTTTGAAAAAGCAGACATGGAAACTTTCCGGAACCTGGCTTTAGCTTATGAAACATTACGTGCCGGGGGAAATAAATCCTGTATATTGAATGCTGCAAATGAAGTGGTTGTCGGTGCATTCCTGGAAGATAACATCGGTTTTTTGGAGATGAGTGATGTGATCGAACAGACCTTGGATAAAGTAGAGTTTATAGCCAACCCAAGCCTGGAGGATTATATGGAAACTGATCGGATAGCGCGTTTAATAACAAAAGAATTAATCAAAGATTAAATATAGAAAGCATACATGGGTGTTTTAATTATGGTCGGACAAGTGATTTTAGGCTTGTCAATTTTAATTGTTCTACATGAGTTAGGGCATTTTTTAGCAGCACGTGCATTTGGAATTAAAGTGGAGAAATTCTATTTGTTCTTTGATGCCTGGGGAGTGAAATTGTTTAAATTCAATTATAAAGGCTGTGAGTATGGTATAGGTTGGTTGCCGTTAGGGGGCTACGTGAAGATTGCTGGGATGATCGATGAGTCGATGGATACGGAACAGCTGAAAGGTGAACCTCAGCCTTGGGAATTTCGTTCTAAACCAGCTTGGCAGCGTTTGATCGTGATGTTGGGCGGTATTATTGTCAATATCATCGTTGGTATCCTGGTCTTTTGGATGTTGACCTTTAAAATGGGTAATACAGATATCAAGATGGATCAGCTGGTAAACGGTATTGTTCCAGGGTCTATTGGTGAATCCATCGGACTGAAGGCGGGCGATAAAGTTGTCGCAATTGATGGACATCGTGTGGAGAACTACTCTGAACTCATCAGTTCTAAGGTATTGATGGGCGGTGTCGCACTTACAGTAGAGCGTGATGGTGCAACAACAGAAGTGAAAGTACCAGCGGATTTATTGAACACGCTGTCAGATAAGAAAGGGGAGAAGTTTATTTCACCCCGTGAGAAAACTATGGGTATTGCCGAAGTAGTCCCTGCATCAGTAGCAAGTAAAATGGGTTTTACGAAAGGGGATAGTATTGTCGCTGTAAACGATATTCGAGTGCCGTTCTTTGATCAATTCAGAACATTAATTAAAACAAATATCAACAAACCTGTTGTGATTAAAGTAATCCGTGCCGGATCAGAGGTTGCCTTACAAGGTACTGTGCCTGCAGATGCGATATTAGGAATTAGTGTGAACCGTGATTTTTCGATTAAATCATTTACAACGCATTATACCTTAATGGAAGCTTTTCCAATTGGTGCTAAAAAGGCTTTTACGGTAATTACGGATAATGCAAAAGGATTTGGAAAAATTTTCAAAGGTGAGGTGCGTGCGGATAAGGCGTTATCTGGCCCTATCGGTATTGCTACATTATTTGGTACGGAAGTAGACTGGATCCGTTTTTGGTCTTTGGTAGGGATGCTTTCGATGGCACTTGCTTTTATGAATTTGTTGCCGATTCCAGCATTGGATGGTGGTCACGTCTTGTTCCTATTGATCGAAATGATCCAAGGAAAACCGTTAAGCGAAAAATTTCTTGAAAAAGCGCAGATGGTCGGATTCTTTATCCTTTTAGGACTGATGGTATTTATCTTTGGAAACGATATTTTTAAGCTGTTTAAGTAGTTTTTTGTTTCATAACCGAAGGTATTTGTCCGTAAAGAGGTAGATCAAAATCACAAAGACTAGGAGCTCAACATAAATAGGAGCGAAAAAAAATAGATAAATCAATAAAAATAGGGGAGTTTTCTTTTGGAAAACTCCTTTTTTATTTCTTACATTTGACCATGGACGGAAGAAATAGAGCGGATGTAAAGCCAGGAATGTTGGTTAATATTATTTTGAAAAAAGACCAGCGTACAGGGGATCTTACAGAGGGCATTGTAAAGGATCTACTGACATCTTCATCTTATCATTCAAGAGGGATCAAAGTAAGACTGACCGATGGACAGGTAGGACGAGTGGCTGAAATAATTGAGGATGATTTTTAACGGGCCTGTGCCGTTAGATCAGATCTTTCGACTAATGTTAGGTTTAGATATTGTGTTGTCTAAACCAGATTTTGCTACCTAATCATGTTCTTATTATTCGATCTAAACCAAGTTAAATGGATGTGTTATTGTGCAGCTTTTTGAAATAAAATTTGCATATTAACATAATTGTTGCTAACTTATTTCTATATTTTTATTTTTATTACATATTTATAGAATTTTATTGTATTAATTAGTTGAATGATATCTTTTTCGAATGGATACCAAAAGTAAATGTAAGATTGTCTACGCAGATGATGCGATGATCCATCATGTTATGATGAAGGCCATGGCCCAATCCCATTCATTGGAATTAGTTTACTGTGCTTCTAATGGCAAAGATCTGATCGACTATTTGATTGAAAATACACAGGCACTTCCCGAGGTGTGCATATTAGACCTGCATATGCCGATCTTAAATGGTATCGAAACGGCTAAGATCGTCAGGGATAAGTTTCCTTCAGTTCGCATATTCGGTTTGACTTCGAGCAGTGATGAAAGTGAGCGGATCGAAATGTTGAAAGGCGGTGCGGAGCGGATTTTTTCGAAGGAAGAGATGTCTACATTGTTACAGCAACTTTAACCAAAAACATAAAAAAAGCCTAACAAATTTGTTAGGCTTTTTCATTATTTTCCAGTGCATCTTTAAATTTTAAGAGCCTGACCCATGATGGGCACTTACTGAGGTCTTTTTTCCATAATCCAACATGAATAAAACTTGTACTGATAAAACGTTCCACATCAAATACATGCATATCTTGTTGTATTTCCAGTGACTTTGGTAGATCCCGGGACTGAAAATAGTGTTGTAATTCTTCTGGTGTCATAAGACAAAAATAGAGTTTTAAATCCTTATCTCCAACCGCCACCCAAAGAACGGTAAAGATCGACAAATCCATCCAGATGTTGCTGACGTAGCTCGACAAGATCCAGATCACTATCTAGCGCATTGCTTTGGGCAGTGATTACCTCCAGATACGTTGCATACCCACTTTTGAAGAGTAAATTTGCATTCTTGACCGCGAGGTGTGCATTATCAACCCGCTTCCTTGCCAGTTCGAGCTGTTCCCTTTGTTTATCTACTGTTACCACGGCATTGGAGACTTCGGCAACTGCTTCAACAACTCTTTGCTGCAGCTGGATTTCGGCTTTGTCCCTTTCCAATTTAGCAACCTCATATTGTGTTTTCAACGTTTTGTTCTTGAAAATAGGAGTGGTTAGATTTCCTGTGATGCCGCCTAATAGTGCGCCTGGTATATTGAACCAGTTTCGGGGAAGCATGGAATTTACACCTAAAACACCGCCTATATTGAGCGATGGGTAACGCATGGCCTGCTGAATATTCGCGTTGGCATTGGCTGCCATCAATTGGAATTCGGAAGAA
Source organism: Sphingobacterium sp. (assembly GCA_031277685.1). Taxonomy (GTDB): domain Bacteria; phylum Bacteroidota; class Bacteroidia; order Sphingobacteriales; family Sphingobacteriaceae; genus Sphingobacterium. Next base: position 8,900 of record JAITLV010000154.1, on the reverse strand, counting down.
CGGATATCGGGGCGGTTCCGTATGATTTCAATGGGCGATCCCAGTGATATATCCTTGCTTTCTGCAAATAGATGCTCGTATGAAGTACCGCGTTTGATACTGTCAGGCAACTTTCCGGTCAATGTTTGGAGTGCATTTTCCTGGATAGCAATCTGCTTTTCCAGTTCAGGTACCAGGGAAGCAGCAAGCAAACGTTGGGATTCTGTCTGTTGAATGGCTAGTGCGGTGATCTCCCCGGCAGTGTATTGAAGTTTAATCATACGCAATGTACTATCATTCAGCTGTACGTTACGTTTGGCTACTTCAATTTTAGCATCTAACATCAATAGATTGAAATAGCCTTTGGAAACAGCAGTAATAATATTGGTTTGAATCGCATTCTTGGCTTCCTGTGTATCCAGATACTCTGCCAATAGTTGCTCCTGTTTGCTACTGATTTTTTTCCAGATATCGATCTCCCAGCTGAAACTGATGTCAGATCCAAATTGGGATTGGTAAACGAACATATCTTTTGGGGCTTTCTCGCCTTTGCGGTCATAATATTTTGTCAGTGGGCCACTTCCAAAGTCTTTTGATCGCCAGGTACGGTTGCCATTGGCTATGGTAGCACTGACACTTGGTAGATAATTCGATTTATTTTGAGCCAAAACTCTATTGGAAATCTGGAGGTTCAGCAGGGCCGTTCTCATTTCGAAGTTATTGGCCAGTGCCGAATCGATTAATACCTTAAGGGTTGGATCATGAAAAAAAGATTTCCAATGAATCAATCCCATGCTGGACGTGTCACCGAAAAAGTCCAATGTGTCACCACGGAAAGAGCCCGGCAGTTTTAACTTTGGCTGAACATAATCCTTGCCGATTTTACAGGCATTCATCGAAACCAATAGGCCTAAAACTACGGATAGTGCTGAAATATATTTTTTTATGTTCTTCATTCTTCTTCTTCTTTAGCTAATTTATCCTGTAATTTTTCATCCAAACCTTTGAAGACAACAAAGAGTACTGGAATAATAAAAATACCGAACGCAACTCCTAGGAGCATACCACCTGCTGCACTGAAGCTGATGGAATGGTTACCGATGGCCGAGGGACCTACAGTCCACATCAGTGGAACTAGACCTGCAACAAATGCAAGACTGGTCATTAGGATAGGCCTTAGCCTCAACTTCGATCCGCTAATGGCAGCTTCCACAATAGTTTTCCCATTTTTACGCTCCTGAACCGCAAATTCAACGATCAGGATGGCATTTTTCGCCAGGAGACCGATGAGCATAATCAACCCTACCTGCACATAGATATTATTCTGTAAACCCACAAGATTGATAACCGAAAAAACACCGATCAGCCCCACTGGTATGGATAATAAAACTGCCCAGGGAAGGATGTAGCTTTCATATTGCGCGGAGAGCAGAAAGTAGACAAACAAGATACTCAATACGAAGATCAGAATGGTCTGTGATCCAGACTGACTCTCTTCATAGCTCATGCCCGTCCATTCAAAACCATAATTTCCCGGTAGTTTTTCCTCTGCTAGTTTTTGGATGGCCTGCATGGCATCATCAGTACTATAGCCTTCGGCGGGTGTGATATTGACAGCGATGGCATTGTATAGATTGTATCGGGTAATAGTTTCTGGTCCAACGGTTTTTTCTAATGTCAATATGGTATTGATGGGTACCATCTCACCTTTGTTGTTTCGCACAAATATGGAATTGAAAGATTCCGGATCTTTACGGAAATCAAAATCAGACTGTACATAAACACGGTATTGGCGTCCGAACCGGTTAAAGTCACTGGCTTGTACGCGTGCGAAATAGGAGCGTATTGTGGACATGAGATCTTTGATCTCAACACCGAGCGATTTCGCTTTAACAGCATCAATGTTTACCTCATATTGCGGAAAATTGGATTTGAAACTGGTATAGGCACTCCGAATCTCCGGACGGGTATTTAGTTGGCTGATAAAGGTGTCCGCAATTGTGTTGAAGTCCCGCACGTCACCGCCCATGCGATCTTGAAGAACCATTTCTATTCCAGCAAAATCACCAAATCCCTGTACGGTAGGTCTTGGGAATACGGTAAAAGTGGCTTCATTTATCTGCGAAAGATCCTTTCTGATCGTATCCATAAAGGCGTTGATATTTTTGATATGCTCGCGTTTGGCGTGCGGCTTCAGTGTGATATAGCCAGCAGCAAATGCGGGACTTGAGCTACCATCAAGCGCATTGAAGCCGGATACTGTCGTCATACCCTCGATATCTTTTCTTTTCTTCAATATGCTATCGGCGCGGTGGAGCACTTCCGTCGTACGGCTTAATGAAGCTCCTGGAGGAAGGGCAATGTTATAGGTGATAAATCCGTCATCTTCTGTTGGGATAAAGCTTTTCGGTGTTTTGATCATTAAAAGGACACCGACGGCTGTAATCAGTATTAAGCCTATCCAGGCGATCTTTTTATGATTGATCAACAGTTGGACTACGGCTACATATCGCGCAGTAAGGCGATCAAAAGACGTATTGAACGCTTTAAAGAAACGGTCCTTAAATTGGTTGATTTTTGATTTATTTTCTGTTTGCGGCTCGTGTTTGGGTGCTTTCAGTAGCAGTGCACATAAGGCTGGACTCAATGTCAATGCATTGAGTGCGGAAATTAAGATCGCGGTAGCCAGGGTATAGGCAAATTGTCGGTAAAAAATACCAGCCGGACCTTCCATAAAACCCACCGGCAGAAATACGGCTGCCATAACCATCGTGATGGATAAGATTGCTCCAGTAATTTCTGACATGGTCGACAATGTTGCCGCTCTGGGTTTTAATCCCGTACTGTGCATCTTCTCATGGATGGCCTCCACAACAACAATGGCGTCATCAACGACAATACCAATCGCCAATACCAGGGCAAACATCGTAAGTACATTGAGTGAAAAGCCAAACAGCTGCAGGAAGAAGAAAGTACCGATCAGCGATACTGGAATGGCGATCGCTGGAATCAAAGTGGATCTAAAATCTTGTAAGAATATAAAGACAATAATAAAGACCAAAATAAAGGCTTCAAAAAGGGTGTGCTCTACCTGATTGATGGATTCATCGATCTGGTCGCGTACCGAATAAGTGACTTCATAATGCAGTCCCTTTGGAAAGGTTTTGGCTTGCTCCTCAAGTACTTTTCGGACAGCGATATCTATATCGTGGGCATTGGAGCCGCTGGTTTGTGTCAGATTGAGCGTTAGGCCCGGATGGCCATTGACTTTATTGTCGCTACTCAGATTTGTTGCGCCGAATTCTACCCGGGCAACATCCTTCAGGTAGAGTACCGAACCGTCATTGTTTGTCTTGATAACGATACTTTGAAATTCTTCGGGAGTGGTAAAACGTCCCTTGTGGCGAATGACTGTTTCGAATGCTTCATCAGATGTCTCTCCAAATTTACCAGGAGCTATTTCAAAGTTCTGATCTTTGATGGAGTTCATAATGTCCTGCGGCACCAAATTATAGAGTGCTAGTTTTTCGGGATTCAACCAAAGTCGCATCGCATAATCTCTTGCACCGAGACGGGAGACCTGTGCTACTCCATCTACACGTAAAAGAGGGCGCATGAGATTGATCTGGGCATAAGCCTGTAAAAAAGTCTCATCGTATGCTTTGTCCTGATGATCGGAATAGAGGTTGATCGTCATGATAACGCCAGTCTGGCGCGGCATGACAGTGATTCCGGCCTCGTTTACTTCCGCCGGAATAGAACTAATAGCCTTCGAAATCCGTGTCTGCACATTAACAGAAGCAATATCCGGATTTGTTCCGGTCTTAAAATAGACTGATACACTTCCTGAACCGGAATTGGAGGCTGACGACTTGATATAGGTCATATCTTCGACGCCGTTAATCGCTTCTTCGATGGGCAACAAAACACTTTTTGCTACCGTCTCTGCATTTGCACCGGGATAACTCAATGAAACAAGGACACTCGGCGGTGCTATTTCGGGAAATCGGGATACAGGGAGTAACTTTAATCCCACCAGGCCCAATATGACTAAAATAATAGAAATAACCGTTGCTAAAACGGGTCTATTTATAAAGGTTTTTAACATATATAAGAATTTTAAACACAGTTCCTGTACATCCGGAAAAGGCTGTCGGAAGTATGTTAAAATGTGAGCTAATTATTTTTGTAGGATAGGGGTTACGGCTGAACCATCAGTTAGTTTATCAAATCCACTTGTAATGACGCGATCGTTTTCTTTGAGTCCGGAGTCTACAATGTAATTGTTTTTACTTTTACCTGATAGCTGAATATTTCGGCGTTGTGCTTTATTGTTCTGATCCAATATGTAGACAAAAGTTTTATCCTGTAGCTCATTGATCGCGATTTGCGGAATCTGTAGAACGTCCTTTTTAACTTCAGCAATTTTTAAAGTACCACTACTTCCGGAACGCAAGATATTGTCTTGGTTCTGAAAGGTAGCACGTAAGGAAATTGCTCCTGTTGTTCTATTGATTTGACCGTTGACAGCATCAACAATCCCTTTCTTTGCATACTCTTCGCCATCTGCAAGAACTAATGTGACCTGAGGGAAGACGAGTTTTTGGTTTTGATTGTATTTCTTACCCTCGATACTGTCTTTTTTGGCCTGTGCTTTTGAAAAATAGAGAAAGTCAGACTCATTCATAGAAAAATATACATAGACCTCCTGTATATCGGAAAGGTAGGTGAGGGGCTCTTTATCTCCTTTGGAAACTAAATTACCGATACGTTTGGGAATACGCCCAATATAACCGCCTACGGGAGCGGTGATGACCGTAAAGTCTTTGCTGATCTGTGCCGAACGTACAGCAGCAATGGCCTGATCTAAGGTTGCTTTGGCGACTTGATAATCAGATTTGGCCGAAGCCAGCTTTACGTCTGAAATGACATCATTCTGAACCAATGGTTTCAACCGGTCCACCTCCAATTGTGCATTTTTGAGTTTGGCTCGTGCGACTTGTTCTGTAGCTACCATATTGTTTAGGTTTTCCTGATAGGTAGAAGGATCCACTTTAAACAATTTTTGACCTTTTTGTACAAAAGAGCCTTCATCGACGTAGATTTCTTGCAGTAGGCCTTCCACTTGGGGACGAACTTCTACATTTACTTTTCCTTCAATAGTGCCTAAATAATCCTTGATTGTGGTAGCATCTGATTTTACGACAGTATACACTGGTAAGGCTACAGGTTTTTCGTTGGTATTATTTTCTTTGGAGGAGCTTGAAGAACAACTTACCTGGGTGGTTAAGATTGAGCAAATTAATAAGGGTACGCTGAAAATAGATAATGTTTTTTTCTTCACAATGCTTGATTAAATTTATGATATATGTGCTTATTGTAATAATACTATTACAAGATATAACGCCAAATAGTTTAATTATTGTGCAAATTAACATTTGTTAACGTTTCAATTTATAGTTAATAGTAGTTCAATTAATAGACAATTGGCCTGTTATATGTGTTTAAGGTGTTGGTTTTCAATGGGTATTAAGCGGTCTTCATTTATAGGACGTAGTCGAACGATGATGTGTATAGATCGTTTGATTGTCGTCAATAAATAGGGATCTATTCACAGCAACAATAGCAGGTTTTAGCTTAATGGAAAAAAAAGAGCCCGATTATTTTATCGAGCTCTTTAAATAAAATAGATAATTTTTCAAACTTATCCAGTGTATTTCAATGCTGGGTTCCGTATGCTTCCAGTCGGATGAATGTCTATACTTCCTGTGGGGTGCAAACACCTTAAAATTTAAGGTGTTTTACGGTGAGTCCATTATTGATAAGCTGTTTCAATGCATCAATACCAATACTGATATGTGCTTCTACATACTTTGCCGTGACTGTGACATCACTTACGGAGGTTTTGACTCCTTCAGGAACCATTGGCTGATCGGAGACTAACAGTAAAGCACCTGTCGGAATCTTGTTGGCAAAACCTACACTGAATATGGTTGCTGTTTCCATATCGACACACATGGCACGGATAGACTTCAGGTATTTTTTAAATGCTTTGTCGTGCTCCCAAACTCTTCTGTTTGTGGTGTAGACAGTTCCTGTCCAATAGTCCCTTTGATGATCACGAATGGTCGTGGAGATTGCTTTCTGCATAGCGAAGGCTGGTAGTGAGGGAACTTCCGGTGGAAAGTAGTCATTTGATGTTCCTTCGCCACGGATCGCTGCAATAGGTAATATCAGCTCGCCTACAGGGATCTTTTTCTTAATCCCTCCGGTTTTTCCCAAAAATAGGACTGCCTTGGGAGCAATCGCGGATAGGAGATCCATGATTGTAGCAGCCATAGGGCTACCCATACCAAAATTAATAATGGTGATACCTCCAGCAGTCACGGATTGCATCGGTTTGTCTTCACCATAGATAGGGGCATTGTCGTGCATTTCCGAGAATAGATGGATATATTTAGAAAAATTTGTTAATAGGATATATTCCCCAAATTCTTCTAAAGGTCTTCCAGTATAACGCGGAAGCCAGTTGTTTACGATTTCTTCTTTGGTTTTTAAACCTGGTGTTATCGGGCTATTTACTGTATTTTTTGTGTTTTTCTTTGTCATAGTCATTTCATTTTAATTTCACTAATCTCTTATCTGTCTGTCAACATTCCATTATGGCTATGTTATTATTGTAATATAAGATTTTTAATTCTTTTTTTATCATGTTTTACCTCATTTGAAGAACCTTTGCAAATTGAATTCTGATGATGTTATAGCTCACCTAACTATAGGCAGAACAAGGTAGGGGTAAGAGGAGCCTTTTTATCATATACAGGCTTGAAGCAGGTGGCGCGTGCAGCTCAACATGTAAAAAAAAATCCCGCTCAGCGAACGGGATTTTTTTTAAGCGACTTTAAGCTTTTTCAGATCGGATTTTTCGAATTTCTTCTTTGCATAATCCAAGCTGATATCCAAACTTTTCTGTCCCGTTTGTTCTTTCGTTGATGGCATTTCAAACATGGCGTCCAGCATGATTGCTTCGCAGATACTGCGTAGTCCTCTGGCTCCAAGTTTAAACTCATCAGCTTTATCTACTATAAAAGTGTATACTTCGGGATCAAATTTCAGTTCGACACCTTCATACTCAAATAATTTTTTGTACTGTTTGACCAACGCATTTTTTGGTTCGGTCAAAATACTTAGCAACGTTTCTTTATCCAATGGATTTAAGTAGGTCAAGACAGGAAGACGTCCGATTAACTCGGGAATTAATCCAAAGTTTTTCAGATCCTGAGGGGTGATATACTTGTATAGATTGTTCAAGTCAATTTCCTCTTCGTCTTCATTCATTTTATAACCTACAGTTTGCGTGCGCAGGCGGTTCGCAATTTTCTTTTGGATTCCGTCGAAAGCACCACCACAGATAAATAGTATATTGCTGGTATTGACAGCGATCATTTTCTGGTCGGGATGTTTACGCCCACCCTGAGGTGGTACGTTGACAACTGTACCTTCCAAAATTTTCAATAGTGCCTGTTGTACCCCTTCACCTGACACATCCCTTGTGATGGATGGGTTATCGCTTTTGCGTGCGATTTTGTCAATCTCATCGATATAGATGATACCACGTTCTGCGGAAGCAACATCGTAATCAGCAGCTTGAAGCAAACGTGTTAAAATACTCTCGACGTCTTCACCAACATAGCCTGCCTCAGTGAGTACCGTGGCATCGACGATACAGAAAGGAACGTTCAATATTTTGGCAACAGTTTTTGCCAATAATGTTTTACCGGTACCCGTTTCACCAACAATGATCAAATTGGATTTTTCAATTTCAATTTCATCCTTGTCCACTTTTTGATTCAAACGTTTATAGTGATTATAAACGGCCACCGAAATTACTTTCTTCGCATCATCTTGACCGATCACATACTGATCCAAGTGAGTTTTGATCTCCTGAGGACGTATTAATTTTAATGCAGTCTGTAATGTCTTGCTTTTCCGTTGTTTTAATTCTTCTGCTAAGATTTCTCCTGCCTGTTGGATACATCTATCACAGATGTGTGCTCCATTTCCAGCAATGAGCATCTGAGCTTCATTTTTGCTTATTCCACAAAACGAACAATGAATGTCTCTATCGTTATTCTTCGCCATCTTTATTTAATAATCTCCTTCTTAGGAAGTAAAATCTCATCAATCATACCAAATTCTTTGGCCTCATTGGCCCGCATCCAGTAATCACGATCTGAAGATTTTTCAACCCACTCATAGGTTTGTCCGGAGTGTTCTGAAATAATGGTATATAATTCCTCTTTTAATTTCATCATTTCACGTAAGTTGATCTCCATGTCAGCAGCAACTCCTTGGGCACCACCAGATGGTTGGTGGATCATCACACGTGAGTGACGCAAAGCAGCACGTTTTCCTTTTGCTCCAGCGACAAGGAGAACTGCACCCATTGATGCTGCGATTCCTGTACAGATTGTTGCTACATCTGGTGTAATATACTGCATCGTATCGTAGATACCTAAACCTGCATAAACACTTCCACCGGGTGAATTGATATAAATCTGGATATCACGCTGTGCATCGGTGGATTGTAAAAACAACAATTGTGCCTGGATAATATTGGCTACTTGGTCATCAATCCCGCTTCCCAAGAATATAATACGATCCATCATCAAACGTGAAAATACATCCATCTGCGCCACGTTCAATTGACGCTCTTCAACGATGTAAGGTGTAAGATTAGTTGGAATGCTTGTCTCTGTACGGGCAATAAAACTGTCAACATGTTGACTTCCAATGCGGTGGTGCTTTACTGCATATTTTCTGAATTCGTTTTTATCTATATTCATCTTTTTATTTTTTCTATTCTGTAGGACTAATATAAAACTATATTTTAAAAATCAAATAAATTGAAAAGATGTTTT
>JAITLV010000146.1 GCA_031277685.1 Sphingobacterium sp. | reverse complement strand
TTAATAAGGTCATCGTTGAATTGGCCAACGGTTGTTTTTTGAAGCATCTCCGAGAGCTTATTACGAATGCTTTTAAATTCATGGTGCAGCGGACAGGGGTACTGTTCGGAACAGAATTCGAGGCCCATCCCGCAGCCTACGAAAAGGTTTTCCCCATCAATCGCCTTTACCACATCGGACAATGGTGTAGACATGTCCGATGGATCCAGATAGAATCCGCCACCCGGCCCTTTCATCGAACGGATGATACCTGCACGGCTTAAATTTTGCAGGATTTTACCAAGAAAAGCTTCAGGAGAATGGATACCTTCCGCAATTTCCTTTATACCGACACGTTTGTTTTCCTGTGAACGCTGTGCGATAAAAAAAACTGCCCGAAGACCATATTCGCATGTTTTGGAGAATATACCCATAATCTATTTTGCTTTTCAGCAAAGGTACAAAATCAAAAATAGCCATCCGCAATCAATGGAAAATTTACGGATGGCCATTCTGTTTGTTTAATTGAGCTGCAAGGAGGCTGGACCGAATTCTTCAAAATGAATGTTAGTGTTTTCGATACCTTGGTCAATCAGGTATTGATAATGCTTGTTTATAAAGCCTGAGGGGCCACAGAGGTAGTAATTGGCCTTTTGTGGCAGATGATCTGCATCTATTTTGGCCAGATCTACCCAACCTGAAAGATTACTGTTGTCACTGTCCTGGATTTCATCGTAGAACGAGAAACAATTGATATTGCCATGTTCTGTCTCAAGGCTGAGAAGGCGCTCCTTAAATGCGTGTAAATTAGCATTTCGGCAACCATGGATCCATGTGACAGCGTTTTGCCCTTTTGTATGGACGAGTTGTTCTAACATCGCCATCAAAGGGGTCTGCCCAACGCCACCGCTAATAAATACATGCGGCTGTTCATTCTCAATCAGATTAAAAGAACCCATAGGGGCTGTCAGCTCCAATTGCTTTCCTACCTGAAAATATTCATGTATGTAATTGCTGACCATTCCATCAGGTTTTCCCGCAGTGGCTTCTTTTTTAACAGAAATACGGAGGTATTTGCCATTGCTGGCATCGGAAAGACTATATTGCCTTGGTTGGTAAATATGAAGCTCAGGGAGGTATACACGTACACTTACATACTGGCCTGCGGTATGTTTGGGCAATTGACCGCCATCTGTTGGTTCCAGGTAAATTGATTGGATTTCGGCTGTTTCTGAAACGATTTTTACAATGTTAAAAGGTTTCCATCCTGTCCAACCCCCTTCACGCTGAATCATCTGGTCATACATCTCTTTCTCTACACCGATCATCAGATCGGCCAATTGAAAGTACGCTACTTTCCATGCTTCGATGAGCTCATCACTGGAAGCGTCACCCAGGACTTCCTGAATGGATGCCAGAAGGTGCTTACCGACGATCTGATAGTGTTCTGGACGGATATTGAGACTGCTATGTTTTTGTCCAATGTGTTTGACAGCAGATAGGAGTACCGAAGGATTGTCGATATGTTCAGCATAAGCCAATACGGCAGTGGCTAATGCCGTTTGTTGCCTTGCATTTTGCTGATTCCCCATATTGAATATATGTTTCAGTTCAGGGTTGTGCGTAAACATGCGTTTGTAAAAATAGCTGGTTAATGCAACGCCATGTTCTTTTAAAACTGGTATAGTACCTTTGATTAAATCTTTTTGTGCTTCAGTGATCATAATAAAATATTTAAATACCTTTTTATCTTTTATTTTATTAAAAAAAAGGATTGAAATGTGATTCTCCCTCTATTGGAGGCTTTTTTATACGTTGATAGGGTACATTTGCAAATGACTACCATCAGCAAAAGTAGAAAAAAATAATAAAAGACAAAAATATCTTTTATTATTTTTTGTAAGCTGAAAGTCAGGTTACATGGCCGGAAGAAGGTATTATTGCCAGGTTTTTAGATTCCGGGCATAAAAAGTCCATTCCGGTGTTTTGATGAGATCTTTGTCAATATCATACCAAGGACTTAACTGTGGATTATTCCAGTTGTTCAATAGCTGTATTTCCTGGGCCGGCATATAACTCTGGGCGAGCAGTACAATTGTTTTTCCTTCTTTATTTTTTGCAAGGTCAACGACGATAATGGCATGGCCAATAGGAGAGCCTTTTTGTACGAAGGTATCTCCGATCTTAACATCATGGGATGATTTTACAGTGGGGAGCTCATCGTGCAGCGAAGCTGTATTGGCATAAGCAAAAATATACTCCATGTATTTCCAATAGGTAGGATAGGAGTAATCTCCCTTGGCATAGCTTGTATACAGGCGCGGTTTGCTATCCGAAAGAAAATTAAACTGAATGTCTTTATATCTTTTTTGCTGATAAAGATAATCTGCACGCAGGCGCATGACTGCATCAGCGCATTGATGCAGATCCCGTTTGCCAATGGCTAACTGCACAACACTATGATAGATATTGTTTCTGGGTTTAATTTTACCGTTATAATAACGAACCTCATGGTCTATTGGATATAATGGGAGGTTTTCGAGAAAATAACCAAAGTCCTTTGCCGTATAATTGAGTCTTTCGTAACCTGAAGGCAGTAATACCCTTGATTTGACGGTCATTCCTTTTGGGTTTATGAACGGTGTCCCATCCGGATGCTGATTCTCCGTGACTGGATTTTTCGCTTGTGATGCAGCCGAATGTGGCTGTCCGCAGCCGATAAGGACCTGTAGGGATAGTACGCTGAATAATAAATAGGTTGTTCTCATATCACGTTCTTGAATCAATTTTGCCTGTTCTACTAATATAACTAAAATTAAGTAGAGTGTCTACAGTGGTGCACACTGTTGAAAATTAAGAAATTTTTAAGCTGATAACACTGTTTTTGGATCATTTTCTGATGTAGCTTAGTCACGTTAATTGCAATAATTTATGTCAGAAAAACAGATTTTTCAGACCACAAGCAAAAAGCGCTGGTACGCTTTTTCATGGATGAGCAGGGCATTGATCATCGGAATAATTGTCGCTCTTGTATGTGTTGTTTATACGCTTGGCAAGATTCAGGTACCTCCATTTCCGACGATCAACACCAATACGCCACTGACTACAAAGTCCACTGCGAAGCTAAAAAACTCCAGACAGTTTAAAGAGTTTACCATGGTCAGGTCCCAACTCGAGAAAATAAAAAGGGATCGGGAGTTGAAACATTTAAAGCACCTTGGTAATAAAAACAGAATCAATATGGGCTTTTACGTCAGTTCCTGGTCCAATGAGGTACGCCAGCAATCCTTATCTGACTTACAGCGTAACATAGGTCATTTGGACATGGTTGCGATGGAATCCTTTTTTACGGTGCCAGGTCAAGATACCATTGTTGATAAAGCCGATACAGCGGCACTGAATGTGATTCATCAATATAAACGAAAGGCCATTGCCCAGATTTCCAATTTCAGTGGCAATGATTTTGATGGACGGACGGTAAGGGCAATACTTGCTGATCCGGCAAAACAGCAACGTTTTATTGATGATATCTTGATCAAAATAAAACGGAAAGGTTTTTCAGGAATAAATATTGACTTTGAAAATCTTCAGTTGGAAGATCATAAACCCTTAAATGATTTTATGGCGCGGATCTATGGCGTATTTCATAGTGAGGGATTGCTTGTTACTCAGGATATTTCACCAGAAAATGACGATTACGATCCTATTTCTCTACAAAAATACAATGATTACATTATTTTAATGGCCTATGACCAACATTCAATCGAAAGTAATGCTGGTGCGATATCTCATCAAAGCTGGGTGGAAAAGAATCTGGATGAACTGTGCAGTAAAGTGGATGCAGACAAAGTTATTTTGGCTCTGGCCTGTTATGGATATGATTGGCCCCTTGGAAAAGTTGGAAAGACCCTGACCTACGATAATGCTGTTATCCTGGCGCATAATTACAATGCGAGCATCCGGTTCGATCCGGAGTCTGCCAATCTTAATTTTAGTTACAAGGATGGAACGGGCATGCGCCATGATGTCTATTTTACAGATGCTGCTACTTATTTCAATTTGATTCGCAAAGCCGATGACTGGGGCCTGGCGGGAATTGCGCTTTGGCGATTGGGAAGTGAAGATGCCCGGTTATGGTCCTTTATTTCCAGATCGCTAGATCGTAATGATTTGGCAAAAGAACCTTTTGATTTTGAAAAAATAAGTAAAATCAATGTTGGTGGGATACAATATATTGGCGATGGCGAGATCCTCGATTTGGTTAATAGTCCAGCACCTGGACTGGTGAAATTTTCCTACAGTCCGACCACTGGTTTGATCGAGGGGCAACAATATGTCAAAACGCCAAGCAACTATGTGATCAAGCGTTTTGGTGAAAGGGATAATACGGTTGTGTTGACTTTTGATGATGGGCCAGATCCGACATATACGCCTGCGGTGTTGGATATATTAAAAAGGGAGCATGTTCCGGCCGCATTTTTTCTTGTGGGTGTCATGGCCGAAAAAAATATGGATTTGGTGCGCAAGGAGTATCAACAGGGGCATGAGATTGGTAACCATACTTTCTTTCACCCTGATATGTCCACAATTGGCCCCAATCGTGTGAAATTTGAGCTCAATGCAACAAGACAGATCATTGAATGTATTACTGGACATAGCACCATTCTATTCCGTGCACCGTTTAATGCTGATGCCGAACCACAGACTGTCGCAGAGATCCTTCCGGTTGCACAGAGCCGAAAGGAAAACTACATCAACATCGGTGAATATATTGATCCCAATGACTGGATTCCTGGACGTACTGCAGATGAAATTTACAATGAGGTTGTCAAGCAACGTGATAACGGCAATATTATCTTACTACATGATGCTGGTGGCAACCGGGCAGCTACTATTGAAGCTTTACCCCGTATTATTCATTATTTCAAAGCACATGGCTATAAATTTGCCAGCATAGGAGATCTGATGGGTAAGAAGCGGGACGAATTGATGCCACCTGTACAAAATGCGTCAGATTCGGGTTTTAGCGGATCTTCTAACCGTCTTTTTCTAGGTACACTCTTCTATGGAAATATCTTCCTTAACTTCATTTTTTCGATAGCGATCGTTCTGGCGATTTTTCGCACGGTGATGATTGCCTATTTGGCGATACGACAAAGAAGAAAAAATAGAAAGGAACAATCGGAATTGGAGGTTGATCCACAGGACAAGGTGAGTATTATCATACCTGCTTACAATGAGGAAGTAACGGTTTTAGCAACTATTAAAAGTTTGCTCCATCTCGATTATCCGGCATACGAACTGATTTTCGTTGATGATGGATCCAAAGATAAAACCTTTGAAATTGTAAGTAAGGTGTATGGCGATCATCCAAAGGTCAGGTTATTTACAAAGCCCAATGGCGGTAAAGCTTCGGCGTTGAATTACGGTATTCAGCAGTCTAATGCGACATTTGTACTCTGTATCGATGCGGATACCCAACTGAAGACTGATGCTTTACGGTTGTTGATGCGGTATTTTAACCGTGATCAGGTCGCTGCAGTTGCTGGTAGTGTGAAAGTTGGCAATGTGCACAATATGCTGACCCAATGGCAATCGATCGAATACATCACTTCCCAGAATATGGATAGACGGGCGTTCGACCTACTCAATATGATTTCTGTTGTTCCCGGTGCGATTGGGGCTTTTCGGCGATCTGTGATTCTAGAAGTAGGTGGATTTACCACGGATACATTGGCCGAAGACTGTGATTTGACCATGCGTATCTTGCGGGCTGGTTATATTGTCCGCAACTCCGCAGAGGCAATCGCATTTACTGAAGCGCCAGATACTGTGAAAATGCTTTTCAAACAACGCTTCCGCTGGAGTTTCGGCGTTCTACAAAGCTTCTGGAAAAATAAGACGACCCTGTTAAATCCCCGATATGGGTATTTCGGTATGGTCGGCATGCCGAATATCTTGATTTTTCAGATCATCTTGCCATTATTTGCACCGTTGGCTGACATATTTATGCTGTTTTCACTTGTTAGCGGCCTATTTTCATTGAGTGAAGTGAATGGTATCAGCTGGACGGGGATTACGGGCTTGTTTTCTTTGCATAATGGTTTTGGTCAGGTCATGTTTTATTATTTTTTATTTGTGTTCGTGGATATGTTCTTTGCCGGAATCGCTTTTAAGATGGAAGGTGAGAAAATGAGGAATTTAATTTATCTGTTTCCACAGCGTTTTTTCTGGCGGCAACTGATGTATTTTGTCTTGCTCAAATCCGTTAGAAAAGCCATAAAGGGAGAATTGAATACCTGGGGCACATTAAGGCGCACGGGAGGAGTAAAGGAAGTCATTGCAAACGAATAGCGGACTTAGCTTGGTTGTACTCTATTTTCTAGGTAAATTCGAATAAGGGATCTGTTTTCAATCAGGTTCCCCTAGAAAATACGACATGAGGATACTTTCGGCAGCCCAGATGAGCTGGGTGGATAAACAGACAATGCAAGATCAAGGGATCAGCAGTCTTGATTTAATGGAAAGGGCAGCGACTGCTGTTTTTGAAGAAATAAAGAAACTGCATCCAGAACTGGAACAGCATTCTTTTTATATTTTCTGTGGGAAGGGCAATAATGGAGGCGATGGACTGGTATTGGCGAGGCTTTTGGAGCAACAGCAGGCTGATGTACAGGTTTATTTAATCGAGGCGACTGAGTATTCCCCAGATAATCTTGCAAACCAGAAGCGTCTGCCGGCTCATGTTATCCAGAAGATTAGGGAGCAGAGCAAGATTCATATCCCTGCGGAAGCAATCGTCTTGGACTGTTTATTTGGCTATGGACTGAAGCGTCCCCTGCAGGAGAATTGGCGCGGGCTTATCGCGCGTATCAACAGTGCAGCCGGGCCAATTTATGCGATAGACATGCCTTCGGGCCTGTTAAGCGATGCAACGACAGGAGCGGATGTACCGGTGGTAGAAGCAGACTTGGTATATACATTCCAGTCACCCAAATTAGGCCTGTTGATGCCGGAAAATACACTTCGGGTGAAAGCATTCTCCGTATTGGATATTGGGTTGAGCATGTCCGCTGCTGATCAGGCTGATACCAACTTCCATTACGTAGATGCTGCTTTGCTACAGCCTTTCTATCGGCGGCGAAATAGATTTGATCACAAAGGAACTTTTGGGCACTGCCTGATTATCGGTGGAAGCAGAGGGAAATTAGGCGCCGTGCAATTGGCCCTGCGAGCTGCTTTGCGCTCAGGATGCGGTCTGGCTTCCACCTATATACCATCTTGTGGCTACACAAGCATTCAGACTGCTGTCGCTGAAGCAATGGTAATCACGGATCCTGAGGAAGATCTGATTACTCAGTTTCCTGAAATAGATCACTATCAATCCATAGGTATCGGTATTGGAATGGGAACTGCGCAATACACAATTGATGCTTTTAAGGTATTTATTTCTAAGGGTATTGATACTGCTCTAGTATTAGATGCTGATGCCCTGAATATATTGGCACAGCAACCTGAGCTGTGGCAATTCATTCCCAGATACAGCATATTGACACCACATCCGAAAGAGCTTAACAGGATATTAGGGTATTGGCAAAATGATTTTGAGAAGATCGAAAAAGCGAAGGCTTTTGCGTCACAATTCCAGTTGTATGTTTTGATTAAAGGCGCCAATAGTACGATGATTACGCCTGACGGAGTAATCTACTTCAATAGTACAGGCAATGTTGGGATGGCTACCGGTGGAAGTGGAGATATCCTGACGGGGATCCTGACTGCACTGCTTGGGCAGGGATATTCTTCACAGGAAGCCTTGATCATGGGAGTATACTTACATGGAAGGGCAGCGGATATTGCTGTCAGGACAGTTGGTGTTTACTCCTTGTTGCCTTCCGATATCCTGAGCTATCTCCCACAGGCATTTTTAGCGTTGGAAAAATAATGATGATAGACTGGTATATTGAGCAGGTGTTTGCGGCTCGCACCTGGAAGCTTCGTAAAGAAGTGTTCAGTGCAAAAGGAAATCTATCGGAGGTCATGCTTGACGAAGATTTTGAGGCAAGCCATTTTGCTGCATACAGCATAGATGATGTTATTGGCATACTGACGCTCAGACGGTCGGGCGACGCATATGAAATTCTTTATTTTGCTGTCCATCCTGATTTTAGAAATTTAGGGGCGGGGAGTGCCTTACTGCGTTATGCCCAACAATTTGTTCATACTGTTGGGGGAAATCAACTGTACGTCAGGCCTCCTGTTGATCAATCCGACTTTTGGATCAAGCGTGGATATAGCCCTTTGATGGAATCAGGAAAAATAGCAATATTTGTATACCACCTAAAAGGTGATGTATTACAAGATGAAAACGGTACACAGCGCTGATCTTAGTGATACTGTTGGTAAAATTTTAGCTAAAATAGCCGAAGTTTGGCTGTCGAAAAAAATGAGCCTGCAAGTACGGTGAAAGATTGATTAACTCATTTGGTTATCTGTGTAATCCATACGGTCTGCTTCCGTAATCGGGCGAATTACACGGCATGGATTTCCGGCGGCAATGACATCTGCCGGGATATCTTTGGTAACAACAGATCCAGACCCAATCACTGTGTTTCTTCCAATGCGGACACCGGGATTGACCACTACCTGCCCCCCGATCCATACATTATCTTCAATGACAATGGGTGCCGAAAATTCCCAGCCTTGATTCCTTGTTTCAAAATAAACCGGATGGCCAGCAGTGAATAGGCTGACATTAGGGCCAAATAATACATTTTCACCGATGCTTACTGCTGCCCCGTCGAGGATGGTGCAGTTGTAATTGCAGTAAAAATTCTCACCAATTGAAATATTGTATCCGTAATCACAACGGAATGGCGGCTCCAGAAAGAATCTGCTGCCGGTAGATTTAAATAGTTTTTGAATGATCTGCTTTCTGAATTTGATCTGTTTTGGTTCGGAGTCATTGAAGCGTTTGAGCTCTTCCTTTGCATACTGTCTTTCCTTAAATAGCTGTCCATCCGAATCGATATACGGAATTCCGGCAATCATTTTCTCCTTGGATGATTTCATAAGTCACTGTTTTTGATCAGCGACAAATATACAGGAAGTTTTTCAGGCACTCTATAGCGAAAGATAAAATTTAAGGAGGCTTTTTATCTTATAATTTATCCGTTCCAGATGAATTAACATAGTCGTTACAAACAATTTAGTGCTGAGAAGCATTTAGATAATGGAACACACAGATGCTATTGCCGTCACGCAATGCTTTTTATTCAAAATAATTAGTTCAATGAAAATCGCTTATATCAGTACTTATTTGCCCAAAGAATGTGGTATAGCCACATTTACTTCGGATTTGCTCCACGCAGTTGCCTTACATAGTCAGGATCTGGTACAGCATGTTATCGCTGTTGCGGACCAAGATTATACTTATCCTAGTGAAGTGGTTTTTACTATCGAACAGCACCATCAGATTTCCTACATAGAAGCGGCTAATTACATCAATACCAATGGGTACGACTGTGTTATTCTGGAACATGAATATGGTATTTTCGGCGGTAATAGTGGAATGTATATCCTATCCCTTATCAATGCGCTCCATATTCCTTTACTGGTGAATTTCCATACCATCCTGGAGAAACCGAATGTCGATGAAAAAGCGATCCTTATTGAAATCGTTAAGCGGGCATCTATTGTTGTCGTGATGAGCAATTATGCAATTACCCTACTGAAAACCGTCTACAGGGTAAATACTGCAAAAGTTAGGCTCATCCATCATGGCGTACCTGAATTTCGTCTTAGCCTGGAGGAAGCCAAGGCGAGTAAAGGGCTTTCAGGAAAGAAGGTTTTGTTGACTTTTGGATTTATAGGGCGTAATAAAGGAATAGAAACAGTGATTGAGTCGCTTGCTGAGGTTGTTAAAAATGAACCAAATCTTATTTATCTGATTGTCGGTAAGACTCATCCCAACGTGCTCGCTCATTCCGGAGAGGAATATCGCCAGTATTTAAAGAGCCTTGTGGATGCATACCATTTGGAGGAGCATGTTCAATTTGTCAATTCTTTTGTGAGTCAGCTGGATCTGGTGACCTACCTATCGGCCTGTGATGTGTATGTTACGCCTTATGTCAATGAAGCACAGATCACCAGTGGAACATTGTCTTATGCAATCGGGGCTGGAGCAGCTGTTGTGTCTACTCCCTATTGGCATGCGAAGGAACTATTGGCGGATGGGCGGGGGGTATTGGTGGATTTTAAGAACCCCGCTGCTATGGCAAACACCTTGGCGATACTGTTTAGTAATCCGGAGTATCGAATGACCTTACGGGACAATGCCCGGACTTTTGGCCGGGAAATGACCTGGAAAAATATCGGTCTCCGTTATACCCGCCTTTTGGATAAAGTAATCCCCTCGCTTGATGGCTTTCGTGAAAACGTGGCTTTTTCCAAAGACCAAATGCCCAAATTCAGCTGGAAACATATTGACCGATTAACCAATCAGGTCGGTATTTTACAGCATGCAACCTATTCATTGCCCAATTACAAGGAAGGCTATTGTCTGGATGACAATGCGCGGGCTTTATTGGTGACCTTACTGGCGCAGCAAGATTTTGCGGATAAGAAACTTGACCGTCGGATCTCGACTTATCTGAGCTACATTTATTATCACCAACGGGAGGATGGACTGTTCCATAATTTTATGGATTTTCAGCATAATTTTATGGATGAAGTTGGATCAGAAGATTCTTTTGGCCGCACGATCTGGGCTTTGGGCGTGCTGCTCCGGGAAACCAGATTGACCAGTTATTACCAGTTAGGGCATGAATTGTTCTTTCGGTCTGTCCCGCATTTTGATCAGCTGCGGTCCAATCGCGCTATTGCCTATACCATACTCGGTATAGCTGAGTATTTGCATCATCAGTCGAATGATGAAGTTATGGTCGAATTGATGCGGGAACTAACCGGAAAGCTGATCCGGGAATATGAGGCAAGTTCGGATGAGAGCTGGCAATGGTTTGAACCGCTGCTGGCTTACGACAATGCAATTTTGCCCTATGCCTTATTAACCGCCTACCCATTTCTGAATGATGAGACTGTAAAGCAGCTGGGTTTACTGACCCTGACATTCCTGGAGGGGATCACCATTCAGAACGGTGCGCTTTCGTTGGTCGGAAATCAGGAGTGGGCCAAACAGGGAAAAGATATCAGTAAATTTGGTCAGCAACCCCTTGATGTTACCGCCATGGTCTTTATGTATCGTGAAGCATTTCGTCTGACCAATAAAAAGGTCTATTTTGCCCGGATGGTAGCATCGTTCCGCTGGTTTTTGGGTGAAAACGATTTAAAGCTTGGGCTGTATGACGAAGAGACCAAGGGCTGCTGCGATGGACTGGAATCTTACGGAATCAATAGAAATCAGGGCGCAGAAAGTACGCTCTGTTTTTACCTTGCTTATACGGTGGTTTACCGGGCGTTTATTGATAGCGTTCCGGATTCAAAATAGCGAGCAGTAAGTCTTCCAGATTGATGGTTGCATAAGTCGAAGCATAGTCTGACATGGCATAGGGTAGAATGAGCTGCTCATTATGCAGCAGAGCACCACAGGAATAAATGACATTGGGGACATAGCCTTCACGTTCTTCATCATTGGGTGTCATTAAGGGACTGTGCAGTCGGCCAATCTCGACATGCGGGTTATTCAGATCCAAGAGTGCTGCACCAAGAACGTACTCCCGCATTGGTCCGACAGCATGCGTCAGAATTAACCAGCCATATTGTGTCTCTATGGGCGAACCGCAATTACCTATCTGTACATATTCATAGGCATATTCGGGTTGTTGAATACGGATAGCTGTTTCTTGCCAGATGTTGATGTTGTTGGAATACGCGATATAATTGTTTTCCCCATCGATACGGCAGAGCATGGCGTATCGGCCGTTGATTTTTCGGGGAAAGAGCGCTGCGCCTTTGTTTGCGATTTCACCATAGATCGGTTTCACCTTAAAGTGGTAGAAATCTTTTGTAGTCAAAAGCTTGGGGAGTATACTGAACCCATCGTAGGCTGTATATGTTGCATAGTAGCTGATTTCTCCTTTTTCATCTTTGAACTGTACGAAACGGGCATCCTCAATACCTCTTTTTTCCGTATCAGCAATCGGAAATATTACACGCTCGGAAATGGAGGTGTCCAGCGAAAAGGTCATTTCATAATGCGATGAAGCCAACCACAGCGCCTGCTGCAAAAAAGTAATGTTTTCCAGGTTATCTTCGCTGTCCTGTCTGACTTCGTCAATGTAACGCTTGAGCTCCTCATAGGTAAATGTTGCTGTTAATTTTTGTTCGAGTTTCATCTTTACCTCGGTGGGCTGGGCATGGAGTTCGTTCATTTTTTTTAGGAAAGATTCCTTATGGTAACGGTGATTTTTAACCTGAATTGGTTTGTCCAGCAAGTTGCCGATATAATCGATATGAATATTGTTGTCCAGATCGAGGGTTCCGGAACGAAAAACGATAGAGGATACATGGCCCTCGCCAGTTGCCCTAAAGCTTAATATGACGCGTTTCTCACCCTTAAAGAGTTCAGTTTGATCTGGATGTTCTACGATTGAAGGATTAAACAGCGCGGCGGATTCAATGGAATACTCCATGGTAAAGTAAGATCCGATTAGCAGTTTGTCCAGCTGACTGAGTTTATCTTTCGGAAAAGGAATTTTTTCCAATAGATGACTTATCCGTTCAAAATTACGCTCAAAAATATTGACAATACTGCGATGTCTTTTCGTGTAACTACGGAGCACCTGGCCAAAAACCTCTTTGCGCTCCGATTCGTTCAATTCCAACGTACGCTTGATGACCTTGATCGTACGTTCATCACCGAGAGAAAAGAACCTTGCCAGCACCCTTTTCTTATCCGGCTTGAAATAAATGTCTTTTCGCTCTACTTTTACAGGTTTGTGCATATTGTTATGTTCAGGTTTACACTCCTATAAGAACGATCAGCGCGGGGATTTTGTTTTGATAAGCTTCGGATAAAAAGGGGGATTTATTATAAAAATGGAGTAACTTTGACGGATACAAATTTTTAGATATGACTGAAAATAGTTTAGATAAATTAGAACCAAAAGCAATTTGGAAAAATTTTGCTGCCTTGAACGCTGTTCCACGGGCTTCGAAAAAAGAAGAACGTGTGATCGCATTTATGGTAGATTTCGGAAAGTCGTTGGGCTTAACGACCACCGTCGATGAAATCGGTAATGTGCTGATCAAGAAACCTGCAAGTGCGGGAATGGAAGATCGCAAGACTGTCGTATTGCAGTCGCATTTGGATATGGTTCATCAGAAGAATAACGATACCGTTTTTGACTTTGACAACGAGGGTATTAAAATGTATGTGGATGGGGATTGGGTAAAGGCTGAAGGAACTACTTTAGGGGCCGACAATGGTCTTGGTGTTGCAACGATCATGTCCATTTTAGCATCTTCAGAAATCATCCATCCTGCGCTTGAGGCCTTGTTTACCATTGATGAAGAGACTGGAATGACCGGGGCTCTGGGATTAAAAGGAGGCGTATTGTCCGGAGAGATCCTGTTGAACCTTGATACTGAAAATGATACTGAAATTGATATCGGCTGTGCGGGTGGTATTGATGTGACAGCAACACAATCTTATGTAGCGGAAGCTTGTCCTGTGGATACTGTTTCTTATGAACTTACCGTAAAGGGCCTGCATGGAGGGCATTCAGGAATGGATATCCATAAAGGTTTTGCCAATGCAAATAAGGTGATGAACCGCCTTTTGTTTAAGGCAAATGAACGTTATGGCTTACGTATTGCTTCGTTATTGGGCGGAAGCCTTCGCAATGCAATCCCTAGGGAGAGCGTCGCTAAGGTTGTGGTGAATAGAGACCAATCGGCTGCTTTCATTGCAGCAGTTACCGAATTGTCACAAGCAATTAAATTAGAATTTGCGACAACAGAGCCAGTAATGGAAATAGTGGTTGCAGAAACAGATGCAGTATGGGCAGCAGTTGTGCCTGTAGTAGCACAGGAGAATTTGATCAATTGCGTTTATGCAGCATTGAACGGTGTGTATCGTGTTAGCGCTGACTTTGAAGACCTGGTTGAAACTTCCAATAATATTGCTAAAGTTGAAGTGGGAGCCGGGGAAATTGCCATCAAATGTTTGACCAGATCTTCAGTAGAAACATCAAAGTTTGACCTGGCCTATTCTCTCCAGGCAGCCTTTGAATTAGGTGGTTTTGATGTGGTGTTTTCTGGTAATTATCCGGGATGGGCACCCAATCCAAACTCTGAAATTCTGGAAGTGCTCAAATCCATTTATACCAAACAGCATGGTGAAGCACCGGAAGTTGTGGCCTGTCATGCGGGATTGGAATGTGGAATATTGGGAACCAATTATCCGGGGATGGATATGATTTCCTTTGGACCAACGATCTTGGGAGCACATTCACCTGCAGAACGTGCGTCGATATCTTCTGTTCAGAAATATTGGAACTTTGTACTCGAGATCCTCAAAGAGATCCCGCGTAAATAAATATGTAAAGCGTAAGGTCCATGTTCGGAAAGAACTTGGACCTTATTTTTTATCCGCTCGTTTGGGCTCAACCGGGGATGTTGGCCTTTTACAAGTTACTTTTTGGAGCCTAACTGATCCCATTTGCTACTAATCCAACATAATGTGTGCTGAAGCATTCGCCTGACACATATTTCCAATCTTTCTCGTTCCAACTTACTTTCGTTTTAAGTTTAGAATCCGTGAAATTTTCAATTATTTTTCACTTTCCTTGCAGAAAACGAAAAATAATTGTACTTTCAGGATGAAAAAATGATTTACTAGACCAAAATTTTATTAAACCTCTCTTTTGAGGGGTGGACCTAATATTGATATAATGACCATAATCCTCATTGTAATCAGCATTTGTTTGCTCATCCTATGCATTACTTATTTTAAGATTAATGCCTTTCTTTCTTTTTTGTTAGTTTCTATGCTCAGTGGACTTTGTCTGGGGATTGCACCGGATCAATTGGTTGGTACAGTTGAAAAAGGTATAGCTGGGGTGATGGGGAGTCTGACCCTGATTATTGTCCTTGGAGCCATGCTAGGGAAGATTGT
This sequence comes from Sphingobacterium sp., assembly GCA_031277685.1. GTDB lineage: Bacteria > Bacteroidota > Bacteroidia > Sphingobacteriales > Sphingobacteriaceae > Sphingobacterium. Next base: position 7,909 of record JAITLV010000146.1, on the reverse strand, counting down.
CGCTGAAAGTGGTGCTGCGGAAATCATTGCCGTGCAGATGGTTCGCCTGATGGGAGAGAAATACCTGCAATGGGGTTTGATGCTGACCGGCTTTGTTGTTGGTATTCCACTGTTTTATGGTATTGGTTTCGTCTTGTTGGTACCCTTGATCTTTTCGATCTCCTACCGGTACAAGCTGCCTGCAGTATATATCGGACTGCCGATGCTCGCGGCCCTGTCCGTAACGCATGGATTTATTCCGCCACATCCATCACCCGTTGCACTGGTCGCGCTTTTCCATGCCGATATGGGGCTGACACTGATCTACGGTCTTTTGATCGCAATTCCAGCGATTATATTGGGTGGGCCTATCTTTGGACGGCGTCTGCGGAATATGCTCCCCAGCCAGGAGTCAATCTTTCGGCAGGAGAAAACGGTTGACCCTCAGGAGTACAAGCAGCCATCTGTTGGGATCAGTCTGACTGTTGCCCTTTTGCCCGTTTTGTTGATTATCTTATTTACACTCATACCTTATATATACCATACCGACGATGTAAACGTACAGCATTGGCTGAAATTTATAGGCAGTCCAACTGCTGTGATGATCATAGCCATTATTGTGGCAACCTATCTATTGGGATTGAAGCTCGGCCGCTCGATGGTAAAGATCATGGCGATCTATGAGTCGGCCGTTAGGGATATTGCGATGATCCTACTAATCATCGCTGGCTCGGGCGTCTTTAAGCAGGTTATGGAAGATAGCGGTGTGAGCGTATTGCTTGCCAATACCTTGCAGCAACTGCCTATTTCCCCTTTGTTGCTGGCCTGGTTAATTACCGCTGTCATTAGAGGTTGTGTCGGTTCGGCAACAGTCGCTGCATTGACAGCAGCAGGAGTTTTATTGCCCATCGTTACCGCGAGCAGTGTAGATCCTAATCTGATGGTATTGGCGATTGGGGCAGGGAGCCTCATGTTCTCCCATGTCAATGATGCCGGCTTCTGGCTTTTTAAGGAGTATTTTGGCTTGAGTGTCAAGGATACGCTATTTTCCTGGTCGATTATGGAAGCGATTGTTTCCATCGTCGGACTAGTAGCTGTCCTGTTATTGCAAATAATTTTATATTAGCTATTATATTTTTAAACATTAAAATCATTCACGATGTACAACGCAGATGAACAATTTGAAAAACTAGGTTTGACATTGCCACCAGCACCAGCACCTAAGGGTGTATATAAGCCATACGTTATTGATGGAAAGTATCTTTATCTTTCTGGCCATGGTCCGGTACAAGATGATGCTTCCCTGATGATAGGACGGATTGGCAGTGATATTAGTCCAGAGGATGGAAAATTAGCGGCTAGACAGGTCGGGTTGACGATGTTATCGACGATTAAAACCAATTTGGGATCATTGAATAAAATTAAACGTGTCATTAAGGTGTTGGGGATGGTCAATTGTACAGCTGATTTCCTATATCATCCTGGTGTGATCAATGGCTGTAGTGAACTGTTTGCTGCAGTTTGGGGTGAGGAAAATGGAATCGGCACGCGCAGTGCGGTTGGTTTTGGCTCACTGCCGGACAATATTCCTGTTGAGATAGAAGCGCTATTTGAGTTATATTAAGGAGTAGATCATGGAAACTTGGTATCAAGTACAAGATGTAGATCAGGTCGATTCACCAGCATTGCTGGTGTATCCTGATCGCATTGCCCGGAATATAGACCGTGCACTGAAATTTGTGGACGATGATGTGGATCGCTTACGGCCACATATTAAAACCAACAAATGTCAGGAGGTCTGTCAGTTACTGTTGGATCGGGGTGTCACTAAATTTAAATGTGCGACTATCGCTGAAGCCGAATTACTGGGTATGGCCGGCGCAAAAGATGTCCTTTTAGCCTATCAACCCGTCGGGCCCAAGATTGACCGGCTGCTGCGCCTGATCGAAGCATTTCCCGATACACATTATGCTTGCCTTGTGGACAATGCGGATTCTGCACAGCAACTCTCGGCACGTGGGGTAGAAAAAGGTAAACCGATAGCAATTTATATCGACGTAAATATTGGTATGGGGCGTACCGGAGCTTCTATCATACAGCTGGAGCGCTTGGTTATGGATATTCAACTGTTGGATGGAATCCGTTTGGTGGGCGTACATGGCTATGATGGACATATCCACGATAAGGACTATACATTACGCGAACAACAGAGCCAGCAGGCCTACAGTATACTCGAGATGGCTTATTTAATGGCTCAGGTTTCTACTTCCACTCCCTTGACGAAAGTAATCGGTGGATCACCGAGCTTTCCGTTCCATGCCGGGCGCAATGATGTGGAATGTAGCCCGGGCACATTTGTCTTTTGGGATTTTGGCTACGCGGAAAATTATGCTGAACAGGATTTTCTAGTTGCGGCAGTATTGCTGACACGTGTTGTTTCCATTGTGGATCAAAAGCATCTCTGTTTAGATCTTGGTTATAAGTCTGTGGCATGCGAATCACCGCAGCCCCGGGTCAAATTTTTTGATCAGCGGATCGGTGATATCAAAATGCAAAGTGAAGAACATCTGGTTGTTGAAGTCAAGGATAGCACTGTCTTTAAGATTGGAGAAGAACTGTATTGTGTACCCCGGCATATTTGTCCAACAGTCGCTTGTTATGACGAATTACAGGTCATCAATGAGCGGGTCTCCGGTCAGGTCTGGAAAGTGCTGGCTCGAAGTAAAAAGATAAATTATTGATATGTACGAATTTGAAATGCCCTTTGTGATTGATGCTCATTTGGACTTGAGCATGAATGCCATGGAATGGAACCGGGATCTCCGGCTGCCGATTCAAGAATTGAACCGACGGGAACAGGGGATGGATGACAAGCCGGACAGGGCAAAAGCCACGGTTACTTTCGACGAATTGCGGAAGGGGAATATAGGTCTTGTCGTCGCAACGCAAATAGCCCGGTTTGTCCGTCCTGACAGCACTTTACCAGGCTGGTATTCCTCAGAACAGGCCTGGGCACAGACACAGGGACAGCTTGCCTGGTATAAAGCCATGGAAGCTGATGGGCAGATGAAAATGATTAAGACAAAAGCTGATCTAGAGCAACATCGGGCATTGTGGGCTGCAGGAACGGATCATTCCAATAAGCCAATCGGTTATCTATTGAGTCTGGAAGGAGCCGATTCTTTGGTCGATATAAGCTATGTGGAACGGGCTTATCATGATGGATTGCGTGCAATCGGTCCAGCCCATTACGGTCCGGGGAGATATGCCAATGGTACCGATTCGTCCGGTAAGCTGAATGTACAGGGGCTGCAATTATTGCAGGAAATGGAACGTTTGGGGATGATCCTGGATGCCACCCACCTCAATGATGATGCATTTTGGGATGCCATGGGGCGTTATAATGGGCCAATCTGGGCAAGCCATAACAATTGCCGGAAGTTTGTCGACCATAACCGGCAGTTTAGTGATGAGATGATCAAGATCCTGGTGGAGAAGAAAGCAGTTATCGGAGTTGCGCTGGATGCCTGGATGATGGTACCCAATTGGGTACGGGGCAAATCGGACCCGAAATCAAGTAACTGTTCGATGGAAATAATGGCAGACAATATCGACCATATCTGTCAATTGGCAGGGAACGTAAATCATGTCGGTGTAGGGAGCGATCTGGACGGGGCGTTTGGTCGGGAGCAATGCCCTTATGACCTGGAAACCATTGCAGATATCCAAAAAGTTTTCGGAATATTGAAGCAACGTGGTTACAGTGGGGCTGATCTCGAAAAGATCGCCAGTCAGAACTGGCTTAATTTTATGTACAGCGTGCTTCCAGCCTAGCAAAGTGATGTGTATTCCTGTCGCTTTTTTAGAATCATGCCATGACCCTTGGTCATGGACGAGCGAGGGACATCGTTTATAACCATGTTCGGTATTTAAAAGGGAATGGATCACCTTTATGCTGCTGGCTTTTCGGATTGAATCATGGGAACATGATGATGGTAAGCAGATCGTTACACACAAAGACGTTGCCTTGGTAGGCATGTCCTCTATATAAATGTATATTCGTAAACAGAAACAATTCTAAACCACTATGACGCTTACCTTACGCCTCCAATTGTCCCTGATGATGTTTTTGGAATATTTTATCAAGGGAGCTTGGTTTGTAACCTTAGGCACTTATCTGATAAAGTCGCTCAATGCGTCAGGACTGGAAGTTGCCAATATATTTTCCACCCAGTCCCTTGGTGCTGTTTTCGCACCATTTTTTGTTGGCTTTGTGGCCGACCGTTATTTTAATGCAGAGCGGGTACTTTCGGTTTTACATCTTTTGGGTGCAGCATTGCTTTATGGAATGTCTCAGGCACCAGATGCCAGCCATTTCTACCCGTATGTCTTTGTTTATTTTATGGCTTATATGTCGTCGCTTTCCCTATCCAATGGTATTGCTTTCCGGCATATATCCGATGCCAAAACGTATTTTCCAGGCATTCGGGTATGGGGAACAATCGGCTGGATCTGTTCAGGTCTTGTCATCAGTTACCTATTTCGTTGGGACAGTCCGGCTGCAATAGCGCAGGGAGCCCTGCACAATACCTTTGTTATGGGTGCCATATGCTCCTTACTGTTGGCGCTATTTAGCGTATTTCTTCCCAAGACTCCACCACAGATACGGCTTAAGGATGAAAAATTTGATTTTGGAAAAGCCATTGGTTTAGACGCACTGGGTCTGTTAAAACAAAAGAGTTTCTTAATCTTTTTTGTGACGGCCATTGTGATCTGTATTCCCATATCCTTCTATTATCAAAATGCCAATCCATTTTTGGTCAATGTGGGGATAGCCAATCCTACAGCAAAAATGGCATTGGGGCAGTTTTCAGAAGCAATCTGTTTGTTATTAATCCCATTTTTCTTTAGACGTTTGGGTTATAAGAAAATGATTTTATTGGGTATTGCCGCATGGGCGTTGCGTTATCTGTTCTTTGCCTTTGGCGATGGACAGGAAAAGGCTTTTCTGCTTATCTTAGGAATAGTGCTTCATGGTATCTGTTATGATTTTATGTTTGTCGTCGGACAGATCTACACTGATCGTATTGCAGGGGAGAAGTATAAAGCTTCGGCACAGGGGCTGATTACCATTGCTATGTATGGAGTGGGTATGCTGATTGGGTTCTGGGTTGCCGGTGCTGTTTCGGATTACCTCAAAGCAACTTATGTAGACCAATTCTGGGAATATCTCTGGTTTATCCCGGCAGGTATTTCATTTTTCTGTCTGCTCTTGTTCGCTATTTTTTTCAAAGAACAAAAGACAGTCGAGACAACAGTATAATTTCGGTTACAGGGAGCTTTCCTGAAAGTGGGGCAATCTTTATCATAGCGTCCAGAAGTTTTTTAGCTGACTTTTGGACGCTATTTGATTTGTAGGCTATTCCTTATCGGACAGCCCAATTTTCATGAAATGGATAATGATTAGATCATATTAAACCATTGCTGGTATTTTTCACCAATAAACGGAAGAGCTTTTTTCTCGCCGGAGAATGCTGCGATCAAACCCAATATCAGTGCGATAAGAAGGATCACAGCGACAATATTCATCATGATTCCGCCAATGCCGGGGATAAAGCGCAATAGGCCTAGTGCCAGCGCTGTTACGCTAATGCCAATGCTCTGTCTGATGTGGAACTGGCCAAGGGCAGTCTTTTCCTTATTATTCATGATGATAGCTACAATCATGCCGATTAGCGTTAAATAAGAAATGATAGCAACTGTCTTGCCATCGTTTGATGATGTGTTTTGCACTGAGTTTCTCTCCATGATACTTTATACGATAAATGTTTAATGTAAATGTATAAGGCAAATGTAGAAGAGAATATCCCTGTTTTCTTTAGCTGAATTCAGGGATATTTAATATTTGTGCAGGATTTGTGTCGGTTATCCTTCTACGCTTTCCAATAATTGTTTTTCATGGAGTTCAAAGTATTCGCCCCTTTTTTCCATCAAGTCAAAGTGTGTACCCTGCTCGACAATCTCCCCCTGATCCATGACAAGTATATGGTCTGCGTTTTTGATTGTCGATATCCTGTGGGCAATAAAAATACAGGTTTTGCCCTTCATGATCCGGCTTAATGACCGTAAAATCGTCTCTTCGGTTTTGGTATCCACAGCAGACAGACAATCATCAAAGATCAATACATTAGGCTCCTTTACTAATGCCCTTGCAATGGATACACGTTGTTTTTGACCACCTGAGAGTGTGATGCCACGCTCTCCGACAGCGGTTTCAAAACCTTCTTCGAAAGCAATGATGTTGTCATATACAGCTGCATCTTTTGCCGCCTGTTCGATCTGTTCCTGTGTAAAGTGATCCAGTCCGAAACCAATGTTATTGGCAATAGTATCTGAAAACAGGAATACATCCTGAGGAACGAAGCCAATTTGCTGACGCAGGTTGCTATAGTTGAGATCTTTTATGGCAATACCATCGTATTGGATATTTCCTTTATCTATATCATACATCCGCAACAAGAGGTTGGCCAGCGTAGATTTGCCGGAACCCGTTTTTCCAATGATAGCTAGAGTCTTTCCGATAGGTATCTCAAAGGATATATTTTTAATGGCCTGAATACCTGTCTCAGGATAGGTAAATGAAATATTATCTACCTTGATTTCCCCGGCGATGTCTTTGTTCATCTGACCATTGACAATCGGTGACTGGGTCTCCAGGAATTCATTGATCCGTTTTTGCGATGCGGCTGCACGTTGTACCAGTGAAGTTACCCAGGCTAAAGACATGGCTGGAAAGGTCAATTGATTGACATAGATAATAAATTCGGCAATATTTCCGGCAGTGACGGTTCCTTTCGCTACTTCAATACCGCCGATATAGATGGTAATGACAGTGCTGAGACCGATCAATAATAAGATCAGGGGAAAGAAGACTGCCTGTACTTTGACCAGGTCAAGTGCGGTGTTGCGGTAGATTGTACTTTCCTTTTCAAACTCGTTCATTTTGTTCTGCTCTCTGGTATAGGTCTTGACGACACGGATACCCGCAAAGGTCTCCTGAACAAAAGAAGAAAGATTCGCAAGCTGTTTTTGTATTTTTAAGCTGCGTTTATTGATAATTTTATTGACAAAAAGAATAATGATCGACAGGACTGGGATAGGAGCGAGCGCATAAGTCGCCAGTCTGCCATTGACACTATACATGGCATAAATAACCATTATGGAGAGCACGACAGTATTGATGGCGTACATAATGGCTGGCCCCAGATAGTTTCGTACCTGGTTGACATCTTCTGTCGCGCGGCTCATCAGGTCACCCGTATTGTTTTTACGGAAAAAGCCGAAATTCAGTTCCTGATAGTGGTTGTAAATTTCGTTTTTAAGGTCATATTCGATATAACGGGACGTGAGGATGATTGTCTGCCGCATAAAGAACAGGAAGATACCACGGAGGAGCGAAAGTAGCAAGACCACAAAGCCGAAGAACAATAGACTTGTTCCAAAAACCTTATAGATAAGCTCTTGTCTGTCAAAACCGTCGAATAGACGGTAGAGGTAGATATTCTCTTGTACCAGGTCAAAAGCTTCGCGAATTACTTTTGCCGGGAGCACCCCAAAGTAATTGGATATGATAACAAAAATAACCCCTGGAACCAGTTTCCAACGGTATTTATAAAAGTACTTATTTAAGTAGGCGAGATCCTTCATATTATAAGTACAAAAGTAGGACTAATTCATCAACTCTGCTTTATATTTCGATGAAATTACTGTCATTGGGAAATCAAATGTTAAGTCTTGGATAAAAAAAGATATTATGCACAACGAATAATTTTCCTACTTTTGCATCAAGTACCTTAAAAAATTAAAACAAATTAGAGTAGTACATTTTATGTCAACATCTCAAAATTCTATTTTTGAATTGATGAGCCAG
>JAITLV010000133.1 GCA_031277685.1 Sphingobacterium sp. | reverse complement strand
CGAGTCTGATCAGAATAATGAGAATTATCCCATCCAACGTACGATTTCTCTGGGTGTAAATGTTGGATTTTAAGTTAGATAGCAAAATGAAAAAATTAAATAAACTTTCTTATATAGCCCTTGGACTGTTAGTGGCCGGTACATTTACAGCGTGTAAAGATGTTTTGGATACACAGCCTTACGATAAAATCGGCGAAGATGTTATCTGGAACAGTCGTGCAAATGCCGAAACCTTTATCTATAGTACCTATGGGATCATGAACAGTTTTGCCGGCGGGCCTGCTACCGACGCATGGACCATGAACCTGATCAGTATGGACGGAACTTACAATGGCGCAAACGCCGTTTTCACGGAACGTCTTGACCGTACTTCAGATATGGGATTCAACAACTGGTCCGAAATAAGACGATGCAATGTCATTATCGCTAAAGTAACAAGCTCTGCAGGGATTACCGAAGCCGATAAAAAGGAACTAATTGCGGAAGCCAAGTTCCTGCGTGGCATGTCTTATTACAACATAGCACGAAAAGTTGGTCGTATTGTTTGGATTGATAAGGTACTGACGCCCGATGATGAGCTTCTTCTGCCAAGTACAGCTACGCCAAGTGAATCTTACCAATATATCATCAAAGATCTTGAAGAAGCAGTGGCCGATCTGCCTACCGAAAAAGTAGGTGGTAGAACCAATAAATATGTGGCAGCCGCCATGTTAACCGAAGTTTGCTTGCAGGCACTGGCCTACGAAAACTATCCTAACCCGATTACGGTAAACCCATCCAATCCACTGTTGAAAAAAGTACTTGAATACGGTGAACTGGTCCAGTCCGGGGGCTATCAGCTGGAAGCTGATTATGGAGGCATATTTAACGAAGCAAAACCCTATTCGAAAGAAACCATCTATGGAATTTACCGAAAAGCAATCAATACTTCCTGTGATGGTACACCGATGCAGGTGATGATTCCAAACCTGAACAATGATAATATAAAACAGTCTGGGGGTAGTCCACTGTTGAAATCGCCGATCAAGATATTTGAAGCCTGGGGCGACCATGGGCCTTCTCAGGATCTGGCCGATGATTATCTTGTCATTGATGCAGAAAACCCACAGACTGCAGTACGCTGGGACAAAGCCTCACAGTTTAAAAAAGCAGTTGATGAACAGGCAACGATCGCTACAACCATTATCCCGAAAGCAAATGGAGAGAAAGAGCTCAATCGGGGCACAATAAAGTCGGGTAGTAATGCCACAATCTGGAGTTTGACCAACCAAAATCGCGATGCACGCTGGAATGCAAGTGTATTAAGTGATTCTTCGGCAGTTTTCTATGGCGAAACCCTCACCACAGATGTGAAAGGGAACTCCGGACGCTGGCTCAAATTGAATGGTTTTGCCTATTATACATCCCTAACCAATATGTATTGGCGCAAAAGTGTTTACAATAATGTAAACCCACGCATTTATGTCGGTGTTCCAACCGACTATCACTATGTGATTGCCAGACTGGGAAGAGTATACCTCAATATGGCTGAAGCTTATCTTTTGCAGAAAAACCTGCCAAAGGCCCTGGAAATGATGAACAGAACCCGGGTGGTACATGGTCAGCTACCACCAAGTCAAGCAACCGACCTTGCGACAGCATGGACCGATTATAAACGCGAACGGAGAGTTGACCTGGTACTCGAGAATGATTATTACTGGAGTTTGTTGCGCTGGGGCAGGTATGGCGGTGAAGCCAATCATGGAAACGCATCGGGCGGAATTATCCCCGAGTTGACAACGCTACCTAAAGTAATGGATATCAGCAAAGACAGAAAACACTTTTCGGTTGTACAAGGTGCCTTTTTCTCATCCAACGACATCAGGGAATTTGACGCGAAACGGAGATATCTATTTCCGATTGCGCAAAGTTATCTTGACCGAAATAGCAAATTTGGCCCGCAAAACCCAGGATGGTAATTAAGATTATGAAACGATTTAAAATGAAAAGAAAACTACTTATTGCATTGCTGCCACTGTTTGTGGTATTGATGAACAGCTGTTTGAAGAAAGGTCTTCCAGAATACGAAAACTGGGATCTCAATAACATTGATAACGTATATGTGGAGTATCGATACGAAGGTGGTAAAATGATGAACGGCCAACCAGTCGTCGAATACAAAAGGCTGGATGTGGAGAAAAAAATAAATAGCTCGGCCAACAGTATTGAATTGACCATTCAAGTGCCCGCTGCATCAGGCTCTTTCACCGAAGAAATTCGCAAGAAGGTAAACCAGAATTACCTGTGGGTTTATACCGATATTTCTACGGCGGCCAAAATTTCTCCTATCGGAGATACGCCAAAACTGGGGGATCCGGCAGACCTAAATAAGGAACTTCATTATCAGGTAACCGCTGCCAATGGCGGTAAGAAAGATTGGGTCATTAAGGTCGTAACCTTTAAAAATTAAACTTTTATAAAATTATTGGATTATGCCTGTATCTTTTTTTAGAGGCATAATCCAATCTTTCCAGGAACCGAACGTGGCAAATGGAACAGAACATGCCGTATGGAGCGCAATCTGCTGACGCGGTAAATTCTCATGTGTATAATGATAAGATGACCGAAATGAATCCAAAAAGAAGAAGTTTTTTGAAGCTGGCTGGGCTTTCAAGTTTAAGTGTGTTGTCCAGTGGAATATTTGCAAAGTCTCAACCGATAGCAGCGCACGAAGCTGTAGATCGTTTTGAGGCCCCTAAACAACAGTTTAATATGTGTGGCTATGCCGCTCCCCGAATGGACAAGGTACGCATCGGCTTTATCGGTGTCGGCAATAGAGGCGCTTCGGCGGTGTACCGAATTGCGCACATTGATGGCGTGGAAGTTAAAGCAATCAGCGATATCCGTCGGGGGGTCGCAGAACGCGCGGCGAAATATGTGAAAGGGGAAGCCCCCATCATTTACGCCGATAAGGAAGAGGAATGGAAGAAATTATGTGACCGGCCCGATATCGATCTGGTCTATATCTGCACGCCCTGGCATTTACATACGCCCATGGCGCTCTATGCGATGAAGGCCGGAAAACATGTTGCGGTCGAAGTACCCATTGCAACGACAGTCGAAGAATGCTGGCAGCTGGTCGAAACCTCCGAAGCAACCAAAAAGCATTGTATGATGTTGGAGAACTGCTGTTATGATTTTTTTGAACTGATGACCCTCAACATGGCCCGGCAAGGTCTTTTTGGCGAAATCCTGCACGGTGAAGGGGCTTATTTGCACGATCTGCTCGCTAGTAATTTTGCAAAGGATAGTTATTACGATATGTGGCGGCTGAAAGAAAACCATCGCAATGGAAATTTATATCCCACCCATGGCCTTGGGCCAATCTGCCAGCTGATGGACATCAATCGCGGGGATAAAATGAGCTATTTGACTTCGATGTCATCCAACGATTTCAGTATGCATCCCAAAGCCCTCGAGCTGGCCGCAAAAGACCCGTTCTATGAACCCTATGCCCATAAGAGCTTTCGTGGGAATATGAACATCACGACGATCCGTACCCACAAAGGCAGGACCATCATGTTGCAGCACGATGTATCTAGTCCAAGACCCTATTCGCGCATACACCTCCTTAGTGGCACCAAAGGAATGGCCCAAAAATGGCCCGAACCTGAACGGATTGCCTTTGGTCATGACTGGATATCCGCCGAAGAGATGAAAAAGCTCGAACAGCAATACACGCCCGAGATAGTGCTCAAAGTGGGCGAGATGGCCAAAAAGGTGGGTGGCCACGGTGGAATGGACTTTATGATGGATTGGCGGCTGATTGATTGCCTTCGCAACGGGCTGCCGCTGGATCAAGACGTCTACGATGCTGCCCTTTGGAGTGTGATCGCACCCTTAAGTGAGCGCTCCGTTAAAAAGAGATCGGATAGTGTGGATATTCCTGATTTTACAAGAGGGGCCTGGGCCAGCAATCCGAAAATGGAGCTGACCTTGAAGGGCGGCGGAAATACTGGAATGAAATAATTTTAAAGAGAACAATGAAATATCGTTATATAGCCCTTGCCTGTTTACTGTGCTCGACTGCGGTGCGTGCCCAATATCAAATGGATTTGCAGCATGTAGGAACAGTTCCATTGAATTACCTGAATAAAGAACCTATCGGTCCGAAAGGAAAAGAAATCCGCGTCAATAATATTTACATGGAAGAAGGCGGCAAGCCCATTCTTCCGGTGATGGGCGAGTTTCACTATGTCCGTATGGATCATCGCTATTGGCGCGACGCGCTGCTCAAAATGAAAGCCTCGGGTGTAAATATGGTGGCTACTTATGTCATGTGGAGCCTGCATGAAGAAACCGAAGGGCAGCAAAATTGGTCTGGCAATCATGACCTGCGACGTTTTGTCCAGTTATGTGATGAACTTGGATTGAAAGTGCATCTTCGCGCCGGCCCTTATTGCAATGCCGAAATGCAGCATGGGGCCCTTCCCGAATGGATCGTCAACAATAAAGCGCTGGTGACCCGAAGCAATGATCCGTTGTACCTTAATTATTCCAAAAAATGGTATCAATCTGTCTTTAAGCAGGTAAAAGGATTGTTGTACAAAGACGGCGGGCCCATTATGGCTTTGCAATTGGAAAACGAATTTGTCAAAAAAGGACTTGTGATTTCCCACCTGATGAATCTGAAGAAGATTGCCCGGGAGGCTGGTTTTGATGTGCCTTTGTATACCATGACGCACTGGATGGACAGTGAATATCCCAAAGGAGAAGTCGTTCCCTATGGTGGTTTCTATATTGAAACGCCCTGGGTGACCAACCATGGTAAAATGACACCGCCCACAAATTTTGAATATTTTACCTACAATAGGCTTTCGGATAATATTGGGACCGATATCATCAAGATTGAGGGGGATGTGGAATCTTTCGACGGATCAAAAAATGACTCACCGTTTTTTACCTGCGAAGTGGGGGTAGGAGCTCCTACTTTTTATCACCGCAGGGCTGTAGTTGACGGGGGAATGGCTGGCGAGAATATCAATCTGCGCCTGGGTACTGGCGTCAACCTCATGGGCTACTACATGTATGTCGGTGGGACAAATCCACGGGGCGAAAAGAATACCTACGGCAATGGCCCTTACTTTGGCTATGATTATCAGGCCCCGATCCGCGAATTCGGAAAGCTTGGCACAGTGATGACAGAAACAAAAAAGCTCAATTATTTCATGAATGATTTTGGATCTGAACTGGCACCCATGCTGGCTTACCTTCCTTTGAGCAATAAAAATAAAGATAATCTGCAGTGGTCTGTCAGGTCAGATGGTAAATCGGGATACCTTTTTGTATCCAACTACCTTTACCGCTACGATAGACCCACATACGGTAAGGTGCAGTTTAAGCTGAAACTCCAGGCTGAAGAATTGACTTTTCCGAGAAAACCGGTCGCTATAGTGAATAAATCCTATTTCTTGTGGCCTTTTAACTTAGATATGAACGGCGTCAACCTGAAATATGGGACAGCACAGCCCATCACAAGTCATCGTGAGGGTAAAGTGACCAGTTATTTCTTCTTTGAAGATGATGCAATTGCGGCAGAATACCTCATCGATGCAAGCCAAATCAAAACAATCCAGGCCAAAGGCGCAAAAGTGACCAAAGAAAAGAACCGATATTTTGTTTCCGATGTGACGCCGGGAAAAGAAGCTGTGATCACCCTAACCAAGAAAAACGGCGAACAGATCAAACTTGTAACCCTTACCGAAAAACAATCCGATGAGCTTTGGAAAGGCAAGCTCGGAGAAAAGGATTTTGTTGCGTTGACGGGTTCAAGCCTGGCCGTAGATGCGGGCAAGATGCTAATTACCGCCGAAGATGACACGCAAAAGATCAGTTTATACAGGTCCCAGGGGCTCAAGTCTTTTGAAGATAAGGTGTATCAGGGAAAAAATGCAGATCAGCTGCACGCTACAGCTACAGTATTGGGACCAATGGATGAGGCCAGCTGGATATATCCGAAAGCAGGTACCGTATTGAAGAAAGCTTTTGACGGGACTTCATTGGCCGATGTAACAGAAGCGACATTGCGGTTTAGTTCCGATAAAGCGGTAAAGGTATATTGGAATGGCAGGGAGTTGTCTCCTAAAACTGTGGGGGAATATGCAAAGGCCGATGTTAAAACCCATGTACTTTCGGGAAATAATGAAATCCGCTTTGAATCTGCAGAAAATGAGGTCAATGTAATAGCGTCCATAGAAATCCTATACAAAAATGGCGTACGCAAGGTATGGAATACCGACGATACCTGGTTAAATGCAGACAATAAGCCTGTGGAAACCAGAAAGGACAAAACCAAGCCAGCGCATTATGCTGCTGAAGAGAGATTGGGCCTCTTTGCGTTTACCCTGCCTGATTTGACGCGGAGCAAAGATGAGATCCGGTTGGAACTGAGCTACTTTGGCGATAAGGCCACGGCCTATATCGGTGAAGAACCATTTACCGATAGCTACAACGACGGCACGCCCTGGATACTGGGTGTTAGCCGTAAAAAGGAAGAACTGCTGAATGATAAGTTAACTGTGCGTATCACTGGGTTTGGGGCCGATACGCAAGATATCTTTTTGGAGGACAATGTTGACCGTATCAAAAGCCAGTTCCCGGCAATTAAAAATGCCAAGGTGGTTAAGGACTATACCTTTAGCGTTAACTAACAGTGTCGTGTGATGAAAAAAGCTATATCGTGCTATAAAAAGACGATATAGTGTTATTAAATGTGAAGACAATTATAAATTTTTGATAGCATAATGAGGCTAGTAATTTTAAGTATATGGGTACTGATTTTTTTTCAGGCGAATGGCCAAACCATTGATGTAACGCAATTTGGTGCCCAGCCCAATAGTTTCGCTGACGCGACCCTTGCTGTAAAGAAGGCGATTGAAGCGGCAAAAGGGCAATCGGATGTGATCTTAAATTTTCCAAGAGGGAGATATGATTTTTGGCCAGATCATGCCACCGAGACCAATTATTACATTTCGAACAGCTCGTCTGAAAGTGAATTTCCAGTAAAAAGGCAGCGCGTGGGCCTATTTTTTAAAGGCCTCAAAAACATCCGGCTCGAAGGGAACGGGTCAACCTTTGTATTTCATGGGAAAATGATCAGCTGGGTATTAGATAGTTGCGAAAACATAACATTACGCAATTACACAGTCGATTATGAGCGGCCGGGCATGTCCGAAATGACCGTCCGATCGGTATCGCCTACAGAAGTAACTGTTGCTGTCCATCCCGACAGCAGATTCACAATAATGGATGGAAAAGTACAGTGGTACGGTGAAGGCTGGATTCCGAATCCAAAAGGTTTCTTTCTGGCTCGGGTTAATCCACATGAAGATCGGATTTTTTACAGCAACTGGGGGCCTTTTCAGGCGGGCAGCGCTGAAAGAATCGGATCTTCTGGCATTAGATTTAAGGGTGATTTTTCGAAATTTAAGGCCGATACGGGTGATGTCCTTACGCTCAGGGATGCCATAAGGGATTATGTTGGTGTGTTTCAAAATCGAAGCAAGAATATCAGCCTGCACAATGTGCATATGAATAGTATGCACGGTTTGGGTATTGTATCCCAATTCTGTGAAAATTTAAACTATGACCGTATTTATGTGGAGCCGGCCAAGGGTAGCGGTCGGGTGATCGCTTCATCGGCCGATGGTATGCACTTTTCGGGCTGTAAAGGGCAGATTACCATCAACAACTGCCGGTTTAGCGGTTTACACGACGATCCGATCAATGTGCATGGAACACATCTGAAAGTGAAAGAGATTATTTCACCAACGCAGTTGAAATTAAGATTTATGCATCATCAGAGTTACGGTTTTATGGCCTTCAGCAAAGGCGACACTATTGCTTATCTCCATGCAAAAGCGTTACAGATCTATGGGCAAGGGGTTGTGAAATCGGCCCGGTTGGTCAGCGAGCGTGAGCTTATTGTCGAGTTGGAAAAACCTGTACCCAGCCAGCTTCAACTGGATGATGCACTGGAAAATATGACTTGGACACCTGCACTTACCTTAACCAATTCACTGTTTGAACGTACAATTTCCAGGGGAACGCTAGTGACAACGCGACGGAAAGTCCTGATCGAAAACAATGTGTATTACCGTACAGGTATGCATGCGATTCTAATCGAGAATGATGCGATGGGCTGGTATGAGTCTGGTCCTGTAGCGGATGTCACGATCAGAAACAACCAATTTATAGCCTGTGGTTTTAACAGTGCGCCGGGGAGTTATGCGATTAAGATAAACCCTGAAAACAGCGAACGGGTAAAAAATTATTATGTACACCAAAACATCCGTATAATGGACAATTTGTTTCGTCTGGATGGAGCTCCGCTGTTGTCTGCAAAGAGCACCAGCGGACTGCTATTTGCCGATAACCGGATAAAAAAAATGAATGCATCTGGAGGAGAGGAACAGCCGGCATTCCATCTCATCGATTGTACGGGGGTACGGATCGAGGGGAATAAATTTGAAGGGACGAGGCCGCGATTACGGATTCAGGGCATGTCCAAGAGCGATCTAAAATCGGATATTAAATTTGAAATACCGGATGTGAACCAAGAAGGTGCTGGTTTTTAATCCGGTATTTACAGCATAACTAAATGAATGATGAGAGTTTTTTTTATTGCGCTTTTTGCAAGTGCTTACGCTGTTGCTACGGCACAGGAAAACAATGCCCTAAAATTATGGTATACGAAACCAGCAACACAGTTTGAAGAAGCTTTGCCGCTGGGAAATGGCCGCCTGGGGGCAATGGTATATGGCGGAGTGGACAAAGAACGTATATCTTTAAATGAAGCCACCTTATGGTCGGGTGGTCCTATTGATGCCGCAAAGGTCAATCCCGATGCAAAACGTTATTTGCAGCCCATCCGGGAGGCACTATTTAACGAAGACTATAAAAAGGCCGATTCCTTAGCCCATTTTATGCAGGGACCTTACTCGGAGGCCTTCATGCCGCTGGGGAATCTCTTTTTCGACTTTGCCCACAAGGGGAATGTGAGCGATTACCGCCGGGAACTGGATATGCAGCAGGCGATTTCAAAAGTGAGTTACCGGATTGGGGAGACCAGTTATACACGGGAGACATTGGTGTCACATCCGCAACAGGTGATTATCTTTCGCTTAACTGCGCAAGGAAAAGATAAACTCAATTTTTCCTGTCATTTTGACAGCAAATTGCTTTCGCGAAGTTCGGTAAGGCAGGGGATGCTCCAAATGAACGGTTGGGCACCGGCGCATACCGAACCGAATTATAGGGGTAATATCGCGAACGCTATTGTGAATGACACAACAAATGCCATGCGCTTTGTATCTATGCTTAAGGTGCTGAAAACCGATGGCAAGCAAAAGTTGCAAGATTCGACCTTAAGTGTGAGCGGGGCCACGGAAGTTGTGCTGGCTTTGTCTATGGCAACCAGCTACAATGGCATCGATAAAAATCCGGGCACAGAAGGTAAATCCGAAGATAAACTCGCTGCTGGCTATCTTTCAAAAATCGCCAATACCGATTATCAAAGTTTAAAAAAGATACATTATGCCGACTTTGGAAAATATTTTAATCGGGTATCTTTAACCTTGGGTGATACTGAAAACGAAAACCTATCTACTGTAGACAGACTTAATCGCTTTGCTGCCGGCCATAGAGACAATAGTCTGATCGCTCTTTTTTATCAGTATAGCCGGTACTTATTGATCAGCTCTTCGCGGGAGGGAGGTCTCCCGGCCAATCTGCAGGGAATCTGGAACGAATCGGTACGCCCGCCCTGGAGCAGCAATTATACCACAAACATCAATGCCGAAATGAACTACTGGGGAGCAGAGACCGCAGATCTTCCGGAAATGCACCGCCCATTATTTGATTTTATTGGCCGATTGGTTAAACCGGGGCATATTACTGCACAAAACTTCTATCACGCCGGCGGCTGGGTATGCCACCACAATAGCGATATGTGGGCAATGACCAATCCCGTTGGGGATAGCGGTGAAGGCGATCCCTGTTGGGCCAACTGGCCGATGGGCGGAGTCTGGTTGAGCACACATCTGTGGGAACATTACGCCTTTACCAAAGATGAGGCCTTCTTGCGTGATCAGGCTTATCCTGTAATGAAAGGAGCGGTGCAGTTTTGCCTCGACTTTTTGACAGCGGATAAAAAAGGTTATTTGGTAACTGCACCTTCGACTTCGCCAGAGAATGTATACATCACCGACAATGGCTATGTCGGGCAGACCTTGTACGGCAGTACAGCAGATTTGGCGATGATTAAGGAACTATTTGTTGATTATTTAAAAGCTGCGGCCGCCCTCAATATCGATAAAGAAATACAGGTGCAAGTAAAGCAGGCTTTCGCAAAAATTTACCCGTATCAGATCGGTAAACAGGGTAATTTGCAGGAATGGTATCACGACTGGGCGGATAAAGAACCCCATCATCGACATCTGTCTCATCTGTTTGCAGCTTATCCAGGCTATACCATCACTACCGCAGAAACGCCTGAGTTAGCTGATGCGGTACGTAAATCACTTCAATTAAGGACCAACGAAGGAACAGGTTGGGCGATCACCTGGAGAATAAATTTGTGGGCAAGGATGCAGAATGCTGAACGCGCATACGATGCTGTTAAAAAATTAATGCGCTTTGTGGGACAGGATGCGGCAATTAAATATGGCGGCGGTGGTGTGTATGCCAATTTATTTGGTGCACATCCGCCGTTCCAAATCGACGGAAACTTCGGCGGTGGAGCCGGCATTTCAGAGATGTTGCTCCAAAGTCACCAGGGTTATATTGAACTGCTGCCTGCACTACCCGAGGAATGGCAGACCGGCGCGGTCAAAGGTTTTGTTGCCCGTGGTAATTTCGTCCTTAACTATTTTTGGGACAAAGGACAGTTAAAAGAAGTAAAGCTGCTTTCCCGTAAAGGCGGTACCTGTAAAATCAAGTATAAAGATCAAGTGAAAACCCTCCATACCCAAGTGGGGAAAAGTTATACGTTGAAGTTCTAAAAAAAGGTTGCCCTTCAGATCTGAGGGGCAACCTTTTTTAGAGGAGTATCTTTTTAGCAGATTGTGTTCGGAATACCCATAACAGGCACCTTTATTTGAACATTTCAGTAGGAGCAATACCGGTCCAAGACTTGGGAAGGTCTTTTATTCCGAATATTTTGGCTAATATCCAGGATGTATTTCTGTTGCTATTAAAGAATGCATCTGTCATGCCCAGGTTTTTGATTTTTTTTCCGGTAATACCAAAAGGTATTTGCATCTCATTCATGCTTACCCCACCATGTCCCTTAGCGATTCCACCATGATCGGAGAGCAGTAGAAAATAGGTGTCATCATAAAGATTCTGGTCTTTTAGCTTTTGAACAAATTTGCCGATTTCGACATCGACTTCTTCAATTGCAGCAATGTATTCGGGAGACATCCAACCATATCCATGCCCCGCATGATCCACATGGACGCTATATAAAAACACGAGTGTAGGATCATTTTTATTTTCGCCGATAAATTTTACTGCTTTGGAATAATTGTTCTTGTATTTATCGTCCTCTTCAAAAGAAACTTCATCGAGGTATTTTTGATTGATCGGATTGATAAGTTCGGCCCAATTGTAATAGAAAGCGGTCTTTGCATTTGGTTTTTTATCTTTCAATAGTTTGAATATCGACGGCGAAAAACCTTCTGTATCAATTTCTATCGCTTTGAGGGGATGTTTTGATAAAGTCCAGTTATTGGCGGTAATACCATGTTCTTCGGGTCCCTGACCGGTGAGGTGGCTCGTCCAATTGGGGAGCGTAACCGAAGGAATCACGGGCCTGCTGCTGAGCGTGATCAAGCCTTTATCAAATAGCTTGTCAAGATTAGGATGTTTAGATCCTTTAAAGCCTTCGGTACTAAAGCCATCTAAGGCAATAACGACAATACGCTGGGCATTTAGGTTCGCGCATGTGAGCAAGAGTAGCAACATGAAGAGGTTTATTTTCATCATCTTTTCGTTTTTTATAAATAATTGATAGTAAAAAAGTTTCAGGACATGCTTTTATTATGATTTATGATTGGATTATTCGTTTTAACAAAGCTGATAATAGTTGCGCAGATCGCGCATATGAGTGCAACAAATAGAAATATATTAGCGGTATTGCCTGTATAATCAATGAGTTTACCAAATATTGGCTCACCAATGGCTGCAAATACATAGGCAAACATGTTCATGATACCTATACCGGTGCCGACGAGTTTGGTGCCCAGAAGATCAGGACATAAGGTCCAAAAGTTAGCTTGGGGGCCGTAGACGAAAAATCCGGAGCTGAACATAAGTGCGCCGATGAATAGATGGCTGTGCATGGGCACAAAGTAAATAAGCAGGGCGATGACACTACTTATAAGCATACCTGTAGCGATTGATTTGCTTCTGTTTTTGTCAAAAATGAGGTCAGAGATATAACCAAATGAAACTGCACCCAGGGCCATGCCTACTGGTATCAATAAGGTAAGCCACATATTGCCGGAAGACGCCTTATAGTTGTTTCCTAAAAAGTGAATCGGTACCCAGAAAATAAGACCATAACGCGCCATACTCTGAAAGCCGATGGCAAGAGAAGCAATCATAAAGCTGCGGTTCTGAAACACTTTCTGGTAAGATTGTTTCCAGTTTTCCTGTTTTTTGGCGATTGTTTCTTCTTCAGGTATTGTATATCCTTTTCTTTTGGGCGAGCTATAGGCAACGAGCAAAAAAACAAGGAGTGCAGCGGCAAGAAATAGGATAGGATATCTAAATAATGTTCGCCAGCTCTGATCCTGCTGGACGAGTATTAACGCCATGAAAAATGTTAAAACGGAAGAACTTCCAGCAGCCATGGTATAAAAACCGAATGCTTTACCGCGTTCGGCACTATTCCACCAATTGGAAATCAGTTTACCTCCAGATCCCCAAGCCATCGACTGAAAATAACCATTGAGCGTCCACAGCACAAGGATAGCTGTATAGGAGTTGGCAAAACTAATGGATAGATTACAGAGGATCGAGACAGTTCCACCCGTAATAATCATTATTTTGGGGCTCCATCGGTCTGCTAGATTTCCGTTGATCAACTGACCGATAGCATAGCCCATGAGCATGGCAAAGCTGATCCACCCCACTTGTTGAAAGCTAATGTCCAGTTCTTTGGAAATACCCCTGGCCGCCCAGCCAAAATTGTGACGACCGGTATAAAAGAATAAATAGCAAAACATCGTCACAAACAACATTTTCCATTGATCTCTTCTAAATTTCGTTCCCATTATCGTTTTGCCGTTGAGCTGTCCATGTATAGGCCTGCACGAATCGGTTTATGCGTAAGGGCGTAATCGATCGCGGCATTGACTTCGTCTAAAGGAAATTCACGTTCGACCAAGGATTCAAATGGATATTTCTGCCAGTTGTTGATAATAAAGTCCACCGCAAAAGAGAAGTCAGTATAGTTATAATTGTGAAGCCCTTTGATGCAAAGCATTTTTCGGATGACTTGTTCGGCATCTATTTTTGTTGGGCGTTGATGAAAAACTGCACCGACCAGTATAGCCCGACCATGAAGTCCCAAGGTCTCTATGCCCAGTTCCATGGCATCAGGCGAGCCGCTCATGTCGATAAATCTGTCGATCGGGGATGCCTCCAACAGTGCACAGTTTTCTCGTTCGGAAAGATCGATGGTATGGCTGGCACCAAAATGTTTTGCCATTTCTAATCGAGCCGGGTTCACATCAGATGCGATAATGTTTGATGCGCCCAATTCCTTGCACATGGCGATAGTTACCAAACCCAATAATCCAATACCGGCTACATGTACATTTTTTCCGGCAATTGTGCCAGCGAGCCTTATGGCACCTGCTGAAGTAGCCACAGCACAATTGATTGTTGCTGCTACGCGCAGTGAAATAGTTTTAGGAAGCAAACGTATGCAAGTATGGGGACGTAGGATAATATGTGTTGCTAATCCGCCATGAAGCTCATCCTGTTCCGTAATCTTTCGATGACCATATTTATAGAGCCGGTCGTTTTTTTGTGGTGTATCGGGTTGATAATTGGCCGAATTCGGATCGCTGGCGAATACCGTCCAGGTGATGAGATCGCCCACCTGAAGTTTATTTCCCTGTACGTCGAGTCCGCTATGCTTGGCCGATATTTCCGCGATGGTACCGACAATTTCGTGCCCCAGAATAGTAGGGCAGGGTTCATTGCGCAAACCACAATAGGTATGAAGATCACTACCGCAGAGCGTTGTATAACTGATATTGACCAAAATTTCACCATCATGTAATGTAGGAATAGGTGTAGTGACTTTGGTCAGGGCGGTGTTGGCGCCACTGAAAGCATAATATGTTGCTCGTTTTTTCATCGGATATAAATATACATAAGTTATGTAATACTAAACAATGTTTATTTATACTATATTTACGTAATGTTAAATAATTATGAAAATTTGTTGAAAAAGTAGCGTTACTAGCCTGGCCATCCTCCGATTTTGTTGGGGTAAAATAGTTTTAATAATTGATTTTCAAGTTTTAGTTTCTCCATTCGATCTGTAATAATTTTGGTTAATAGTAGCGCTGTAAACTGAAGCGAATCCATGGTGCCGTCGTTTACCGATGCTGAATTATAAACTAACTAATTATTATTTATGAAAGAACTGTTGACCAATAAAAAGCCTAGGGATCGTATGGGCAATTTTGTCCTGTTGAAGGCTGGAATGGGCGTAGGGATACTTGTTATGTCTATTTGCCATGCACAGGATTCATTTGCCAAGGGACGGCCCGAAAGTGAAAAGATGTTTACCATCCAATGGTCTTACAAAGGCGGACTGAACAGCAAAGCACAAAAGGCGGAGCCGGTCCTGATCGAAGGAACCGTGCGGAATAAAAAAGGTGAGCGACTGACTGGCGTAACGATATTGTCTAAAGAGGATAGTAAAATCGGAACAAAAACGGACGACGAAGGCCATTTTTCTATCCGTGTGGCTGACCGTTCGACCTTGATTGTTCGCCATGTGAATTATAGGAGTCAGGAAATCCCTGTTCGCGGCACGCAAAAGAACGTAGAAATCGTGTTGGACGATAATGATATCGCATTGGATCAGGTCGTAGTGGTTGGTTTTGGTACGACCAGTGTGAAGAAAAACTCTACTGCCATAGCTTCTTTTGATGCGAAAACAATTGAAAACTTGCCCTTTGGAGACATGGGCTCGGCTTTGCAGGGAAGAATTCCGGGAGTGATTGTGCAGCAAGGCTCGGCCGAACCGGGTCAAAATGGTGCCAGCATTTCCATCCGTGGCAATGGAACACCGCTTTATGTAATTGATGGATTTATCTCTACACAGCAACAATTTTTTAGCCTCAATAAGGCGGATATCAAATCGATGACGATCTTGAAGGATGCGGCTTCAACTGCGGTGTATGGAATGAACGCCGGAAATGGGGTCGTGCTGATTACTACCAAACAAGGTGATTCGGGTAAACTCAATGTCAACTACCAGGCAAACTTTGGCTTTAATACGCCTTCATACCAAACCAAACGCATGGATGCCTATCAATATGCCACAGCAATAAACAACCTTAATCAGGCCTTGGGAATGGGAATCAACTCATTCAAGACCGCTGAAGAAATGGAGGATATCAAAAACAATCCCAGTAACTACACCAACTGGGAAAAAGAATTGACCCGCAGGTTTGTGCCACAGCAGGACCATACGCTTTCACTAAATGGCGGTAGCGAAAAGCTACGTTTCTTTGGTAGCCTCAACGCCTTCAGTCAGGAGGGCATTTATAAAGCCAAATCACTGAATTATCATCGGTATACCTATCGGAGCAATGTATCGAGCACCTTCGATAAAATCGGACTGAAACTCGATTTTAATGTCAATGGATACATCCGAAATGAGGATTATCCACCAGCAAGTGCCTATACGATCTATAGTAGGCTGCGCGATCGTAATCCATTTGAGAAACCTTTTACATCCAGCGGCCAAATATCCAACCAGTTTGATAACCCGGCATTGGCATTGCTGAGCCCCGGTTATATCAAGTTAAAGACGGTATATAATCAACTATCAGGGGCACTTAACTGGAACGTGCCCTGGGTTGAAGGGTTGAGCCTCGGTTTTAATGGAAATTTTAACATCGAATCTCAGGATCGTGTAGACTGGGTAGAAACGGCAACCTACTACGATGAACAGGGAAATGCAACAAAAGAAGATCCTACAAACATTAGTGTTGGACGATCTTCGTATATGACCCAAAACTTTGATGTCAATTTCAGAGCCGATTATCGGCGGACATTTGGCGATGGTCACAATGTGGAAGCAACCCTGGTTCAAAACATGCGTCAGTATTATAGCAATGCCTTAAATGCGGGTTCCCGTGGGTTCTACACCACTGCGATCAAACAGATCCAAAAAGGTGATGCGGAGTTGATCACGGCGAGCAATACCGAAGGCAAACAGGCATGGATGGGGTATGTGGGCAAGTTTCATTACGATTATAAACAGCGTTATATTTTTGATTTTGCCGGACGTTATGACGGTTCAGACAATTTTATATCAACCAAGAGATGGGGCTTCTTCCCTTCATTCTCCGCTGGTTGGGCGCTGTCTGAGGAAAACTTCTTCAAAGATATAAAGGCCAAAAATGTCTTGACTTATTTGAAACTTAGGGGATCTTATGGGCAAATTGGTCTCAATGATGCGGATCACTGGGCATATGCTTATCTCGCAACCTACAACTACAACACAAATGGTTATGTGGTGGATGGGAAGTTGGTCAACACGGTTACCCCCGGCGCTCAGCCAAGTATCAATATGACTTGGTATACCCGATCGAAATACAATATAGGAGCCGATTTTGCACTATTTGGAAATAAGGTGGATGGCGCGTTGGACTATTTCTTTGAAAAAACCAAAGGTTATCTCGCCGCCGATAATTCCTATCGCTATACAGAACCCATCGGGTATACGCTTCCGCTGGTGGTAACCAATGCCGAAGACCGGAAAGAGGGACTTGATGGTTTTATCAAATACAAGGAAAAGATTGGTAACGTCGATTTTAATGCCGGTTTTAACTTTACCTATTTTAAATCGTTTGCCTTTAAAACCAACGAGGACAGTGTTACTTTGGCCAATCCGCGGATTCGTCAGCAGGGTAATTACTATGGTTATGTAGGTACTGGTTATGTGGGAGCACAGTTTTATACGAACCCACTGGATATCCTGAATAATCCCAAACGCGAAACCTCTACTGACCTCAGACCTGGAGATCTCTGGTATCAGGATGTCAACGGTGACGGTAAGATTGATGGCCAGGATCAGGTGCGTTATGGGCATAATTCGAACCCGACATTTGTTTATGGGGTAGACTTGGGCGCAAGTTACAAAGGCTTCAGTGTACAATCTACCATTCAGGGAACAGGAATGAAACAAAATTACTTTTCCAATGTGGCCATGGGTTCCGAAGGCGAACGACGCCTGGACTTTCAGTTTCAGAACAACAATTGGTCGCCATCTAATCCGGATGCGACGATGCCAAGGCCCGGCAACGCGAGTTTGAACAATAACAATAACTATTCGTCTTCGGACTTCTGGGCCCGCAATACTTATTATGTTCGATTGAAATCCTTAACCCTATCGTATGATTTTAAATATTCGATCATGAAGTCGCAGCAATGGATGAACAACTTGACCCTTTTTGTCTCGGGTGTAAACTTGTTGGCATTTGGTCCCTCAGTCAAATATGGTGATCCAGAATCCAACACTTTTGATGGTTACGCATATCCAATGATGCGAACTTACTCCGCGGGATTTTTATTGGGATTTTAATTAACAAAGAAAATTTATGAAAAAACGTTTGATAATAGGGATGCTGGGCATGTCGGTGATGTTCTTCTCTTCCTGTAAAAAGTTTTTGGAAACGACACCATACGATAAGATTACTGGTGAGCAGACCTGGAATAGTGAAAATTTGACAACAGCTTATATTTATCAGGTATATGCTGATGTATTAGGTACCGATGCCTGGATGTCGGGCTATGCACATCCTTATTCGGCAAGATCGGAAGGGACCACTAAAAATGTGATGGTGGGTACGCTGAACGGTGCCTTTTGGACAAAAGAAAGGGCCGAGCTCATGCTAAAATCAGATAATTATGGCTGGTTAAATTATTCACTTTTATGGCGTATCAATTCGGCAATTGCCAATATTGAAACAAGTACGACTTTTTCGAGTGAATTTAAAAACAGAAGTTTAGGGGAGTTGTATTTTTTAAGAGCTGCGCACTACTTTGTGTATGCCAAACTCTATGGTGGACTGCAATTGATTGATAAAGTGTTGACACTGGATGATGATCTTCAGATTCCAAGAAGTTCAGCCAAGGAAACGTACGATTTTATGCTGGCCGATCTTCAAAAAGCTGCAGCCGCGCTTCCGGCAACTGCCGAAAGGGGACGGGCTACTGCCAAAGCTGCAAACGCTATGATCATGCGCATAGGCTTGCAGGCTGCTGCCTACGTGGATGGAGGGGCTGCAAATAGTGGGTATTATGACAAAGTGATTCAGTCGGGTGAGGCATTGGGGCTCAATAATGGGGGGACGCAACTTAGTCCTTACTACAACATGTTTAGATCCTATGAAACTGCAGTTACGGCCACCGAGTTTATCCTCACTAGTGAGCGTAACAAAACAAATACCTCCCTCTATGATGTGCCTATGCAATATCAGGGGCTTTGGTCCACGGGTAAGTTTTCGGCTTATGCCAAAGCTAACTTTCCAATCAATGTCACCATGAACTTTTGGGGTATGGATGGCGGTTCGTGGCCAACGCAGGACCTGGTCGATGACTATCTGGTCTCGGATGTAGATGGACAGTTGAAATCATGGAATAATGCCAGTTATGTCACCACGGGTAAAAATGTGGACGAGAAAATGTATTTCTCCAACTCCAAGAAAAGAGACCAACGTTTTTATGCAACGATTCTCTATGATAGCTGTATGTATTTCAATAATCAGGTACGTGTGTTTTTTAGAAGGGATGGAAATGTGAGCAATGCCAATAGCAAGATTAATGAAGGTTCGGTACAGGAATATGGATACCAATCCGGAAATACCGAAAATTATAATTCCAGTACGGGTTATGCGATGGTGAAGTATTTTTACGATAATATTGTGAGCCTGCCTTCACCATCTGACCAAAAATTAGACTATGTGTTTTCGGTGCTCCGCTATGGTGAGGCTTATCTCAATATGGCCGAAGCTTATCTCATGAAAGGAGACTTTGCCAATGCAAAAAAATACATGCTGCCGACCATGGTACGGCATGGTGGTTTTTCCGAAAGTAGCGTCAACCAGTATTTGAATACGCTTTCGGGCAACAATTGGGGGAACTCACTTTTTGAGGCCTACAAAAGAGAACGCAATGTAGAGATGGTCTACGAAAATAACGATCGGTATTGGTCGCTGTTACGCTGGGGCATGCGCACATCGGGTGGTCTGCGTGATGGAGCTTATGTCGGATCGGGATTTGTTATTCCTGAACTACAGGGCGCCTTACGGGGTATTCGAATTTCGAGAGATGGTAAATCCTATTCTTTTTTTGAAGACAATAACGTTGTTGGGGAAGCTCGATTCTCTGCCAAAAGGTACTTGATGCCAATCAACGAAACATTCCGCTTGAAGTCGGGCGTGAAGCAAAATCCGGGATGGGAATAAAAATTTTGGTATACAGATATAATGAAATTGATTATGCATAAGAAAAATCACAAAATAGGGCGAATCCTGCTCGGCGCGCTGACGCTCATTGCAATGGGAAGCTGTTTAAAAAAGGGCTATGAGGAGCTGCCAGACTCGCCAGACAACAAACTGACTGCAGTAAGTTATTCATACCGCTTTCTATATAATGATACCATACAGAAAGGAACTCCCATGCAGGAGATTGAGCTTGACCGGGTGTGTGAGGTCGTCTTTAAGAATACGGCGGTAGCTTTTGATACGAATGGACAAAAGGGATATACGTCTACGATTTCGTACGATATCAACTCGGTTAAGAAAGCTGGGCCTTCGGGATCCGTCACCAAGCAGATGTTATTTGATGAGTTTAAAAAACGAATTCAAAAAGATCAACTTGCTAATCTTTGGGTTACGATCACGGTGTCGGACGTTTCGGTGGTTTCGCCGCTCAATGGAGCTCCAGTACTAGGTAAACCCGGTGATTTTTCACAGGATAGAATGTATCGGGTAACGGCAGCGAATGGTAACGCTCAAGATTATACGTTGAAAACAATAAAGGGTTTTTAAATAGGTGTTAGTTTCAGTAAATTGGTAGGAGTGGGCTGTACTTTTGTACAGCCTTTCTTTTTGATAGGGATATGGCCCCCCACATTTTTCGGCTCTATCGGTTACATCTTATAGATCCATTTCTTTACGAAACTCACGTGGTGTTTTATTCATAATGGATTTAAAAAACTTATTGAAGTTGGTCAGGTTCTGATAGCCACATTCGTAGCAAATCTCCGATATGCTAAGTGTCCGGTCCATCAGCAGTTTACAGGCATGACCGATACGCATCTCATTGACAAAGCGAGAAAAGGGTTTTTGGGTATGGCGTTTGAAAAAACGACAGAAGGCGTTGGGCGTCATGTTGAGCATGTCACTGGCAACTTGTAGATTTACCTCCTCCTTAAAATTGCTCATCACATAGAGGTACACCTTATTGATGCGCTGGGTCTCCTGCTCACTGAAAGTAGGGCGATAACCTTCGGAAGCCAAACTTTCAAATTCATCCGTTTCCTGTAGCAACTGAATAAGGTTGAGGAATTCGATGATCTTTGGAAATCCTTCTTTATCACTGAGTTTTTCCAGTAAGTGCTGTGCTTTATCGCGTGTTTCGCCATAAAAACGAAGTCCACGTTGAGCCTTGCGGATAAATTGCTGCATGGCCTGGATGGTTTGATGTTCGTCGGTTAGGCGAAGTAAGAAATCGGCCGGAAAATAGACAACGATGGCACGGGCACGCAAATCATTGTCCTGCTGCAGAAATAAATCGTCGTTGCGCCAGATATGTGGAATATTGGGGCCCATCAAGACCAGGTCTCCTTCTGTAAAGGTCGCCACATTGTTGCCCACAATGCGCTTACCGAAACTTTCTACGATAAGCACCAGCTCACAGAGCTCGTGAAAGTGCAGCGGATTGCTCAAAAATTCCTGATCGACCAATTTAACATGAATCGTCTTTTCGCTAGGTGGGGTAAGCTCTATAAATTGAGGTTTGGATAATTTGTTCATACATAGCTAAATTGGTTAATGCAAAAATACAGTATTTACTGGTATATCAAACAATATTCACTTAATAATATTCCACTGTTTATTATTAGGGTGTAAATAGTTTTAGTTTATGTATAACCAGTTGTAGTATTGCCGCCTAAGAGGACCTATCTTTGACAAAGAATGTAACAATGTGGTATTGCATTCTAAAAGGGTGGAATTACAACCTATTATGATATGAAAAAACTAAAAAAACTGCTGTTGTTGGCGTTGTGGGGGGTAATGGGGAGTCTGGTAATGGCGCAGCCGGCAGCTTATCAGTTGCCAGCCAAAGTGACTGGTCTGAAAGCTCCTGTACAATCCTTAAATGGCGAATGGAATTTCAAATTTGATCGCAGTTCGGCCTGGGAGAATATTCAGGTTCCGGGGGAAGCTGTTATGCAGGGCTATGGTATTCAACACGACAATTCCTTTTTTTATAGCCGTAAATTTTTAGTGCCAAGTCAGTATAAAGGTAAAAAGACAATCATCCGCTTTGATGGTGTGTATAGTTTCGCCAGACTTAGCATCAATGGTAAAGCGGTCACGAGCCATCATGGTGGATTTACTCGTTGGGAAGTCGATATTACACCTTTTGTGATTTTCGGAAAGCAGAATGAAATCGAGCTGGAGGTACAGGATCAGCTGGATGATATTTCGTATGCATCGGGCTATGCACACCATCCGATAGGCGGAATCTTGCGGGATGTGACCTTATTTGCAACAGCGGCACATCCTGTGACCGACTTTAACCTCGAAACAGCCTTTGATGCGTCTTATAAGGACGCGCAGCTAAAATTGGATTTTGGCGGTTTTGTGGCCAAAGGGGCTACCATCAAGTATACCTTGACTGATCCGAACGGTAAAAGTATTGTTTTGGATAATCCTGAAAAACCAATTGTAGCCGGGGCCAACAGCCATGTGTTCCGTGTAGCTGCACCGATAAAATGGGATGCCGAACATCCAAATCTTTATCGGTTGGATGTGGAAGTGAAAGAGCAGGGTAGGTCTACCTATGCTTTTCATAAATCAGTCGGGTTTCGCGAAGTGAAAGTGGTTAAAGACCAGCTTATGGTAAACGGCAAACCGGTCAAGTTACGTGGAGCCAATCGGCATGACATGCACCCGACCTTAGGACGCAGTGCTTCGGCCTATTATGATAGCCTAGATGTTCAATTGTTTAAAGAAGCAAATATCAATTTTATTCGTACTTCGCATTATCCACCGATGGAGCGTTTTGTCGAATACTGTAATAAATACGGTATCTATGTGGAGGTGGAAACCGCAATCTGTTTTGTGGATACTTACAGGCAAAAAAATTATGCGCCCGGCGCCTCACAAAATGATCCGAAAAAGACGGACCAGTACCTGAGTCAATCGCGTGAGATGGTCAATACTTTTAAAAGCCATCCTGCTGTCCTTTTCTGGTCCATCGGCAATGAATCGATCTATGGCGACAATTTTAAGCGAAGCCACGATTTGGTGAAGCAAATGGATCCGACAAGACCCATTATCTGGAGCTATCCGGGCTCGCAAACTACCGAACCGAAGATTTATGAAATCCTGAGCATGCACTATCAGGACGTGTATGGTAACTTGACACAGTATGGCAAGACTACGCGTAACTTTGAGGGGCATGGCATTCCGGCTTTATTCGATGAATGGGCTCATCCGGCCTGTTATACGTATAAAACTTTACAGGACGATCCGAATATTCGCGAATTTTGGGGGATCTCCATGGACATGATGTGGAGCGGCCTGTTTCCGAAGCAAGGGGGCCTTGGCGGTGCAATATGGGGCTACGTGGACGAAGTATTTATGATTCCACAACAGCTCAAGAAAGGAACTGCTTTTTGGAAGGAATTTGCCCATACAGCCAAACCCGAAGATTTTCAGGGGCAGGCAGTAGGCTACGGTGAATGGGGGATTGTCGATGTTTGGCGGCGCAAGAAACCTGAATTTTGGTCCACAAAAAAAGCGCAGTCTCCTGTATTGGTTACCTTGAAAGGAAAGATTATACCTGATTTTGCCCGCTTTCAGCCGCTGACGATCCCGGTGTACAATCGATTTGATCATACTTCGCTCCAGGAAATTAAACTGCAATACACGTATGATGGGAAGACCTATACCTTAGGATTACCCGATATCGCACCGCATCAGAAAGGATATATTCAACTACCCGGTTTAGCCTGGCAAGAGGGCGGGCAACTGGCTTTACGCTTTGTGGATAGCAAAGGGATGCTGCTGGATAGCTATCGTTATTTCTTGGGTGAGCATCAGGTCAGAATACCTGAATCGACTCAAAATGGAGGAATCCAGCTTGTTGAAGAGCCTAATCGTTACCTAATCACGGGAAGGAATTTCACCTTTCCGATTTCAAAAACAACAGGCTTGATCGAAAACGCGCTGATCGATGGTAAAGTGCTGATCCAAAAAGGTCCTTTCTTAAATATGGACATCAACCTCAACCACCTGACTGGTGCAGAAGTACGCAAAAGTGCAAGCAAATACCTGCTCGAAGATAAAAATTGGCAATTGAACAAATTGGATGTACGCATCAAAGACAATTTGGCCCTGGTATCGATTGTGGGAAAAAATGGCAGTTTATCTATTCAGTTTGATCTGACTATCGATGGTAAAGGAGAAATGAAGACGTTATATCATACCCAGGGTGAACCCAATGGCTACCTGCGTGAAATTGGGCTAAAGTATTATCTCAGCAATGATCTTGATCGCATTGCCTGGAGCAGAAATGGTTATTGGAACGATTATCCCCAAGAATCATTTGCGGGTAATGAAGGAACAGCAAGCTTGTCTTATGTAGATAAGACGCCGTACGGTCAGGAGCCCAAACAGTCGTGGTACATGGACACGCACAACTATTATTATTGGGCCGATAAAGGAGCGCGGAGTCAGCATCCACTAACACAGCAGGCGAAGGGAATGAAAGAGAATATATACTATTACTCTTTGGGTAGTGGCACAAAGAACCTGATGCATGTGGTTTCACCGCAGGCAGACAATGCTTGTCGTATGGATCGCCTGGAAAATGAGCAACTGGTTTTGTATGTAAACAACAAATGGGATTATCCTGAAATTGCCTGGGGTAATTATTGTAAGACCTTGGAAGCTTCACCCTGTCAGGGATCTATCACATTAAAATTCTAATGATATCGCTATGTTGGCTTGGATTGATCAAATCATTTATCTGCTGTATTTTATTGTTGTCGGTGGTTATGGCTACTACATTTATCGACGCAAACACAGTTCGGGTTCACTAACGCACGACTATTTTCTGGCGGAAGGTTCCTTAAGCTGGTGGGCCATTGGGGCTTCTATTATTGCTTCGAATATCTCTGCCGAGCAATTTATAGGGATGTCCGGGTCGGGTTTTGCACTGGGACTGGCCATTGCATCCTATGAATGGATGGCTGCTATCGGACTAATTATTGTGGCGGTGGTGTTTTTACCCATTTATCTGAAGAATAAGATTTTTACCATGCCTGGCTTTCTGCGCAAGCGTTTCGATCCGCGGGTGAGTATGGTGATGGCGGTATTCTGGGTCTTGGTCTATGTGTTTGTCAATTTGACCTCGATACTTTATCTGGGTGGTTTGGCGATTCAGGCGAT
This sequence comes from Sphingobacterium sp., assembly GCA_031277685.1. GTDB lineage: Bacteria > Bacteroidota > Bacteroidia > Sphingobacteriales > Sphingobacteriaceae > Sphingobacterium. The sequence continues at coordinate 19,378 of JAITLV010000133.1, read as the reverse complement.
TGCAGGGATTCCCATGGTGGTAGCGGTTTGGCTGTTGGCGACATTGGCCCTGATTATCGCCTTGGGCGGGATGAAAGTGATTGGCTACACCGATGTAATCCAGGTGGTCTTGTTGATTATAGGCGGGCTCACAACGACTTATATCGCCCTCGATCTTGTGGCGCATACAAAGGGCATGGGACATTGGCTGGACGGACTCCTTATCTTGAAAACGGAGGTGCCACAGCATTTTCATCTTTTTATTGAAAAAGGACAGCTCATAAAACCCGATGGTACCGATGCTTATATGGATCTGCCCGGATGGTCGGTTCTATTGGGCGGTATGTGGGTGATCAATCTATCGTATTGGGGATGTAATCAATATATTACCCAGCGTGCTCTCGGCGCCAAAAATCTAAAAACAGCCCAAAATGGGATGTTGTTTGCAGCCGTTATGAAGCTGTTTATGCCTTTGATTGTGGTGCTGCCCGGCATTGCTGCTTACTATTTATATAAAGAAGGTTCGAATCTCAGTTTTGCACAAGGGATGCTCGAAGGCACTACTGTGAAGCCCGATAAAGCATATCCGCTGCTACTCTCGATTTTACCGACGGGCTTCAAAGGATTGGCTTTTGCTGCTTTAACGGCTGCTATCGTGGCCTCACTGGCCGGAAAGGTCAATAGCATAGCAACGATTGTGTCTTTGGATATTTATAAGAATATAAAAGGCGATGCCCTGAGCGATACAGCCCTGGTGAAGCTCGGCAAAGTAACTGTACTGATTGCCTTGGTCATTGGTGCTTCCTTGGCCCCGCTATTGCAGCATCTGGATCAGGGCTTTCAGTTTATTCAGGAATTTACAGGTTTTATCACCCCAGGCGTATTGGCGATTTTTCTGATGGGTATCTTTACAACGTGGACAACACCTAACGCAGCATTTGCCGGAGCCATTTCTACATTTGCCTATTCTTTGCTCTTTAAAAATTTCTGGTTAGATCAAAGCCCCTTTATGAATCGGATTCTTGTGGTGTTTATATGTACGGTGGCAACAATGGTATTGGTCAGCCTGCTGGGCAATCGAAACTATCGTAATGATACAGTAATTGTGAATAGAAATCTTTTTGTGACCTCCAGTGGTTTCAAATTAGTGAGTTTATTCATCCTCGGCGTATTGGTAGCCCTGTATGTCTTTTTATGGTAACATGATTTAATTGATATAAAAAATGAAAGAAAACTATCTGGTGGAATGGGCAAATGATGAGGAGCTCTTTGCGCTGATCCGTAAGGAACTTTTTACAGCTGTCATTGGGGATGTGATGGACAAAATGGGATTGTTTCATCAATTTCTGCCACCGAATATAAGACCGTTAAAATCAGATTTGTTTTTAATTGGTAGGGCGATGACGGTATTGGAGGCCGATGTTTGCGGCAATGCTGAACAGCAGTCAAAGAATCCTGTATTGGCTAAATCATTTGGATTTATGCTTGAGGCCCTGGATGATCTGCGTCCGGGCGAGGTTTACATTTGCAGCGGCTCTTCGCCCGACTATGCGCTTTGGGGTGAAATTATGAGTGCGCGGGCCAAAACATTGGGTGCACATGGGGCGATTGTCAATGGCTACTCGAGAGATACTGTTGGGATTTTGGCACTCGAGTTTCCTTGTTTCTCGATGGGCTGTTATGCGCAGGATCAGGCGCCGAGAGGAAAGGTTATTGACTGGCGTGTGCCAATTCGTTTTGGAAATGTCCTGATCAAGGATGGCGATATGCTGATCGGCGATATTGATGGTGTCTGCGTGGTACCGCGCGAACATGAACAGGAGGTTTTCGCTCGAGCATTTGAAAAAGCCAGAGCTGAAAAAGTAGTATTGAACAAAGTTATGGAAGGCATGGGTGCCAAAGAAGCATTTGAAAAATATGGAATTATGTAAATTCAAACTGTCCAAAGGCAGCTGGTTGGCGCTGCTGTTGGCCTGTTCGTCCTTTGGAAATCTGTCGGCACAACAGGCTGCATCATTTTTGACGCCCTTACCCGATCAGTTGGCCACAAGTAAAACCAGTCGGATTCTGTTGAATGGACAGTGGAACTTCAAAGTAGCGAATACGAAGCCCGTGACCATTCAGGTACCGGGAGAGTGGGAAATGCAAGGCCAGCATGTCGCCGCGGGTGAGACGGCAGTGTATGAGCGTTCATTTGATATGCCCGACGATTGGGAAGGCAACCCCGTATACATTCGCTTTGACGGTGTCAGTTCACATGCGCTTGTCAAAGTAAACGATCAGGTAGTCGGTGAACATGAAGGTGGATTTGTCGCATTTCAGGTCGACTTAACAGGAAAAGTCAACAAAGGAAAAAACAAACTGACGGTAGAAGTTCAGGCAAATACCATCAGCGATATATTATCTTGTGTGTCTCAGTATGCAGTGCATACCGTGGGTGGAATTTTGCGCAAAGCAACTTTGTTTACAGTGCCTAAAGTACATATTTCGGATGCAGCAATTGCAACAGATTTCGATTCAAAATATGTCCATGCAACGCTTAAACTTGGGGGGCTGGTGCAAAATAGCTCGAACCAGCAGCAGCAGGTCCAATTGCGCTATGTACTTCGAGATGCCGACGGCAAAACAGTGCTTCAAAAATCCTCCGACAAAATTCAGCTTGGAGTAGGGAGCCATAAACAGATCGAAAGTCTATTCGCGGTAAAAAAACCGATGCACTGGTCGGCCGAGACACCTTACCTTTATGTGTTGGAAACGGCATTGATCGTGGAAGGTAAGGCGATACAGATCAATAAACAAAAGGTCGGATTTCGTGAAATTGAAGTCGTCAAAAATCAGCTGATGGTAAACGGTAAACCTGTCAAATTGAGAGGAGTCAATAGGCATGCTGTACATCCGCTGAATGGCCGAGCTGCTGATCCGGCAATAGATCGGCAGGACGTTGTTTTATTTAAACAGGCCAATGTCAATTATATCCGTACGTCGCACTACCCGCCATCAGAAGAATTTTTGAATGCGGCAGACGAGTTGGGAATGTATGTGGAGAGTGAGGCGGCTTTGAGCTGGATTCAGCACCATGCTTCACCAATCTGGCGCAAATGGGATTACCGGGATAAGCGTTTCTTGCCGGTTATGCTGGGCGCAAACATCGATAATGTATTGAGCAACCGCAATCACCCTTCGATCTTATTCTGGTCTCTGGGCAATGAATCGCATTGGAGCCCGCTTTGGGCCGAGGTCAATACACGTGTAAAGGCCTTGGATCCAACGCGCCCAACCAGTTTCCATGACCAGACCTGGGGTGGATTTAATAATGGCGGAAGTAAAGCGGATATTGCCAATTACCATTACCCGGGTATCAATGGCCCGGCGGCCACAGATACCATGAAAAGACCGACTTTATTTGGTGAATATGCCCATTTGTCGACTTACAACAGGCGTGAATTGCTAACCGACCCTGGTATCCGCGAGGCTTATAATGCACCCTTAGTGACTTTTGTAGATTCCATCTATAAGCATTCGGCCAACTTGGGTGGCGCGATATGGAGCGGTATCGATGATACCTTTCATCTACCCGATGGACGTATTGTAGGGTATGGACCTTGGGGGCCGATGGATGGATGGCGTAGACCGAAACCGGAGTATTTTGGAATGAAAAAGGCTTATTCGCCGATCAGGATTGGTACACCGCAATGGAAGAAAGGTAAAGTGGTAGTTACGATTGAAAACAGATACGATTTTCTTTCGCTTGACCAGCTCAAACTCGTGGCCATTGTAGATGGTAAGGAAGTTCCTTTTAAGGCAGCGATTGGACCGCGGACCAGCGGCGAGGTCATTTTACCGATCCAAGCTGAATATGGCTCATTGCGAATTATTGCCATCGACAATCAGCAAAATGAGATTGAAAATGAGCTTTTTGAGAAAGGTGCCAAAAATCAGGAAAAGTTTTCGGCTACGGAACTACAGCTCAAACAAGATTCGGCGTATATTTATGTAAAGCAGGGAAATGTGGATTATACGTTCAGCCGAACCTATGGCAAATTGCTTGCTGTGCGCAAAGATGCTGAGCTGATTTTGACGAAGGGGCCCGCCGTAGCACTCATCGAAGCAAATGCGGAAGATGGCGGTAAGCCAAATGTTGCAGGAGAGACCTATCAAAATAACATTGTGCCATTGAAGCAGTATGAGCAGTATACCTTATTTGCGGATGCCGCAGAAGCCAGTCAGACTGGCGACAGTATAAGTGTTCGCATGGACCTGCGGTATCAGAATGGCACCGGAAAGCAAAAATTTGTTTTCCTTAACAATGGTCTTTTGCGGGTGGAGTATGAAATGGTCTATCAGCAGGGGCAAGAAATGGATCTTTATCAGGCCGGTCTGATGCTCGGATTGCCTTTATCCTACGATAGATTGGCCTGGTCACGAAATGGATCATTTTCCACTTATCCGGCCAATCATATCGGACGCAATGAGGGCGAGGCTGTATTGCATGCCGCACCATTGTATGAAGTAGAAGAGCATGGTAAACCACAGGCAAAAGATTGGAAAGATGATGCCAATATATTGGGCTCGAACGACTTTAGGTCGACCAAAGGAAATATTTATTGGGCAAGTTTGCGTAGCCCTGCCGCAACGGTTAAGGTGTTGTCGAACGGCCAGCAGCATGCACGGGCCTGGAAACAGGATGAGCAGATACAATGGTTGATAGCCGATTATTCGAATAACGGATCGGAACCTTTTTATGGATCGCCGCACAGCTATGGACGCAAAAAGTTAAAAAAAGGCGATAAGTTAAGTGGACAGATTATTCTTAAGATAAATTAAAATAGGAGAACAATGAAGATTATAGATGTTAAAGTCTGGCTGGTTGAAGGCGTAAAATATAATTGGACTTTAGTCAAGATTTATACCGATACAGGGCATACAGGTGTGGGCGAAGCGACCAACTGGCCCGGCAGTCCCATTGTATATGAGGCCGCTAAGCATGTGGGGCAGCGCATCATTGGTCTGGACCCGATGAAAACAGATTTTATCTGGACCAAACTCTACCGCGATCTCAATTGGATTGGACCTTATGGTGCAAGCATGTGTGCTATTTCGGGTATTGACATGGCACTATTGGATTTGAAAGGCAAGGTGCTTGGCGTACCTTGTTATGAACTGTTGGGCGGTGCTTTCCGTAAAGAGATTCTGTTGTATGCCAATTATTGGTTTACCGGTGGTGGACATAATCCCGAAGATTATGCTCGACAAGCGCAAGCAGTCAAAGCAGCTGGGTTTACAGGGTTAAAGTTTGACCCATTTGCGCATACAAACTATCTGTATGGGGAAGATCTGGCCGCAAACCTGACCTTGACCGCCGAACAGCAGGACCTGGCCTTTGAGGTGAGTAAAGCGGTTCGTGATGGAGTTGGACCTAATTTTGATATCATGATCGAAACACATGCCATGCTCAATTATCGTGTCGCGGTACAGATGGCACAACGTCTTTCTGAACTGAATATTACCTGGTACGAGGAGCCTGCAGGGCCAGAAAATGCAGACAACCTGCGTGCCATGCGGGAGCGCATTCCGTCCAATGTATCGATCTGTGTGGGCGAAAGACATTATACCCGTCATGGCATTCGACCGGTATTGGAAAAAAATATCTGTGATATTATGATGCCTGATATTACGCGTTGTGGTGGGCCTTCTGAAATGAAACGTATGGCCACCATGATGGAAGCATACAATGTGTTATTGGCACCACACAACCCCAATGGACCACTTTCAACATTGGCCAGTGCGCATGTCTGTGCTTCGGTGCCTAATTTCTTTCGGCAGGAATTTATGTTCAATGATGTGCCCTGGCGCGATGAAGTCATTGACCATCCGATTAAGGATATGGTGAAAAATGGGCACCTGGTCCTGAGCGAAAGACCGGGATTGGGGGTGGATTTGATCGAAGAGGAAATGCTCAAACATCCAGGGGTATTGGAACCACGACCAGGTTTTTATGTGTAATTTTAATAGTAGATGGCATTTACAATCGATTTAACGGGCAAGGTTGTCCTGATCACAGGCGGAACCTCGGGTATTGGACTGGGCGCAAGCCTGCAATTTGCAGCGGCGGGTGCAACCGTTATAGCCTGCGCCGAACTGGCGGTCGATGACCCGGCAGTGGCTTCATTTTTTGCAGCAATGGCACCTTATCGGCAACGAACATTTTATTATGCGGCTGATGTGTCCAATGAGGCTGCTATTCAGGAATTGGCTGTGCTCCTTCAACAGGAGCATGGCCGTTTGGATATACTGCTTTCGAATGCAGGTCAGAATATATTCAAAGGCTTGGATGCGTGTACGCTAGCAGATTGGAATCGCAATAATAGTTTAAACCTCGCTTCACATTGGTTGCTGGCACGGGCCTTAAAACCACTGTTGACCCAAGCTTCACCGGGGGTGATTATTGTCATGGCTTCTAACCATGCTTATGCCTCCATACCGGGTTGCTTTCCTTATAACGTAAGCAAAGGGGCGCTCCTTTCACTCGTTAGGGCCATGGCTATCGAATGGGGGCCAGCGATCCGTACAGTTGGACTGGCACCTGGGTTTATCGATACGCCCGGCAATCAAAAATGGTTTGACAGTTTTCCGGATGCCGATGCCGAAAGACAGAAGACAGTCGATAGACATCCGGTCAAAAAATTAGGGACAACTGAAGAGATCGGTGGCTGGTGTGTTTTTCTTGCCAGTACCTACGCTTCCTTTGCAAGTGGAAGTACCTATTTAGTTGATGGCGGAAGAAGTGCGCTAATGCAAGAGGAATAAACCCAAATGTAAGCTTGCTTATTTCGTACAAGAATGTTAAAAGAAATTGTCGATCAGGTCAGATAGAGCAAAATGGTGATGGAAAACAAATTAAAAGAAGCAGCCGTCTTACTGCATACCGAATGTCTGCTGGGGGAAGGCATGGTATGGAGCCAGCGCGATAACAGTTTGTATTGGGTGGATATTTTGCACAAGCGTATTCATACCTATCAGTTGGAAAGCAAGAACTCGGCTTACTGGGAATTGCCAGGTTATGTAAGCAAGATTGTACCCTGGCCAGATGGATCAGGTAAATTTCTTGTGGCCATGCAGCAAGGGTTAGCTATTTGGACAAAGGAAACGCAAGATTTGACGATCGTAGCTGAGCTAGATGCTAGGGCTGGGCAAATTCGTACCAATGATGGTGGAGTAGATCCCGAGGGTAATTTTTGGTTCGGAACGATGCACATGCAAGCTTTGCCGGATGAGGGGAAACTTATGCGTTTCTCCAACGGGGTTTTGGAGACTGTTATTCCTGCAGTGACGATTCCCAATGGTATTGTATGGCCCAGTGGTAGCCCTTATTTTTACTTTATCGATACCTATACCCGCGAAATCCGTCGTTATGCTGGGTATAGCACAGGCGAGTCGGTGAGGGCAGGAGCGAAGTCCTACAGCACAATAGTACGCGTACCCCACGAGCTGGGCATGCCCGACGGCATGTGCCTGGGACCCGATGGGCATCTCTGGGTTGCACATTGGGGCGGTTTTGCCATTTGCAAATGGCATATTGAAACAGGCGAACTGTTGGATAAAATAAGGGTGAATGCGCCGCATGTAACTTCCTGTTGTTTTGGTGGTGCTACAGGGACCGAACTGTTTATCAGCACGGCTAGGGAAGGGCTCACAGTAGCAGAACTGCAGCGCTATCCCAATAGCGGAAAGGTATTTCATTTTAATTTAAGCGAGGGGGATTAGCCTATTATCACAGCTACAGGAGGACCATGTCAGTTTCGCGACAAGCAGGCTACTGGCCAAATGGGCTAAACGCAAAGATGAGTAGGACAATAAGGCGCACAATCCGGTGCGCCTTATATTCGCCTTTTTCGTACAACGTTTTACGTTTAGGAGGTCAACTTATCTTCTGTTTCAGAGGTTAAAAGATCAGCATTATAAATACGGTCCTGTACATCTTTGGGCAGGGAAATCGTATCATTGATATATTTCTCGATTAACATATTGGCGATAGGCCCGGCCCATGTCCCCCCGTATCCAGCGTTTTCCACAAAAACAGCTATTGCGATTTTGGGGTTATTTCTCGGAGCAAATGCGAAAAATACCGCGTGGTTCTCCCCATGTGGATTCTGTGCTGTACCTGTTTTGCCACACATTTCAATACCCGGAATACGTAGGCGATATCCTGTTCCTCCCGGCAGATTGACGACACGGCTCATCCCTTCGATAACCGGCTCATAATATTTTTCTTCCACGCCTGCATCCATCCGTTCTTTAAATTCTTCCTTGATTATTTTTTCTTCTCCTATTCCTTTGACAAGATGCGGACGGTAATAGAAACCGCGGTTGGCAACAATTGCCATTATATTGGCCATCTGCAGCGGTGTAATGCCAAGCTCTCCCTGGCCGATTGAAAGCGATATATTATAGCCCGATTGCCATTTGGCGCTTCCAAATCGCCTGGTATAGACTTCTGATGTTGGTACAAGTCCAGTTTTCTCGCCGGGTAGGTCAATTCCAAGCTTGTGGCCTAAGCCAAATTTCCCCAATGCCTCCCGCCATAATTCATAGGCCTCTGGTGCGGGCATTCCTCTTGAATCGATCATTTTAGCAAATGTATAGCCATAATATGTATTACAGGAACGTTGAATAGATTTAATGAGGTCTGTCGGGCCGTCTACGTGCTCACATCGCATGATGGCATTTCCTTTACCGTAGCGGTATCCTCCGGGGCAGTTGAAAATAGTGTGTTGGTCAATCACACCGGCCTGTTGGGCGGTTAAGGCTGCAACCACTTTAAAAGCCGAACCCGGTGGGTAATAAGCCTGAATGGGACGGTTAAATAAAGGTTGATTTGGATTCTTTAGTAGCTTTGCGTAATTGTTGCCTCTTTCCCTGCCCACCATCATATTGGGATCATAGGAGGGGGCGCTTACATAGGTGAGAATTTCGCCTGTAGCAGGTTCTATGGCAACTACAGCGCCTTTTTTTCTGCCCATCAGCTTTTCTGCCAGTTGCTGCAGGTCGCGGTCAATAGTCGCGATAAGGCCTTCGCCGGAAACTGCCAAGGTATCATATTTGCCATCCATAAAGGAACCTTTTGGACGGTTTAGGACATCCACTACTATATTGCTTATGCCGCGTTTTCCCCTGAGGAGTGTTTCATACGAACGTTCTATTCCCGTGGCGCCGATATAATCGCCAGAACGATAGAAACCTTCGGACCGTGTGATGTCACGTTCATTCACTTCCTGGATAAATCCCAGCAGTTGTGGCGCAATGGGAGCAGGGTATTTCCTCACAGTACGATGCTGTACATAGAATCCCGGTAATTCATACAGGTGCTCCTGCAACTTCGCATAGGTTTTGACGGATAATTGTTTTTCAAAAATAGAGGCGCGATAGGGCGAAAACTTTTTTGCTTGGGCTATGCGTGTATGGTATCCCGCTACATCAATATCAATGAGCCGGCACAAAAGAGCTGTGTCTATAGCTTTCATTTCGCGGGGCACCACCATGAGGTCATACACGGATGTATTTCGTACCAGTACCTTACCATTACGATCATAGATAACACCTCTACCGGGGTAGATCATTTCCCGCCTTAGGACATTATTATTCGCAGACATCCAATACGATTTATCGATAACCTGCATGTAAAAAAGTCGAATGACAAAGACCAGGATAACAGTGATGAAAATCCCTGAGATCACAAATTTACGTTCAAAATAGTTTTTCATATCATAAATAAATTGTCCTTTAACAGATAATAAATCTTACCCGCACAGATAGGAACAGGTGTAACAAAGCTCTCCTTAAAAATTCTTTAAGAATGTAAGCGCCTGACTAAAATGTCCCAATAAAAAGAAGGATTCCTTTAGCTATTAAGTTAAACTTAACAGGAGATAACTCTTGATATTCCAATAAATTCTTGGAACTCACAAAATGAAAATGTGATTGGCACAAATCTAAACAAGATTTACTACAATAAATTATTTATAAGGATAGATCTGTAACTATGTATTGTAAGTTTTTTATTACCGGAATGAGGTCTCGTTATTGCAACATGATGTTTACAAAAGCTTTCGTTACGTCAATGTTACATTAGGCTACTGCGTCATTGTCTATATTTGTAATGTACGCAAATCAAAATGCTGTGCTTTAGATATCATACAACCTATGTTAAGACGGGTCATCTTTCAATTTCTCTTACTGGTAAGCGCGATGCTGCTGATCGTGAAGCCTTTGATCGGATTTTCATTGTATCATCAGGCAAAGACACAGGGCGAGAATGAGTTTATCACCGTTATCAAGGCCTTTAGTAAACGAAAACAGGAGTACCTGGATTGGGTTGATGTAAACGATAGCGCCTGTCTGACGCTCTCGCCGCTTCGTCACTTTACCGCCAAAGTAAAGACGTTTTTTATTACTCATTTCTTTAATACCTTCTTTCCAGATTCCGGCACCTTTACAGTTGGAAACTTCCTGTCTAAGGCATTATTGCCGCTCGAACGGCTATACCTCCGTCATCTTCAGCTGACTTTATGATAAAAAAGCCATTTTAATCGTATGAAGTGGCTCCAATGGAGCTGCAAACATTCATTTATTTTAAAATAAGCTTTTTATATGTTTCAGAAACTTGTCCTTATGGGGCATGTGCTGCTCTGCTGTAGCCTTTTTTGCTATGGCCAGGAGAATCATGTGCCTATCAAACTCAATGCGCTGTTGTCTTCGGTAACGCAGCATGCGCCATCCCTACGCACCGACTACCTCCGTACACAGGTGCAGCAGGCACGCGCCGCAGAAGTCAAAAACAACCGTCTGCCAAGCCTACAGCTCTCTTATCAGGCAGACGTCGGCTCCAACAATAATGTGCCGGGGCCTTACTTCGGTTTTGGCTTGGTACCGACCAATAATGGTGGTATACGTCCCCATAATAATTATCAGGCTGTGAGCAGCAATCTTGGCATTGCCGCCTTCCAGTGGGAGGTCTATAATTTTGGTCAATTCAATGCGCAGGATCAACTTGCACGGGCGGAGGTGACCTTGGAGAACCGTCGTTTTGAACAGTCGAAGTATGACTTACAGTCCTTCACGATCTATAGTTATCTGCAGCTATTGAAATTGCATGACCTCATCGGTATCCAGTCGCGCAGTATAGCCCGTAATCAGGAGATACGGCAATCGATCTTTGCCCTGGTCAAAAGTGGTATCCGGGCAGGCGTGGATACCAGTATGGCCGATGCTGAAATATCGCGTAGCCAACTTGGTCTCATTGAACTGGATAACCAGCAACAGCAATTGCAAATTCAGCTGGCTACGCTGGCGGGTATGACACCAGCGCAGATCGTAGCGGATACCACAGCGGAAAAGATTCTTTTCGAACAGGTAAAGAACGCGCCGATTGAACTCGATGGCGGCCGTCAGCACCCTATGATCGCCTATTATAATGCGCTGTTCGACAAGACGAAGATGGAGGAAAAGCTGGTTTCCAACAGTTACCGTCCCAAGCTGTTTCTCTCGGGTGCTGTATGGGGAAGGGCATCCAGTGTGCATAGCGACAATAGTTATGGTTCGCTCGCCGATGGCTTTGGGCTGCAACGCGCTAACTACCTTGTTGGTCTAGGAATCAACTACAACCTGTTTGATCTGCGCCGCAAAAAGGTAAAACTCCTTACGCAGCGTCTTATGGTGGACGAGGCTGGGCAAAAGGTACAGGAACAACAGGCCAACATCGCCATGAATATCGCTCAATCTACCACTGAAGTGGCAACTGCAGAAAGACGTCTGAAGGAAATTCCGCGTCAGACCACAGCTGCCAATGCCGCCTACCGCCAGAAGTTTTCCCTCTATAAAAATGGTCTCATCGATATTGTGGAGGTCAACGTTGCCCAGAACATGCTCAATCAGGCAGAGCGCGATTACATCACCGCCAAGTATAATTATTATCTGGCATTGTTCCACCAGGTGGTGGCACAGAACAATGTCGATGGCTTTCTTCAACTTTTTAACTAATTACTTATGTCACTAGTCACAGCTGCTTTACGAAGGCCGATTACCACAGTGATCATCACCCTGAGCCTACTGCTCTTTTCGGTACTCGCTGTACTGAAAATACCGATTGATATCTTTCCGCAGCTCAATTCACCGACCATTTACGTCATTGAATCTTACGGCGGGATGTCTCCCCAGCAGATGGAAGGTTTTTTCTCCTCCCGGATGCAGGATCAGTTTCTCTATGTCAATGGAATCAAAAATATATCCGCCAAAAATATTCAGGGACTTACGCTCCTGAAACTTAGTTTTTACGAAAATACCGATATGGCCGAAGCCTCAGCGCAGGTAGCACTGCAGGTAAATCGCGCCATGAAGTTTTTTCCGCCGGGAGCATTGCCGCCACAGGTGGTCCGTTTTGATGCTTCCTCCTTACCGGTGGGGCAACTGGTGCTATCTTCAAAGACAAGAAGCCTCAAGGAGATCTACGATATGGCAAGCACGCTGGTGCGGCCCATGTTTTCTGCAGTACCGGGCCTCTCTGCACCGCCACCTTTTGGCGCCAACTCCAGGACCATTACGGTCAATGTTGACCCCAATAAATTGCGGAGCTACAACCTGACCGCCGACGAGGTGGTGATGGCATTGTCGAAATTTAACGTGATGTCACCATCCGGTAACCTGCACCTCAACAACACGATGTATGTGACAACCATCAATTCACTGATCAAGAATGTCGCAGATTTTGCGGATATCCCTATTCTGACAAAAAATGGAATTCCGATTTATATCAAAGATGTCGCACGCGTATCGGACGCCTCGGACGTGACGGTAAGTTATGCACTGATCAATGGCCGACGCTCTGTTTATATCCCTGCCGTTAAGACATCGGATGCGTCCACCTGGGCAGTGGTCAGCAACCTCAAGGCCAAGCTGCCGGAAATCCAGAATCTGCTGCCCGAGGATGTGAAGGTGTCTTATGAATTTGACCAATCAGTAGGGGTTATGAATTCGGTGCAGAGCCTTTTGCACGAAGGGGGGCTCGGTGCTCTGCTTACCGGTCTCATGGTTCTTCTGTTTCTGCGCGACTGGCGGAGCAGCCTGATCGTAATCGTAACCATACCGGTGTCCATTCTGATCGGCGTCCTGCTACTGACATTGTTTGGACAGACCATCAACATCATGACCTTGAGTGGTTTGGCCCTGGCCATCGGTATCCTCGTGGATCAGGCCACGGTGACCATCGAAAGCATACACCAGCATCAGGAACAGGGTACGCACAAACGTAAAGCGATCTACAATGCCTGTCAGGAGATTGCCGTGCCGCTACTTTTGATCCTGTTCTGTATTTTGGCCGTATTTGCACCTTCTTTTATGATGACGGGAATCCCCCGGGCGATGTTTCTGCCCCTTTCTTTATCCATTGGATTGACGATGATCGCTTCGTACTTTATGGCGCAGACCTTGGTGCCTATTTTATCCAACTGGCTGCTCAAAGAGCATCATATCGGTCATTTTAAGTCAGACTCGCCGGTCTTCTTTGACAAGATCAAAAAGCGTTATCGCTTCAACCTATACCGCTCCATGCGCCATAAGGGCAAAGTCATCATCGGTTATCTGGTGCTTACGCTGGGGCTTGCGGCTGCGGCATTTGTGTACATCGGCAAGGACATGATGCCCAAAGTCAACAATGGGCAGTTTCAGCTCAGGATCAAGGAGCCCGATGGAACCCGGCTGGAGCGTACCGAAGAGTCCGTCAAACAGGTGCTGCAGGTAATCGATAGTACGGTGAACCATCAGGTCGCCATCAGTTCGGCCTATGTTGGTCTGGTGCCCAGCAGCTATGGAGTCAGCAACCTCTATGTATTCAATACCGGAACGCATGAAGCCGTGATCCAGGTGAACCTCAATGCAGACTATCTTGTCAATATGGATGAACTCAAAGATGTTTTACGACGAAATATCCATTATAAACTGCCCAAATTGCGCCTGAATTTTGAGCCTATCGATATGACCGAAAAGATTATGAGCCAGGGTGCTGCAACGCCGATCGAGGTGCGCATAGCCGGAAAGAAAATGGACGAACTGAAGGTCTATGCCGATCAGGTTGTCAGCGCATTGCGGCACATCGACTACCTACGGGATGTCCAGATCGCGCAACCGCTGCGGCTGCCAACGATTTCCATTGCCATCGACCGGCTCAAAGCCTCCCAGCTTGGTCTGCAGATGGATGATATTGCACGATCGGTAACGGCCAGCACTTCCTCGAGCCGGTTTACGCAGAAGATCCAGTGGCTCGATGAAAACAATACCTATACTTATCAGGTACAGGTGCAGGTGCCTGAATATGTGATGAATACAATGGACGAGCTGCGCGAAATTCCACTGGTGAAAGGGCAGCTCACACCGACCTTGGGCGATATAGCCACTTTTAATACACAGTATCTACCAGGTGAGTATGACCGGCAGGGGCCAAGGCGGTATTTGACCGTGATGGCAAATATCCACAAGAAAGACCTGGGAACGGCAACAGCGGATGTGCGACAGGCTATTCGTGAACTCCAGGCTCCGCCGCGCGGTGTCGTGGTAGAAATGAAAGGGATGTCGACACTATTGCTCGATACCATGGGTAGTTTGCAGTTGGGGCTTGCCAGTGCAGTTGTTGTCATATTTCTACTACTGGCAGCGAATTATCAGAGTGTGAAGCTTTCGCTGACCGCATTGGTGACTATTCCAGCAGTGATCGTAGGATCCTTGGCGATGCTATTGCTCACAGGGTCGACGCTCAATCTGCAATCCTACATGGGTATGATTATGTCTACCGGTGTCTCCGTAGCCAACGCTATTTTGATCGTGTCCAATGCGGAAGCACTGCGGTTGGATTTCCGTAATGCCAGGACGGCAGCGCTGGCCAGCGCGACAACGCGGCTACGTCCGATCCTGATGACCAGTATGGCAATGATTGCCGGAATGATTCCTATGGCCATGGGAATGGGGGAGACGGGTGAGCAGGCGGCACCATTGGGCCGGGCCGTGATCGGCGGTCTGTTTGCCTCCACTTTTGCTGCTCTTTTTATCCTGCCGCTCCTGTTTGTGTGGATGAAGGAAAAATCCACCTTCGATTCCGAATCACTATTGCCGCAGGACGAGACCGATCATCAAAAGTTACTGGTGGAAAAAGACAAGTATAGTGTGAACTAAAAAAAATGTAGTGTTCTTTCAGAATTGAAACCCAGCAGTATAAACTAGGGCGATAAAGATGGAAGTGGCTATGCAACAGGAAGAGAATCGTATTTAAAGATAAAATCGCCCATGGCAGTGATGCCTTAAAGACACAATTGAGTAATGAATAAGAAAATAAAACGGATGAAAAAAATAGGCTATTTACTACTACTGACAGGCTTACTTTCCGCTTGCGGTCAAACCGAAAAGCCGATTGACCTGACGCCAAAAAATCCGGCTAAGGCCAGTACCTATCAGACAACAGTCATACAAGAGAAAGTCATGTCCAGCAGTGTGCGTTTACCCGGTAAGCTCAAACCCTTTAATGAGGTAAATATCTATGCCAAGATGAATAGCTTTGTTAAGCATATCTTTGTGGACAGGGGTGCAGTTGTTAAAAAGGGGCAGCTGCTGATGCAGCTGGAGGCGCCAGAAATGCTCGCTGCAGTACAGGCCGCACATTCACGTTTTGTACAGGCACAGGAGACCGCCTCTGCGAGTAAGGATAAATATAAAAGGCTCAAAAATGCCGCACAGGAGGAAGGCGCAGTATCCCCGCTTGATCTGGACAATGCCCTCTCGAAGATGAAAGCCGACGAAGCAGTCGCCATGTCAGAAAAAGCAAATGTGGAAGAAGTTGAAATGTTGCAATCGTACCTGAATATCAAAGCGCCATTCAATGGTGTGATTGTACAGCGTAATGTCTCCGAAGGAGCACTGGTCGGACCGGGAAAAGGCAATGATCAACCTCTGTTGATCCTGCAGGATCTCAATAAATTACGGTTGGAAGTGCAGATCCCCGAGACCTATGTCGATAAAGTAGACCTCTCGAAAAAGGTTGCTTATCGTTTTAATAATACCCCGAATAAGGTGTTTGAAGGGATGATAGCCCGTTCTGCGAATTCCTTGGGCGCCATGCAGTCTGAAGCAATAGAGGTCGATGTCGCAAACTCGGATAATAAGCTCAAACCTGGTTTATACTGTGAGGTCGATATTCCACTGTCAGCCGGAGCCAATTCGTTATTGGTACCTTCCAATAGTATTGTGCGTTCGACAGAAAGGCAATATGTGATCCAGCTCATTGATGGCAAGACACATTTTGTGGATATCAAAGAAGGGGTATCCACGCATGATTCTACCGAAGTTTTTGGAAAGCTAAACAGGAGTGATCAGATCTTGCTGCATGCCAATGACGAAATCAAAGAGGGGGTTAAGCTACCTTTGGAAAAATAAGTAAACATCTATTATCTCCATAAAGAATGAAAGGTCCTTTGGGGCCTTTCATTGCTTACATTTTATCCAATTGCTTACATTGTATCCAATAGTTTACCAAAATCAGAACAGAATAGGGCTAACCATACGCCATTCTATACGACCTGAGCTTTTTTGCAAAGTATAATTGAGCTTTTTTGCCAAGTTAGGTTGAAATGGTACGGCTAAATTTGCTGTATAAATAGGAACAACATGAAAACAGTTAATAGGATTTATGTCAACGGGGAATTTGTAAGCCCCCACGGAACGGAAATGTATGAGCTCATCAATCCGTCTACGAATCAAAAAATCGGTGAAGTTACTTTAGCCGATGTAACCGACACAAGGAATGCCATTGCAGCGGCAAAAGCTGCCTTCCGGACATTTTCAAAATCCACCGTTTCGGAACGTATCGGTTATTTAACAAAACTGAAAACCGCGATTGAGAAGAGAAAGCAGGATTTTATCGATACGATGATCGAAGAATACGGTGGAACGCATCAATTTGTCACCATGAGCAACGCACATACCGGAGCCTGGTTTGACAGCATGATCGAAGTACTCAGCAGTTTTGAATTTGAACGGACAATTAACGCCGCATCGGTACGATTTCAACCGGTAGGTGTTGTCGCGATCATTACGCCCTGGAATGCCAGCAACAGTTCGGTGGCCAGTAAAGTCGCTACCGCAATTGCCGCAGGATGTACCGTAGTCGTCAAACCCAGTGAAATGAGTGCTTTGCAGACGAATGTGCTGATGGAAGCTTTTCACGAAGCCGGTTTGCCGAAAGGTGTGATCAATGTGGTAACTGGTCTCGGAAATGTAGTGGGCACGGAACTGACCGAGAATCCCGGAATTGCCAAAATTTCATTTACAGGTTCTACAGCCGTAGGGAAATTCATCGCTAAGCAAGCGGTAGATACCATGAAACGTATCACACTCGAACTGGGTGGGAAATCGCCCAATATTATATTGGATGATGCGGACCTCGATAAAGCAATTCCGATGGCCGTATACGGCGCTTATATGAACAGTGGCCAGGCCTGCATTGCGCCGACAAGGCTCCTCGTGCCACAGCATAAACTCGATCAGGTAAACGCCTTAGCCAAGGCCACTGCAGAAAGTATGGTTGTCGGCCCGCCACAAAATGCCGATACCAACATCGGACCGATGGTGAGCGCAAAGCAGTTTGATCGCGTACAGCAGTATATTAAAACGGGTATCGAGGAAGGGGCAACCTTATTAACCGGTGGATTGGGAAAACCTGAAGGTCTGGAAGCGGGCAATTTTGTGAAAGCCACCATTTTTACCGATGTCAGCAATGCGATGACTATTGCGCGGGAAGAAATTTTTGGTCCCGTTCTGTGTATTATTCCTTATCAAACGGAAGCGGAAGCCATAGAAATTGCCAATGATACGCCTTATGGACTAGCGGCCTACATCGCATCGGCGGATAGCGAAAGGGCCAAACGTGTGGCGGCAGAAATCGATGCCGGGCGGATCTGTATCAATGGATTCAGTCACGACCCCATGGTTCCGTTTGGTGGATTCAAACAATCGGGCATTGGACGGGAATATGGCGTATATGGTTTGCAACCTTACCTTGAAATCAAAGCCGTACTAAGCTAAATTTTTATACATTTGACAAAGCGTTGTCGTACGCACGGCGCTTTGTCTTGATCGATCGTCTTATGATAGAAAATTCGGATATTGTCTATTCCTGTTACCACCAAGTGAGCAGAAAAGGAGAAAATTTTGTGGCTCAGCATACGATTTCATATCAGCTGTCGGGAAGTTTTATGTTGTCCGACAATAAAGACAAGCATATTGCGCAACCGGGCGATTTTCATCTCATCCGAAAAAACCAGCTGGTGAAATTTGCAAAAATTCCGCCACCAAACGGCGCCTGCGAAAGTCTGAATATCTACCTGAGCGACGAAACGCTAAAGAATTTTGCGCATGAGTATGAGCTGAAATCCGATCATTCGACGACAACAGAAGCGCTGGTTAAAATTGATGTCAATACGGTTCTCGAAAATTTTATCGTGTCGCTGAAGGCCCTTCTCCAAAGCAATTTGAATAATAAATCACTCACCGATCTCAAAATCAAGGAACTTTTGTTGATCCTCCTGCAAACGAAACCTGCGCTCAAAAATATCCTGTTTGATTTTTCTGAACCGCATAAAATAGACCTTGAAGCCTTTATGAATCAGAACTACAGGTATAACGTCAATTTAGAGCGTTTTGCCCGTCTCACAGGCAGGAGCCTGGCTACTTTCAAGCGCGATTTTGAAAAGGTTTTCCAAACCTCGCCGCACCAATGGATTTTGAAAAAAAGACTGGAGGAAGCACATTATCTCCTAAAAGAAGAAAAGCGGTCTGCTTCGGACATCTTTGTTGATCTGGGCTTTGAAGATCTGTCGCATTTTTCCCATGCGTTTAAAAAGCAGTTTGGCTACAGCCCGAAAAGCCTATCAAATACCGAACAGCCTACCTAATATTTAAAAAACTAAGCGGCGTTCTGCACTTCTTTCTTTAAGGATATACCCCTTAAATTGGCTCCGTCGCTTGGTTTAATTTTGAAATACTCGATTAAGGATAGGAGTGATAAGCCAGCAATTAACTGCAAGGCCAAGCTAAAATCCCGCATCTGATAAACCGTATCCTGATAATAACTGCTTGCCAGGTGTAGTGTCACTGCGCCTAGGGCGATACCCATACCAAGTGCCATTTGTTGCGCCGTATTGTACAGCGTATTTGCATTGCTCATCTGTTCATTGGGCACGTCTGCATAAGCCAGGGTATTTAGGCTGGTAAATTGGAGCGAGCGTGTAAGGCCCGAGAAAAAGAATACAATTGCCACCAGCCAGATCGGCGTTTGTATGGAAAGCAGGGAGAGTCCGGCGGTTAC
>JAITLV010000122.1 GCA_031277685.1 Sphingobacterium sp. | reverse complement strand
GAGGCATAAATTTCTCCTCGAGAAATTATGGATAGGATACAATATTCAAGTATCCCCTTCCTCATTTGGATTTGTGTATTTTCAGCTATCATAACAATACAAAGATATATGTATTTTATGGTACCATGCAATACATAGTACCATATAAAACAAAATAAACACAATAATCAACTGATAGTCAGTATTATAATTTTAAAAAATTATTTATATTTCACTTCTATCAGGAAATTTTTGGATATTTATCCCCATGATTAAAATCCTACTCGACTATAAATGGTGTTTTATTTGGGCCATTATAGTTATTATTTTATGTACGCTTCCTGGAAATAATTTTGATGCAGTTCCTAGCTACCCCGGAATGGACAAATTAGTTCATGCTGGTATGTTTTTCGTTTTCTGCACCCTTATGTATAATGGTGTTATACAACAATTTAGTGGAAAGCCAACACGATGGCTTCCAATTTTTATTGTATCCTTTCTGGGTATATTGTTTGCGGGATTAACAGAATTACTTCAGCTTTATATTTTTACATACCGCAGCGGAGACTGGTGGGATTTGTTCGCCGACTCTGTTGGCATTGGCATGGCTGGATTTGCCTATTTATTGAATTATGTAAACAGAAGAATCTGAGGATCAGCCCAAAAGAAATAGGAGTTTAATTAACAACAAGGAGCTATATTATCCATTATTTAGTCCGTTCAAAGCGACTATCGCGCACGGGCCAACGTCGCAACCGAAACTTTACAGCCCAACGATTCATATAGGGTAAGTGCGGCCGAAACGATTGTTGCGCCTGTGGTTAATACATCGTCGACAAGCAAAACATGTTCTCCGACAGGCACTGAGAGCTGCTTGCAGACAAATACGTCCTCAACATTATCGTACCGCGCTAGACGGTCCTTGCCTGTTTGTGTCATTGTGGGCCGCTGGCGTACCAATATATCTTCCCGCAATGGAATATGCATTGCACGAGCCAGTCCCCGACCAAAATATGCCGATTGATTATAGCCCCTTTTTCGAAGTTTACTCGCGTGTAATGGTATTGGAACAATGGCAGATAGTTCGCTATAGCGCTCTGACTCCAATAGTTTTAGGCCATATTGATAACCAAAATATTCGGCTAAAAAGGGTTGATTATTATATTTAATCTGGTAAATCAAATGCTCCACACGGCTTCCCTTTTGTAGGAGTAAAAAAGAACAGGCCTCTTCAATAGGTGCCTTGCCCCAGAGTTGCCTAGCCGTATCGTTATCCGAGTACAGATGGAAATTGGTATAAGGCAGATGGTAATCACAGGCAATACAGATGTATTTTTCCTGATATTTAAGGGCACAACCACAACAGGCACATTCTTTAGGAAAGAATATGGACACAAAATCACCAAGGATATTCCGTAGATCAAACTGCATATAGGTAAATCCTCAGCTAAAGATACCAACAATCTTGTAAACTAAGCTTCCGAAGTTTCTTTATCCTTATCTTTTATTGCCAATTGTCCACAAGCTGCGTCGATATCTTTTCCACGACTACGTCTAACATTTGTGATGATCCCCTGGCTCTTAAGATAGTTGGCAAATATATCTATCTTATCAGCTTCTGCATTCAGGAAGTCAGCCAATGCGATTGGGTTGTATTCGATCAGATTTACCTTACATGGCACATGCTTACAGAATTTGGCAAGCTCCTGTGCATCCTCCAATTCGTCATTAAAGTTATTGAATACAATATATTCAAAGGTAATCGGGCTCTTTGTCTTCGCATAAAAGTACTTCAAGGATTCCGCTAGTGCTTTTAAGGAGTTTTGCTCATTGATTGGCATAATTTCATTACGCTTTTTATCATTGGCGGCATGCAATGACAGCGCTAGATTAAATCGAACCTGATCGTCACCTAGTTTTTTGATCATTTTCGCAATACCTGCGGTGGATACAGTAATTCGTTTTGCAGCCATGTTAAGACCATCTGGCGCTGTAATCCGCTCAACAGACTTCATCATGTTCGCATAATTCAAAAGCGGTTCACCCATCCCCATATAAACAATATTCGTCAAGGGCTGACCATAATTCTCCTCTGCCTGTTTACTAATAAGTACCACCTGATCATAAATTTCATCGGCATTAAGATTACGTTTCCGATCCATATAGCCTGTAGCGCAGAATTTACAAGTCAAACTACAACCTACCTGAGAACTAACACAGGCGGTCATACGCTCGGGGGCAGGGATTAATACACCTTCAATGATATTCCCATCATAAAGTCTAAAACTACTTTTAATCGTTTTGTCCGAACTGATTTGCGATTCCTTGACTTTGACAGCATTGATTGTAAAATTTTCTTTCAGCTTTTCGCGTAAGGCTTTACTCAAATTACTCATTTGATCAAAATCTACACAAGATTTTTCCCATATCCACTCGTAAATCTGCTTTGCACGAAAGCCTTGCTCCCCCAACGCGGTTAGTTGATCTTTGATCTGACTCAAAGACAAACTCCTGATATCTATTATTTTACTTTTTTCAATCACGGTACAAAGATAAGAATAATTAAGTGACAAAAAATCCCGTTCTAAAGAAAATAGAACGGGACAACTGTTATGTATGTGTTTTAAAATAGGTAGATTCGTTATCTTTTAGCCATGTATGGCTTCTTTATTTCCGTAAGATTGGATCAATTTTCCTTCAAACTCCAACCATTCTTTCCAACGTTTGTCCACATCAACATCCAATGTATATTTCTTGGCAAAATTTAAGAACGTTGTATAGTGATTCGCCTCGGACACCATCAAATCGTAATAAAATTGGGCAAGATCCTTATCTTGAATATTCTGAGACAACACCCTAAATCGTTCACAACTACGCGCTTCAATCATCGCTGCAAACAATAATCTGTCAATAAAAGCCATATTTCGGCTACCGTCCTTTTTGGAAAATTTCATTAACTGACCTACGTAGTCATCTTTTCGTTCACGCCCCAAAGTATAGCCGCGCTCTTTGATGATGTCAATAACCATTTTGAAATGTTCCATCTCTTCAATGGCTATTGCGGTCAATTCATGAACCAAATCCTCATACTCTGAGTTGTTTGTGATCAAGGATATTGCATTTGAAGCGGCTTTTTGTTCACACCACGCATGGTCTGTTAAAATCTCTTCCAAATTTCCTTCAGCGATATTCGCCCATCGCGGATCTGTCAACAACTTAAGTCCAAGCATCTTACTTTCTAAAATTATTCAGTTCCAAAGGTAGGCAATATCTTGGCTTAAAAAAAATGATAATGCACTCTTTTAGCTGTCTTTATTAAGTACAGCTCTAATTTTTGGTGCTATTTTTTCACCATAGATCTCAATAGACCGCAGCATTTCTTTATGCCCAGGAGCACCAACGTCCATATGTGCAGAAAAACGAGTCAATTTAAATTTCTCCTGAATTTCCAAAATTTTATCAATAGCATATTCAGCATCACCAACGATAAGATGTCCCCTAGTGGATCTGCCGAAATCATATTGTGTCCTTTGATATGGTGGCCATCCTCGACTTCCTCCAATACGATTCATCTGTGCTGAATAAATTGGATAATAATAGTCCGCAATCTGTCCACTATTATCTCCAAAAAAGGCATGCATATGAACCCCTACTTGAAATTTTGACATATCGTGTCCATTATCTTCGTACGCTTGACGATACATCTCAAATAGGTGATCAAAATTTTCGTACATACCGCCAATAATTGCAAACATAACAGGTAAACCGAGTTTTCCAGCCCGGATGACAGACGAGGTCGTACCCCCTACTGCAACCCAGATTGGCAATGAGCCATTCTTTGGTCGTGGATAAATTTCTTGATTGATCAGAGGAGCTCTAAAATTTCCATGCCAAGTCACCGGATTCTGTTTATTCAATCGTGTTAAAAGTTCGAGTTTTTCTTCGAACAAATCTGCATAATCCTTCAGGTCATATCCAAATAATGGGAATGATTCAATAAATGATCCCCTCCCGGCCATTAGCTCTGCCCGGCCATCAGACAACAGGTCAACTGTTGCAAAATCCTGGAACAACTTGACTGGATCGGCCGAACTCAACACCGAAACCGCACTGCCCAGCTTTATATTTTTGGTAACAGTAGAAGCTGCCGCTAATATAATCTCAGGAGCAGCCACAGCATAGTCTACTCGATGATGCTCTCCGATGCCAAAGAAATCTAACCCGACCTGATCCATTAATTTGATTTCTTCGATAATTTCTTTCATTCTATCTTGTGCAGCTTGGATCTGACCTGTAATAGGGTCTATCCTAGAGTCACCAAACATTCCTATTCCTAATTCCATATGTCCTCTCTATTAAAAACTAATTCAAAAATAGCGGCTCTTTTCCACAATTTATTTGATCTAGGATAAGAAATACTAAAATAAGGATAATGTGGTTTTAGCCACTTGATTTGCATTCCCACTAAAATGATGCCCCCCAGAAAGAAATTTCCTGACAAAGTTCTTTAAAGTAATTTGTTCGATTGGAAAATCTGTCTCATCATCACCTAAAACTATACTTGTTTTGATACCTTCTATTCGATTTATCTCGCCAACAACATCGAGACTACGCTTAATATTGCTTCTACCTAAAATATCGGCGATATGAATTTCCAGGTCTGTTGACACTGAAGGCTCCAACAGCACAATGCTGCGCACATTTTTCTTTATCAGTGGATCAATCCGATTAACAATAAAAGGTATGGCATCAGCACCAAAAGAATATCCCACAATATAGAGCTGATGATTTTGCCGAGATATTATTAGGTTTTTGAGTGTATTCGACATATCAGCTGCGATATCCTTGGGTGTTTTTTTCTTCCAAAAATAATTCTTGGAGTCAATTGCAGCCACAGTATATCCAGCGCCTGCTATTAACTGACATAACTTATTCGAAAAAGAATTAAAACCACCATCACCGCTCAAGTAAAGCACCAATGGCAATACCGCTTTATTATTCCAATATTTCATCTCTATCAAACGTTGTTGGGCGAAAACATGAAAAGTCACGCATCCAATCATAAATAAAATGGTTAACTTTTTCATAGCAAGAATATTGTTCGCTGAATGGAACTTTGGCCCATATTAAGCATTCGGTTTCACTACCTTAGCTAATGCAGTGGGAAGTTGTATCAGATCAAAATCATTATCAAAGATAAGATATTTGTTTTCCCAAAAGCTCGCATACTTCTCTTTAAAATCACGCAAACTATGGTAATGTTTGAAATTTCCAAGTCGTGTGGAAGCGAATTTCATAATCTTTTCGGCAGGACTATCTGTTGTCTCTAAGCCAGTCATCGGAACCATTCCCAAATTCAAGTAATTATAATCGTGGATTTTCGCATAATTGATCAACTCAACGATTAGGGCGTCCATACTTCCTCCAGGCGCCTCCAACGATTTTCGAATCATATCATAAGTACACTCATCTTTGGCATAATCTGGAATAATATTCAGGAAAGCAACGACGCGCTCATTTTCATTTTTAAGCACGATAATATCCTGTGCAACAAGCTCATCAATATTGAACATCCCCTGTGAAAAGACCATTTCTTTTTTATCAAACTCTTTCAGCCACTCATCCGAAACAGTCTTTAGTTCATCAAGGATTGCTGTTGATTGTGGCGCTTTCAGCACTGTTGTTGTAAATCCTTTTTTCTGAATCGCATTAAGGCCATTCCGTAGCGATTTTCGATCTTTTCCTTCTAACGTAAAAGTTTCTAGTTCCAGTATGGCTTCCTGCCCGATTGTTATCTTCTGTTTCCGAAGTGATGAAAAATGAACCAAGCTGTTTTCATCCACCCTATAATAAATAGCCTTTAATCCATTCTCATAACAATAACGATCAAATTCTTCGACTAACTCTTCTTTATCTCCCTGCTCACAGACGGGCTCGTCCAACACGATTGCAAACTCGTTTGCCAGCCTATATGCTGTAAAACCCTCTGAAATCTCAGAGAAAAAAAGATATTTATCTTTCCCGAGCTTGAAAAAATCCATGGGAGACTGCCCAAACTCATCCAACAGCTGTTTCGCCCGTTCGAGTTCCGATTTACTCGCATCCTCATCAAGGATCAAACGCGGACGAGCAAGAGCATAGATCAGAAGAAACCAGCAAAAAATACCCAAGACCTGGGTAATCCGTAAGAATTCCTGTCCAAAATTGGTATGTGGCATCAGATCATTGTCAGCGAACAATAAAAAACTCTTTGCTGTATGATAAATGGACTGTCGCCAAGTAAATTCAACTCCAAAATGTTGTTTGTCGATAAAGTAAAAGCTTAATATATCAAATAAACATACTCCAATCAATGCGACCACAAATGTGACAAATCCGATCCTCACCCAGCGAATATTACTTTTAATCGGATATTGCTTGTAGCTAATCCCCAAAAAGATGAGGGTCAATAAAGCGACCGATGCTTCCTCATAATCCAACGCTTTAAATACATGTCCGAATAACGACAGTACGCCGAAAACAACAGCGACCCAAAAGGCTACACGAAAACCTTTTATCAGATAGGCCGAAGTGACCAGCAAGCCAATCCCCAAAACGAATACCATAAACTTCGATGCATGGATAGCTTCCAAAGGCAAATAAAATCGGTCCAATTTCATTCGATCGGCCAATGGTGGTGTTAGTACCGAAACGATATTGACCATCCCCAAAAAGAAGATCAGCAAGGCAGGCCCTACACGCGTCAAAAGCTGCCGGCCACGCCAAGAAAAAGCGATCAACCCGAACAATAAGGGCAACCAGAATTCAAAGACGCGATACAGTATCGTTATTCCCAAGCCTTCAGATTGGCCATATCCGTATGCCTTAAAAATATATAGCATAGTTAATTCTACCGCGCCTAATCCCCTTAGAAAGGGTGATACGATCATTAGAACGACCGAAACCGTATAGGCGATTGCCGCAGCTTCAAATGAATGATCCAAGCCCAAGGCATACATGCTCACAAAAGCATGGGCTATACCACAACATTCCACGATGATTGAAGCTAATACTGTCCCTAGAAGATATTTTAGCTTCACTTCGCCAGAGAAGATCTCATCTATGTTGGATGCTACTGCTGGAAATTTTAATTCCATCCAACGATAGATCCCCTTATGTGAACGAAAGGACCATACTAACCAAAATACAACAGCCAAAAGTACTCCCAAAATCAACAAGGAAATCCATGCATTTCCAAAATTTTTATTGTCCCAAATGGTATACAATATCACTGGAACCCCGATAATAAAGACTGTCAGCAGTCCAACATAACCATATAAAGCGCCGGCTTGATGAATCTGTGTGGTATTCAGATTTCTTTTTCGTAATTGGGTAGTTGTATAAGCCAGTGAACTAATACCGCCCGCAGGAAGGAATACACTCAATAGATTTCTTTTAAGAAAGAGATCTATGGCAATTTTCAAACTGATTGAAAGACCAATGGCTTTGAAACTCTGTACGTACATCAGCCCTTGCAATAGGACATAGAGCAAGGTAATACCGATACCGACGGAAACCCAAGTCAGATCGGCGGCTTTTAACTGCGGAATAATGGCAGCCAGCTCTTTCCGTTCATTTCTAAAAAAAACGAAGGCCAACAAAATGACCAAAACAGCTATTAGCTCTTTCCAATAGGTCTTCGGTGAAAAATGTCGAATGCGTTGAACAATAGTCTTAACCATATTATCGTTTATTGACTAATAACCATACAATATTATAAACACGAAATAAAGCTAATCGTTTGAAAATGACAAATTGTTAAGTTTTCGTCAATTCTTTTGACATTAATCAGTAATTTTCACCCATGAAAGAGAAAAGGGTATTGTTCATCGGACTAGTTTGGCCGGAGCCAACATCATCTGCGGCCGGTTTTCGGATGATGCAACTGATCGAGACATTCCTGGATCGTTCTTACCAAATCACATTTGCCTCCGCAGCAGCCAAATCCCCCTATAGTGCGCCATTAAAGTCACAAGGTATCACTGAACAAGCTATTGTACTTAACAGCGATAGCTTCGATGAGTTTATCATGGATCTCCAACCCGATATTGTTGTATTCGACCGCTTTATGGTAGAGGAACAGTATGGCTGGCGGGTAGCTCAGCAATGCCCTACTGCACTACGAATACTCGATACTGAAGACCTTCATTTTTTACGACAGGCACGACAAACCTGCATTAAAAACAAAGATAGTTTTTCCTTTGAAGAACTATTTACCGATACAGCAAAGAGAGAAATTGCTTCCATTTTACGCTGCGACCTATCATTAATCATTTCGGAATCCGAAATGAAAATTCTAACGGAAATATTTCGCATTTCACCTGATATTCTATATTATCTACCTTTTCTTGAAAATGAGATTACTGCTACCGATATTAATGCCTGGAAACCATTTGAGGAGCGTAAAGACCTACTATTTATTGGCAACTTCATCCATGAGCCTAACTGGCATACCGTACAATATCTAAAGACAACGATCTGGCCAATTCTTCGGAAAATGCTGCCGAAAGTAGAATTACATATCTATGGGGCGTATCCTACCCAAAAAGTACTTCAGCTGCATAATCCCAGGGAGAATTTTCATATCAAGGGACGAGCTGACTCGGCGCAGCTTACGATGTCCAATTACAGGTTATTGATTGCACCGATCCAATTTGGGGCTGGAGTAAAAGGCAAATTTATCGATGCCATGCATACAGGCACTCCTTCTGTCACGACATCTATCGGTGCTGAAGCAATGAAAGGAAACCTGGTCTGGAACGGCTTTATCGAAGATGATCCCGAAACGTTCTGTCAGAAAACAGTGGAATTGTATAATGACGAAGCTAGCTGGAAAACAGCACAGATCAACGGCATCCGTATCATCAATGAACGGTATGAAAAACGAAAATATCAAGCAGATTTTATGACCAACTTATCCTTGCTTAAAGTGCAGTTGGATAAACATCGTCAACAGAATTTTATTAGCCAAATCCTTTTGCACCACACTTTACAAAGCACAAAATATATGTCACTGTGGATTGCGGAAAAGAATAAGCAATAATTTAATTTATAGCTCGCCACCAAGGGGCGTATAGCGTATCCAATTTATTCAGATGCACTAGTTCTCCTATTTTCGGGGTAATGAGTTTACTATGCCCTTTTTGGGCAGTCTCATAAAACTTTTCCATTGGCTCCTTCCATCCGTGCATAGCCAGGGCAAATTTTGATGAGTGAACGGGCAAAGTAACTTTAGCTTGCAAATCTTTTGTTTCAAGCCCCCACTCCTCAGGTAAAGAGTGAATATAATGCCAAGCATCATTATATTGCCCATTCTCTAAAATGACTAGATCAAATGGTCCAAATCGTTCACCTATTGTCTTGAAATGTTTCCCATACCCGCTGTCACCACCTAAAAACAAATTGTATTTCGACGTCTTCAATACAAAAGAGGTCCAGAGGGTATTGTTTCTCGTAAATCTACGTCCAGAAAAATGCCTTGCTGGCGTAAAAGTTACCTTAAAATCAGGCTGAAGATCTACCCGATCAAACCAATCCCCTTCTATAATCTGCTCTGGCCTGTACCCCCAGGATTCGAAATGTGCCCCAACCCCTAAACCACAAATGACCTGACCGACCTTAGCTCGGAGCTTGACTACAGTCTCATAATCAAGATGGTCATAATGATCATGGGAAATAAATAGGTAATCAATTTTAGGGAAGTCTGCTGCAGTATATTCCACAGCTATATTAAAAGCTTTGTTACTTCCCGGTACAGGGGATGCATTTTTACTGAACACTGGATCGACAAGCAAAAGTTTGCCATCAATTTTCAGCAGATAGGATGAGTGTCCAAACCAGACCAGAATATCTTGTGCTGGCAGGTTTTTCAAATCGCATTTCACAGCTGACAATACACCCAGCGGTTTCAGTCCCGGTTTTCTATTGAAAAGAAAATCCCACATCAGCGAGACGATATTTACGTCACTCTTCAAGGAAGGTGTCACCTCCAGATTATGAAACACGCCGTTTCTGAAATTAGGCGATTGCTTCATCCGTTCCAATCGCGCACCTTTAAAGCTTCCACCAAACATCGGATGGACAAAATAATAGAGTAGCCCACTGATTAAGATAATCAATAACATCCCTAAAATGATCCATCCAATATTCTTCATTTAGAAACTATTCTTCCACATCATGGACTCGACAGGACGGATGGTCTTGCCGTTATATTTAGCATTACCCTTTGTATTGTAAAAAGTTTCTATGTCGCCTTCTACCGCAAAATAAATCAGCTGACCGATTGGCATTCCAGCATAAACCCTGACTGGCTGAGCTACAGAAATCTCCAATGTCCAGGTATTACAAAATCCGACGTCACCCTTACCGGCTGTCGCATGGATATCAATTCCCAAGCGGCCGGTACTGGATTTACCTTCCAAAAAGGGAACGTGCTTATGTGTTTCTGTATATTCCTGAGTGACACCTAAATAAAGGGTATTAGGTTCTAATACAAAACCTTCCTCCGGAATTTCAAAATGATTAATTTCATTATGCTTCTTGGCATCCAATACGCGATCCGCATAAGTTGCCAAATATTTGCCCAAATGCACATCATAGGAATTTGTCCCTAGGCACTTGCGGTCAAATGGTTGAATGACAATACTGCCATTTTCAATCTCTTCAAGAATTCTTTTATCCGATAAAATCATGTGTATCAAAATAGCATGAGCATCAGGCCATACTATATAAATTCAAAAATACGGTTCTCACACAAATTTTTATGCTATTTTTTATTTAAAGTATTGTTTTTATTAACAAATACCTCGTTAAGGTCTATATCAGCATCATTCAGCTATTCTGAAAGAATTAGAATCTACTTTTTCCTAGTCTTGCTTGCCCGGTATTCTTTAATTCCCTCAAGTTGATTCAATACGATCATTAGGAGGATGAAAACACAGTAGTTTTTGTAATAGATCATTATTGATCGTGCTATAATTTGCAATTTGTTTTTTAAATTTGAGTATGAGTCTAGTGTATTTACGTGAAATAGATAGCCAAACCAAATTTGCCATCTGGCGAATTGAAGAATCGGATGATGATTTATTGTCCAAGCTTCAGTTGGATGAGCGTGAAAAGGCCAAATTGGGTTCTTTTAACAAGGGTAAGCGGCGTCTACACTGGCTCGCTACACGCGTGTTATTACGGACACTGCTCAATACCTCGCGCTATATCGAATGCCCTTCTGATGCCAACGGTAAACCCTATCTTGCCAATTTTCCGCAGAAGATATCACTGTCACATTCTTTTGATTACGCTGCTGCCATGATAAGTACTGCTGGAGAGGTAGGGATAGACATGGAGATTATCAAGACGAAAGTTGAGCGAATCCAACATAAGTTTCTCAAACCTAACGAGCTTGCTTTTATTACAACAGGGGATACAAGGTACGAACAACTATATGCCTGTTGGTGCGCTAAGGAGGCAATCTATAAACTTCAAGGAAATTCAGGAGTCTCCTTCTTAAACAACATGACGATAGATCCATTCGAATACCAGAAACAGGGTGTATTAAAACTTGAGTTGGACAGCAACCACAAGAAACAGATTTTCGAGGTACATTATGAGAAATTCAATGAATATATGCTTGCATATGCCGTTGGATAAGGGTGCTAAAAAAAATAATTTTTCTCAATTTCAGCGAATTAGCGTTATAAGCGCACTTTTTTTTTGTGCTTATTGAAAAAGCTTCTATATTTGCAGCATCACAAAGAAAATGGCCCGTTCGTCTAGGGGTTAGGACGCAAGATTTTCATTCTTGAAACAGGGGTTCGATTCCCCTACGGGCTACTTAAGGAAATGCATAAAACATGGCATTTCCTTTTTTTATAGCTTTAATATCCTGAATAAAAGGCTGTTGAACTTGTGTGAATAGCGGTTCGATAAATCTCCTAAAATATTTTCATTTTTTATTCCATTCTGAAATATCTGCTTTTGCGACGATTCAACGCATATTGGCAGGTTCGATTTTCGCTTTGGGATATGCATCAGTTCCCACCCCTGATGGATTACCATAGAGTTTTGCAATCAGGTAAAAGAATTCTAATATGATTGCAGCTTCGTCTTCATCGATTGTGATGTTGTTTTTCGCCAGTATATTAATGGCCTGCTTAGTCGATACTTTTCTATCGATAAAGTTCTTCGTGTCTTTGTAGATTGAATTTACCATATTTTTCTTGATTAATATAAATTGTGAGTGATTCCTTGGTTGAATTATCTGATGTCTAGTATTTTCGAAAGGGCGCTGTTTATCACCAAACTGTCGATATTGCCTGTCTGCAGACTTATCGTGTCCGGGTTAATGAGGTTTATGATCTTCTTCTTGTCGCGGTTATCCAGATTGTTATACCTTTCAAAAATTCTTAGGTAAGAATGCTTGTCCGTATATCCCTGCTTTGCATATAAAGCGAGTTTGCTGTTAATGTTGTTCAGGTCATTTTTTAGGCTGTTGGCAATAAGGTTATGCTCCTTCTTTAGTTCGCTGAAATCATCAAATTCTATCCGGTCACCGATGTACAGTTTTCTTGCTTTCGATATCAGCAGTTCCTGTTCGTTTATCTGATCCAAGAGTAGTCTTCTTTTCCTCAGGTTTTCGGATTGATGTACTGAGGCATTCATGTCCAAAAGTATCTGTTTGAACAACTCCGTCGCTCCGTCCTTTAATACGAT
>JAITLV010000158.1 GCA_031277685.1 Sphingobacterium sp. | reverse complement strand
TGGACTTCAATGATGGGGGACAGCTTGAATTTATCGAGAGTATCAATGGCCCCCATCCCGAAAAAACTGAAGTCAGTATCTATGGTGTGAACCCATTCCAGGTGGAGGCCGAAGAATTGCTCAATATCCTAAGTGAAAAGAACAGTGGTCCTGTGGATGATACCGAAGCAGGGTATTGTTATGCTTTTTTGAATAGTGCAGTCGGTGTCTGGCGGCAAATGACTGAAGAGGATATCCAAGAGGATATTGAAGCCATAAAAGCCGAAGGGGAGTACGAAGACAATGTGGATATGCTGCTCGAAGACCTGGAGAAATCTAAATTTTTCTGGACTATTGGAATCGGTGTAAAGGGTTATTATTCTCAATAATCTCTCTTATGTAATCCACATTAATTCGAGTGCTTACGGGCAGTTTTATGCCCATCAGCAGGTCGATCGGATCATGAGAGAGTATATTTTGCCGGCGCTACTGGATGACTGATCTGTCAGGTTGATCCGTGCAGTTTACTGAAATAGCTGCCTAAATTCGACTGGGCTCTTTTGGGTATTTTTCTTAAATATCTTGCTGAACGATTGTGGATGTTCGAAGCCCAGTTCATACGCAATCTCGCTAATGGATCTGGAACTGGTGCTCAACCGTAATTTGGCATATTCAATCATTTTGTGTTGAATATGTTGTTGGGTGTTTTGTTGGGTATAGATACGGAGAATGCTACCTAGATAATTAGGGGATAGATGGAGCTGCTGCGCTAAAAAACTAACAGTGGGGACACCCTGTTCTGCCAGCTTTTTCTGTGTGAATTGTGCTGAAAGTAACTGTTCAAATCGTGTGACTAGTTCTTGGGTCGACCGTTTTCGTGTGATAAACTGACGCTCGTAAAACCGCTCCGCATATATAAGCAAACGTTCAATCTGCTTGATGATCAGTTCTCGGCTGAACTTGTCGATATTCGACTGATATTCTTTTTCGATGTTCTGAAGAATGTCCACAATAATTGCTTCTTCTTTATCGGAAAGGAAAAGCGCTTCGTTGACTTCATATTGAAAAAAATCGTATTGATGGATATGTTTGGCTAGTTCGCTGTTCCAAAGAAAATCCGGATGGATCAAGAGGATCCAGCCCGTCGGCTCGGTACGGATCTCGTGATTGATCTCAACTTTTAGGAACTGTAAGGGCGAGACAAAAGTCAGTACTCCTGAATCAAAGTCATAATGCTGTTGTCCGTAATTGAATTTGGCGTTTACATTTCGCTTTAATCCGATGGAATAGAAATATTGAATCCAATTTAATTTGCTGTCATTGATGGGGTAATGTACCTGACTATAATCAACCAAACTGATCAATGGATGCGCTGGTTTGGGCAGTCCGCAAAAGCTATGGAACTCCGAAAGGGAATGAAAGCGAAATGTATTCTCCATAATGTTAAATTTACATATTTTATCTTTTGTTATTACTGGTTTTTATCGGGTACCATCCGCATGACGATGTTATTTAACTGGCTGTTCGAAACCTGTGGATACCGTATAGCTTTTCCATTTTTCAATCTCAGCGCTCAAGGTATTGATTTTATTTTTGGCAAGTTCGTACGCATCTTCGCCCATCAGAAAATGGAATGGGGGATTTGACAATGTACTCAACTCGATCAGGAGCGTTGCTGCTTTTTGTGGATCATTGGCCTGGTTGCCATGGATCTGATGTAGGTGCGCAGCTTCGGTTTCTCTAGCCGAAACATAATCCGCTATTGGGTTTGCTGCGGTGTGAATGGAGTTTTCAGATAGAAAATCCGTCCTGAAATAACCTGGATAAACGAGCGTTGTATGCACGCCAAAGGGTTGCATTTCTACTGCTAAAGCTTCTGTAAAACCTACAACTGCAAATTTAGTGGAGCAGTATACCCCGAACGCAGGGAAATTGCCCGCCAAGCCACCGATAGAAGCAATGTTGAAAATATGCCCGGATTGCTGGCGGCGGAAATAGGGCGCGAGATGGCGAATGGCATTGAGTGAGCCAAAGACATTAACGTCGTAGTTGCGACGTGTTTCCAGGTCACTGAGTTCCTCGATGGCGCCCGTTTGTCCATAACCCGCATTGTTGACCAAGACATCGATCCTGCCGAAATAGTCAATGGCCGATAGCACTGCGCGGTTGACATCCGCATCGTTGGTAATGTCTACTTCAAGGGGGAGAAAATTTTCGTGCTCGCCAATTTCATCTTCAAGCGCTTGTTTTTTTCGTGAAGTCGCGACAACAAGATAATCTTGGGCAAGTAATTCTTTTACCAAGGTCAGCCCAAGTCCTTTCGAGGCACCAGTGACAAACCATACTTTTTGTGATTTCATCTTTTTTCTGTTTTAGATAATTTGATGCTACAAAGTTGATGAATTGCTATTTTTGGGATGTAGGCAGATCCACGGATCTTGTAGTCAAATCGTGGATGATCAGATTTGTTCTGGCTACTGAATCAACTTCCTTATTTTCTATCATTTAAGTTTGAGTCTTTTTATAAACGAAAGCACATGCGCAAAATTATTGAATAGACAGGTTAAATGGGAAGCCGGATTCTATATTACGCTATGGAATGATGAATGTTTTTATTATAATTTATGTTACCTAAAAGTTTATTATGTATTAATAAATAGTATGCTAAACCTGTTTAGGGTAGATCGGTATTGTTATTAATTAAATATTTCTTAATATTAAGGTAAATTATAAACCAAGTGAAAGCATCAACTTTGATGCGGAAAACTAAACCAGACTAAAAAATGCAGAAAACATTACTAATCAGTATGGCATTGGGCTTGTCGTACCCTACTTGGGCTAACGTAGCGTCTAATTATGCCAAATTGACGAAAGAGACGCAAGCTATTGCAGTTCAGTCTACCGTAAAAGGTGTGGTAAAAGACAAAAACGGTGCAGCCATGCCCGGTGTTACCATCACCAATCTATCCAGCCAAAAAAACACATCTACCGACGCATCCGGTGCGTTTAACATTGCGGCAAGCATCGGTCAAAAACTTAGACTTACGCTTGTGGGTTACAGTGAACAGGTGGTTACTGTCAGTGGAAGCGAATTGCGGATTGTGATGGAGGCAAAGGACACTGAACTTGAAGAGGTGGTCGTAGTAGGCTATGGTACGCAGAAGAAGGTCAATCTGACGGGTGCAGTGGATCAAGTAGGATCTGAAGCTTTTGAAGGTCGTGTACTGGGCAATGCCAGCCAGATGCTCCAAGGGGTTATTCCGAACTTAAACATTACTCCCTCGGACGGTAAACCCAATCGGGCACCGAGTTTCAATATCCGTGGTACCACTTCGATCGGTCAGGGTGGAAGTGCCCTTATCCTTATCGATGGGGTAGAAGGGGATCCTTCAGTCATCAACCCCAATGATATCGAAACGGTAACAACGTTAAAGGATGCAGCGGCGTCTGCCGTATATGGTTCCAGAGGAACATTTGGCGTTGTGCTCATCACAACCAAGCGTGCCAAAGCTGGTAAAACTTCAATCAACTATTCCGGGAATGGGTCGATACAAAAGCCAATTGCCCGACCTAACTTTGTAACCGACGGTTACGAATATGCATCGCATTTCTTTAATGCGTACAATGCCTGGAACAATTACTCGTCTGTCCCAAGTAAGCTGAATAAAACGCAGATCTTTACCTTAGATTGGCTCAACGAATTCAAACGCCGAAAAGAACAAGGAATCACAGACGAAGTCACGGTTGATGATAAAGGCAATTATGTATACTATGGTAATGAAGATTATTATAGCGCGCTGATCAAAGACAATACTTTTGTACAGGACCATAACTTGTCGATCAATGGAAATGCCGAGAAGTTTGACTACTACATCTCCGGTCGTGCCTATGATTATAACGGCTTGTACCGCTATAACACCGATAAATATAAAATCTATAATACACGGGCTAAAGCTGGTCTGCAGGTGAATGATTGGCTGCGCATCAGTAATAATATCGACTATAACTATTCAAGATACCGGGATCCTGTGACTGCCGGTGAGGGTGGGAATATCTGGCGCAATATCGCTGATGAAGGCCACCCCTCGTCACCGATATTCAATCCGGACGGCTCGCTAAGTTTCTCTGCGGCTTATTCCGTAGGTGATTTTATCTATGGTAAAAACAGGATCGAAACTGAAAATAGAGATCTCCGCAATACCACTTCTTTTGATACCAAGTTTTTGAACAATACGTTACGCATCAAGGGGGATCTGACTTTCAGAAACCGGGATATCAATGCGGTTCGTATCCGTGTACCTGTACCATACAGTACCCAACAAGGGAAAATGCTGAAGCTGGAAACGGATATGAACAATAATATCTACCAGGTTGACCAAAAATGGAAGTACTTATTTGGAAACCTGTATGGTGAGTATGAAAAAACTATCGGCGATCATTATATCAAGGGGCTGCTTGGTTATAATTATGAACAACGGACTGTCAATGGTACCTATGTCAACAAGACGGGGCTGTTAAATGAAGATGTTGAAAATATCAATTTGGCAACGGGACAGAATACAACAGCGACAGGGGAATATAACAAATACCGTACAGCCGGGATATTTATGCGGGCAAATTATATTTTCAAAGACCGTTACCTATTTGAATTTAATGGTCGTTATGACGGTTCTTCCCGGTTCCCGGTAGATCAACAGTGGGCATTTTTTCCATCAGCGTCTGCAGGATGGCGGGTATCTGAAGAACCATTTTTTACAGTGGACAAAAGGTTTATTTCAGACTTGAAATTCCGTGCCTCATATGGCTCATTGGGGAATGGCGTCGTGGACCCATACTCTTTTATGGATCTTTATGATGTCCGGGTCGGAGACCGCCTGCTGAATGGACAACGGCCTTCCTACACCTCTGTGCCAAAGGTAATTCCGAATAACCTAACCTGGGAAACTGCCCGAACAACCAATTTTGGTATTGACTTCTCCTCGTTAAACGGTAAACTGACATTTACAGGGGATCTTTATCAGCGCAAAACCTTGGATATGTACACCCTGAGTGTGGAACTGCCCGATATCTTTGGGGCTGCTTCACCTAAAGGAAACTATGCGGATATGACGACCAAGGGATTTGAACTGAGCCTTGCCTATAAAGATAAATTTGAGCTGAATAATAGCCCATTCAACTGGTCGGTAAAGGCAACCTTGGCCGATTACAGATCAACGATAGACCGCTATGAAAATAAAACCGGACTATTGCAGACCGACCGATATCAGGAAGACCGGTATTATCAAGGACAACGTTTGGGCGAAATCTGGGGATATGTGACTCAGGGCTTATTCCAGAACCAGGCTGAAATAAAGGACGCTCCAAAACAGAATGTGATCAAATCTTCCAATTCTGGTGTGATCTATCCCGGCGATCTACGTTTTGCTGATCTCAATCATGATGGTGTAATTAACTATGGCAGTAATACAATCTATGATCACGGTGACAAAACCATTATCGGAAACTATGAGCCACGTTATATCTATAGTTTCAATATCAATATGGATTGGAAAAATGTGTATTTCTCGACCTTCTTTCAGGGGGTAGGAAAACAGGATTGGTATCCAAGCAATGAATCTATCTTTTGGGGGCAGTACAACAGACCTTACAACAACCTCCCTGAGTGGCACCTCAATAATTATTGGACTGAGGATAATCCAACGGCTTATTTGCCGCGTTATGCTGGTTACAATGAGTCTATGAAGGCTACCCAACAGACCAGGTTCCTCCAGAATATTGCCTATATCCGGATGAAAAACATTCAAATTGGTTATAATTTCCCGAAGTCATTGACTTCCAGACTCAAGATCAGTAGCCTGCGTGCCGGACTGTCGGGTGAAAACCTGTGGACATGGTCACCATTGTATAAAAGAACAAAAGATCTGGACGTGGGCAATCTAGCTAAGTCTGATTCGGATTCGAACAGTACAATGCGTCTTGATGCCAAAAACTCCAATAGTGGTGATGGATTTAACTACCCGACCATGAAAAGCATTAGTTTCAACTTATCCATTGGATTATAATATTTAAAAAAATGAAAAGAACCTTATTTATATCTATCATAGCACTTTTGTTCAGTTCTTGCGAACTGAATGAGCTGCCTAAAGCATCGGGCACAGAAGAAGATATTTTTGGAACGGAAAATGGATTAAAGACGTACAGTTATTCCTTTTACCGAAATATAACTTCTCGAAGCGACGCCTTCAAAGGCGATGCCATGGCCGATTATTCTGCCGTAAACAGTTTAAATGACTTTATAGCGCAAGGAGCTTATAGCCCCGAAGTGAGTTCGGGCTGGGACTTCACCGCGCTGCGCAACATCAATCAGATGATCGTCAAATGTACGAATCCCAACCTGAGCGATGCTGTTAAAAACAATTATATCGGTATTGCGCGCTTTTTTAGGGCCTGGTTCTATTACGAAAAAGTGGTTCGTTTTGGCGATGTGCCTTGGGTAGATCATCCATTGGCTGTTGACGAGACGGATATTCTTGATGCGCCAAGGGACTCACGCGAATTGGTTATGAAGAATGTTATGGCGGATCTGGACTTTGCCTACGCAAATATTACGGATGATGGTGGCGATGCTACAATGATCAACAAATGGACAGCCCTCGGCTTAAAAACGCGGATTGCGCTATTTGAGGGTTCCTACCGGAAATACCATAAGTTAGGTCTCGCTACATCTCCGGAAGATTTCTTTAAAATGGCTGTCGATGCAGGTAAGATTTTAATGGAAAAGGGACCTTATAGTTTGTATGTAGCCAACGATCCCAAGCTGTCGCAACGTCAATTATTTATCAGTAATCAACCCGTGAAACAGGAGGTCATGTTTGGACTTGCATTCAGCAAAGAGCAAGCATTGATGAACGATGCGAACTGGTGGTGGACATCGGCGACCTATGGCCCACGACTGAGCCTGATAAGACCTTTTATCAACAGTATTTTAAATCTGGACGGATCACCTTATACCAGTCGTCCAAATTTTCAGACGGAGGAGTTTTATGAGGAATGCCAGAATCGGGATTACCGTTTGGCACAGTTAATCCGTACGCCCGGCTACAAACGTGGCGGTGTATCGGCTCCCCCGAACTTTGCGAGTTACACCTATACCGGTTATCAACCTATTAAGTATACACTGGATGATCCATATTATGACAACGGGGGCTATAATACCAATGCTATACCGCTTATGCGCTATGCCGAAATCTTGTTGAACTATGCGGAAGCAAGCCGGGAACTGGGGCTGTTCAATGATGACGACTGGACAAAGACAGTAGGGGCATTACGTGCCCGGGCGGGTATTACTTCAGGAAACAATACCTTGCCGACCAAGGTGGACAGCTATCTGCAATATACATTCTTTCCCGATATTAATGATCCTGTATTATTGGAGATCCGTCGCGAAAGGCAAGTCGAACTGGCGCTTGAAGGCTTCCGTTTCAGTGATCTGAAAAGATGGAAGATGGGTTCACTCATGGCGACTATGCCTTGGACAGGAATCTATGTCCCCGCACTGGAAAAACTGATAGATTTGGATCATGATGGGACACCGGATGTTATTTTCTTTGATGGCAAGAAGAAACCGGCCTCGATCTCAGCACCGAGTGGTGTGGCGAAAGTCGCAATAGGGGGGGAAGAGAAAAATTTCCAGACCATGACAGAGGACAATCATC
>JAITLV010000113.1 GCA_031277685.1 Sphingobacterium sp. | reverse complement strand
TATTTATTAGATGAGATTTTATCAAATTAAAAAATGCCTCGTCGTCAATATCAATCCAAAGATCATTAGTTACTCTAATCAAAGGAGATAGAATACAACGGTAAGATTGATCTATATTCCTTCCGTAAATAATTGACGCGTCTTTACTTACTTCACTTTTTATAAATAAATTTTTGTATTCGTTGATGTCTGGTAAGTAAATTAGCTTATATGGAGTAAATTGGTTTTGAGAAATTTGAATAATTTCTTTTACTGTCATGTTATTAACAATTGGAAGTTTACTATATGTTACCTCCGTCTGCCAGGAAGTTATGAAACCTTCATTTATGGTACGATAACCTGTATAAGATACATTCTCAAAGGATGACTTAACCTCTTTTATTAAGATATCCAGTAAGATATTATTATCTGTAAGGGTTCCACATTCTACGATAAGTTCATTATCTTCATTATTGAAAATAGTTAAGACCTTATACGAAGTATTAAATTGAAATCTTATAGTGTCGAAGTTTAAAACTTTGTTTATACTAATACCCTCTGCTAGGTTATTAAAAGGGAGAAAATTTCTGTCAAATAAATATTGTAAATTTTTGTCCTTATTGTTGCAATGTATAAAATCAATAATTTTCAAATAAACATTGTCGTCATTTCGGGTTTTAATGAATTCTTGAAATGCGGAAAGCACTTCATTTTCAATTGATAACAAGCTGTTTTGACGGAAATCTCTTCTAGATATATTTAGAATAGAGGAATCATGTGCATGGTAATTGATTATTCCTTTAAAATGTTTGAAATTGAATCCGTGAATTGGAGAATTTTTAAATAAAACTTCGCAAAAATATCTAGCTTCATCAAATTTTATTTCAATACCGGATGAGCTTACAAAGTCAAATTTCGTTCGCTCTATTTTTTCTCCATTTATTATCATTGGAAAAAATGAAAATTTAGCTATATTTCTAAGTTCTTCCAAAATTCCAAAATAAGCAAAAGAATAATTTAAACTTAAATTTGAGTCAGCTAATGTAAATGATAAGTTATCAAAAATTCGTTTATCATCAATTTTTAAATTTATAGTGGAACCTGTTTTTATTCGTGATTTAAGATTTGTCTCTGTCTTTAAATAAACATTTCCTTTATATTTACTGTCAGGGCTATGAAATTCTATAATACATCGATCATTGGTTAATAAAGATTTTGTAGATATCTCCACTAAATTTGAAAGTAAAAATGAACTCTGAAATCCGATCCCAAAATATCCCGCTGGCTGCATCCAAATGGGCATTTCTTTTATCTTAGCAATCTTCCTTATATTTTTGGATGAACTTCCAGCAGAAATCATATATTTTAGATCTTCTTTACTAATACCGGCGCCATTGTCGTCAATCTGAAAATGTGTTATTCCTCTATTATTTGAAGACAAGGTGATGGATATGGGGTAGTTTTTACTGATTTCGAGAAAATCTTTAAAATCTTTAATAGATTGTCTATTTTCTTCCCAAACTCTTAGAAGGGTTGAGTCTATAGAATTTTGTAATAATTCTCTTATTGCCTTTAGAGGAGTTTCATAGAAATTTGCACCTTTAAGTAATTCTAAAGCTTTGGGAGTGTCAACAGTAAATCGTGTTCCATGTTTTAATCCCGATTTTTCATATCCTTTTAATTCAACATCCAATTTATCAACAGTAGGGAGGTTGAAATTGTATTCGGACGGAGAAATATTATTCCATGATAAAGTCTGATTAGTAAATTCTTCATTTATCCAACCAAACCAATCTTGAGTTATTAGAGCAACATATTTATCTTCGCATTCAGCAATAAGTTCAATTTTTTTTGAATTTATAGATTTATGCTTAATAGACATATGTTTTTGTTGATGATGAAGCGTACTATCAGGTACATTATTTAGGGTTTTTAATTCTGTTTTAGAAAATCTACCATTATCTATATCTAGTAAATCCCCAAGTCTAAGTAACGAAGCAATAAGTCGAGGGTGCGCAACATCTATATCAATTCCATCCTCTTCGAACGGGAGTTCAAATAAGTCTTGAAAATTTTTACTATGCGCTTCACATACTTTGCCTAAAATATCATACAATCTTTGAGGGATTATCGTTCGAGGTGTATCTAAAGCAATTGAAGAGGGATTCGTTAGATATTTTGTTGTAATTGAGCCATGCGTGCTTCTAAAATAATCTGCTAAAATATATCTAAAAACATCACTTTTTTCCAATGAGAAGGTATTGGAAATAAATTCAATTTTATTATTATTTATTGTAAGTTTTAAGGAATATTCATGTAAATCATGATTAGGATCATCCTGAATTTTAACAAGGTGATTTTGAATTTCACCGTTCTCAATAACATTCTTTATGAGATCGGATGTGACAATCATTCCTAAATCGTGAGAATAGGCACTTTCTAAAATTAGCCATAAATCTGTTTCCGTAAAACATCTTAGATTATCTTGTCCAACTATTTTAATAATATTGGAGATTATTGCCTCAGAGTGTGTAACATTATGTAAACTATAGTGAGGAAAAATGGACGATATTGAATTGAGAGCTTGTGGAATAAGCGCTTTGTCATAAATCCATTGATTATAGAGAATAAATGAGGTCTTATCTTTTGATTTTTCTTCAAGTAGTATTTCTATAAAATTTTTCATATATTTTATGTCTGAGATAGCTTGTTGCTATCTAGTTTTTTTGTGTTAAAAAAGGTTAAGTTTTACCGTTTTCGATTTAAATCAGAAAGCTTTCCTAGAATATGATTTCCTGATAAATTGATATTGGACTTACAGCTATTTTTGGAAAAGAGGGGACAAAGAAGAATTTTTCGAATGCTTCAAAAGATGAAAACACACCTCTAAAAGCTTTAATAAATACCTCAGAGTCCTCTAATTCACTGTTGTCATATCCGATGTATTCATCATTTAAATCGACTCGCTGATCAGGTTTTTGTGGACACGAAGTGACTACTCCAAATATTGATAGTTTTATATTAGGTCTTGAGCCATATGTATAAATTATATCATCAAAATTTCCGTTGACAAGGTAATCACTTTTCAAATTAGCTAAAATTTGGAAATCGTTAAATATATCAAAAGGAGCTAATCTAAAATTTAATCTATTGGCAGAGAAGGTATCCAAGAAAACTTTCACTCTTTCGATAAATGTTTCGTCTAGAAGTGTCGCATTCATTTGATCCTCGATCATTTTATCATATTTCCGCTCCAGTGCATTTAATTTACCTATCTCCTTATTTGGGTTGGGTTTGGTTTTTAGCTCCCGTCTCAAATTATTTATTTCTTCCTTGTGGCTCTTATATTCAGGAGTTTCAGTTAATGCCGAACTATAAATTAGTCTTTGTATTTCATTGAAGTTAGACATTATTTGCTTAAAACGTTCAAAATCTTCGAATGTACACCATCCCGTGGCTTTCACATATTTAAAATTGGGAACTTCAAGTAAAAATTCATTAAAGCTTTTTTGTCCTCTATCAAAATTTTGATTTATATCCGTCAGAATATTTTTCTGTGCTAGTGATTTTTCAATCTGATTTAGTAGCTCGTGGTAAATTTCTATTGTTTCGGTTCTTAGGTACTTCTCTTTGTCATTACCGCCAGTTTTGCCCTTTAAAACTTTGATATCAAAACCTATTTCTGAATTTCCACCGGATTCTTGTTCAATAGTTTTGGTTAATTTACTTAATAGTCCCTCATTCAATTGACTATTTAATGACTTAGCTTTATCGTAATCAAAATAGATTAAGTCCTTTATTGTACTCATAAAAATATCTAATAATATGTAGCTATAATATAATAAAAATAGAAAATATTAGTCAATAAATTTACTGATATTTAACTGAAAATGTTACTTTCAAATCTCTCTATCAACTCCCTAAAATCAACAATAAGCTTCGCCTTGTCAAACGACAGTCCTTTATGTTTTCTTGCTTTGAAAAGATGATTATCGCAATAGTAATCCCAGACATTTCTAAGTTCTCCAGCTTCGCGTAAATCTAAAAGTTCTGTGAACCTTTCATCTTGGCAACCTAGATCGCCGATTAGATTGTAAAAGTTTACGAAATCAGTGAGAGTGCCTACGGAAACTGAATCTGCTTCGAAGCCGACGATAATTTCTTTAGGAGAATAAGTGGTCGATATGGTTGGAGGGAAGTCTTCCATGCCCGATAGCCACGCTTCGAAATTAACAGGTGCTTTGAAGATATCATTATTACTCTTCAATAAAGTGAGCAACCTCTCTATGGAAGAGGATAGAAGGACATTATCATCAGAAGAAGTGAGTAGCTTGTCGTTTCCGTCAGTATCTTCATACCAGATAAAATACTTAGTCGAGGGAGAGCTTAAAGGTACATAGCTCGAA
The DNA here is from genome assembly GCA_031277685.1 of Sphingobacterium sp. GTDB lineage: Bacteria > Bacteroidota > Bacteroidia > Sphingobacteriales > Sphingobacteriaceae > Sphingobacterium. Next base: position 15,185 of record JAITLV010000113.1, on the reverse strand, counting down.
ATCCATATCATATGGTCTTGACAATGTTCCAAAAACTTTTCGGTTTCGTTTAAAATCTTACTATATGTAATCCTCATATTGTCTACACCTTCTTGAAGAGCAAATTCTGGATCGAAGCTTTTATTTGTCAATTTCGAAAGCCCAATCTGTAACTCCAACGGGCTAAAAGTATTTTTAAATTTTGATTTGAGTAAAATGTAAATATTAAGCGCAAATTTTGGCTTGTGAAAGTAATGGCGTGAGATTAATTTTTTCAAGACCTCCAGTAACTCTGGGTTCACTTTAGATCTTGATCCTTTAGTAACGGTTATTTTCCAACGATAGTTTCTAGTTGTGCCATCCTTATAAGTGACAGTAAATTTATAGTAGTCTACTTCCGAATATTTGTCTGTCTCTCGTGTATGGGTGCCACGGATATCAATAGTTTCTTTTGGTTCAACATCGTTTGGAATAATTTTCCGGATACCGGTTGACGCAATGGCGGGTAGAATATCGAGGTACTCGGTCTTAATATGTTCTTTGAAAAAAGGATTGAGAATTTCGGAGAAATACTTATTCACCTTTCCCATTAAAAACGAAACCTCTCGCTCAGATATCTTTTTCTTTTTGCAGATTTCATAAAAATTAACAAGAATTTCGAAGTCAATTCTTGAGACTTTTTGCCTGCTAAGATGTTCTGTAGTTGATATAGTTTGGTTATCTTCTTTCTCTTCCATTGGTGTGGCCAATTTACTCGACCCAAAAGTAAGAAAATTTTGATTAAGCTAAATATTTTCCGTTGTTTAGCTCCAATACATTGTTGGAAACCAACTTTTCTAGAAGTTCAGTAATTACCTTGCGTTTTTCTGACATATTTTCCGTTAGATATAGGTGTTCAAAAATGTCGTTTAATGACTTTTCCTTTTTAAAGTGTCCAATATCTTTCATTCCCATAATTACTTCTTCCGCATCTGATGGTTTGCTTAAGCTAAAAACCACTTTGTCAACCAATGTGCCATCACTATATGGAAAATTATCTGGCGGTAGAAGGTCATGAATTTCCCAGTCAAGAGCAGTAGCGATTGACGGGAAATCGATAGGATTAAAAACGGCATCCATATTTTCGTTCTTAACATTATTTACGTATGTGTCTCTTTTGTCAAGAATTAACGAAAACTTAGATTGCAAGATTCCTAATACATATAATCGATAGACCACGCGATTAATTATATATAACGATAATGGGCTTATTTTCACCATGTACGATTATACATTCAAATCGCTTATCGAGTAAAAATTTTTAATCCGATAAAATTTGGATATTTGTAATATTAAAATGCGTATATTTGTACTGTTGATTTATTTTATAGTATTGTAAATTAATATTTTGAATAGCTTTTAACGCTGAATCTTGTTACAGAAAACCTAGGAAATTTTCAAAAGCGCAAGATCGGGAGTTAAAGGCCATATCTCTACCTTTGTTGGAACAAAGGAGAGATGGGCTTGCTCTTGATTCGCTTTTTGGCTTCCTAGGGCCGTCTGTAGAATTCATAGGTAAGTCCCATCTCTTTTTTGAGATAGTTCAAACCAGTTAAGATTCATCGCTCAAGCTTTTTTATAAACTTAAAAAAGAGAGTTATGAACATCAATGAACATCAAATTTTCCTAGGAGTTCCTCCTTAGCTTATCTGTAGTAATAGATCTTTACGATCATATCCGAAACAGTGTCAGTGCGTCCATATCAACTGCCTTGTTAACCAATTTTTAGACGACTATATCGGAAAAATTTTACGAGTTATTCTAACAACCTAATCTTAGGCATTCGCTTAGGAAAAGGATGAATTATGACCATTTTTAAAACCTTAAAAATGAACAATTTTTATAAGGCTGGGAGAGAACTGTCTATAGTGAAAGGGGATCCCAGCTCAAAACAAAATACATCAAAAAGCTTCATAACCTTATTTGATAAGGTAGTCAAAATTCCAATTATACAGATTGCATTACTTGTAATCTTGTTTGTATTAGTTTCTATGTTTAGTTTATCAGCTCAGACGCCCCGCAAGGACAGCGGGGCCGATGGGCTTTATATCAATGACCAGATTCCCGAAGCCTTTTACCGTGAGGTGCACCAGATGATCGACTGGTCTACCGGAAAGACCTATAACAGGTCCTTAGATAAGGATAGAAACAAACTCATTATACTGGACTTCTGGGCACACTGGTGTATGCCATGTCTTGGTTCCTTAAAAAATATGAATGAGCAACTGCTCGGCAAGATAGATACCGCGAAGGTTGCCATCATACCCGTCACCTATGAGGGAACTGCCGAAATTCAAGCTGTCCTTAACCGTTTTGCTTGGAAACATCAGTCTGTGATCAACGATTCGATCTTGTCCCGCTACTTTCCACACCAAGCTATCCCACATATGGTCTGGATCTATAAGGGAAAGGTAATAGCAATGCCGCGAGCAAATTACGCCACGTTGGAAAATATCAATATGTTGCTTGCTGGAAAAATGCCTTCCATCTACAACGAGGCAGATATCAAGGTAATAGATCCTAATCAGCCTTTCTTTCAGGAGCATAGTGCTCCAGCAGTTGTACGCTATCAAAAGGATAGCTTTAAAGTTGGTGGCTACACCGAGGGCTATGCGCAGGTAACTTTTAAAACAGTAAAAACGCCTAATGGTTGGCTCTACTATGGTATCAATATTCCCATCGATCAATTGCTTGTATTTGCTTATCAGGATCTGTTGACTGACAGAATCGATCGTTTAAAAGCGATAAAATATGAGGTTGGACCTGATCTGAAAAGTAAGCTTAAAATCGGACGCCCCAAAATGTATAATAATGACTTTGCTAAAGATTCGATCTATGGCGACTGGCTGAGAAAAAACAGTAGAACTGTTGAATTTCGCGCACCAAAGGGGATAGGAGAGAAAGAAGGTTTAAATCTGTTCCGGCAGTACCTAGCTGATTATGTGCTAGCCGAATATCAGCTCGAGATCAGTATTGATCAATCAAAACAATATAAAGTCCCAGTGTTAAAATGTATCGGTAAGCCGAAGGAGACAATAGCACTGCTAACAAAGAAAGCGAAGTCTTCTGAACCTGGTTATCGTTATTTCAGTGGCCGATATGGAGAGCTTAAATGGTTAGACTTTGTAAGAACGGGATTGCCAAAACTTCCCAATGAACTGTTTGATGATAATCGCATAGTCGATCAAACTAATTTGTCCAAAGAGCTGGTCGTCAATATGCAATTCCCGATGGATCTTATCGGTAAAGGATCGATGGATTATGTACAAAGGGAACTGAAACGGTACAACCTAACTCTTAAAGTCGGTTATGAGAAAGTTCCGGTGCTTCTGCTCAAAGAAGTTGAAAAATAAACCAATTAACCTTTAAAACTAATGAAAGCTATTTTCTATTTTTTTATACTGCTATTGCTTCCATTGCTAGCGAGTGCACAGCAAACCCGAAAGATTAGGGTAATCGACAGCAACGATAGGCCTATCCCAAATGTTAATATTCGGTTGATGCCACAAAATAAGGTGTTAAAGACTGATGACCTTGGTTATTTTTCTTTTGTACAGCATGGGCAAAAGCAGATTGAAGCCTCTGCAATTGGATACAGTAGGCAAATAGTCTCCCTGCTGTCAGATCCCGCAATTGCTGTGATTCGCCTGAAAGCCACGTCGGTGCAGCTAGATGAAGCCATCGTCAATACAGGATATTATCGTTCGGATAAGCGAAATTTGCCGGGCTCCTTTGTACAGATTGATCAAAAGTTGCTGCAGCGTAATCCCTCTCCAAACATTATAGAGCGACTCGAGGGTATTACCAGTGGGCTTCAATTTGACCGAAGGACAAATTTTAATGAGAACACGAATAAGCCGTCACTGCGACTGCGGGGGGTAGTCTCAATTGAATCTAGTTCGGAGCCCTTGATTATTTTGGATAATTTTCCCTATACAGGGGATCTAAACCAGATCAACCCCGATGATATCGAAAGTATAACGGTACTCAAAGATGCTTCTGCGGCAGCAATCTGGGGAGCTAAAGCTGGTAATGGGGTGATCGTACTGACATCCAAAAAGGGTATTAATAATACACCTTTGAAGCTAACCTTTTCGGCAAGCAGTATCTTAAAGGATAGGCCTGATTTATTTTACAATAGAAACTATATCCCCTCCGCGGATCGTGTTGATCTTGAACAAACGCTCTTTGATCGGGGTTTTTACAACCGGGCTAATCCGACTTTACTGCCTGGTGTAGCCGCCCTCAATTTTAAATATAACGATGGTCTGATTGATCTGACCACATTGGAACAACAGAAAGAGATCCTGCGAAATAGGGATGTACGCGAGCAAGCTCAAGAACACCTTTACCGGATGTCCTGGCTGCAGCGCTATAACCTCCAACTCAAGGCTGGTGGATCAAATTTCAATTATCTGCTTTCTGCGGGCTTCGATCAAAACAATCTTAATATCGTAGGGGATCGGGACAGGCGCTATACCTTATCATTGAATACGGAATATAACCTGCTCAAAAAACTGGTGCTCAATACCAATATCCGGTTGAATATGAACGAGTCTGTTCATAATGGTTACTCGCTGAGCGACTTAAACTATACCCGCAATCTAGACAGTTATACGGCCTTTGTGGATGGCGATGGCGCAGCGATTCCTATTAATTACCGCTACCTATCTTCCTATGTTGAAAGTGCCGAGAAGAATGGCTTGCTCGACTGGTCTTTTAGTCCTATAAAAGATCGAAACCAACAGGATCTGAATTCGACAAACCGGAATCTATTGTTAGGGACAGGCCTTTCTTATGAGATTATCTCGGGATTGAACTTATCGCTCAAATATCAATTTCAGCAAGGAATCAACACAACTCGTAACCTCTACAACAAGGATAGTTACTTGGTACGCGATCTGGTAAATAGATTCACACAAGCGGATGGTACTTATGTCATTCCTCTGGGTGCCATATTGGATCAGAACAATGGGAGCGACCAGTCGTACAACTGGCGTGGCCAGCTAAATTATAGCCGTAATTTTCTGAAAAGACATCAGATCAACGCATTGGCAGGAGCAGAGCTGTCTGAGAATAAGACCATTGCCGAAGCTGGAAGCCGTCTCTATGGTTATAACAGCGACAACCTGAGCTATCAGACAAGCTTCGATTATACAAAATACTATCCTGTCCGCCCAGAGGGCAGCGGCTTGATTCCAACCAATACAGCTACAACACTGGAATTAACAAACCGATATATCTCTTACTACGGCAATCTGAATTATGTATTTGATAAGATGCACACCCTTAGCCTTAGTACCCGATGGGATGCTTCCAATTTATTTGGAGTTAAAACAAACCAAAAAGGTGTACCGCTGTGGTCTATCGGCGTCAATGAAGACCTCAAAAATTCCCTAAAGTTAACGCCAAACTGGATCTCTAGGCTCAACCTGCGGGCTAGTTATGGGGTGACAGGAAATGTGGTCAACAAAATCAGTGCTTTGCCTACAGCTTATGTGGCGACTTTCGTATTCCCGAATTCATTGCCGAGTGCTACTTTATCCAGTGCTGGAAATCCCAGTTTAAAGTGGGAGCGAATCAATATCCTTAATCTGGGACTCGACTTTGCTGTGCTGAACGGAAGAATTCGTGGAACGATTGATTTTTATTCCAAAGATGGAAATGATCTGATCGGCGAATCTTTTTTGGATCCAACGACGGGCATCTTTACTTTAAATGGAGTGTCAAATGTTGACAACCGGATCAACTATGCCAATATGATTACCAATGGGCTAGATCTGAATCTGAGCGCAAACATTCTGCAGGGCAATTTTAGATGGGATGCTAACCTATTGTGGAGCTATACGACTAACAAGGTGACCAACTACATAGCAAATAGTGCTGTCAAAACGAGCAGCTTTGTATCTTCTCCGAGACCTCGGGAGGGGCATTCGTTGGATGAAATATACGCCTACCCATTTGGCGGACTGGATCCGGCTACTGGAACGTTACTTACTCCGCGTGGAGACAAGGATTATACAGGGTATTTTAATAGCATCTCGATAGACGACCTCATTTTAGTAGGGCGGAGTTTTCCGCCATATCAGGGAAGTATACGCAATACATTTGCATATAAAAGCTTTGGTCTGAGCTTTTTGGTCCAATGGAAAAATGGCTTCTATTTTAGAAGGAAGTCCATTGACTATGCGAAGCTTTTTCAAAATAGCATTGGCAATATCGACTATCTTGAACGTTGGCAAAAACCGGGGGATGAAAACACAACGATAGTACCGGCTTTACCGAGCGATGTAAACGCCAACCGGGATAGCTATTATGCAAATGTAAGTCCCTTGGTGCTGAAGGGGGACTTTATAAAGCTCTCAGATATTCGTCTGGACTATAACTTCGCATTCAAAAGCGTGAGGGGTGCCAATATGGGGTTATTTGCGCAGTACAATGGTGGGTTGATCCTATACCGTTCCAATAAATTTGGCATTGACCCCGATGCGGTCAATTCAAGTTATCCGATTCCCAATGCATATTCGATAGGTATTCACTTAAATTATTAAATCATGAAAAGACTTTTGAGTTTACTTTGTCTATTATTTTTATGGGGATGTAACCCCAGTTTTTTGGATGTAAAGAACAACAAATCGCAGCTAGTACCATCGACTTTGACCGATTTCGAAATGCTGCTCAATAAGTACACGGTTATGAATACATCCACGGGAAATGGTCTCGGTATTGCCAGTGGTGATGAAATCGCTGTGGGTGATAATATTTGGCTGGCACTGAAAAAGCTACAGGATAAAAATGCCTATGTCTGGAGCAAGGATCTTTTTGAAGGTGAGGATGTGCCCGATTGGAACAATCCATATCAGACGGTTTTATATGCTAATCTCGTACTCGATGGATTGCAAAAATTGAAAGGCAAAGAGCAGGATGAAAGCACACGACTTAAACTCGAAGGCTACGCCCTGTTTTTTAGAGCGAAATCATTTTTCACTTTGGCAATGCATTTTGCTGTTCCTTGGGGCGATATCGACAATGAAACATTTGGAATTCCTTTGCGATTGGATTATGATCCGACTTTAATTTCTAAAAGGGCGACCGTAACGCAGACTTATGCACAGATTGAACGTGATTTGTTGCAAGCGCTTGATCAATTGCCCAAACAGGTGCCCGTATTGTATCTGCCCAGTCGGGCATGTGCCATGATCATGCTTGCTCGCCTATATCTGGTCAAAAGTGATTTTGAGAAAGCCTTGACCTACGCCAACATGGCGTTAAACGAGGGGTATTCATTAATGGACTATAATAGTATTACGCTCGGAGCTAGTTATACTTTCCCGGCAAATGGAATAGGCAACAGGGAGTTTCTGTTTTTTGAAAATGCGAACTTAGTTGAATATTTTTCCAAAACCAAATTGACCGTTCCGACCTCGTTTGTGGATTTGTTCGATGGTAATGATCTGCGCAAAAGCTATTTCTTTACTAAGGTTGGAAACCTGTATCAGTACAAGGGATCCTACCTCGGTTCGGCTGCACTCTTTACGGGGATAGCGCTTGACGAAGCTTATCTGATCAAGGCAGAGTGCTTAGTGCGTTTGGGTAAAAACAATGATGGATTAAAGGCCCTTGGCGAGTTGCTTAAATACCGATATAAACCAGGTACAGCACCCGAATATAAAGATATGACGCAGGAGATGGCATTGAAACTCGTGCTGTTGGAACGGCGGAAAGAATTGTATTTAAGAGGACATCGCTGGTACGATCTAAGAAGGCTCAATCGGGAAGATCATCTTAAGGCGGATCTAAAGCGGACGGTGAATGGAACAGAGTATTATCTTCAAGCAAGGGATCGCAGATACACCTTTCCTGCTCCTGATGAAGTCATTATAAAATCTGATGTGCTGCAATTTGAAAGGTAAAAAATAGGCTCCATCATAAATTTGATGGAGCCAATAATCAAACCATGATAAACAAAATTATGATGTATCTATTGTTCTGGTTTGTAGGTCAGATCACTTGTAATCTGAACGTTCGACAATTGTGATGCTTCATCTACTGTTAACCCTGATAGGTCGTGATTATCGGGGTTTTCAATAAACCGTGCACAGCGCATGTCATCGGGAGTTGTGTTACATTGGCCCGATAAGGTTGGATCTGTAATAGCACTTCCTAATACATCATCGCTTGGATTGGATGCATTTGTTGTAATCTGATACCAAGACGATGATGTTTTTTTCTCAGCATTTTTAAAACTGTTCAATCCGATAAAGGATGACATTGCAACGGCCACAGCTACTGCGGCTTTTGCATTAAATTTCATTTTTTTCATACGTTTAGCGTATTTCTATAATTTATAATTGTGTTTTTTCTCTTTCTGACAGGTAGTTAAGACCGATCTAGGACGAGAAGCCCTTAGTCTTTTGGCAGCCGAGCCCTTTCGCCGAACCAGCCTAGGGTTCAGCTTCCGCTGTAACAGGTGTTGCTAATTTCTTTATAAACCTAATATGGGTTTTCGTGTTGTTTTAAAGGATTTTCTTATTTTCCAATCAAGTAGTAAGCCTACAATACATGCTATCGAGATCAGGCCATTGACCCAAAGATGCGCTTTCCAGCTGATCGGAAACTCTAGTATACAATCGCAGGGAATACTTCCCCAAGTATCGCGCAAGGCAAGGATCACATAGCCTGAAAAAACGAGCATCAGGAAGGTCGTGAACCAAAATCCCAATCTTTTTGTCCCTTCAAAAATAAAGAGGATGCCTGTGGCCAATTCCACGGCTGGCAGGATATACGACAGTACAATGCCATATTGATCGGCAAAAGGTTGCCTGATCATGGATGCGCGAAATTCGGCGTAGGTGAATACTTTTTTCGATCCGACAAAGATCCACAGGCAGATAAAGACAAAAGTCAATACTTGCAGGAAAAATTCTTGGGGATGATTCCTGATGTACGAAACCACCCCAGTGAATTTGCTTCCTAACCAATTATATAAACTAATCTTTTGAACGGAATTTGCCCCAGTTCCATCATACTGTATATATTTTTCGCTTCGTTCCATAGTGTTTTTTATTAACCGTTTACCAACTTTTGTAAGGCTAAATTACAATCTCCGACAGCCCCAGCGTTAGGCCGAAGATGATCTGGCGATAGGCCGGTTTTGCTTATCGCTATATCCGGCTAGTCAGGGCAAACATCCCTCTACTCACAGTAATCTTCCAGCCGATAGGGGTAGCCCTTCGGGAACTCATCATAGCTGTGAAGATAGGCCAGCACAATGGGGCATACTTTGCGCTGATTGAACAGCCTCACAATGGCGGGCATATCAAAGGGATCTTCCACATGAGTAGTATAGCCATCCATTATCGCGATAATCTCCTGTTTGAGCTCTATCTGCTTTTTTTCTTTTTCTTCGGGATCGAGAATGCTGTAAAAGACCTCGTTGTGCGCATCCTGCAGTTCGGCGATCTCGAGCAGCTCCACGTCCCAATAGTCGAGTTTAAAGCCATAGCTCCTCAGGATGGTAAACAGGGCTTCGATGCAGTGATGTAGATCCATTTCCTCAAGCAATGGCTCGGGGCAGGGCGGAAGTAGATTATAACAGTGGCGATGACAGTTCCCATCGAGTTGCCGGCGCTGGGCGGCTGTCTTAAGCATCATATCTTGCATATCCTGAGGGTCAAAATAATAGGCCTCCGGTTCGCCCGGCCGATAGATGGTCGAAGCACAGGTGATCTCGGTCAGGATAACGGCCAGCAGGTAAAAAAGCTCAAGCTGGCTGTTTTGCTCCGGCGGAAAGCTGAAGCTGAAATAGTCGTCAAAACTGAGATAATCTTCGGGTTCAATATCGTCGAGAAAGCTATCATAGAGTTCCTGTCGATGGACCATTAGTTCCTGGTGTGTATATCCGTTTTCCCAGCCCTCGGGCGCAATGAGGTTCATCAGTCGGGGCAAGATGTCGTAGCAGTCCTGCAGGATATTGTAGAGGCAGTCGCGATCAAGCTTTGGGTTGTTGTAAAATTTCATGTTCTTTTTTATCGGATTAGAGGATAAGTTATTTATGCTGTTGTGTTTCGATGTGCTTTTTATACTCGGCGGTGGTCATGCCGCTCATTCGGCAAATAAAGCGGTTCATCTCGCTGACCCCACCGAATCCGGCCACTTCTGCGGTGGCCGCCTGCTTCTCATTTTCGATGAGCAATTGGCCGATATGCTGTAGCAGCAGTCTGTTGCGGTCTGCGCGCATGCTGACGCCATGGTAGACATGGTATTTTCGGCTCAGGGTAGCATGCGCTATGCGCAGTGCTTTCGCAATATCCTTCAGTCGGGCATGTGCTCCTTCCTGCACAATGAACAGCTCGAGCAGCTGCCTTGCCTGCTCCGGAAGGGGGATGTCGGAGTCCTGCTCCAGCAGTTTGAAGCGGCTCAGGTTGACCAAAAAAATAAGATGTTTGAGCAGGATGCACTCATTGTCGAGGATATAGGGATTGAGACGGCTGAAGATAAGCTGCAGGTATTTGATCGTAATGCTGCCCACGCGAAAACGGATGCTTTGGACAGGAAAAGGCGAACGTTCCTTTCGGGCCCGGAGAAGGGGAACGAGGAATCTGAAATGCTGCAGTGCCGGTGGCCTGAACATGCCCGCATCGATAACAAAGCCGATCAAAACATGATGCCCCACAGGCAGATGAAGGTTGTATTGTCCCGGCGGTAGGTAAAAATAGCTGCCATGGCTGGGCAAAATTTCAACCACAAAATCCGCAGCGGCCTGTTTGGCAAAGATGGTCTGCTGGCTGAATAGGGGATAGATCAGATGCAAGTCTTCCAGCCTGATCTCGATAGCGATGTCCATGGCCTCTTCGATCCAGTATTCATAGGAATAGAGATAGGCAAAACGGCCGTCAAAAGTCTGTTCGCTCACCCGGTTGCGAGGGGATTCCCAATGCTGCTGCTGGGCATGCCGTATAGGGAAAGTGATTGCTTGTGTGGGGCAAGAAACTATCTTATAGTCACTCCCCAGGTTGAAAGTATAGGGTTTTATCATCTATAATTTATAATTAGCTAAAAGATGATTTTATGAAGTTTAAGGGAAGACCACCAAATAAAATGCTAATCAACCTGTTTTTGGGGCCAACCGACAGCTTTTGGTCGAAATCAGTATTTTCTGTCGACTAACCGACAGCTGATCGTCCTGACTGTAAGCCAATCGACAACGTGCCTGTTATCTGCAATTTTTTTTTGGAATTATTTAGCTGTTCAAACATATTTGTTTTTATTGGAACTAATTGGAGTATTCATGTGCTCGACCGCGGGAAGGTACAGCCTGCGCGAGGGCCGATTATTAATTTTAGATGCTATGAAATGAAAATCTTGAAAGAACAGGAATTCAATGGCTTGGATCAGGTGCTGGCGGAGCAAACGATGCTCCAATGGACAGCGCTGCTGCCATTTATCTCAGATGACGAAGATGATGCAGACAGCTGCCCCATCTTAGCTTTCTAATTTTTGCAGCCAAATACCCTTGAGGTAGGGAAGGACCAGGCAGGTCCTTGCCCTCCCTCTTTTAAAACCGAATCGATATGATGTATACCGACAATAAACACAGCTGGACTTATGCGCTATTTTCTGCGCATATACACCGTTACCTCCCGGCATTGCCTTGGGCAGAACATTCAACACTTTACCAACGCTGGAAAGCGTATCACCAGCCGCAACCTTTTCATGCGACACTGCACTGGGATACTTCCTTGCTCGGGAAGCTGCGGGCAGAGCCACCCCAGATTCTGGTCCTGTTTCACCTCGGCATGCATGCCTTTTTGCCGCAGGTGCTGGCCGAAGCGGGTATTCAGTTCGACCTTCTGCTCGACCGGAAGGTTTTTGCCCGGCATCAGACGCTTTTTGCGGCGTTGCAGCAAGCGCGGCAGGAGCAGGGAGCCTGCTTCCGTTTTTTGATGAGCGACGATCCGCAGGTGCTGCTCAAAGCACGCTCGGCCATAAAGGCGGGCCGCCACCTGCTCATATTTGCCGATGGCAACAGCGGTACTTCCGACCAGATCGACAAAAAAGTTAAGATCAGCTTTCTGGCAAACGATCTCTTTGTCCGTAAGGGAATAGCATTGCTAAGTGCCTTGCTCGGCACGTCCATCCTGCCGATATCGCACCGCACCGTAGCAGGGAAACAGCAGCTGTTGCTGGGCACGGCAATTGAGCAGCTGCCCGATGAAAAGCGGGAGATCTATATCCGGCGCAGCATGCAGTTGCTGTACGATTTTCTGGCTGACCAGATCCGCAATGCGCCATGGCGCTGGGAATGTTGGGGCTATCTGCATAAACTCAACTGCTATCAGATTGAAGCACCTCAGCAGGCCGAATTCGACCTAGCATCGGAAGGCAATATCGGCATTGTGCTGGAGGGTAGAAAAGGAGTGTTTAATAGGGAATATTTTTGTTGTCTGTTTGTGTGAGAATATTTTTAAATTTAAATATAAAGTAATACCAATTAATTTATAATGAAACGGATCTTGGATTTAACCTACTGGCATCTTTTTGTATTTATCTTTATGTTGCTTGTCATCTGGTCTGCCAACCTGTTATGGAACAGCGTGCCCATTGCTCCAGTGCAGATCATTACAGCGGCATGTCTGTATACGCTGTACAGTTATGTGATCTTTAGGCTGATCCTCTTCTATTGGTATGGCACCGTTGTGCAGAAACTACTGGCTATAGGCATCTATCTCTTTATCACGCTGACGGTATTCTTTTTTATGCGCAAATTGATCTATGTGCTGCTACCACTCATGGGGATCCATTTTTCGCGGCGCGCCCAGCCGCTGCAGCTGCACCTGTTTAACTTCCATATGGGCGTTCGTTATTTTGTGACCAACCTGATAGGCGGGTTTACCTTCTGGCGGCAGCATGCTTACCGAACGGAGAAAGAAAACATTGTACTGAATAGTGAGCTGGCTACTTTTCGGGAAAGAGCGCAAGATATGAAATACACTTCTCACTTTTTGCAATCGGTATTTGTGACAAGTTTTGGTAAGATGATGCTCAGCGAGGTACCCCAAGACCGTCACACCAAACGTGATATAATGCAGTTTTTGGCTTACCTGTTGCGGATTGAAAATTTAGGGAAGGCGCAGCCTTTCGCTGCCGAACTGGATGAACTTCATTGTTTTATCCGATTGCTGCGCTACCACTATAAGGAACGTTCCATTCGGTACAGGGAACGGATGGAAGATTGTCACTATCCGGATATCCCTGCCGGTATGCTGTTCTTTCCGCTCGAAAATTGTCTCAAACATGCAAAAATTGATGCAAAGAACCCGATCGAGATGCAGCTTACAGTGGTTGAATCGGGCATCAGTCTCCGCTGCCAAAATCACTGGTCGCCTAAGAAAAGTGATATCAATTCAGAAACTGGTTTTGCCCTGCTCGATGCCAAATTGAAGCAGGTAGATTATAAGTCCACGGTGAAAAAACTGCTGCGTGACGATATTTTTACTGTACATATTAACCTTGATTTTACCAACCGAAAATGAACAAACTCAATTACCGCTTATTGATTGTCGACGACGATCCGGATTCGCTGTTATACATCCTGATGCAGTTACACGACCTGCCCTTTATCCACGAAGATATCGGCATTGTCAGCAGTCCCGAGCAGGCAATGACCTATCTGAAAGAGAATGAAGTGGATATCCTGATGCTCGACATGGACCTTGGTCAGGCTGGCGTAAACGGGATCCAGCTAGCTGGGATGATTGCCAACCCGCCGGTGATGGTGGCCTGCTCGGCCTATCCCAGCTACGTATTTGAGGCCAATGAGGCGGGCATATGTGCTTATCTGAGCAAGATAACAAGTTTTAAAATTTTAAAGACCATTATGGAGGAGGTTGTGGGCATTGTCGACCGCAAAGCAGAACAGCAGAGCCGGGATATACAGAGCCTAACGATGAAAACCCTGCAAAATGAAATCGTCCTGATCGAGGTCGGGGACATCTATTACGCCAGTGTGGAACTGGGCGAGCTACAGATCGTTTTGGAAGCGGAGAGCCATCGATTTAATACGAAGCTGCACCAACTGCAGTCAAAGCTGTCTGTACAAAACTTTGCCCGACCACGCCTCAATACACTGGTCAATTTGGCCAAAGTGGACCTGGTGCGTCCAAACGAGCTCTATCTCATAAAACCGCGAAATGGAATGGCTATTTCGATTACGCGGGCATATCGGGCAAATTTTAACCATCGCTTTGAAGTGTACAGACAGAACAACAGATAAAAGGGTATGGCTGCCCGCATTTCATGGTGTCGACCATTGAAATTTTATATGACAAAATTGGATGAAATCGTACAATTGCTTCGGCAGATCAACGAAAGACTGTCCTGCACTGGCCATCACCTGCTGCCAACAGAAAATAAGGATAGGGGATGGAAGGTAGATGAGCTGATGACCCGCATGGCTGTGGTGTCGCGCCTGGGAATCTCTGAACGCACCTACAACCGCTGGGTAAAAGCGGGTATTCTTATACCGATTTGCCTGGGTAACAAGCATTATTACCGCGAGCAGGATCTGCAGGAGGCGATCAAGCGCAGCATCAATAAAGGATTGATCTAATAGGTTGTTTTAAAGGCTGATTCGCAAAGGAATTAGCCTTTTTGCATAATTTTAATATTTTCATGGGCTTCACGCTGCTGGCTCAGCTGAATCTGGATTAGCTTTTTGGGCCCTATGGAGAGCTTATTTTCCTCTGCTAGCGCTTTGTTGTAAACCTCCCGGAAAGCCGTCTCGCCCCGATCACAATGCTCCAATAAATCTTGCATATTACCCCCCGATAATTTTGATTTGATGACCATCCACAGCCGAAAAAGCTCGCCGCTTAATTTGGTCCGGTCAGTGGCGTACTGGCCGGCAAACTCAACAAGGGGACTGAGTTCTGCAATAAATTTTTCCGACTGCCCTATAAACTGTCTGAAAACTGCTTCACGCGCACCTTCGCCCTGTTCATTGGCAAGGTCGATCGCTAGCTCATAACCTTCGATACGGTCATTGTTGATTTTAATAAGGTCATTTAAAATATTAGGGTCGTTCTGATTTCTTTTCATATTCTCTAATGCTGTTTTTAAGGAAGAACAAGAAAGATTAATCATTAGTTTGTCTTTATTTCTTTTAT
>JAITLV010000079.1 GCA_031277685.1 Sphingobacterium sp. | reverse complement strand
AATTCAAAAATCAAAATACGTGATTAACAGTACTCGTCAAATGCTGCAACTAAATTGTCAGCAATCATTTGTGCCGGGCGACCTTCAATCATATGTCTTTCAATCATGTGTACCAATTTTCCATCTTTAAATAAAGCCATTGCTGGAGAAGATGGAGGGTAAGGCAACATGTAGTTACGTGCAGTGTTTACGGCATCAGTTTCCATACCTGCGAAAACAGTCACCAATTTAGCTGGGTGTTTTTCGTTTTTTACAGCAGCTTTGGCAGCTGGACGTGCATTTGCTGCAGCACAGCCACACACGGAGTTTACAACTACAAAAACAGTTCCTTCTGAAGCGATTGCACTATCAACTGCATCTGATGTTTTTAATTCTTCGAATCCTGCATCAACTAACTCTTGACGCATTGGAGCTACTAAATATTCTGGATACATTATTTCTTAAGTAAAATGTTAATATTCTATTTTAATTGTGTCTAATAAAGCTTTTAGCACCGCAACCGACAATCTTGTCCGTTGCGAAGTAAAGTTATATTTTATTCTTACAAATATAGCTGTAAAAGGCTGCTTCGTCAAGACACTTGTCTCAAATCAATGTCAGAAAATCTTTTACGGCGGTAAGTCCATTTTCCAGACGCTGTTTACCGAGTCCCGAGATAATACAATATTGGGCATCAATGGCCTTCAATTCGTTTTTCCAGATTTTCATGAAATGATCCCGCTGTTCCGGAAAATCCCGTAAAGGATCATCCTGCCAAGGGAGATCGATATCCATCAGCAGATAAAGATCATAAATATGGTGCTGAATTTTATCGGTGACTTCTTGGGGGGTATGACCAAAAAGATGATCCGACCAGATTTTTACCGTTAAGAAGGTGGTGTCGCAGATCAGCAGCCCTTCATGGGCTAAAGGAACCAATGCTTCCTCGAGCGCTACCTGTCCATAGAACATATTGACTTCGTCCTGAAGGGTGTATTTATTGTTCAGGCTCTGGCAATAATAACGTGAATATTCGGGTACACATACCGTTTGAAACTGCTTGGCAAGAAATTGTGCCATCGTGGATTTTCCGGTAGATTCGGGGCCAACAACGGCAATTTTTATGAACTCTTTTCCCACATCGATCGTTTTGATAGGCAATATTACGCAAAATTTTTATAGGTTTTCCGCCAATCGCGATAGCCATTCCAGGCGATAAGGGCAAAGACAAGGTAGAGTACGGCGGTCAACATAAGATCTTTGTGTATATAGAGCGGGATATAACAAATATCGACAAACACCCAAAGTACCCAGTTTTGAAGCACTTTGCGTGTCATCAGAAATTGAGCAACAAAACTTACGGAGGTGCAGAAAGCATCAATATAAGGGACATCGGAATTTGTCTTACTATCGAGGAGATAACCGATAGAAAGTGTCAGGGTGAGGATTGCCAGGAGGCAAAGCAGCATTTGCCCCTTGCTGGCGCTGACGATGGGTTTCTTTTTTTCTTCTTTTCGTTTTATCCAATAATACCAGCCATAGATAGCCGTGAATAGAAAATAGAATTGTAAGGCCGTATCGCCGTAGAGCTTTGCGTGATAAAAGAGAACGGCGTAGGAGCCTACACTGATGATACTAATTGGCCAGTTCCATATATTTTGTTTAGTGGCCAAATAGACACAGAGAAAGCCTGTCAGGGTACCTAACCATTCGAGCCAAGAGGTCTGGGCAAATTGACTGGCAATCTGCTGAAAAAATTCATGCATGGGGTGTATTAAAAATTACACCTAAATATACAAAGTATACTCAATTATTGAACCTGTTTATTGGCACAATTGGTACTCGCGAATGACTCTGGTTTGGCCTTAAACACAAAACCCATGCCCATAATATAGCCCATGGCTTCTTTGAGTGCTACATTTGACTGAAAATTTGGATTGGTGTTGATGTCGGCGTGGACTTCGAGGTCTACTTTGTGTTTTTCGAGGAGGGGGCAGAGTTGGTAGGCGATGTCGATGGATTTTTGGACTTCAAGTAGCATCCGTTCTTTAATACTCATTCGGTGATGCCTTTTGTCCCGTTGGATAAACATAAATCCACCTTTATGTTCCCGGAGAAAGACGATGACGGTGGCGAAGTCGATGATGCCTCTCTTGACTTGGGAATCGGTTCCGATATAAACCTTGAGCTTATTCCCTAGGGCATCTTCTCGTTTAATGACTTCCTCAACAGCATCGAAAATCGTGGAGCGAATGGATTCGCCATTGTATTTTTGCCATCTCATAGTGGTATAAATTAGATATAAAAAAATTAAACTTCATCATTGATATAAATTTACTGAATTTCAATGATCTAAGTGTTAATTTAATTTTAAATAATTATCCACATTAATGGATTTTTTCACCATAGGCAAGGTCACCGGCATCACCAAGTCCGGGAACAATATAGGCTTTTGAGGTCAGTTCATGATCAACGGCGCCGACCCAAATATGTGCCGTAGGTACAAATGCCTGAACATGATTCAATCCTTCTTCCGACGCAATCGCAGCAACGATATGAAGCTCTTTAATCTCATATTCAGCTAAAAGATCTTTACAGCATAAGACAAGGCTCTTGCCTGTTGCGAGCATTGGATCGACGATAATAACGATTCGATTATCTAAATTAGGTGTGTTGATGTACTCTTTATGGACTTCAAATTCACCACTTTTTTTTGTATGTCGATAGGCAGCGATAAAGGTATTGTCGGCTTGGTCAAATATATTTAATAAACCTTGATGAAACGGAAGACCAGCTCTTAGAATGGTGGCTAATACCGGCTGTTCCATCAGTAGGTGCGTTTTGGCAACACCCAAAGGCGTTTCAACTTCCACGGGTTTAAATGCCATGGTTTTGCTGATTTCATAAGCAAAGACTTCGCCGAGGCGTTCAAGGTTCCGACGGAATCGCATGCGGTCCCGTTGAATAGTGACATCTCTTAGTTCTGCAATAAAATGATTTGCAATGCTATTTTGGGTAGATAGAATAGTGACCATGACGTGATTTGCTAGTTCAGTTAAACTAAAGATAATAAATAATCAATTGAAAGTAATAACATCTATGGTATTATTATAGTTTGCGCTAAAATGGTAAAATTTTTAGTAAATTTGTGTAAGACCATAGGTGGATATGGCCTGGACCACATGTTGAAAAATCGTCTTGTTTGCAGCTTGAAACCATCGGATCAAAAGAACTGTTTTGAGCTTGCTGCTCAAGCAATTCATGGTGCAATCTTTGCTGGAAAAGGCCGGAATAGTTTTCTTTAAGAAATAGGAAGTATATGAAATTTGAATTGACATCAGAATACAGACCCACAGGCGATCAGCCAGAAGCAATTAAACAATTGGTTGCTGGTGTAGAGCAGGCAGAGCAATACCAGACGCTTTTGGGGGTGACAGGATCAGGTAAGACCTTTACTGTTGCCAATGTGATTCAGGAAACACAAAAGCCAACGTTGATTTTAAGCCATAACAAAACATTGGCGGCTCAATTATACGGTGAATTCAAGCAGTTCTTTCCCAATAATTCGGTGAACTATTTTGTGTCCTACTACGATTATTATCAACCGGAGGCTTTTATTGCTTCGACCAATACGTATATCGAAAAAGATTTGGCCATCAATGAGGAGATAGAAAAGCTGCGATTGGCGACTACCTCGTCATTGATGTCCGGACGACGGGATATTGTTGTCGTTTCTTCGGTCTCTTGTATCTATGGTATGGGAAATCCGGAGGACTTCTCCCGATCTATTTTTCGTTTTGGCGTTGGAATGACAGTTACCCGAAATGCCTTTTTACATAAATTGGTCGAAATCTTATACTCACGGACAACGACGGAGTTTAAACGGGGTACCTTCCGTGTGAAAGGGGATACTGTAGATGTATTTCCTGCTTATCTGGATAATGCGATTCGTATTTCCTTTTTTGGTGATGAAATTGATGAGCTAAGTGAGATTGATCCTATTTCGGGTAAAACCCTCAATAAAATGGAAGATCTGGCTCTTTTTCCGGCCAACCTCTTTGTTACTCCGAAGGAAAAGTTCAAAGAATCCATTTGGGCCATTCAAGATGAATTAATGCAGCGGAAGACACAGTTGGAAGAGGAGGGACTCATGCTGGAAGCGAAACGTCTGGAAGAACGTGTGAATTATGATCTGGAAATGATGCGTGAATTGGGCTATTGTTCGGGAATTGAGAATTATTCCCGCTTCTTCGATGGAAGACAGCCTGGAATGCGTCCGTTCTGTTTACTCGATTACTTCCCAGAGGATTATCTTTTGGTAATTGACGAAAGCCATGTGACCTTACCGCAATTGCGCGCGATGTACGGTGGTGACCGATCGCGTAAAGTTTCCCTAGTGGAACATGGTTTCAGGCTACCGGCAGCTTTAGATAATAGACCTTTGAACTTTCCGGAGTTTGAATCCCTGACGAATCAGACGATTTATGTATCGGCGACTCCAGGCGATTACGAACTGCAGCAGACCGAAGGTGTTGTCGTTGAGCAGGTCATTCGCCCGACAGGACTCTTGGACCCGATTATAGAAGTGCGACCAGCGATCAATCAGGTCGACGATTTCTTGGAAGAGGTCGATAAGACCATCAAAGAAGGTGGGCGTGTTTTGGCTACTACATTGACCAAACGCATGGCCGAAGAACTTTCCAAATACATGACCAAGCTGAACTTAAAAGTTCGTTATATACACTCCGAAATTAAAACTTTGGAGCGTGTGGAGATTTTGAGGGGCTTACGTTTGGGCGAATTTGATATCCTGGTCGGGGTGAATTTACTTAGGGAGGGACTGGATTTACCTGAAGTTACACTTGTAGCTATTCTCGATGCAGATAAGGAAGGTTTTTTACGCTCCGAACGCTCCCTGATCCAAACGATCGGACGTGCAGCACGAAATGATAAAGGGCGGGTGATTATGTACGCGGATAAGATGACCGATAGTATGCGTGTCACGATTGATGAAACCAACCGCCGTCGAGATAAACAGATGAACTATAACCTTGAGCATGGCATTACTCCCCGCACGGTCGGTAAGACCAGGGAAGAGATTTTGGAACAAACTTCTGTGGCTGATTTCTCGGGTATTGAACCTAAAATATATGTCGAGCCTGATCCGTCGCAGGCCATTGCCGCCGATCCGGTCATGCAGTATCTCAGTGAAAAAGATCTGAAGAAAGCAATTGACAATGTGCGCAAGAAGATGGATAAAGCTGCAAAAGAAATGGATTTCCTAGCGGCAGCGAAGTATCGTGACGAGATGTTCGCCTTGGAAAAGTTGTACGATGAACGGTTTTCATCGTAAATGAATCATATGTGTTTTATCTGTTTCCCATTTTTCACCTGAGAAACTAGATATAGTTTCTCCTCCAATGTATTTTTCTCATAAATAGTGAACCCCAAAAGTTAGACAAAAATTTTTGAGGTTCACTTCAACTGTAGGCCAGCCTTTTTTTCTTGACTATAGCGTTGTGCGGTAGTGTATGCTGTGTTTTCTGAAAGGAAATAGGCGGCATTTTATTGCGCAATATTGTTCAAATATTAACATATTTTGCAAAAATTAAATTCTTCTCAGTAAATTAGAGCTTTAATCTAAACTAAAGCATACTTACAATGAAAAAGCCTATTCTCGTTGTCAAATTTGGATCGGCTTCTATTACCACGAAAGAGGGAGAAGTTGATGAACGTATTGTTTTGGAGATTGCCCGGCAGATAGCTTCTTTACAGAAGAAATATAATATTGTTCTGGTATCTTCAGGTGCTGTTGCCGCCGGCAAGCGTTTTCTCCCCAGCTATACGGGTACCCTGTCGGAACGGAAAGCTGCAGCAGCGATAGGAAACCCGATATTGATTAATACGTATTCGACCTATTTCCGGCCGTTTAAGATTTCTTTAGCACAAAGTTTATGTGAAAGACATCATTTTTCCAATCGGGACCAATTCCTTCAGTTAAAGAATACTTATGAGGAATTATGGCGGAACAATGTCATCCCGATAGCCAATGAAAATGATGTGGTGAGCAATAAGGAGCTTAAGTTTTCTGACAACGATGAACTGGCAACGCTGATTGCCGTTGGATTTGGTGCCGAAAAATTATTGTTTAGTACATCTGTGCCTGGGGTATTGGATGCGAATAATAAAATCATAGAAAGGATCGAAACCATTGACCGGGATATCCTTGGATTAGCGAGGAAGGATAAGTCTGCTGTTGGATTGGGGGGAATGACTTCAAAATTGAATTTTGCCCGTCTTGCCAATCAGATGGGGATCGAGGTCATTATTTTCAGTATGCAGGCTGAAGATGCAATAACAAAAGCCATTAAACACGAAACAGGGACGTTGTGCCTGCCAGAGCGTAAAAAGATCTCTTCAAGAAAAAAATGGTTAGCGAGTGGAAGTTTAATCAAAGGTGAACTGATGATCGATCGTGGAGCGGAAGAGGCATTATTAAAACATAAAAGCTTGCTGGCGGTCGGTGTTACCCGTATTGTCGAACATTTTGAAAAAGGGGAGGTGTTGAATATTGTAAACATCGAAGGCTTGACAGTAGCGGTTGCCCGGGCGAAAATGGATTCATCGTTGTTATCTCAACCTAGTAAAAGGAATTTAGAAATTGCGCATGCAAATGATATCGTATTGTTATGACTGAATCAATAATCGAACAACTGAAGGCGGCTGCCAAAGCGAAGCAATTTTTACAACAATTTGCCCCTGATGCCAAAAAGGTAGCTTTGGAAGCGATTGCTGCTGCGCTTGTACAGCATGAAGTGGTTATCTTGCAGGCCAATAAAATTGATTTGGACCGTATGGATGATGAAGATCCTAAAAAAGACCGTCTGCTATTGAATAGTGTACGCTTACGAGCATTGTCGGATAGTGTGAGGCAGATTGCCGATCTTGCCGATCCTACAGATCAGCTTCTATTGCGGAAAGTGCTGCCCAATGGCTTAGAAATAGAGAAGATTACGGTGCCCCTCGGCGTCGTTGGGGTGATCTATGAGTCGCGCCCAAATGTGACGATCGATGTGGCAGCCCTCTGTATCCAATCAGGCAATGTTTGTTTGTTGCGTGGCGGCTCTGATGCATTGCATACAAATGAGGCCTTAGTGAACGTTATTCATGCTGTATTGGATACGCAGGGCATACCAAAAGATATTGTGCAATTGTTGCCTGTTGCGCGTAAATATGTGTCGGAATTACTGGAAGCAACCAAATATGTCGATATCATCATTCCTCGTGGTTCGCAGTCCCTCATAGATTTTGTGCGGGCAAACGCAAAAGTTCCGGTCATCGAAACTGGTGCCGGTGTGTGTCATACTTACGTTGATAAAACGGCTGATCTCGATATGGCAGCAAAAATTGTGGCCAATGCCAAGATTTCCAGACCGTCGGTCTGTAATTCTTTGGATACCGTTTTAGTGGATGCAGATGTCGCAGCAACGTTTTTAATGAAACTGGCACCCTATCTTGAACAGGTCGCTGTGGAAGTATTTGCTGATCCCATCGCCTATAGGATATTGGAAGATCAAAAATTTTCGAATTTAGTAGCCGCTGAAGAAGCGGATTTCGGAAGAGAATTTTTAGATTTGAAGTGTTCGATAAAAACAGTCGAGGGATTGGACGAGGCACTGGAACATATCGCAACGTATTCATCCAAACATTCGGAATGTATCGTATCATCCAATGAATTGGCTATTGAACGATTTTTAAATATTGTGGACGCTGCAGCAGTATATGCCAATGCATCGACACGTTTTACGGATGGGGGTGAATTTGGCTTGGGGGCAGAAATAGGTATTTCAACGCAAAAACTTCATGCACGCGGCCCTTTTGCATTGGAGAAGTTGGTAACAGAAAAATGGATTGTCCGTGGTAATGGACAGATTCGCTAAGAAAAGACGATGGGATTAAGTTTTAAGAAAGATGTATTGATGAACTGGATCGAGGAAATTGGTAAATTTCTCCGTATCTGGACCGAAGGGCATGAGGCTTTTACAGAGCCAACGGACCCGTCGGTTTTTGAAGGTGCTTATGAAAAATTCTTTGAAAAAAGTAGAGAATATTTTTTAGAACTTTCTGAAGACGAACTTACAACTTATTCAAAAGGAGAATTGCAGGCGCAGCAGTTACATCCCTTGGCGTTAACTTTACTATTTGATGGATTGAATGCTAGTGGCGAGGAGCAGCAGAATTTGTTGCGCAAAGCAAAGCTTATCCTTAACCTGGCGATGGCTGAAACGGCGAGTTTCTCTTTTCAGGATTATCAATATTTGTCAATGATAGATAGTAAGTTGAATCACCTATAAAAAAAATCCTGTTTCTTGGTGAAGAGACAGGATTTTTACTGTTCAGTATGAATGATCTTATCGCAGGATTTCCCGTGCAATGACCAAACGTTGTATCTCGGATGTACCTTCGTAGATCTGTGTGATCTTGGCATCACGCATCAACCTTTCTACATGATATTCTTTTACGTAACCATAACCACCATGGATCTGGACTGCTTCGATCGTATGTTTCATGGCTACTTCAGAAGCATGTAGTTTGGCCATGGCGGCTTCTTTGCCATAGGCTAAGCCTTGATCTTTGGTCCATGCAGCTTTATAGGTTAACAACCTTGCCGTTTCGATATCCACTTCCATATCTGCTAACTTAAATTGGATAGCCTGATGATCTGAAATAGGCTTTCCAAATGTTTTGCGCTCTTTGGAATAGGCTAGTGCAAGATCGTATGCTCCAGCTGCAATGCCAAGTGCCTGCGCGGCAATACCTATTCGGCCACCATCGAGCGTTTTCATAGCGAATTTGAATCCAAAGCCATCCTCACCGATACGATTTTCCTTTGGTACGATAACATCGGAAAAT
The DNA here is from genome assembly GCA_031277685.1 of Sphingobacterium sp. Classification (GTDB taxonomy): domain Bacteria; phylum Bacteroidota; class Bacteroidia; order Sphingobacteriales; family Sphingobacteriaceae; genus Sphingobacterium. Next base: position 9,747 of record JAITLV010000079.1, on the reverse strand, counting down.
AGCAACGAATGGGTGTCAGAACTCCGAATTCCCAATTTATTTTCTTTAGGTCCGATCGTGAAACCGGGGAGCCCCTTTTCGACAATTAAAACATTGATTCCTTTGTGTCCTTTTTCTGGATGTGTCTGTGCAATAACAAGGTAGATATCAGCATGGCCACCATTTGTAATCCAGTTTTTGGTCCCATTCAGCAGATAATGGTCACCTTTGTCTTCGGCTGTTGTATGCTGTGAAGAGGCATCTGATCCAGCTTCAGGTTCCGAAAGTGCAAAAGCACCTAGCTTTTCGCCCTTGGCCAGTGGGACCAGGTATTTTTGTTTCTGCTCTTCTGTCCCAAAAGCGTTCAGTCCATAGAGTACCAATGAATTGTGTGCTGAAACGATAACAGCCGCGGATGCATCAATCTTGGCAATCTCCTCCAGTACAAGTACATAGGCCAAGGTGTCCATACCGGCACCACCATAGGCTTCGGGTGTCATGATCCCCATAAATCCAAGTTCAGCCATTTGCCTGACAAAATCTGTTGGAAATTTAGCTTCTTCATCCCGTTGTATAACACCTGGCTTTAGCTCTTGCGCGAATTCCCGCGCTGCATCACGGATCATTTTATGTTCTTCACTTAATTCAAAGTTCATAATATCTCAATTTTTATGGTCTATAACATCTTATTATGTTAACTCGTTGTCAGATTGTCCTGAAGCAAAATGCCTTGCATCGTCATAATTACTATGCTATTCCATACGAAGGAAATCACTAGTTTATAACCAAATATACAAAATATATATTATGCTTGCATAGTATTAAATCTATATTTTTCATCTTAATCTAAAAAAAAGATGAATTATTTGTTTCCTAAATTTAATCTACTATATTTGTAGAGTATGTGGTTTTGAACATATTTAAAAGATAAGATTATGAGTTTAAGATTGGGAGACGAAGCGCCAAATTTTAAAGCGCAAACGACTATTGGTGAAATAGATTTTCACGATTATATTAAAGATAGCTGGGTGGTATTTTTTTCACATCCTTCGGACTACACACCGGTATGTACCACAGAGTTGGGACGTACGGCTAAATTGAAGTCTGAATTTGATAAAAGAGGTGTAAAAGCAATTGCGTTAAGTGTGGACAATGTAACTGATCATTTGAATTGGATCAAAGACATCAATGAAACACAGCAAACGGAAGTGAATTTCCCAGTAATCGCAGACGAAGACCACCATGTGTCTGAGCTTTATGACATGATTCACCCGAATGCCTCGCTAACGGCAACAGTACGTTCGGTTTTCATTATTGGGCCGGATAAGAAAATAAAATTGACCTTGACGTACCCTGCATCTACGGGACGTAATTTTGATGAGATTTTACGGGTAATAGATTCATTGCAATTAACTGCTGACTATCAGGTAGCAACACCGGCTGATTGGAAACACGGTGAAGACGTGATTGTCGTACCTGCTATCAAGACGGAAGACATCCCGGCTAAATTCCCAAAAGGATTTAAAGAGATTAAGCCTTATTTGCGGACTACGCCACAGCCTAACTTATAGTCGGATTTAGACGAACTTCGTATAAAGCCAAAAAAACGTCAAACTAAAAGGTTTGACGTTTTTTTGGCTCCATGGAAAAAGAAAAGGCGATACTCAGTGAAGTACCGCCTTTTTATAAGATTAAGATTGCAGTCTTAATAGACCTTAACCATATAGATGTAATCTTGTAATTTTTTGATCTGCTCAGTTCTTGGTAAACCTGCCAAAGCATTCTTCTTATTGATTTTTACACCTGTTGTTAATGAGTCGCTAGGGATATCAGCAAGCGCATTCATGATTGACTTGGTTTTGATGGCAAAAGCTGCGCCATCTATTCCGCGTTGTTTACCGGAGATTATACCGATCACATTCCCCTTGTTGTCCAAGACGGGACCACCACTATTTCCTGGATTGACAGGAACGGAGATCTGATAGGCTATAGTGTCACCTGCATAACCGGTTGACGAGCTTAAGTATCCTTGTCCATATACCGCTTCATCGCGTGGGAAACCGATCGTATAAATATCTTCCCCTAAATCTGATGTAGATGTCTTGAAGGTATAAGGTAAGCTTTTAATCTTTTTGAAATTCTTGTCAGCAATGTATAGAATAGCCAAATCCTTGCTGGCATCGGTATGAACGACTTGGGCTTTATAGGATTCGCCTTTGCTATTTTGCAGGTATATGGAGTCCGCTCCACTGACCACATGATAGTTTGTCACGACATAACCATCTGTTGTCAACATAAAACCCGTTGCTCCAAATTGGCTCTCACTACCTTTAACGGATTTTTTATCGTTGATATCTTTGATTGCAGCATTATGTGCATTGACATTCTTTTTGACATTGTTCATGTCACGACGTAATGCGCTGTAATCTGAAGAGGCTTTTTCCAAGTTGCTATAGTAGCCACTGAGCCATAAGGTGCCAAATACCGCAAATATTGCCACAACTGCAGCTACCAAAGAGCTTGCTTTGATCCGCTCCCAAAGTGAAATAACAGTAGATTGTTTCATTGGAACCACTTTTGTGGTCTTACCTTGGGATTTATGATATTCCTTGGCTGAGTTGACCAATACCTTTTTGAAATCGAGCCTTTGGCTAGTTTCCTTCATATTGGCAACAAAGTCGCGGTGTTGTTGTAGTTGGGCAGCATACGAGGGGTGTTCGGCACAAAAAGATTCGAACGCAGCTTTTTCCGCTACAGGTAATTCCCCCCGCAGATATTGATCAGCTAATTCGAAAAATTCTTTTTGATTCATTGTTCCCATGGTGTTACTCAAATTTTAATCTGTTGAAAAAAATATCTTTTTCAGCCGTTGAAGGCATTTATATTTTTGAGTCTTGGCGTTATCTGTATTGGTATAACCAAATTTTTCACAGATGTCCTGCATCGAGTGGTTTAAAATATAGAAATCATGTAAGATCGTTTTACATGGCTCCCCCATTTTCTCCAGCGCAAGTTCCATTTGATCGAACTTATTTTCAAGTTCCTGATGTTGCTGTAAATCTTCTTCCTCAAATAAGGAGTCTTCATAACCGCTAATGTCACTATTGCCAAAACCAGCACGATTGAGTTGCTTCAGCCAAAGCCTCCGGCAAATCGAGTAAAGATAGGTCTTAAGTTTGCTGCTGAGTTCAAAGTCACCTTTGGTCACTTTATCGTAGAGCACAATCACAGCTTCTTGAAAGATATCTTTTGCTTCATCCTCACTTCCATTGTTTTGCAGTATCATATGGCTTATGGACGGATAATATCGTTTATAGATACTATCTATCGCCAAGCTATTGCCTTTTTTAAGGCCCTCAATGATTTGCTCATCGTTTTCTAGCAGGACTGATTTACTGAATTTACTCACCTATTAATACCTTAATGCCTAAATTGTAACCCTTTGAAAAATAAAAATCTTCAAAATATTTTCAAACGTAAACTTTTATTTGTTTAATGCGAAATCTATGCCCAAAAATACTGCTTATTCCCTGAAATCGAAAGCATTTGTTTTTTGCCTATTCTTGGGAGGTGGAATCGTTGAACCATCAATTTTTTTATGTATCGAAAAAGTTTCGCAATCGAGTGCTTTAATAATCTGCTTGTTATTCCTGTAAAATGAAGTTACATTTGGTTTCCTGAACTAAAATGCTTAAATACATTATGTTAAGAAAATCAGTTATTTTTTCAACCCTACTGGCTTCATTACTGTCTTTGCATTCAACCTCAACGATAGGACAGTCTTTCACGCCACATATCGAAGGTTTCCAATATGAAGATAGATTATCGCCAAAAGGAAATGAATGGGAGACACCGCAATTATTATCTCTGAATAAAGAATTGCCTCACGCTTCGTTCTTTTCTTTTTCAAACGTCGAAAGTGCGCGAAAAGTACTTCCCGAACATAGTAACTTTTGGCGGTCGCTCAATGGATCCTGGAAATTTCATTGGGTGAAGACACCTGAAGAACGTCCAAAAGAGTTTTATGATCCTAATTATGATGTCAATAGCTGGGAATCCGTACCTGTTCCAATGAGCTGGAACATCTTCGGTATTCAGAAGGATGGCAGTTTAAAATATGGTGTGCCTATTTATACCAACCAGCGCGTGATTTTTCAACACCAAGTCAAGGTTGATGACTGGCGTGGTGGCGTAATGCGTACACCACCGCAAGACTGGACGACCTATGTATACCGTAATGAAGTTGGTTCATACCGCCGTAATTTTACTGTCCCTAAAGATTGGGATGGTCGTGAGGTATTTCTCAATTTTGATGGTGTAGACTCCTTTTTCTATCTCTGGATAAATGGTAAATATGTAGGCTTTTCAAAAAATTCAAGAAATCTTGCTTCCTTTAATATCTCTGCCTACTTAAAAAAAGGTGGCGAGAATGTATTGGCCGTAGAAGTCTACCGGAGTTCGGACGCGTCATTTTTGGAAGACCAAGATATGTTTCGACTGCCGGGAATATTTCGCGATGTCTCGTTGACTTCAACACCCAAAATCCAAGTCCGTGATCTGGCAGCAATTCCAACATTGGATGATCGCTATGAAAATGGTACGTTAAAAATTACGGGTACCGTCCGTAATTTGAGCGATAAGAAAGCCGACGGTTATAAGCTTGTCTATTCCTTATATAAGAATAAACTGTACAGCGATGAAAATACCTTGGTAGACCAGGCTGAAGCATCTGCTGTTGTTCCGCAATTGGATGCGAAGGCTTCAAACAGTATTGAAGTGACATTAGCGGTGAAAAATCCAGATAAATGGTCCGCTGAACTTCCCTATCGGTACACCTTAGTAGCGGAATTGAAAGACAGGAAAAATAAAACGATCGAAACTGTTTCTACCTATGTCGGATTCCGGAAGGTTGAAATTAAAGATACCAAAGCATCTGAAGATGAATTTGGTCTTGCTGGACGATATTACTATATCAATGGGAAAACGGTTAAACTGAAGGGTGTCAACCGCCATGAGACGAATCCGGAACATGGGAAAGTCGTTACCCGGGAGCAAATGGAAGCCGAAGTGAAGCTGATGAAAAGTGCAAACATCAATCACGTGCGCAATTCTCACTATCCAGAACCTCCATATTGGTACTACCTCTGTGACAAATATGGTATCTATCTGGAAGATGAGGCCAATATCGAAAGCCACCAATATTATTATGGAAAAGAGTCCATTTCTCATGTCCCAGAATGGAAAAATGCCCATGTGGCACGTAATATTGAAATGGTGCATGCGACCATTAATCATCTTGCTATTGTGATCTGGTCACTGGGCAATGAGGCTGGTCCTGGCGATAATTTTGTCGCTGCTTATGATGCGATCAAGAAAATTGATACCTCTAGACCTGTTCAATATGAACGTAACAATACGATAGTCGATATGGGCTCAAATCAGTATCCTTCCATTGATTGGGTTCGGGGGGCTGTTAAAGGAACCTATAAATTGAAGTATCCTTTCCATATTTCTGAGTATTCACATTCCATGGGAAATGCTGTCGGAAACCTAATTGATTACTGGGAAGCCATCGAATCGACCAACTTCTTTATGGGTGGAGCAATCTGGGATTGGATTGATCAAGCCATGTATTATTATGATAAGAAAACTGGCGATCGTTATCTCGCTTATGGTGGTGATTTTGGGGACAAACCGAATGATGGCACATTTGTCAACAACGGGTTGATTTTTGCCGATATGAAACCCAAACCTCAGTATTATGAGGTTAAAAAGGTCTATCAAAATGTAGGTGTTAAGGCTATTGATATTCCACAGGGAAAAATTGAACTATTCAACAAAAACTATTTCAAAGATCTAAGTGACTATCAAGTTCAATGGTCATTGTTCAAAGATGGTGTGGCTGTTGTCGGTAGTACCGGTACGATAGTGGCTGCTGATTTACCCAAAGCGCGCCAGAAAAAGCAAGTTGTCCTGCCAATTGATTATGAAAAGTTGGATACTGGATCGGAGTATTTTGTGAAAGTTCAATTTTTGCTCAACGAGGACAAGCCATGGGCAAATAAAGGCTTTGCCCAAATGGAAGAACAACTGTTTGTCAAAGCAGCGGAGAACAAACCATTAATTTCAGCTGTTGCCAAGGGTAAAAGTCCCGTACTTTCCAAAGAAGGTGAGTTGCATGTGGTAAAAGGGGATCAGTTTGTTGCAAAATTTGACAATAAGACTGGGTCGATCTATAGCTTAGCCTATGCTGACAAGCAAATTATACGTGATGGTGAGGGACCAAAACTGGATGCGTTGCGTGCACCGGTCGATAATGATAACTGGGCTTATCCGCAATGGTTTGAAAAAGGCTTACATAATTTAAAGCATAAAGTGTTGTCTTCAAATAGCTATACAAAGAAAGATGGTACTATCGTATTAACATTTACCATTGAATCTCAAGCTCCCTATGGTGCCTCTTTATTGGGTGGAACATCGGGGACATATACACTCAAAGAGCATAGGGATAAGCCATTTGGTCCTGATGATTTTAAATTTACAAGCAATCAGATCTGGACAATTTATCAAGATGGCTCTATTGAATTATCGTCTAGTATCACCTCTAATAATGCCAGTGTTGTATTGGCAAGATTAGGATATTCTTTACAGCTCCCGAGCGAGTTTGGCAACTACAGCTATTATGGACGCGGTCCGATCAATAATTATGCGGATCGAAAGACAGCACAGTTTATTGAATTACATAAAAGCACTGTAAAAGATCAGTTTGTGCCTTGGCCGAATCCGCAAAACATGAGCAACAACGAGGACGTACGTTGGACTTCGTTGACCAATAAGGACGGACAGGGAGTAATCTTCATTGCAAAGGAGCATCTTGCTACATCTGCTTTGGAATATAGTGAGCTAGAATTGACATTTGCACCACACCCTTATCAACTGCCGAAAAGCTCAGGTGTACACCTGCACCTTGATGCTGCGGTCACAGGTCTCGGGGGTAATAGCTGTGGACAAGGTCCGCCATTGGAAAAAGACCGTGTGAAAGCAGTACCGACTTCAATCGGTTTTATGATCCGTCCGATCCAGCAAAATGATTACCTGGCCAAAGCTCATGTTGCTGCAGCCGGAGATACCCCTATTTCTTTCGCTAGAAGTTCCACAGGTGAAGTCTCTATTCTTTCCGGAAATAAAGCGGAGACTGTACTGTATACGCTGAACAATGGAAAAGCAAACACCTATAAGAATGCTTTTGATCTGCGTCAGGGCGGAATAATAACCGCCTGGTATCAGGGAAATGAAAAACTAAAAGTAACACAACAATACAGTAAGATTGAGACGGTTCCGATGGAAGTGGTCTTTGCCTCCAGCCAGGAGACGGGTGAAGGCGACGCCAAGAACCTATTGGATGGAGATCCTTCGTCGATCTGGCATACGATGTATTCAGTCACTGTGGCCCAGTACCCACACTGGGTTGATTTCGATGCGGCAAGTGTGAAGACTATTAAAGGTTTTACGTTTTTACCAAGACCGGATGGTGCTAATGGCGATATCAAGGATTATAAGATTCAGGTAAGTAAAGATGGTAAAAACTGGGAGGATGTGCTATCAGGTACATTCGAACGAAATAAAAAACTCAAAACCGTTCGTTTTGAGAAACCTGTTAAGGGACGTTATATTCGCTTTACCGCATTGAATTCACAACGTGGTGATGATTTCGCTTCAGGAGCAGAGTTTGCTGTTATCGCGGAATAAAGTATAAAAGGATTCGATGAAAGCCAGCACTTGGAAACAAGCATGCTGGCTTTTATCGTATGTATCTGCTTGCAGTGAATACCGAGGCTTTATAGGAAAAGGACTATTAGGTAAACGTGCTAGTTGTATTCATAGTAGTGTTGTGGAACGGTTGTTTTCAGTAAAATCGGTTATTTATACCCTGTCAACATGTTGTAGGTTCGTTAAAAACTGAATCTAAAGGGGGATAAAAAGCGTGTTGAATAATTTTTATAAACTTATTGCTGGGAATGTTCCTACGCTTCTGTATTTTTAACCCAGTTTAAACCAAGATCATCTTCAATAGTATGGAAATAGACCAACAGGCGAATGCCCCGTTTACGGCGTATCAAAAACTCGTTGTGTTTTTGCTGGCGATTACGCAATTTACTGTCGTGCTCGATTTTATGGTGATGTCACCGATGGGCGATATCTTAATGAAGGCCATCGATCTAAAACCATCTCAATTTGGCATTGCGGTTTCAGCCTATGCTTTTAGTGCGGGCGCATCGGGACTTCTGACAGCAGGATTTGCGGACCGCTTCGACCGGAAGAAGCTTTTGCTCTTTTTTTATTCAGGTTTTATCATCGGAACATTTTTCTGCAGCTTTGCTAACGATTATTGGACTTTGGTTGCTGCCCGCATAGTGACGGGATTGTTTGGTGGTGTTATCGGGTCGATTTCCATGGCTATTATTACCGATATTTTTACATTGCAACAAAGAGGGCGTGTCATGGGATTTGTGCAGATGGGCTTTGGTGCCAGTCAGGTGCTGGGGATTCCAATAGGTCTGTATATAGCGAACAACTGGGGCTGGCATAGCGCATTCTTATGGATCGCTGTCATGGCTTTGATTATTGTGATCATTATCGCGGTTAAATTGATCCCAATTACGGCTCATATCGGCTTACAGAAACATCAATCTGCACTTAAGCACCTTTGGTCCACATTCTCGCAAAAGGAATATCGCATTGGCTTTCTCGCGACAGCGCTGCTCTCTATTGGTGGTTATATGATGATGCCTTTTGGAAGTGCCTTTGCCGTCAATAATTTGCATGTTAGTCATGAGCAATTGCCGCTATTATTTATGATATCTGGTATTGCCTCACTGATTATTATGCCTATTGTTGGGAAATTGAGTGACCGCTACGATAAATTTAAAATCTTCGCGCTAGCTTCGATATGGCTGATGGTAGTGGTTTTAATTTATACCAATCTGGGGGTTACACCATTTTATGTTGTTGTCGTTTTGAATATCCTGATGATGGCCGGCATCTTGAGTCGTATGACTCCTTCTTCGGCGCTGATCAGTGCAGTTCCAGCGATGAAGGATCGGGGAGCATTTATGAGTATCAGTTCATCCTTACAGCAGCTCGCTGGGGGAGTAGCGGCGTCTCTTGCTGGTGTGATCATCGTTCAACAGACCAAAGAAAGCCCGCTGGAACATTATCCTACCTTGGGTATTATTGTCGTGTTACTCTCTATCGTGGCTATTTTTATGCTCTATCGTGTCAGCAGGATGATCAAGCAAAGACGTGCAATTTCTTAAAACAAAATTGCAGTTATTGGTATTAATAATTTAAGAGAGATTTTATTATGGAAGAAAAAATAGTGAAATATGATCATCCCAATGGGGAGATTGTTGTACTCTGGATTCCCGAACGATGTGAACATGCTGCGGTCTGTGTCAAAAGTCTACCAAAGGTATATCATCCAAAAGACAGGCCCTGGATTACGGCTGGGGATGCAAGTACGGAAGAATTAATTGATCAGATTAAACGCTGTCCTTCGGGCGCCTTACAGTACGAACTAAAAAAATAGACGCAGAAATTCGTGTAACAAAAAAAAGCATCATTTGTTGAAATGATGCTTTTTTTTGTTGGCGGTCTGGACGGGACTCGAACCCGCGACCCCATGCGTGACAGGCATGTATTCTAACCAGCTGAACTACCAGACCTCAACCCTTCTCCTCAGAAGGTGTGCAAATATAGCGTTTGTTT
>JAITLV010000340.1 GCA_031277685.1 Sphingobacterium sp. | reverse complement strand
CGGCAAACCGCTAAAGTTTTATTTCATTATCATCGATAAGTTTAGCATCCCTTGTGTTTTTCTGAACAGCAATTGCAGAGAATATACTTAAGGAAAAAGACATGGCATAAAATCCCTTTTCGCTGAGCAGAAGGTCTGCATTCCATAGCCCGACAGTCAGCAAAACGACAGCGGCAATGGTAGCAAACCAGCTTAAACCGTAGTAAAGTTCGGTGACAGCTAAACCTTCTGCCTTATCTCTAACGCTTTTCTGAACAGAAATCACAGCAAACAAAGCAAAAAGTAAAATGGTGAAATAATATCCTTTTTCATTTAAAGCCATTGTTGCATTCCAGAGTCCGACACAGTAACCAATAGTTCCGACCAATAGTGCGGTCCATGAGGCACCAATGAAGGCTCCAGTAGGTTTGAACGGATTTCTTGTGTTTGAATCTTTTTTTGAATTGTTTTCTTCAATCATGTTTTTTAGCGGTTCCATAATTTTAATTTTTTAATGTTGTTTTTGTTATTTGTTGATTCAAATATCAGGTGAATCTGAAATAATATAAAACTAATTTATCTTAAATACTGATGATATATTTTTATTTTTTAAATTTGATTTTTCTTTAATTTTGATGATATGGATTCGATTACTGAGCTCATTGGTGTATTAAATAATGAAGATATAAGAGACTTCAAAGGGTTTTTGAAAAAGAAAAACAAACGCAATGATGTTAAAAATATCAGGTTGTTTGAAATTCTGGAAACTGATGATATAAATAGATTAAAAAAACTATATGGAACTTCTAAAAATAAAGATGCTTATCACGCATTAAGAAAAAGATTACATGATAGTCTATTATTTTTTATTTCAAATAAGACATTTGAACGGGATAACAGCGAAGCTCATGAAGCTTTGAGGTTACTTATTGTCGGACGTTTTCTATTGGAGAACAATCTGGTAAAACTTGGCCTTAAATGCCTTCAGCGAGCTGAACAAAAAGCATTATTGCTGGAGCAATTTAGCTTACTCAATGAAATTCTGCAGATTCGGCTGCAATATGCGTATTTAGATCCCAGTCCGAATTTGGATCAGCTCATCGATCGTTTTATGCTGAACCAGCATAAAGTACGGCAGGAAGCAAAATTTCAAATAGCTTATGCACTTTTGAGGTCGGAATTGCAGGATATACATCTGAAGGGAAAGATCGTTGATTTAACCAGGTTAGTAACTGATACAATTGGAAAATATGATATTTCCTTACGGGAATTATTATCCTTTAAATCGCTTTATCAGCTATTATTTATTGCCAATGAGTATGCTACGATCCATCAGAATTATGCATTGGTACAGTCATTTTTGACAACAAGTGATGAGTTTATAACCCGGCAGGAAGCGAGTTCAGTCCATCATTTGTTTTATTATCTCCATATTCTTTATTACCTCGCCAATTTCAATCTACGGAATGGACTATTCCATGAGAGTTTGGTGTATTTGGAACGACTAATTACTAGCTGTCCTCCAGGGACGACCTTCCGAACCCAATTTTATTTACGATATCATTTGTTAAAAGCATTGAATTATCATTACATGGGGGAGGGCGCTCAGGCGCTTGCTGTCTTGCGTTTTGGGATCCAGCAAGTGACAGTGAAGTCTAATGAGACTGATGTTGCCGATCTACAATTATGTCTGGCTATGTTTCTGACTCAATTTCAAGATAAGCTCGCATTAACTGAATTAAGAAAAATGATTCGAACAGATACCTGGTATGAAAAGAAAATGGGCATGTTATGGACGATTCGTAAAAACTTGTTGGAGATCTTGATCCATAGTCAGTTTGGCGATATTGATCTGGCGGCCTCACGAGTGAAAAGTTTTAGACGTCGGTATAAGAAATATCTTGAAACAGTCAGGGAAAGCCGAGTTGTGGATTTTTTAAGATTGGTGGAAAAGTATTTACAAAACCCAGCTATTGTTAGAGATAAACATTTTATAGCTGCTATAGATTCATTGGCAGGCAATACTGAAAATCAGGATCTATTTGTTTTGGGATTCATAGCTTGGTTAAAATCGCTCATCACATCAGAAAGTCCTTATCAGACCTTATTGAGTTTAGTCCGGGAATTAAAGTCTAAATAGACTTAGTAATAAATGTTTAAGATGATTTTCTCCTGAGCGGAGTCAATGATGTTTTGCAATCTCTCATAAAATTTTATGTTCACCATTGGACAGCCTTCACTTAAGCATATTGGAGCGACTTGTTCATCATATGGTACGCGGTCGTATTTATGTAAAACAATATTCCTATCGTAGGCTTTACTGTTCGAGCCCTCAAGCCCGTACAACTTATACGCTTTTCCGAAGCGGCCGTTATAGGAGCTACCAATTACATACATGCCTAATGAGGTTGCAAAAGAATTTTCCGTATTGCTGAATTTTAATCTGCCAGTTTTCCCCGTTTCCGAACCCGAACCATGGGCAACCAAGCCCTGGTCCAATATTTGGTTGTTTTGGAGATCGACAACGAAAAAGCGATTCCTTCCCGAAGGTCTCTTCATATCAAGTAGAAAGGAAAATTTTTTATTATATTTTTTATCGGTTTTAATGAGATATCTGACCCGATCAATGGCCTGGTTATACCGCGCCTCATCTGATATGGTCGCATTTTTAGTACTGTCCGAGATAAGTATATTATTTCTGGAAACCTTGAAAGCGATTAGACCGATTCCGATCAGGATAATGAGGACAAGGAGTTTGTTCATTTGTTGGGCAGGCAATTTTTTTGATTATTCTATCGTCCTATTGAAACGCTCAAAGGTTTTCCAGTATTTATCTTTGTAGATTGTATAATCTATCTGGAGCCTGTTTTGATATTGTGTTATCAATTGATCAATTGCTTGGGATGATTTTCGGAATTCTGTGCATGCCAGGTAAACTTCCCGTAGGTTGTCAGCGGTCTCACGGCCAATGTTGAGGAAGCCTATATTATGTGGAAGGTTCGTCATAAGATCATCTTCGAATTTATCCATTAAGTCATATGTTGTTTGGTCGGGCATACCATTCGTCGAGGTGCCATCATAACTGATGCGTAATGTTACAATCCAGGGATGTGATGCTTTTCCATCCCAGTCCAATAGTGTTGTATTAATGATGGCCAAAATAGGTAAGTCATTTTGCATGAAGCCCTCAAAGGCTGTGTAAGAGTCATTTTCAGTCTCATGCCTGACATCGGTGTATTTTTCGACAAATTCTTTTTCCCGCCATATCAGATAGTTTTTTAATTTGATCAGTGGAATCAATTCTCCTGTGGCTAAGTCATTGGAAGTGACATCTAAATTGTCAATGGTGATAATTGAATTTAATTCACCGATATAATTATCTAAGAATATTTCAACACCATGAGCGATATTAGCTTTGTTGTCCACTGTATAATCGGGGTGAACAATCACAATGTCAACATCATCTGGTCGATATTTATGTTCAATCGGGTAAAAATACATGTCGTTGATATCAAAGGAAAAGCCATACATGGTTATCTTGAACTTTTCCATATCCTCGATGGCAGGTTTTAATGCCGTAAATTTCCAGTTTTGAAGGGTGGGAGCTGATTCCACCAGCGCTTCAACGAAAGCAATATTTTTTACGACACCATCTGGAGTAATAACGAGTTCAGCCGTATCATCATTGTACATTCCAGTTAAGAAATAGAGCTCTTTTCGAAGGGCGTCAATTTTTGGAGAAAGTTTGCTGAAAAAATTCTGATCAATATGATCTGCATTTTTTACAATTTGAAAAAAGGATTGTTCGTTTTTTGTAAACCAATTCCAGAAATCCTGTATGTTATCTTTTTTATTTTCTTTCTTTCCAAAGATATTGTTGAAAAATCCCATAATTAATATTTATTCGGTTGAATCTCTATATCGTATGTAAGATATTTACACCTTCGTTTTAAAATTAATGATATAATTATGATCCAACAAGCGATTTGTTGTTTAAAAATTATCTGACAAACAATTGCTCCTGCTGTTTGTTATGCATATTGTTGGAAATTATAAATTAATATTGAACGTAGAAGATCCCTACGATTGCGGAGGAACATAGATATACAAAGACAGTCCGGTTATTCCATTTGAACTTATAGAAAACAAATCGAGTATAACAATTTTATTTATATTAATGATAATCAATATTTTAAATAATTATTTACATATGAAATTTAACAAATTAACATTTTGTCTTTTGGCAACATCAGCAGTGCTCTCTTTTTCAGCATGTAAATCGGGTTTATCAGATGATAAACTGGAGGAAAAAATAGAGAATGCACTTACAGGGCGTACAACAGTAGATGTTGAAGTTGAAAAAGGAAAGGTCATCTTGAGTGGGACCGTAGCATCTGAGGAAGAAAAGCAACAGATTGAAACGATCGCAAAGACAGCCGGAGATAAGGATATCAAGTCCCTGGAAAATAATATAATCGTGAGTGCGCCTACTACGACACCAGCGCCTATTGAAACCTCGAATAATGATGCTGTACTTGGTGCCGCTGTGAATACGTTTATGAAGGATTTTCCATCTGTTCAAGCTAGCGTTAAAGATGGAATTATTTCGGTAACGGGGACATTGGAACAAGCAAAGATGGTTGTACTGAAACAAGGATTGGATAATCTAAATCCCAAAAAAGTGGATTTGAGTGGTATTGTTGTTAAAAAATAAAATAGCGAAAATTATGTCATTACAAGAAAAATATAAAGTTCTTTTGGATACTGCGCAATCATCGGGAGTCAACGATCTGAATTACGCTGAAATGGATGGGGTATTACAGATCAGGGGGACTGCTCCTACGGCTGATGTAAAAAATAAACTTTGGGAAATTTACGGAAATATAGATCCAAATTTTCAAGCTGGTGATGTTGTTTTGAATGTTGATGTAGCCACCGAAGTGCCGGGAAGCCAGGTAAAGGTGATCACGGAAAATAGTAACTTAAATATCAGGAAAGGCCCTGGAACTGACCAGCCTATTGTAGGAAAAGCGGCAAAAGGAGAAATTATTACATTAATCAGCAAAGCAAATGATCAATGGTGGTTAGTGAGAACCAAAGATAACGAAGAAGGATATTGCTATGCGCAATATCTTGAATCAGTCTAACACGGTCACCTCTTAACGAATAACGTCAGGGAGATTTATCTATATGGTATTTCTCCCTTTTTTATGATCTGCACAGGCTTGTTTTTTAAAGTTTTACGTTGTGTTTGCATATAATATTCTTTTGATATTGTGTTTTTGGTGTAATAATTGTATTACCTTATTTGCAACAATATTATTACAATATGTTTAAAATACGTTTTTTCATAGCTATTTGTATGGCTTGGTCAATGCAAACAGGCATTGCACAGGAATATGTTCGTTTGGATAAAGATACCTATCAATTGCACTTATCGGAGTCTCCAAAAGATACCATTCATATCATAGAGAAGGGGCAAATTGTTCGATTGAAGCAGGGGAAATACATCCTGCAGCAAAATCAATTTATGGGACCGGCTAATGCCTTTATTACGGTAAACAAAGACGGATTGGTGGAAGATAATTTCAAAATTGAGAAGGAGGGGAAGCGTGCAGTGGTGCAGGTAAGACATGGTATGATGCAACAAATGGAAGTGAAAACTGATGCGATACTGGATTTTCAATATATCATTACAGATACCTCGAGTGTACAACGTGATTTTCGAAATGGCAAAATCAGTCAGGAAAGAATCGTGTTTTATCAATCCCCTTTGGGGAAGAAGAAAGTGTTAAAGACGTTCTTTAATACATATTATAGCATTGAAAATGAATTTGACCATAGTAAGGCTGACTATAGCCTGGATAATAAACTGCTCTACAAGGCGAAATTAGATTGTGTTGGACAAGTGTTGGAATCAAAGTCTTTCGATAAGGAAGGGCGACTGTTGAAGCATATTTATAAAAAGGACAATATCAATTATATTGATTTATATAAGCATAATAATTTGACCGAACGATTGTACAAACAAAATGGATCGAGCTATCGGGAGTATTTTAAAAACCAGTTGTTGATCAAAAAAGTTGTCGAGAAAAAACAAAATGGACATACTGTACAACAGGTGTATAATGCTGAAGGTAAGTTATTGGAGAAAAATAAAGCAATTTAGAAATATAGTGTTAACTTTGTACAGGCAATGAAGAAAATGAACAATATATTACGTCTTCCATTTTTCTCTAATTATTATCTCCCGATAGTAGTTCGGGAACCCTATGCCTATTAAAATTTAAAAATACAATTATTTATATAGAGCCAAGCCCGAACATAACGTTCGGGCTTTTTTGTTTTTATACCATTATGTTAACAGATTTAGAAGAAAACATTGAGATTGCGTTGCCCAAGGGTGGGCTTGAGTCCAAATTGTTGCAGTCACAGACAAGGGGGCGTCCACTTGTTATCAAACTTGGATTTGATCCTACTGCTCCTGATTTACATTTGGGGCATGCTGTAGTACTGAAAAAGCTAAAACAATTTCAGGAGTTAGGACATCAGGTGGTGGTTCTTGTCGGTAGTTTTACGGCGCGTATCGGTGACCCCACTGGGAAAAACAAGGCGCGAAAGTCCTTGAATCAAGATGAAATCAGCCACAACGCGGCTACTTATATTGCACAATTGTCTAAAATTATAGATATGTCCAAGACAACTGTCGCATTTAACGGTGATTGGCTGGATAAATTAGACTTTACAGAGATTATTCAGCTTGTTTCAAAAGTGACAATAGCGCAGCTTATGCAACGTCATGATTTTCACAGACGTTTTACCGATAATCAGCCTATTGCTATGCATGAATTAATCTATCCAATATTGCAGGGTTTTGATTCCGTGCATATCAAAAGCGATATTGAAATGGGCGGCACTGACCAATTATTTAACTGCACGATGGGGAGGCAGCTGCAGGAATCTCTCGGCCTGGATCCACAGGTTGTCTTGTGTATGCCGTTGCTCAAAGGGCTGGACGGTCAGGAAAAAATGAGTAAATCGCTGCACAATACAATTGGTCTATTGGATGAACCCAATGATATGTTCGGGAAAACAATGTCTATACCTGATCACCTTATTTCCGAGTATATCGACCTGACCACGGACTTTAGTCCACAAGAAAAGGTGGCATTGAAATATCGGATGGAAAGGGGAGAGAACCCAATGGAGGTCAAAAAGTGTATTGCCCATAATCTCGTTGCACAATATCATGATCAGGAAGCGGCTTCCAGTGCACTCGAATTTTTTATTCAGCAATTCCAGCAGAAGAACTTTGATAGTAAAAGTTTTGAAGAGTTATCTATCAAATCAATAAAAGAGCAATTGGGGACAGTTGCCAAATTAGTAGATCTCTGTCATTATCTGAAAAAGGATCTGAGCAAGTCGGCTATTAGGAGATTAATTACTGCTGGAGCTGTTCATATGGACTCAGCAAAGTGCCTGGATCCTGAGCAGCTCGTTAAGTTGGATGCTGGTTTTAGAATTAAATTAGGGAAAAGGAGTTTTTTTAAATTTGTTTAGGAAGGTTTAGTGTTACATACCTTGGATATATTTTGTATTTTACAATGAAAATATATGACTGTTCTTTAGAAGTTCACAAATATTTTCTACCTTCATACAAAGTCTCATACTTTATTTTCATACCGATTATAGATGGAAACATACAGTAATATTGTTTTGGAGCAATTGCCCAAACACTTAAAGCGCTATGTAGTAGCGCAGCAATACGAACGTTATACTGCGCTGGATCAGGCTCTTTGGCGTTATGTGATGCGTCAAAATTATGCCTTTTTAAAAGATGTAGCCTATTATCCATATATTCCAGGCTTGAAGAAAGCCGGGTTATCGATTGCGCACATTCCGGATCTACAACAGATGAACGACAGGCTGAAATTGATCGGCTGGGGAGCTGTTACTGTAGATGGTTTTATACCACCGGCAGCCTTTATGGAATTTCAGGCACATCGTGTATTGGTGATCGCGGCGGATATCCGTCAGTTGGAACATATTGAATATACACCCGCGCCAGATATCATACACGAATCTTCCGGTCATGCACCTATTATTGGTGAACCTGATTATGCGGTTTATCTCCAATATTTTGGTGAAATAGGTACAAAGGCACTATCCTCTCGCAAGGACTTTGAATTGTATGAGGCTATCCGTCATTTATCAATTTTAAAGGAACATGCAGGCACAACGGAAGCCGAAATCACCGAAGCCGAAAAACAGTTAAAGACTGTTCAAGATAATATGGGAGAGCCTTCGGAGATGGCTTTGTTGAGTAGATTGCATTGGTGGACTGTGGAGTATGGCTTGATAGGCAGCATTGAGGATCCCAAGATTTATGGTGCCGGTTTACTATCGTCGATTGGCGAGAGTGCGAGCTGTATGCAGAAATCAGTGCCTAAATTACCTTACGATTTAAATGCAGTAGCATACGCTTATGATATCACTAAACCACAACCACAGTTGTTCGTCACACCGGATTTTGAACACTTAATGGTCGTTTTGGATATGTTTGCCGATTCGATGGCTTTTCGGGTTGGTGGTAAGCAAAGTCTAGATAAAGCGATTGATTGTCAGGCCGTATGTACTGTCGTCTATAGCTCAGGGCTGCAGGTGTCGGGAATTTTTAAGAAAGCGAATGCAGACCAAACGATTTCTTATATACAAACAGGTGGCGGTACAGCTTTAGCTGTTTCAGGAAAAGAAATAGCAGGACATGGGATCAGCTATCACCGCGAAGGCTTTGGCTCCCCTGTTGGTCAATTGAAGGGAAGTGAGCGGGAATTGGAAAATTTTTCTGATGCTGAATTAATCGCTCAGGGCATAATAGCAGGAGAACCATGTGTTTTAAGGTATTCTTCAGGGATTGTCGTTGAGGGCACTGTTTTGAAGGTGATGCGTCAACAGGGTAAAATTGTTATGATTTCATTTGAAGACTGTGAAGTCTACAGGAATAAAGGGGAAGAAGGGGCCGAATTTTATTTTAAACCTGAATGGGGAATCTATGATATGGCCGTTGGAACTGAGATTAGTTCAGTGTTCGCCGGTGCGGCGGATAAAGATGCTTATGAAGTTATTCAGGATGAGGTTGAAGAGGGAGCTGCTTTAAGCTTTTTTGAGGGTAAAGAGACTAAATTAGCAGGGCTACATGCACGCATAGGACAGTTTCGGACTGGCGTTTTTGATCAAGGAACCTGGACCGATATTTTTGACCAATTGGCTGTCGACATGACGGATAATTGGTTGGCTTTAATTGAGCTTTATGAAATTGCCTGGGCAAATCAAGCTGATGATTTGGTCGGTCTTGCCGAAAGCAAACTCCAACAAATTATTGGAATACAGCCAAACTTGAGAAAACTTATTGATGATGGTATACGAGTCGGTAAAGAAGAACCATTAAATAACCATTGAGTGAAATCGCTGGCTTGGATGATGTGAAAATTAGACAAAACTTTTTATATTTGAAATGTTTAATTTATCCAGTTATTTCTGATGAACGAAAAGTATACTCCCGGAAAGCATCTGCTGATGACACTGCAGGTTGAGGAGATATCGTTATTGACGGCTATAGCGCCTTTTTTGGAGTTTACAAAAACGCAGGTCAATGACAATGATTTACAGATTGTAGGTATATCCACCCATTCTTTTGAAGGTGGTGGATTTACCGCTGCAATTTGTTTGATGGAATCACATATCTGTATCCATACTTGGCCTGAGTTCGGACAATTGACATTAGATGTTTATCTCTGTAATTATCTGAAAGATAACAGTGAAAAAGTTTTGCATTTGGGTAAGCTCTTTAAAAGCTATTTTAATGCAATAGTTATGAATGAAACTGTGGTTAATCGCTAATCTATGGATGTAATTTGCAAAAAATGTGGGCATATTCACAGATTCAAGATAGAGGTAAGCGATTTTTCGGGTTTTGTCTGTGCCAATTGTCATAGTTATTTTAAAGGTACGACACTTGGCTCCTTAACTTTTGTGAAGGAGTTTTCCCCGGCTCTGGTCACGCAATGGGCTACTTTGGGGGAGTCTGTTCGATTCAAGAAAAATAGCTATTATATTATCACCAAGATACAGCGCTATACAAAAAGTGGCGAATATGGAAATGAGTCTGTGGGGCTGAACGATAATAAAGATGATATTTATTTTAGTGATGGTGTAGATTATTCCTGTGCCTTACATACCATTGATCGAGAACAGGTGACGCTTTTGCCAAAAAGCAATACCTGTAAGTTTGGTAATAGACATTATGACTTGACGTATACCGAGGAGCAAACTGTTGTCTATGCTGAGGGCTTTGTATTTGAAGATCTGGAATCGACTTCAACGACCAATACCTACATTCAGACAGTTAATGAGGATCGTTTTATTTCTCAGGAATTTATTGATAATGATGTACAGTACTATCAGGGAATTTACTTGGAGGATGAGAAATATTATAAAATTTTTGATACCTATAACAGCTATATTACCCAAAAGGAGGCTATAGGGACGAAGCTGCGGAATATTGGTGTTGCTGCTATTTTAGTATTGGCCGCTTTATTTTGGATGCTCAATTGGGGACAGATCGGTAAGGATGAGTATAAGTTTGATGAAAAGTTCTTTGGGAAAAAAGCGGGTTCTGAATTTGTTGGGGCATCTTTTGAATTAAAGGGTAATCACGCGAAACGACTTGTGCTGCATGGTATTTCCGAAGTGAAAAATCAGCCTTTGTCTCTGATAGTCAAATTGGTCAATGAAAGGACAAACGAAGTCATAGAGGCTGGTTCATTTGCCCACGAAAATAACGATATTAACTATGCAAATGGTCTGACAGTTGACTTCTGCCGTATCGAGCCCGGTATATATCATCTAGTGTTTGCGACCTCTTCTACAAGTGACACCCCGATGGACTTTGAATTGTCGGAAGACTACAAACTGAGTTATGGTGGTACAAATTATGTTTTTCTGATCGCTGTGTTAATCGGCCTTGTCATTTTACTATTTGACTATAGGAGCAAGCTGTTGAATATTAAGCATAAAGATGTCTTGATGGGTAGTGAAAGCCTAAGTTATTCTTCAATTCTGAAATTTAGAAAAATGGGATTGGTCCTTACAGGATCTTTGTTGTTGTTTGCAATATTAAATACAATTATAAACTCTTCTACAACCTGCTCGACAACGATTCGGACAAGTAGTTTGGAAGATCATACGTATACAGGATCCAGAAGTCATTATCATCGTACTTATTATAGTAGTGGTGGTCTTTTGGGTGGTTCAGGTCATAAATAAAAATTGATATAAAAATGAATTACGAATTATTTTATAAAGGAATTGCGGCATCGTTGATTTACTCCATTATTGGGATTGCTGTCTTATTATTTGCTTACTGGCTTATTGAGCGGCTGACGCCGGAAAAGTCTTGGCAAGAGATTGTACAAAATAAAAATATGGCACTGGCTATTGTTTTTGCGGCTTTTATATTGGGAATCTCGATCATCATAGCGGCGGCAATACATGGGTAAAAAGAGCAATCTGCCCATTTTTCTCTTATTTGCGGTATTTGTCATTGCTACTTGTGGACTGATATATGAATTAGTTGCAGGGGCCTTGGCGAGTTATCTGTTGGGCGATTCCGTCAAACAGTTTTCATTTATTATTGGTACCTATCTATTCTCGATGGGGGTGGGGTCGTTTTTAGCGAAATATATCACTAAAAATCTTTTTGATCGTTTTATTGATATTGAACTGTTGATTGGGCTGATTGGAGGCTGTAGTTCCGTCATATTATTTTTACTGTTCCAGCAGGTCGAACACTTCCAATTTGTACTTTATTTCTTTGTTTTTCTGACAGGTTGTCTCTGTGGTATGGAGATCCCCCTGTTGATGAATATTCTAAAGGATAGAATTCAGTTTAGGGATTTGGTTTCCAATGTATTTGCCTTTGACTATATTGGCGCATTGATTGCTTCGGTACTGTTCCCTATTCTGTTGATCCCAAAGCTTGGAGTCATGGGGACATCCTTGTTTTTCGGGATCATCAATATTTTGGTAGGTGTGTTTCTATCGTTTTATTTGGCTAAAAGACTTAAAAACCCCAACTGGATAAAAGCAAAATCGATCGCTTGTTTGGGATTGCTTTCAGTTGTGTTTTTTTATTCGGATGATTTGCTTAAATATTCCGAAAGCCAATTATATGGGAATAATATTGTCTATAAACATTCCACCCCTTACCAGCGCATTGTGCTGACAGAGAGCAAAGGTGAATATCAGCTGTTTTTGAATAATAACTTACAGTTCAATACCAAAGATGAATACCGGTATCATGAAGTTTTGGTGCATCCAGCCATGTCAATGGCCAAGGATGTATCGAACGTTTTGGTTTTTGGTGGCGGAGATGGACTTGCTGTCCGGGAGATACTGAAATATCCTGGTGTAAAACAGGTTACTTTGGTGGATCTGGATGAGGGAATGACTAGGCTATTTCAGACCAATGAGTTATTGGTCAATTATAATAAGGGCTCACTAAAAGATCCGAGAGTAAAGGTGATCAACCAAGATGCTTTTATCTGGGCAAAATCCGCAAAGGGAAAATATGATGTGATGATCATAGATTTTCCCGATCCCTCAAACTATAGTTTGGGGAAACTCTATAGTACAAGCTTCTACAAAAGTCTGTCTCCACTCATGACTCCTTATACCATGGTTGCAGTACAGACGACTTCACCTTATTTTGCGCCCAAATCCTATTGGTGTATCCACGAGACAGTCGGTTCGATTTTCCCGAATACAATAGCCTATCATACCTATGTGCCTTCCTTTGGCGAATGGGGCTTTTGTCTGTTTTCAGCTGATATGACACAGCATTTTAAGCATATTGTCCGTCGGGTGGAGAAGCTGCGGTATTATAATTATCATTTTAGCGAATTGACTGACTTTCCTGCAGATATGCGGGCTGATCATGTGGAGATAAACCGTTTGGATAATCAAATTTTAGTGCGGTATTTTGATGAAGAATGGAGTAAAATTTAAGCAATCCAGACGTGGATTTCTCAAGCTCGCAATTTTGGGGGCTATTGGACTTCAATTTATTCAGGCTTGCAAGAAAAAAGCAAACCATATTTTTCTGCGGTTAACAGGGACAGATCATATTCTGGGACATCGTTTGCGATTTCCGGATTTTCCCAAACCCACAGAGGTTATCGAAGTCCCCATTCTGATCCTCGGTGGTGGGATAACAGGATTGTCTGCTGCTTATCGGCTGCAAAAAAAGGGAAGAAATGATTTTTTACTATTGGATATGGAATCTGAGGTTGGGGGAAACGCCCGCAGTGGCAAGAACGATTACAGTAGTTATCCATTGGGAGCACATTATCTCCCTATCCCAAATGCATCCAATGTGGAGTTACTTGCACTTCTGGAAGAGTTGAAAATTATCATCGGTTGGACGAAGGAAGGCGTTCCCTTATTTGATGAGGAGCAATTATCATTTGCGCCGCAGGAGCGGCTGTTTATCCGGAATATCTGGCAGGAGGGAATTATTCCCAGTTATGGGCTATCTCAGCAGGAGGCAGCGGAGATGGAGCGTTTTTTGAAGCAAATGGAACAGTTTAAACAATTGAAAGGTACTGATAGAAAGTATGTTTTTGATATTCCGATGCGTCATGCTTCACAGTCGGCTGATCTCAAAAGGTTTGATGGGCTCACGATGCGCTCATGGATGGAATCGGAGGACTATCAGACGGAACCGATCTATAATTATGTAAATTATTGCTGCCGGGATGATTATGGGACGGGTATAGCGGATACCTCTGCCTTTGCGGGGATACATTATTTTGCAAGCCGTAAGCACGATTGGGCGGTCTATCAGGATTTGGTGCTCACCTGGCAGGAAGGAAATGGTCGATTGGTCAGTCATTTAAAAAAATATGCGGATGGCAAGGTGCTGAACCGACATTTGGCGTATCAGATACATATAGGGGCCGATGCTGTTGAAGTAGCTGTTTTTGATGATCAGGCGAAATTGTCAAAGACGATTAGAGCCAAAAAGCTGATCAATTGCTGTCCCCAGTTTGTCAATCAGTATCTATTGCCAGATCGTGCGGCATTAACAAAAAAATTTCATTATGCACCCTGGATTGTGGCGACAATTGTATTGCACCGTTTCACTTTTGCTGATGGTGTATCACTTTCCTGGGAAAATATTATTTACAAAGGGAAGGGGCTCGGATATGTTTATGATCAGCATCAAAGTCTAAAGCAGTTGCAAAGTCCTTTTGTGATTACCTATTATCACAGTCTAGGGGATGGGGATCTCAGCAAGAATCGAAAGCAGTTATATACCTGGACAGATCAACAATGGCGGGACTTTATTCTGGAAGATCTTGAGAAGGCACATTATGGAATAGAAAAGGAAGTAATCAGCATGACAATTTTTCGGCATGGACATGGTATGATTAGTCCAGTCCGTGGTTTTCTCTCGGATGATGCACGTGCTGAGCTGACAAAACCTATTGCAGGTAAAGTCTATTTTGCACATTCTGACTTAAGTGGCATTTCTATTTTTGAAGAAGCGTTTTATCAGGGAATAACAGCAGCGGATCAAGTGGTTGCTGGTATTGACGAAAAAGAAGCATAGCTGATAAATCCTATGCTTCCCTATTTTGCTTCAATATGCGGTCATATCGCATGCTTTTTATAAGCCTAATAATACTTGCCAGGCTCGGTCCAATTGTTCCGTATCCAATAATTGGGCAGCATACTCATGTACTTTTTGAGTCAGTTGTGGCGAGCCGGGGGCTAAGTTAAGCCGAAGATAGTTTAAGTACTTATCATCGAGGGAGGTTTCTTTTAATATTGGCAAAGATTCTACATTGGCCAGTAGGCCGAGATGGTTTCCGGTGAGCACTTTGGATAGACGAATGTGTTCGGGCAGCCGATCTACACCAATACCGAGACTACGGAGCGGTTTTGGAACAATAAAGAGGTTATCATTGGTGACACGACAGTACCAATCACCACCGAGACGGGCAACCAAATCGAGCTCCTCTTGTTTTATCGTATTGTTGCTGTGCAATAGTTCTTTGTGCACATGCATATACAGGACTTCGGCAATGACGAGATTTCCTGCTCCAGGTTCATCGCTCAAAGCAATTACTTCTTTTACACGGCACTCCAGTTGAACTGGGGATTCCGCTACCCTGGGTGGACGTACATGTAGTGATGGAATTGGGGTAAACCCGGATTTATCAAATTCGTTTATTTCCTTAGCATATTCGGTACTCGCCAGCGATTGCTGTTGTACCATTGCGAAGTTAACGATATTGATGACCACTTCATTCACTTCCTGAATATTATCCAATGTATGTTTGGTACTTCCATCACGCATACGGCGCAAAGGCGAGAAAACACATATGGGCGGCTGGTGTGACATCAGGTTGAAGTAACTGAAAGGACTCAGGTTGACATTGCCATCCTTATCTATGGTACTAGCAAAACAGATGGGGCGAGGAGCCACCGCGTATTTGATTAAATTGTCAATAATGGCTTTATCGGCAGTAGATTCAAAAGTAACGGTATCGTAACGAAAAGAGTTCATTTTAATAATTGATTTATTTATTGGTGGTGTAATACAATGGAATTAGCAAGTTTACCTAGACCCGTCACTTCCAGTTCGATTTCATCGCCAGGTTGTAGCCATTGATCTTGATGTGTAGGGTTTTCAATCCGTCCTGTACCATTAAGCTCTAGAAAGCAACCCGTTCCAACTGTTCCTGAGCCGATGACATCACCCGGGAAAAGACGGACACCATAAGAGGCGCGTTCGATGATTTCGGCAAATGTCCAGTGCATAGCCGAAAAATTACCTGCAGAAACTTGTCTGCCATTGACACGGCATATCATTTCGAGATTGTATTTGTCACCAATATGATTCGCCGTGGGATCGATTTTATAAGATTCCAATTCGTCTTTTGTAACCAACCATGGTCCAATAGCCGTGGCAAAGTCTTTTCCTTTGGCGGGACCCAAGCTTAATTTCATTTCCTCCATTTGAAGTTTTCGCGCGCTAAAATCATTCATGATCATGTATCCTGCAATATATTCGTCAGCCTGGGATGCAGGAATATTGATACCCGTTTTATTGATTACGATGGCCACTTCAAGCTCAAAATCCAGTTGTTCAAGGTGTAAGGGCATACACTGTATGGGGCCTGGCCCCTGTATGGCCTGGTGGTTGGAGAAGTAGAAAACCGGAAACTCATCAAATTCAGGAATCATATCCAGTCCTCGGTTCCGTCTTGATGTCGCTACGTGCTGCCGAAAAGCATAGGCATCACGTACCGATGTGGGATGGGGTACCGGTGCTATAAGTTGGCTATCTTGTACTAAAAAATAGGGTCTGGTAATGACGCCCTGACGTAAAGCATCATGATAGTGTTTTAAGCAATCCATAGCTTGATTCCCACCTTGGAGCAGATCTGCCATATGGATGGGTAGCGAAGGATCTATATCTGAGCAGGCATATATCCGGTCATCGATAAGAATACTTAATTGGTCCTGATCATTTTTCCTGCATGTAACAATTCTCATATCGGAATATTCTATTGGTTATTCAATGTCTGAATGCGACACAAATATATTGTATAAGTTTTGAAAAAGATATTTCTTTCCTTGAAAATAAAAAAATATTCCTACCTTTATTAAAGCATTATAAACTTGTAAAAATGATCAATCGTGGAATACATCGCTTTGCGACATCCATTCCCTATGTTGCTTTTAACAAAGCGATCATAGCCGATATCATTTTTGCCCAATACTAATCCCTTCGAATATTTTGCCAATAGATTCCATTGGCAATGTTGATATCCACTTATTTTTATAACCGTTTTAAATCGTAGAATTATGCCATTTTATGTTAAACAAGGGCAAATTCCAACACAGCGACATACTGTCTTTAGAAAGCCCGACAATTCACTTTATGCAGAGGAACTCGTTTCTACGCATGGATTTTCTAGCCTTTATTCGCTCGTGTACCATTGCCATCCACCAACACTGGTCAAGCAGATTCAGGAACCTCATGATGTCGCCCCAAAGATTGCCCGCGAAAAACATCTGAAGCATACCAGTTTAAAGGGATTTCAGGTTCAGCCCAAAGATGATTATCTGGAAAGTCGGACACCAGTTTTAGTGAATCAGGATTTACATATTTCTTTGGCTGCACCCCGCAAATCCATGACGGATTATTTTTATAAAAACAGTCAGGCTGATGAGATTATTTTCGTGCATCAAGGAACCGGGAAACTCAAAACCGGCTATGGAAACATTCCTTTTAAGTATGGCGATTATCTGATTATTCCTAGAGGTACAATTTACCAAATGGAATTCGATCAAATGGATAATCGTTTGTTTATTGTTGAGTCATTTTCTCCTGTACGCACACCAAAACGTTACCGGAATGAATTTGGTCAGTTAATGGAGCATGCACCTTTTTTCGAACGTGATATTCGGACACCACAGGATTTGCAAACTTTTGACCAGCTGGGTGATTTCGAAGTGAAAATCAAGAAACAGGGTCTAATTTACCCTTATATCTATGGGAGCCACCCCTTTGACTTTATAGGTTGGGATGGTTATCATTTTCCTTGGGCATTTTCGATTCATGACTTTATGCCGATTACAGGGAAATTGCATCAACCACCGCCGGTTCATCAGACATTTGAGACAGATACTTTCGTCCTGTGCAGTTTCTGTCCGCGGCTTTATGACTATCATCCGCAATCAATACCTGCACCTTATAATCATAGCAATGTTGATTCGGATGAAGTTTTGTATTATGTTGATGGTGATTTTATGAGCCGAAAGTCTGTTGAAAAAGGACAGATTACCTTGCATCCTGGTGGTATTCCGCATGGACCACATCCGGGTACAGTCGAAAAGAGCATTGGACAGATTAAAACCGAGGAACTTGCTGTAATGATTGATCCTTTTCGCCCCTTGATGTTGACAGAAGAAGCACTAAAAATTGAAGATCCGGATTATTTCAAATCCTGGATGAGTTAAGTCAAATACGAATAACCTTTATATAAATTATGGCAAATACATTTGCGGAAAAGATTGCCCAAGCGCAAGATTTTCTACCTATTAACGGAACAGATTACATTGAATTTTATGTTGGTAATGCCAAGCAGGCAGCACATTATTACAAAACAGCCTTCGGGTTTCAGTCAGAAGCCTACGCTGGACCGGAAACTGGAATAAGGGACCGTGCATCCTATGTGTTGAAACAGGATAAAATACGTCTGGTACTTACCACAGCGCTCAAATCAGACCATGTTATTGCTGAGCACGTCAAAAAACATGGTGATGGTGTGAAAATATTAGCACTATGGGTTGATGATGCCCGAAAATCATTTGAAGAAACGACCAAAAGAGGAGCGAGGGTTTATCAAGAACCTCAGCTTATAGAAGATGAACATGGCGAGGTATGGACCGCCGGAATCTATACTTATGGTGAGACTGTGCACCTATTTGTTGAGCGCAAAAATTACCAGGGCATCTTTATGCCCGGATACGAAAAATGGAAAAGTGACTATAATCCTGCAGAGACTGGTTTACTTTATGTTGATCATTGTGTGGGTAATGTTGGTTGGAATAAAATGAATGAAACGGTACAATGGTACCAGGATGTGATGGGCTTTGTCAATATCTTATCCTTTGACGATAAGCAGATTAATACAGAATATTCGGCTTTGATGAGTAAGGTGATGAGTAATGGGAACGGTTATGTGAAATTTCCGATCAACGAGCCTGCTGAAGGTAAAAAGAAATCTCAGATCGAAGAGTATCTGGAGTTTTATGAGGGCGAGGGGGTGCAACATGCGGCTTTGGCCACGAAGGATATTGTACGTACAGTAAAGGAACTTAAATCCAGAGGTGTGGAGTTTTTAGGAGCTCCGCCAGAGGCATACTATGACATGCTGCCGGAAAGGGTCGGTGAGATAGATGAAGAAGTCCGTGTTATTCAAGAATTGGGCATTCTGGTTGACCGTGATGAAGAAGGTTACTTGCTCCAGATTTTTACCAAACCTGTTGAAGATCGGCCGACGCTATTTTATGAAATTATTCAGCGGAAAGGGGCACAAAGTTTTGGTGCCGGAAATTTTAAAGCGCTTTTTGAAGCAATAGAACGTGAACAGGAACGCAGAGGAAATCTATAAGGTTATTATTGGTATGAAAGAGTTATTGCGTGCTTTTGAGCACAGAAGTCCGGAAATTGTATTTGAATGGAAAGATAGTGAAACCGACGCCAAAGGATGGATTGTTATCAATTCGCTGCGAGGTGGAGCTGCGGGGGGAGGTACGCGGATGCGGGTAGGTTTGGATCGGCATGAAGTAGAATCCCTGGCCAAGACAATGGAAGTGAAGTTCACCGTTTCCGGTCCTGCAATTGGTGGTGCCAAATCTGGAATTGATTTTGATCCGCGCGATCCGCGCAAAAATGAGGTACTGGATCGTTGGTTTAAAGTCGTGACACCATTATTGAAAAATTACTATGGTACCGGAGGGGATCTCAATATAGATGAAATCCACGATGTTATTCCATTGACAGAAGAATATGGCTTATGGCATCCACAAGAAGGTATATTAAATGGACATTTTAAGGTAAACGAGAGTAACCGTATCCACCAAATAGGACAGTTGCGCTATGGTGTGTCCAAAGTATTGGAGGATAACTCATATAGTCCGGATTTGAAACGTAAATATAAGGTTGCGGACATGATAACCGGTTACGGTGTTTCCGAATCAATTCGTCACTATTATCAACTTTTTGGAAGCGACTGTATAGGAAAACGTGCAATTATCCAAGGTTGGGGAAATGTAGGTGCTGCTGCTGCTTTTTATCTCTCCAAACTGGGGGTGAAAATTGTTGGAATTATTGATCGGGCTGGTGGTTTGATCAATCCAGCTGGTTTCAGTGAAGCGGAGATCACTCAATTATTCTTAGATCGGAAAGGAAATGAACTCAATTCGTCGGATTTGATATCTTTTGAACAGATTCAGCGGGAAATATGGAGTATGAAAACGGATATTTTTGTACCCGCTGCTGCATCACGTTTAGTCTCAAAAGATCAAATCCAGCAACTCATGGAAAATGGGCTTGAAGTGATTGCTTCCGGTGCGAATGTACCTTTTGCTGATCAGGAGATATTTTATGGACCCGTGATGGAGTTTGCCGATGAGCAAGTTGCCGTAATACCTGATTTTATTGCCAATTGTGGCATGGCAAGGGTATTTGCTTACTTAATGCAGCGCAATATAGAAATGAGTGACGAAGCTATTTTCTCTGATGTCTCGAAGGTCATTTTTGATGCCTTGAAAAAAATAAGGGATCTTTCTCCAG
The DNA here is from genome assembly GCA_031277685.1 of Sphingobacterium sp. GTDB lineage: Bacteria > Bacteroidota > Bacteroidia > Sphingobacteriales > Sphingobacteriaceae > Sphingobacterium. The sequence continues at coordinate 106,497 of JAITLV010000340.1, read as the reverse complement.
AACGGACACAGCTCTCTTCCAGAGCTTATGAGATTGCCTTAAAACAATTAATCTGAAAAATTTAATACAGTGTACTTTTATCTGTACAATTTTGTAAATCAGGCTCATATAAACGAAAAACACTTGAAGCGGGGAACTTCAAGTGTTTTAACTAACCAATTATTAACCTAAATTTATGAATGCTTAAAACAGTGCAATACCTGTGCCAAAACTTATTTTCCTAAGATGAATATATTGTCATTTTTTTGTTAACAAATATTTCACCTATGGTTTTTGATTCTTCAATATTTGAATGACGTGGGAAAACTGTCTGTGACCGATAAGCTAAAACATGAAATTTAGTTTATCACCTTGGTTCGAGGTTGAATATTTACAGTAATTGATATTGTAAGTGGTTGATAAACAAAAACTCCTGAAGCGGGGAGCAACAGGAGTTTTCCTAACCAATTATTAACCTAAATTTATGAAAAGTACCTATATAACGTGATCCCAACATAAAATGTTTCAACTATTTTTACTTTTTAAGATTTTTTAACATTTTTTAGTATTTCTGTATTGATTTTCGGTAAAATATTCTAGTATGTATAATATTGTCGTATTAGAAAAATAAAAAACCTGTTAGCGGGGACTAACAGGTTTTTTATAAACTAACTAATTATTAACCTAAATTTATGAAACTAATAAACAACTTTCAAGAAAGATGCCAATGCCTATATCCGTCATCCGGTTTAACGATTTTTAACGCTCTTCAATAGTTGTACGAGGTAGGGTATCAGTGTAATCGTTATAGTATTTTATTTTTCAAACCTTTTGTTGCTTGTAAACGTTTATCTAAGCAGAGTGAGCAAATAATCGGTGAAACTGTTTAATATAAAATACATGTCCCTATCTTATCTTTATCAATTCGAAAATCAGAGAAGTCCTTTTTGGGCTTTTGCCATCCACGATGGCCATCATATTGATGCAGATTTAGAGTCTCATTTGTGTATTTCTCCCAGCGATCGATTGCGGGAAGAGGATCCTTATACTGCAATTTTGGCGGAATTGCCCTTTAATCGCTTTGTTTGCGGCACTTCGAGGTTTCAATTGGATTTAAATAGGAACAAGGACGGAGCAGTTTATTTGACCCCTGAACAATCTTGGGGAATTCAAGTGTGGGGAGAGGAATTACCGCCACAATTTAAAAATCAACTGTACGAATCTTATGACATGTTGTACCAAAAAATAGTACAACAGCTTGAACATACGATTGAACGGTATGGCTATTTTGTAGTTTATGATATTCATAGCTATAACGCACGGCGGGATGGGCCAGATGCTCCCATTGACGAGGTAAATAATCCACAGATTAATATTGGAACAGCACATAATCACCTCAAATGGCAGGGATTGACAGCGCTGTTTTTGGATTCGCTTAGGAACGGCAAAGATGGACAGGTCTATGATGTTCGGGAGAATGTCAAATTTAAAGGTGGTTTTTTGTCTGCTTATTTAAACGAGAAATTTGGTGATAAGGGCTGCATTTTTTCCATTGAGTTCCGGAAAGATTTTATGAATGAATGGACAGGAGAGGTTTTTCCTCAAAAGTTACAGGAGTATAAGCAGCTTTTAATGCAGAGTATTGAAACCCTTGAATCCTATTTTGCGTATGAAAGATAATGCGAGGCAGCTAGCGGGTATTCTAAAAAAGATCAAGAATAAAGAAGTTTTTCATGTTCAGATACCGCCAAAAAATAAAATGGTATTTAATCAGGTGGTACCGTATTTATTTCTGTATCGACAATTTTTTAGTCCAGATCCGATGCTTGCTGAATTGGTGAAATCAGAGCCTGCATATTTTAGGGTTAAGGATCCTGATATGGATGTATCAAGTTGGATTGCGCCAATACTCAATCAACTTGTCGAAGAATTTGGCGCCTGCCTTATTATTGAGGCATGGACTGCAGCCCCCGGACAAGAGGAGGATATTCAGATTCATATTGCCCGGAAAAATGTCCAGTCTGTTGCGCAGTATTTGGTGAAACAATTAGAAACAGAGGAGTCTATTCTTAAAGTCGAAATTGTAACTGATTCGAAAACAAATGCAACACAAAGCCTCTCCCCAGCGAGTATACAACTGGATAAATTAAATAGTAATATTTTGTATATGGGATTAGAAATCAAGCCGAAGTATCTTTTGGGAGCTAACCAACAAATACTACCCATTGATCTTCGTCATTTTCGTGAGGCTATATCCCGAAGTTTGTCCAAAACATTTTTTGAATTTATTCGCATACATACACTGTCAAAACCAACTTCATTTAAGATTAGCCATCCCAAAAAAATGCTTCCTTTAGCTTGGGAAATCGATCAAAAACTAGCACGTGAAAGCCAGCGCTTTGATTTTTTATTGCTGATTACACCTACAAATTCTTATGACGCATGGCTACAGTTCAAAAAAGGAAATTATCGTAAGGTTCCCGTTTTCCGTTATCGGCCCATGCCCATTGATCCTGATATTATCAAACGCAACCTGTATAATCTGCATATCGAAGATCTTTACGATCCTTCGATTGCCTATTTGTTTCGCGATAAACGCAAAGAGCTGGATCAGATGATGAGCATGTTAAGCGAGCGCGGAAAAGAGGGCTTTTTACTCGGTAGTATGCAGGTGTTTGGTACGGTTAATGAAAAACTTCTAGAGAAAGCGCAGGCCATATTAACAATTACAGTGATGGATAGAGAAAATAGGCCAAAGGAAGAAGATATTGTCTATGCGGAGGAGTTTGCAAAATTGGCTCAGGAAGAGTTAGATTACTTAAAAATCCAGGACCCCAATTTTGCGACTACTGTCCGTCTTCGGGATGATATCTACGGTGTCATGGTGAATCAAGGGGTGTTAAATATCAGTAAGCAATATAGTTTGCCACGAAATAGAGTGCAGGCATTGATCCAACACGAGGTAGGGACGCACATCGTTACTTATTATAATGGTAAACAACAGCCTTTCAGTCTTTTCAGACTAGGGGTTCCTGGTTATGAAAAACTTCAAGAGGGGCTAGCCGTGCTAGCGGAGTATTTGGTTGGTGGATTGACGAATAATCGGCTACGTATACTAGCTGGGCGTGTTGTTGCGGTATTTCATATGCAGCAAGGAAACACTTTTCTGGATACATTTGCCCTGTTAGTCGATAAATACCAGTTTTTACCTGAAACAGCATTCCAGATGACCATGCGTGTTTTCAGAAGCGGCGGGCTTACAAAGGATGCGTTATACCTTAGCGGTTTGATCGAATTGATAAATTATATAAAAAGTGGGCGGGATCTCACTTTATTGACTATGGGGAAGATTAGGGAAGATTACATCCCCATTGTCGAAGAATTAATGCTTAAAGGGATCTTGAATGCACCGGTTTTGACACCTAAATTCTTAACATCGCCTTATAAAGAGGTTCTGACGAACCTCAAGAAAAGCAAAGGAATATTTCAAATGATACAATAATTAACGACATTATATGAAGATAGCATTTGTTATTAATCAAACGCATAAGGAAACTGATCGTTTTACAACAAGCCTTCTCGCATTGAAGGCACACCAGAGGGGACATGAGATCTACTATATTGGATTAGCGGATTTTTATTATGAATCTGCTCATATTGCTGCGCATGTACGCGAGGTGTTGCCTGCTCAAGCGATTACCACTACAACCTTCTTGATGGAGGTCTTAAGAGCCACCACTAAGACGAAAATGAATATGGAAAAAATGGATGTCGTTTGGCTTAGATTTGATCCCGTTTTGGATATGGTAAATCGACCATGGGCTGCTTCATCAGCTTTACAGTTCGCATCATTATTGAAAGAAAAAGGTGTACTGGTTATTAATGATCCCGATAGTCTGGGGCGCGCAAGCAACAAGTTGTACTTAGAAGGTTTTGATGAATCTATTCGGCCCAAAACAATTGTAACAAGGAATTATACCGATGTGGTTGAGTTTTTTGAACAACAAAATAAACTGATTATTTTAAAACCTTTAAAAGGTTCAGGTGGGAAAAACGTCTTTTTGATTAATAAAGACAACCGACAGAATTTAAAGCAAACCATGGAGGCGATAGCAAGGGATGGCTATGTCATTGGACAGGAGTATCTTCCGGAAGCAGCAGGGGGCGATATACGATTCTTTTTGTTGAATGGCGAACCAATTTCAATCAATGGAAAACATGCTGCGGTGCATCGTATTCAACAGGGGAATGAGATTAGAAGCAATGTACATCAAGGTGCAAAAACCCAAGCAGCAATTATTTCACCCGAGTTGCTGACTATGGTTGATAAAATTAAGGACAAATTAATTCATGACGGAATGTATTTTGTCGGATTGGATATTGTAGGAGACCGAATTATGGAAATTAATGTTTTTAGCCCTGGAGCTTTATGCCAAACAGAGGAGCTTGTAAAAGAGGATTTCTCCACGGCAATAATCCGAAATCTTGAAGAAAAAATAGGATTGGGTAAAAATTCTCTGGATGATTAGCTAATAGGTGAGAAAAAGGCTCACGGGATAAAATTATGAGTTTTAAATGAATCAATCCATTTAAATTCTTGGTAATTTTAGGTAAATATAAAAATAAGATGTTTATTATAGATTCTCCTTCCCATGATGCCTATTTTAATATTGCCTCTGAGGAATATCTGTTGACAAAATACCCGGAAGAACCTATCTTTTTGCTGTATGTCAATGATCCGTCCATTATTATTGGTAAGTTCCAAAATACATTGGCCGAAATAAATCTTGATTATGTGAACGATAATAAGATTAAGGTTGTTCGGCGAATGTCCGGAGGCGGTGCGGTGTACCATGACTTAGGAAATCTCAACTTTTCATTTCATACGCTGTTGGGAAATCTCGATTTTATGGATTTTTCAACTTTTACCCAACCGATTGTTTCTGTTTTGAATAAATTGGGTATTCCAGCAAAATTGGAGGGAAGAAATGACCTTCTGGTTGATGGGAAAAAGTTTAGTGGAAATGCCAAACTTGCAAAAAATGGTAAAATGATTCAACATGGCACTATTTTAATTGATTCACAAATGCAGATCTTAAGCGATGCGTTGAAGGTAAATCCGCTTAAATTTGTTGATAAAGCTGTAAAGTCCAACCGTGCACGTGTGACTAATCTTATCGGTTATCTACCATCGGGTTTTACAACAACAAAATTTAAGGAGCTATTGATAGCCGAGATGCAGCAGGAAAATCCTCGTGCGGAGATCATGCGGTTTTCGCCAATTGATATTCAGAACATTGAAGATTTAGTACGGAAGAAATATCAAACCTGGGAATGGAATTTTGGTTTCTCCCCTAATTATAATTTTAAAAAAGCGATCAAGATTCCTGCAGGTTTTATTGAATTACATTTAGATGTACATAAAGGGTATATCGAGCAGGCAAAAATTTTCGGAGACTTCTTTGCGTCTGGATCCATTCACGAATTAGAGCAGTTATTGATTGGCAGAAAACACCAATTAGAGGAAATCAATAGGCTGTTGAATTCCGTAGATCTAAGCTCATATTTTGGAAAAGTCGATACCGCTGAAATTTTAATGTTGTTTAAATAATAATTATCTTATCAATCTGTAGAAATTTAAAATAAAAAATAGTATGCCTTGGAATCCAGTTATCTATAATCAATTTAAAGATATTCGTTTTAAACCCTTTTTTGATCTATCCGAATTAATAGCTGCTGAAGTGCCAATGAAAGCGGTAGATCTCGGATGCGGTACAGGCGAACAGACCGCAATTTTAAGTGATAAATTTCCAGATGCCACATTTCTTGGTATTGATTCCTCCCGGGAAATGCTATCGGAAAGTAGGAAACTTGAAAAAGAGAACCTAAAATTTGAAAATAGTAGTGTTGAAGAATTTCTTCAGGCAACGGACAGTTGGGATTTAATATTCAGCAATGCGGCTTTACAATGGTTGGATGGGCACGAAACGCTTTTCCCACGTCTTATTTCCAAATTAAATAGTGGTGGGCAACTGGCTGTTCAGATGCCTTATCAACCAGAAAATATATTGAATAAAATTCTCTTTGGGATGGCTGACGAGGAACCTTACCGCACTGACCTTGGCCATTGGAATCGACCTTCGTCGGTCTTAAATATAGATAATTATACGCAGATTCTGTTTGATGGGGGCTTGGAGCAATTGGAGCTCTCTCTTCGTATATATCCAATTGTTGCAGCAGACTCACATGTCCTTTATAACTTTATCTCCGGATCGGCATTAATTCCCTATATCGAACGATTGGAAGAAGGGAAACGGAGTGTTTTTATTCAAGATTTTCAAGCCCGTATAAAACAGTATTTTTCAAAATTTCCAGCGATCTATCCTTTTAAACGTATTTTATTGTATGGACGTAAACGGTAGAAATTGAGCAAAGAATTCGGCTAAAGGCTAATTAAGTCTGACCAGGTCGCTTGGGTCATTGTGGCTAGATCAATGGGATTTAAGATCATCTGAAGGCCTCGTTTTCCAGCGCTTACGGAAATTTCCTGTTCTAACTGAGCGGCTTCTTCGATAAACGTTGGAAATAATTTCTTCATACCGATAGGTGAGCAGCCCCCACGGATATAGCCTGTTACAGCGAGCAGGTCTTTCATGGGGAGCATTTCACAATTTTTATTACCTGACGCTTTTGCTATCTTTTTTAAATCAAGATGGGCATTTCCTGGAATTACAGCGACAATAAAGGAATCTTTATTCCCTTTCAACACTAGCGTTTTATAAAGTGTTTCAGGTAACAGGCCCAGGGACAAGGCAACATGTTCCGCACTGACATTCTCGTCGTCCACTTCATATTCTCTTAAATCATAGTTTACTTTTGCTGTATCCAAGAGACGGACCGCATTGGTTTTATGCGACATAAAAAACGTTATAACGATTTACGGTTTATAAAATATGCTGTAATCTCTGCCAGGGAGTATGTGTTCAGACAGTTTTTAGCCTCAAGTCCACCTTTTTGCGCCACAAAAACACCATAATGCATGTCCAGTAGACCTTCAGTTCGGTGGGCATCAGGGTTAATAGATAGCAATACACCTTTTTCAACTGCATAACGATGCCATTTCCAGTCCAAATCTAGTCTTAAAGGATTTGCATTGATTTCAATGACAACATGGTTTGCTGCGCAGGCGTCAATTATTTTTTTATAGTCTATCGGATAACCGGATCTACTCAATAAAAGACGGCCTGTTGGGTGTCCTAAAATGGTTGTATAGGGGTTTTCAATTGCTTTGATCAATCGCGCGGTTGCTTTGTCTTCATCCATCTTTAAGTTGGAGTGAACAGATGCGACAACGAAATCAAATTTTGCCAGCACATCATCAGGGTAATCGAGCGATCCATCACTTAAGATATCAGACTCTATCCCTCTAAAGATTTTAAAAGGCGATAATTTTTCATTTAATGCAGTGATTTCCTTCCACTGTTCTTCCAATCGTTCAATAGAAAGTCCGTTTGCATATACGGCAGTGCGTGAGTGATCACATATACCTAAGTATTCCAGTCCTAAATTGTCTTTACAATAAACTGCCATCTGTTCCAGGCTATGTACACCATCACTATATGTCGAGTGGTTGTGTAAAGTACCCTTCAGATCTTTAAATTGTATTAAATGCGGTAAGGTGTGATTTTGGGCACGATCAATTTCATCTAGACCTTCGCGTAGTTCAGGCTCAATATAGTCAAGCCTTAAATTGCGGTAAATAGCTTCCTCACTGGAGAGCGAAGGAAGATCAGAAAGAATATTGAATAAAAGATCCAAATGTGCGGTCGATCCGGTACTTAGAATGAGATCGCGCCAGAAATCATTGATATTCGTACTGAACACCTTGAATGTAAAACCTAATTCATCCGTGATTTCCAGTGAATTTTCCGTTTTTTCAACCAAAGTATAATTACCTAGGAATTTTTCTACAGCATCGATATTTTCAGAAATGAGCAAATCTACTGTACTTAATACCTCACACTTTCTTCTAAAATCTCCGGTAAAAGATAGGAGAGAAGAAGGGAAATGTGTTTTTAAAATAGTATAAAAGTTCTCAGCTTGGGAGAGGACTTTGGCATACAGGAACCAGCCTTGATTTGATATCGAAAATTCGATGGATTTCTTTATCTCCTCCTGTGTTTTTAATCCAAATCCCTTAGCTTCAACAAGGCGGTTCTCATTGCAGGCATATAATAACTCACCTACGCTTTCAATTCCCAGATCTTGCCAGATAATCTGCACCTTTTTAGGGCCTAGGCCTTTGATGTTTAACATTTCAACAACGCCCGATGGTGTATTTGCCAGTAGCTCCTGAAGCTCCTTGAATGTACCGGTTTGTACGACCTCTTTTGCCTTTTCAGCGGTACTTTTTCCGATACCCTGCTGTGCACTCAATTCCTCAAGCGAAGCTTCATCAATACGAAAAGGTAGTTTGTCCAATTTGAAAGATGCGCTTGCCATAGCCTTTGTTCGAAATGGATTTTCGTTGTGAAGTTCCATTAATTGGCTACACAATTTGAAAATTTTTGAGATCGTTTTATTTTCCATCGTCGTTGCTGAGTTGTTAGGCTACAAATATCTTAATTTTTGGAGCAAAATACCAACCAAGTAAACAATATAGTCGCGTTAAATTATGTGAAAAAGCTGTTTTTTACTAAAAATGTGTTCTCTTTTTTAAAATTAACAACAACGTGACAAATGATTGGCGGCGTAGCCGAACATTTTGGCTAAGTTTGCCGTTTTTGGGTTTAGAAATTGATAAGGATTATTGTGTTTTTAGAAAAAATGCGATAGCAATAGGAACGTTATGATAGCAGATATAAATGATAAAGAAGCGAGTGGTCTTTACAGTACCGGTATTATTCAACAGACAGCATATTGGTCTGCGGTGAAAAAAATGCAAGGGGTAGAATCTAAAGCTTTTAATTTTAAATCGAAACAGTCTGATCTTTACATAGGAATTGAAGATGATACCTATTTTGTGGGCGATTTATTGATTATTATCCAGACAATAGATCATGAACATAGTATTGCTTATGTGCCGTATGGTCCCGAAATTGAACCTTCAGCGGAAAATCAGGGGGCTTTTTTGGAACAGCTTTCAGAGAGTTTACGTTCGTATTTGCCCCCCAATTGCATTATGATACGGTATGATCTATCCTGGGAATCACATTGGGCTAAAGATGATGATTGTTATGATCTCTATGGAAATTGGCTGGGAGTTCCAGAAAAACGTATTCAGGAAATGCGCTTTAATTTCAATACAGAAAATTGGAATTTTCATAAGGCCAATACAGATATTCTTCCCTCCAATACGATCTTTATGAATCTTAAAAAAGAGGAAGACCTGCTATTGGCCAACATGAAGCCCAAAACACGCTATAATATTAACTTGGCACAAAGGAAAGGTGTGAAAGTTCGTTCCCTCGGTCTGGAAAGCCTGGAGATCTGGTATGAGTTATATCGACAGACTGCTTTTCGGAATAATTTTTTCTTACATGATATCAATTATTTCAAGATCGTACTTTCAGCAAGGGCAAATGATACGCTGTCCCCAGCGGACGTCTATTTATTGGTGGCAGAGGTTGAAAATCAACCTTTGGCGGCCATGTTTTTGGTAATTGCTGCAAATCGGGGAACTTATCTATATGGAGCCTCCGCTTCTGAAAATCGTAATTACATGGCTACTTATGCGCTGCAATGGCGTGCGATGCAACTGGCAAAAGAAAAAGGATGTACAGAGTATGATTTTTTTGGTGTCTCACCTCAGGCAGATCCATCACATCCCTTATATGGTCTGTATAGATTTAAAACAGGGTTTGGAGGTGAAATCTATCATCGTATGGGTTGTTGGGACTATCCGTTGGACAACGAAAAGTATCGATACTATGCTTCCATGGAGTTTAAAAATCAAAGTTACCATTTGAGTTAAGTATTAAAAGACTTCACCCAAAGTCAATCTTACCCCACGGTGATTGGTGCTGATACCATAGTCAATGCCGATATTGGTGCCTGAATTTTTGTTAAATTTAATTCTGGCACCAGCACCTGTACCAATGTTCCAGTCAGCAAACATACTGTTTTTGGGACCATTTACTGTCGTGAAATTCATAAAAGCCACAAAACCAAACAGCCCATTTTCGCTAATGTCACGACGGTATTCTGTTTCTAGGTAATACAGCGATTTGCCGCGAAATCGACTTACCGGAAAACCTCTTCCAGAACTGTTGTAGGGATCCCAGCCCAAATTTGGTAAATCGAGATAGGGGGCTTTACTATTGAATACAGTCCAAAAAAAACTACGAACGGCAATCATATTCTGTCTATTGGGATCTTGCGTTAAACGGTGATATCGCCTAATTTCAAGAAATAATGATTTCCAATTTTGATCACTTCCCATGAAAACAGGATTGATGCGGAATTGTAGGTTGGCATAGTTTCCAGACCATGTATTGATTGAGTTGGCTCGTGTGTCGTAGATTAGATTGAGACTCAGACCTGAGGAAATGGTATGGTCTTTTAGGTCGGTACCATAGGGGTAAGAGGTGTAGTCTTCAAGTAGCACATCACTTGTGGATTTGATATTCATTCGGTAATCGAGATCGTATCCAATTCCCATAAACAGCCCGCCATGAATTCTTTTTAATGCATGTTGATATAGTCTAAAGTAGGTGTAGTCCAAATTGATCTGTTGGTCACCATGATGTTCTTTTCCGATTCCCCAGGTTTCATGAGGATATTTTAATAACCGAATATCACCATCAATAACCCAGGTATTTTCTTTTAGCCAGATATAGGAACGGATAGGTAGACCAAATCGTTTACCAAAATTAGTATAGGGAGTGAAGGTAAGTTTCGACATGTAGGTGTTTTTACGTTCACCAAGATAGAACCCCGCTGTGGTACTCGTAATTAAAGCATGCCCTCCTCCGGGTACGTTCGTTGAAAATGGCAGAAAAGAGAAGTAGAATTTTTTTCCAGTACTGTCTACAGGTTGCGGCGGCTTGATCTTCAGAATCTCTTTCCCAATATCAATTAGATCCCGCTGTTGGCTTGTATCTGCAATATGTTTGGTGATTTCTATTTCATTCACAGGACGCTGTGCATACAGCTCAGATCGAAATAGTATCAATAGAACTGTTAAAGTAGCAAGTTGATAGAAAAAAAGATGTCGTCTGTTGTAGTGTGCCATGAAAGCACGCAATCTAAGAGGAATTGTACAGAAATACAATATTGTAAAGAATTTTTTATTTGTTATGTCGTATTTCGTCTATAATCTATACATGGAACAAGGTGAAAATTTCATTCACCTAGAAAAAAATAGCGTTTACCGATTTTAATGTAATGTTAATCTAAATGTAATGGAATCAACATATTAGTTGTCTTAAATTTGAATCAGAAAATAAATGATAAAAAGTTGCAACAAATTTGGATTGCGTTCGACAATAGAATAAGAAAATATACTAATACACTATAAAAATATAAAAGATATGAAAACTTTAGTAAAAACATTTGTAGCAGCGGCGATAATAGCGATCTCTACTTGCTCTATGGCTTCTGTAAAGCCGGAAGAACGTAATTTGATCACTGCAGATTTAGCGATTGATGAATACGTGGGCGCAATGACGGAAGGTCAGATAGCGAACTTAGACAAACTTTTTACAGCAGATTTTAATCAAAAAATATGTGGTAAACAAGATCTAAATCATAGTCGTACTGACATGATCGATTTTTTGAAAAAACAAAAAGGGATAAAAATGAACTGTAAAACGACCACACAGATCGTTGAGGAATTGCCAGATTATGCTATCGCTAAAGTGACGATGCAATTTGATGGTTTTTCTAAGACTGATTTGATCACGCTTGTTAAGGAAAATGGCGCATGGAAAGTTTCTAAATCAGTCAATTCTTACAAGTAAGGAGATATTAAGCGGATACATAGCTAAATTAAAAAGTGTGATAAAAACAAAAGCGGTTACTTAAAAAGTAACCGCTTTTGTTTTGTGGAGCATATCAGGATCGAACTGATCACCTCTTCACTGCCAGCGAAGCGCTCTAGCCAGATGAGCTAATGCCCCTTGTTTTTCCTGACGCTAAGATAATACCTTTTTTGGAAAAACAAAATTGCTTTTTTTATTTTTTAAATATTATTATTTATTGCTTTTCAGTAAGCAATTCTTCAGTACGTTTGATCTGCTCATGATCTTTCCAGCCATCATGGCCTGGAATAACCATGTTGATTTTAGGATACTTTGCGAGCAATCTAGCCAAAGAAGGTTTCCAGGCTTTGACATCACCATCGGCAATATTACCTAAATTTTTAGCATCTGAACTTTTGATGAAGCAGCCACCATCCAGAATTTGATAGGCAGGAAACCAGACAACGACATTATCCAATGAATGTCCGGCCCCAAAGAAATTTAAAACAAAGGACTCGCTACCTACTTTATAGGTCTTATTGATTTTAACAAGATGTGTAGCTTGGGCTTTATGATTTGCCTTTAGCAAATCATTAGTCATTTTTGTCGCATAAGTTGGTATCCCTATTCGATTATAGTATGCAAACCCACCGGCACGATCCTCATGCCAGTGGGTGGCATATACGGCAATGACCGGTAAGTTATGTTTTTGTTTGATACTGTCCAAAAGTGGTTGGTATTGTGTCGAATCCCAGGGCGTATCAAATAAAATAACCCCTTTCTTTGTGATTAGATAGACCGCGTTTGCAGCATATTTGGTGCCTTCAAAAGTATTGTAGGTGGTATAAAGATAAAGTTGTGCATTGATCTTTTCGATAGATAGCGGCTTTTCCTGTGCTTTCAAATTAGAAAATGCACATAAAGAAAGACTAAAAAGTAGTGCACCTACTTTTGCTGAGAAGAGGGATGTTATATTTTTAAGCATAATTAAATAAACGATTGATGAAGATGAATATTGTTTTGTTAACGATACTGCATTTCTTTTTTATTTTCAGCATTATTGAATGAAATCTTCTCGATGCGGAGTGAAAGAATCGATTAATTCACCTTCTTCCAAGCACTCACAGCCGTGGATCAGATTGGGGTAAATGATACAGGAATCACCGACAGCTAAAACCTGATCTACGCCATCAATATGGTATCTGAATTTTCCAGCGCTTACATAAGATATCTGTGTATGTGGGTGCTGATGTAGCGCACCGATTGCACCTTTTTTGAAATGTACTTTCATCAACATCAATTCATCGTTAAATACCAGTATTTTACGTTTAACACCATCTCCTAAATCCGTCCAATTTTGTTGATTATCGGACAGGAATACTTCGCTCTTTTTAATCATTTTAAATTCTGAAAAATTGATCAACAAATCTTTAACGTCAATGATAGGAAATAAATATGAATTTGTTGGTCAGCGTGAAAAAGTTTCCGTCATCAATGTGCAGATACGCTACTTGGGAGGAAAATATGACAACATTGACGAATGGATCGGTAAAGTATTTGAAAAAACTGTTACTTTGTGTCTGATCAAAGTGAAGGTCCTGATATGAATTATTTCGATGAACTTATTTTTCTCTTGAATGAAGAGCAACAATACGATAAGATACAGCACGAAACGCTATTACTGAATAGTAGCTTAAATGAAAGAAGGATGCGGGGGGTAACCTGGTTTCCTATCCAGATAACCGACAGCGAGCTAGGGCGTGGCGATTATTTGTCAGTTAGTTTAAATAAAACGAATCATCTTGATATTGAACATAAGTTTCGTTTTGGAATGCCTGTTTCGCTATTTTCAAATCATGACCCTAAAGCAGACCGGATAGACGGTATTATATCTTCGATCAATAAAGATAGTATGCGAATTTCATTTCGGGTGGATGAATTGCCGGATTGGAGTAGAAGAGGAAAACTGGGGGTAGATCTATTATTTGATGAACATTCCTACCGTGAAATGCATTATGCATTGCGACAGGCAAAGGAACTCGCGACGGATTCAAGACAAGGTAAACTTGTAAGGAAACTTATTGGGGAGGAACAACTAGCTGTGGGAGACAACGATTTATTTTTTCAGCATCCTGATCTGAATCCAAGTCAGAATAGTGCTGTTCAGCAGGTCTTAACTACCCAAGATATTGTATTATTACATGGGCCTCCGGGTACCGGAAAAACGACTACATTGATCAAAGCAATAGCAGCGTTGTTAAAGAATAATAACAGACAGATATTGGTTGTAGCGCCGAGTAATACGGCCGTTGACTTATTGACCGAGCGTTTGGACGGGGCCGGTATTTTGGTCACACGAATCGGTAATCCAGTCAAAGTTTCAGATCATCTCCAGGAGCTGACACTTGATAGCCGGATAGATCGCCATAACGCGAATAAGGATATAAAGTCTTTACAGAAACAAGTTCGTGTATACACTGAAATGGCGCAAAAATATAAACGCAATTTTGGTAGGGCCGAGCGCGAACAGCGGAAAGCACTTTTTGATGAGGCTTACCGGATCAGGAAAGATGTCGATAAGATTCAGGATTTTATCGTGGCGGATATCCTGGATCGATCTCAGGTCATAACTGCGACTTTGGTAGGGGCAAATCAAGACGTTATACGAAACCGGAGGTATGAAACGGTCGTTATTGATGAGGCCGGTCAGGCACTGGAACCTGCTTGTTGGATCCCTATATTAAAGGCCGATAAACTGGTACTGGCGGGGGATCATTGTCAACTATCACCAACAATAAAATCAACCAAAAGTATGGGGAATAAGCTTAGTAATACATTGTTTGAAAAGCTGATCAATAATTGTCCGCAAGCAGTTTCATTGCTTGATATCCAATATAGGATGAATGAACAGATCATGAATTACCCTTCCTTAGCGTTGTATGGAGGTCGTCTGAAAGCTGATAGCACTGTTGCACATTGGACGTTGGTGAATGATACCGAACCGATTGTATATATTGATACTGCTGGAGCGGGATTTGAGGAAACCGAAAGTGACGGTGCGATCTGTAATGCTGGCGAAGCGAGTTTTCTAAAATCTCATTTAAAGACCTGCATTGCGAACTGGAGCCAATCCAGTCCGATGGAAAAATGGCCCAGTATTGGAATTATCACTCCTTACCGAAAGCAAGTGTCTATATTAAAAGAAATATTGGAGCAAGATGAAGAACTACGCCCTTATGCTACGATCATTAAGGTACAGACAATAGATAGTTTCCAGGGGCAGGAGAAAGATATCATCTATATCAGTCTTACACGGAGCAATAACGAGCAACAAATCGGATTTTTATCCGATGTACGTCGGATGAATGTTGCGATGACCAGAGCTAAAAAGAAACTGGTTGTTATTGGTGACAGTGCCACAATTGGGAGCCATTCATTTTATCAGGGATTTATCGCTTACTCAGAAAACCTAGGGAGTTACCATAGCGTCTGGGAATGGGATATTGCAGCGATATGATCAAAAAGGACTGCGGTTAAAGTTGTGCCGCAGTCCTTTTTAATTTTTATAAGGAAGTAAAGTTCATCCAGTCTGCTTTTTCGTCATAGTTCATGAGCGGTTCAGCATTATTGTTATTTGATAGCTGACCAACGAGCATGTAGAGATCCATACTCACATGTTGGCGGGTAATTTCGGTCATTTTATCGTTAAATCCAGCATTGTTAATTTGCAAAACATATTGAAAGGATATGACCCGAGCGATTATTTTTCCGAGGGTGACCATCTCACGTTGTTTTGGTTGAAGCGGAAAGTCGAAATTTAAAATAGACGAGAAAAATGGAGCAGCAAGCGCTGTTGCAGCATTTATCTTTAGGAAAGCAAGCAGGTTGCTCTCTTTGGCTTTTCGCATCATTTTGGCAATTGCTTCAGCAACTTGGCTGTAAAGCATTTCGTTCGACCCTTCAAAGATCTGGAAAGGTCTACTGTCCACTAATCCACGACCGGCCACATGATCCAGCCTATAACCATTCGCTCCGGATAATTGTACACAGATCTGTGCTGATTCATGCATCAGATCTGTCACGAGCGCTTTAACACTATTCGCATCTATACTGTGGCCAGAGAGATCATTATGAATTGAACTGATGGAGCTGCTGTAGGCACACATCGCTGAACATATAGTAAAAGCAGCCTGCAGACGGGATAATTGAAACTTAACTGAATCCAGTTCATTCAATGGGATTCCACTGACACGTCTTTCGGTACAATGCTTCATCGCTTCATCCAACATACGTTTTATAAAGCCCATTCCCATACCCGGAAACTGAAGTCTACTTCGGTGCAAGGTATCCAACATGAGTTTGATTCCTGTACTTTCTGGAGTCAACCGATAGTCGACAGGTACCTCGATATCTATTTTATTGATACCATAAGGAATTGCATATAATCCTAAGCTATTGTATTTTTTTAGCACTTCAATCTTCTGCTCTTCGATGGAATTATCCGTAACAAAGAAATCTATGTCACGTACAAGTTCACCATTTTCATTTTTCTTACGGGCAGTAACAAGCCAAAAGTCAGCAGCACCTGTCAAACCTTGCCAATGTTTTTCCCCATTGATACGATATTTATCGCCTTCTTGCTGGTAGGATGTCCGCATATTGAGTGCATCACTTCCATAAGCCTGTTCGGTAATCATAAGACCACCCATAGCCTTATTTTCTAAAAATTGGTGGAATACTTTTTCCTGGAGCAAAGTGTTGCCGTATTTGGCAAAAGGTTCTAAAAATAAAGCGATATTAATCCCAAAGATCAGAGAAAGCGAAAGTGATTCATATGAAGCAGCAGCCAGGACACCTAAACATTCTTTTACATGTAAGCCACGGCCACCATGATGTTCTGGTATGGCAACCGATAAGGGCCTCATAGCCATGATTTCACTTAAAAACTGAGGCGGTAAACCGCGTGTTAAGCTCAGGTTATTATAGTCATATTCCGTATGGAATATATTTGACAATCTCTCTTTGAATTTTCCGATATATAAATCGAAATCTTCGATCTGGTTTTTTTGTTCTAAAACGTTAGACATCGCTAGATATTGATTAAATGATAAAACATTTGCAATAGTAGATGTATACGATATATCCCTTATTTAAGATAGCTGTGATTTACTCCTACATCTCATCGCTATACAAAAATAATTCATATCACTGTGATTATTCTGTCCACTTCTGTATAAAAGTTAGGACAAATCGTGCATATCTGAAAATATTAAGTTGCCTTGTTTCGATAAGAAGTTGGTGAAATCCCTACAATTTTTTTGAATAAACGGGAGAAATAGGAGGGATCAGAAAAATCTAGTTCATAACAGATGTCAGCAATACTTTTATTTGATTCAAACAGAAGGAATTGACTATGCATGATAAGGACTTCGAGGATCAGCTCTTTTGAAGACTTTTTAAACACAGAAAATACACAACGATTGAGGTAGTTGGTCGATACAGCAAGCCGATCTGCATAAAAGCCAATGTGCTTTTGTTTTTTGAAGTTTTTGTGCACAAGCTGCTTAAACATCATCGCAATTTCCTGCCTTCTATTGAGCGCCTGATTGGACGAAGATAATTTGATAATCTTTAGTAGGAGGGATTTTAGTAGACTTTCGAACAGCTCTTTGTAAGGCGCTTCAGAAAGAAGTTCGTTATAGAGCAATTTGAAGAGTTCATTCAGGTCAGTACTATCCTGTAGAGCCAAATTGAGCAGCGGCGAAATATTGAAGATATTCAGGATTTCCTGTTCCCTGAATATGGAAGTCATAGCGTTATCATTGATCAGGACACAATGTCCTTTTGCAGACTTGTCTACAGATTTGATCGTGGAAATGTTCCCATAATTGCTAATGAGTATTGCAGGTGCTTTTACCACGTATTCTTTCGCCCCGATTTTGTGTTTAAAATGGCCCGCTGTAATGTGCACAAGAAGGTTGTATCCTAGGAAAATGGGGGGAGTAGGAAATTTAATATAGGGGGCGATTTCACTGAGCTGAAATATTTTAATGGGAGATTGTTGGTACCTGAGGTGTTCCAGACTACCCGTCATAAACCGATCTACAAATTCACCTGCGTTTACTTGTTTTTCCATTGTTGTCCATTTTTTTTCTAAAAAACGCCGAATCTTTATGTTTCCCCTTATTACGAATTGTTATAAACAGACTGACCTAATATCAGGATAATATTCCAAAGTTAATGGGATAAAACAGGTTTGTCAACTGTTTTTTGGGAAACAGGCAAAAAGCCATAGCACTTTTTGTGAAGTTAAGGCCTCAGGATCAGCTATAATAGATAAAAAATGATTTGGGAAAACAAGGGTTTATCATTAGCTTTAATCTTTAGCAAAAAGACAAATAGCCTGTTTCTCATGGGCTATTTTTAATGTAAACCAACTTATTATGAAAATTGTATTTGCTTTCATTTTCGTGTTTTTTTCTTTTATCATCATCCAGGGACAAGATCTGGTGAATTACTGTAATGATAATATCCGAACTGGAGCGGAAAGAACAGAAAAATATGTACCTTATCTCACTGGTAAGCGGGTCGCTATTTTGGGTAATCCGTCTACCGTCATCAAGACAAAACACCTTGTGGACAGTCTGCTCGGTAGGGGAATTCATATCGTGAAAATATTTGGTCCGGAACATGGGTTTAGAGGAAATGCCAGTAATGGGACAGAAGTAGCAGATGAAGTCGATGTCGCTACCAAAATTCCGGTGATCTCACTCTATGGAAATAAAAGAAAACCTTCAGCAAAGGATCTGCAGGATATTGACGTGTTTGTCTTTGATGTACAAGATATGGGGGTAAGATTTTACACAAATATTAATACCCTTCGGGATATTATGGAAGCATGTGCTGAAAATGGAAAAGAACTGCTAATTCTGGATCGACCTAATCCCAATGCCTACCTTATAGATGGACCAATATTGGATATGAAGCATAAGTCTGGTATAGGTCAATTTCCGGTTCCGATTGCTCATGGGATGACCATTGCTGAGTTTGCTCAGATGATTAATGGTGAAGGTTGGATGGCAACGACCCGAAAGTGCCAGCTAAAGATTGTGCCCATAGCGGGGTACAGCCATCAGTTGCTTTACAGGCTACCAGTTAATCCATCCCCCAATTTAAATACCGAACAGAGTATTTTGTTATACCCAAGCACCTGCCTTTTTGAAGGTGTGAAGGTCAATCATGGACGAGGTACTGATTATCCTTTCACTATTATTGGAAGTCCAATTTATAAAGGACGCTATAACTTTTCGTTTACACCAGTGAGTAAAAAGGGAATGAGTGAAACACCTCTTTTCATGAATGAAGTCTGTTATGGTTTAGATTTACGTGAATATGATCTGCAAAAGCTGGTGGATAGCAAGAAAATAAATCTATCCTGGATCATAGAGCTTTATAAAAATTCCCCTGAAAAGGATAAATTTTTTGATCAATCATTTTCCACTCAAATTGGTAGCATAGAACGATTGGTCGGTGTTGACTCTTTCCGGAAACAGATAGAAGCTGGTGTTTCAGAACAAGAAATCCGGAGAAGCTGGGAACCTGGATTAACACAGTACAAGGAAATGAGAAAAAAATATCTTCTTTATCCATAATGTTGTTATTGCTTTGTCGGAAGCATTTAAATGAAACGAAAACCGTCTGTCTAAGCCAAAAGTATAGCCTTGTTGAGTGTGTTATAAAATTACAAATTAACCTGAAAAATAAATGATGTTTGATCGAAGATATTACTGCTGTTATATTGTTCTTTTGCTAAATGTTATAAGCAATCTAAGCCAACTCTACGGTCAGCAACTTGCGCGAACTTCAGATCGACAGAATTATATATCTTCTGCACAAATTCGTCTACATCCGGCTGTGAAATGGAAATTTCAGACTAAAGGACAAATATTCACTTCTCCGATTGTTTTTAAAGATAAGGTGATTGTTGGCTCTTGTGACAGTAATCTTTATGCTCTCGATAAAATAAACGGTAAAGTCATATGGAAATTTAAAACAAAAGGAGAAATTCGTTCAACTGTGGCTATTGATTCAAATCTATTGTATTTTATGTGTTCAGATGGTCATCTATATGCTTTAAATACAGAAACGGGACAAAAACGTTGGACTTTTGCGACCAATGGTGAAAAAAAATACGACACCTGGGATTATTTCCATTCATCACCGATGGTCAATGATGGGATTGTCTATTTTGGATCTGGAGACAACCATATCTATGCTGTTGATGGTAAGACAGGAAAACTGAGCTGGAAGTTTCTGACTGGCGGAATTGTCCATGCTTCTCCCACATTGGATAAAGATAGAATCCTGATAGGTAGTTTTGACGGTTACTTGTACTGTCTGGAAAATAATGGTAAACTACGTTGGAAGTTCAAAACAGTGGGGGAGCGTTACTTCCCAAAAGGTGAAATTCAATTCCATGCCGTTGCTATGGATAGTTCGGTGTATTTTGGAGCAAGAGATTTTAATGTGTATGCCTTGAATGCAAACGATGGGACTGGGTATTGGGTATACCACCAACCGGGTAGCTGGACTAGTATACCTAGCCTGTCGAAAGAAAAGTTGATTATGACGATGTCGGACTCCTATAGTGTACTAGCGCTGGATAAGCTACATGGGACAAAACTGGTTGAGCCACAGGTGCCACTCAATACATTTAGCAGTGCTACTATTGTTGATTCATTGGCCTTTTTTGGTGCTTTGGATGGTATGGTCTATCTGTTTGATACGGTGAAAGGAGTGACTGTACCTATTTTTCAGACGGAAGCCAGCAAGCGAAATCGCTCCCTGTTTGTCAATGAAGAAGGGAAACTAAGAAGTGATTTACCAGAAAAATATGCGCATGACATCAATAGGCAGTTTACAGATTATTTACAAATGGGCAGTATCTTTTCGACCATCTGGATTGAGAAGAATACGCTTTATTTTGGGGCTGCCGATGGTGCTATTTATGCACTTGAATAGATAGATAAAAAACTTCGCTATTTTTTATTGATTCATTTTCTTAAGATCTTTTCCATTGACTTCCCTTTTGCCAATTCATCTATCAGTTTATCGAGGTAACGAACCTTTTGGACGAGGGGATCTTCAATATCTTCTATACGATAACCACAAATAACACCTGTAATCTTGGATACATTGGAGTTTAACTGTGGGGCTTGGTTAAAAAAATGCTCAAAATCGACTTTATCAATGATGAGTTGCTGTAGGGCGCTGTCATCATAACCTGTCAACCAACATATGATTTCATCTACTTCTTCTTTTGTCCGGCCTTTTTTCTCAGCTTTTTGTATGTAATGTGGGTATACACCTGCAAATGACATTTTATAGATTCTAGTATTGTCCATTTCTCTCATTTATTTTAAGATAGTTTGTTAAAGTTATTTCTTTTTGAGTTGGAATGTCTTTTAAAATTCAAGTTTTCCAGTTATTTTATCGAATGTGAGGGTTTTGTTGGGCCCTCCATAAAAGAGTGTAATTGTAAGTGTATTGTCTGTTTCGGCATTGAAAACAATGTGTTTTGCGCTACCTATTCTGATATCGGTATCCCCGCTGTTTAATTGACTGTCTGTGCAGCCAAAAACTTTTTTTTCAATTAGCCCATTTTTCTCAATTATTTCTAACCAGGGACGTCCTAAAACACTATATCCAACGATTTGGGCACGATAGTTCTCATTTAGATCTGTTTGCATCGTCAGTCCTAATGAAGACATCGATAATATCACTGTATAAAAGGGCAGCATCATGGGTAGGATACTGCAGATTAGACCTAATATTAATCCTGATAACATAATCTTGGCGAAGATCTTTTTCCAAAAAAGGATAATCACCATAATAGTCAGCATCAGCCATGTCCAGAAAAGAAAAACATCACTATAGTAACCGATAAAACTTATTTTTTTAAAGTAGTAAGCGAGTAAGTCCATGCCTAGTAATAAGGAAATTAGGCCATATAAGATTGGTATTTTACTTTTCATGATCGTAATTTGTCATTTTAAAATAGATTTTTAGGTATAGCTTTTTTCAAAAGGCTAAATAACGGAACCCATTTTAACCGTAAATATAGTGAACAGAAACAATATCGCTAAATATGGTTAGCTAGCTATTTGCTAGAAATAATCTTTAGGATTAATAGAAACAGATAGGGCGATATTTTTTAAATTATAATCCTATCTTTAGAGGATACAAAATTGTCGTAAAAATGAGTTTGAGATACAAGCGTAATCGCATTCATATAAAAGAAGAGGAACAGCAATGTATTAAGGATTTTCCAGTGCTTATTGGGGGCTGTGGCATTGGTAGTTATATTGCCGAGTGTTTGTTACGTATGGGATTTGAAAATTTGATTATTGTAGATGGTGATATTGTAGAGCTGACAAATCTTAATCGTCAGAATTATGTAGCTGGAGATATAGGTATGAATAAAGCGATTGCTTTAAGAAATCGGTTGAAAGCCATTAATCCCACTGCAAAAATAACTGCCTATGCTGAATTTTTGAATCGGGACAATTTGTATAGCTTAGATTTAAACTGTAAAGTCGCTATTAATGCCCTGGATTTTTCTTCAGATATTCCGTTTTTATTTGATGAATATATGGCGGATAAAAAGATCTCCGTTGTACATCCCTACAATTTGGGCTGGGCTGGATTTTTAACTGTCATTACGCCTGAAAGCCGTAATTTGAGATCTGTAGACAAAGAACATCATGCATTCGAAATGAATGTAGGTAAATTTATTGTCGATAGACTACAAGAAAAAAATATCGCTACAAAATGGTTGGAAGATTTTCTTTCAGAATATGGTCAAATAGCCATGGATTCGCCACCGCCACAGTTGTCACTGGGCTTATATTTGTTAGCTGGAATGGTCTGTCAAATTGTTTTCAATATTGCTACAGGAAAAACGATAAAGGTCTTTCCTGAATCTTACTATTTATCTATGCGTGAGTAAATAACGTGTAATAAATTACAATAATTATACTATTTTTGTAATATACCAACGTACCCCTGAGGATCTAATCAACGAAAACTATTTTATAAAGAATATTGAATTTCAACTGCATGAACTGGACACCGGAAAATTATTATTTTACTCAACTTAATAGTGCAGAATTGCCTGAACTTATTCATTTTTATCTAGTAACCACACAAGAACATTATAAACTTCATGAATATTCGGAACAGGATTATCATATTGATTATAAATCTTTGATAGGAGAGGATTTAGTCTTTTTTGATCAATCCATTTATTATGTGTTGCGAAGTAAGGTAGATAATGAGATCCAAGCTTCAATTCGGATTACATACTGGGATAAAGAAACTTGTCTGCCTATTCAAAAGTTATTTGATATAAAAACCGAAGATCTATTAATACCTGAAGTCGACCATTTTTGGCATATCGGACGATTTGTAATTTCTGGAAAAATAATTGGAAATCGGATCAATATTCTAAAAAAGATGCTGTTTGATGCTTTTTATGGGCCATATAGTTTGGGAAGCGGTTTAGTAATCGCTGAATGTGACAGAAAAGTGGTAAATACGCTACGTAAGTTGGAAATCGAGTCTTATCAATTGGGGGATCCGATAATATACCTTTACTCTGAAACATTGCCTATCTACATCAAATCTCAATGGTTGGAAACTTTTATCCAAAAAAATAAACTTTCGCAATGTAGTGAGGGAAATAATACGGATATCCAGAAATTTATCACTATGTCAAAAGATATGTTGTTAGATCCCAAAAATAGTTAACTATGAAAAAGCAATTTAAAAAAGAGACAATTCAATTGCCAAGGCTGTAGCTTCTGTTATACTTTTTACTTTCAACTTTGAAAATATCTGTTTTTTGTGAAATTTAACGGTATCAATAGATACATAAAGCCGATCTGCAATCTGATCCATTGTAAGTCCTTGTGCTGAAAAAAGCAGGATATCCTTTTCTCTAGGTTTTAATTTAACGCGTGGAGTTTCTACCCAAATATCGTCCAGTAGATCATATTCAAATTGTCTTCCATCTTCATCTGATTTGAACCTGATATTACCTGCATTTGGATGTGAAGATATAGAAACTAAGCAAAGCGCAATCCATGGGTTGGAGCTGCTGTCTAGTAATAGCGGTTTCAATTTATGGTTGACAAGTAAAGGTTTACTACCAGGCTGCTTCAGATGAAAATCGTATGATATGGAATACTTTAAGCGGTCCTCTGCTGTTAACTTACCATAGAAATCGAAGCCAACATCGTTGATTTTCTTTAACAAATGAAGATCGCCTTCTGGGACATTACTTACATAATGACGATATCCTTCTTTCATGACCTCAGCAGGAGAACTTCCACATAAAAAAATTGGATTATCGGAAACAAATAAAAAACTCTTCTTCGAATAATCTATTAGATAGATACTTTGATAAGTTAGTCGACTGAGGGATCTTGCGAAATTAATAAATGCTGATACAATCTCGTAATCATCTTGGCTAAAGTTGTCTTTAACGTGTATCGGCTTAAAAAAATCTTCAATTTTTATTTTCATAGTGTAAATCGCAAAGATGACTTCTATCGCTCCAAAATTCCAAATTAAATTAATATTATTTTGGCCCCTAGGCTGCAAAAATAAGGTTTTAATCTAAACTAGTACAGGCAAAATGGCGTTTTTACGTATTTTGCATATACTCGGAGAATCGTCTAAATGAGTAGCCCTTTTTACTAAAAACCTATCAGTGATCGTATAAACACTCTACACAAATGGGTAGAATGTTCTACACAATGATAGAATATAGTACATAACTTTCTATCTTTAGACTGTCAAAGCACATAAAATTATATAAATATAAACTATTGGATTCAAAATACCCAATGGTTTGCGCTGCTTTAAATAGAATTTTGACAAAGATTTTTATCATGCAATGATAGATCCTATAAAAATAATCTCGACAACTTGTTTAATATCAGCAATTATTTTATACTTTGTAAGTTGCAGGGAACCTTTTATTCATCGCGGAGAGGTGGAAATTGATGCAAGCACCCACTTGTTCAATGCTCCCCAAGTGGACACGATTCTATTGACTAAGAATAATGAGCGATGGTGGTTAAATGATGTTTTTATAAATAATCTCAGCATAGATTTGTATCGACCCAAAGTAAACCTACAGTATGAGAATAATCGCTTTGATCCTTTGTCATTGGAAGGCGTAAAAGGTGATTGGTTTGAAATTACTAAAATAGATGAAAATCGAATTAAGGTTGTCTTATTGGCTAATCAAAGTGGTAAAAGACGATTTTTAAAGTTCACGACCCAATCAGGCAATGTATTTAATCTGATCAATATCGAGCAAGCCCTAAAATAAGCTTATCACCAGTTATTTTATTTCAGCCTTTATCTTACTTTACTAAATGATTAAAATCATATGTATATACATTTGTGATTTTTTTGTTTGATATTTCTTGTTTTTATAGTAATATTGTGTGCTATCTCTAGTTTTTCTTGTAGATTTTGGTTTATTTGATATTTAAATGTATATACATTTTAAGGGTGAGACGATTTTAATAATTGAGCGTTATTTTTTCTTTCTATATCATAATTCGAAAAAGAACGTGAATCTAAAAGGGTAAAAAGCCAAATACTGGGATTAACATTTATAGCATATTTTTTATTATCAAATCCATCAATTATGAAAATGCACTTCCCCATTTCTGTTTTAACCAGCTTATTGTTAATGTCTGGACTGTATGTTTTGGGACAGCAAACGACCATTTGGCAGCTGGGCAATCTCGACGGATCCAGTAAAGAATTCGCATTGTCTCCGGCTGATTATACAAAATTTCTTGGACATGATTTTGGCTATGAAGACAATTATTTTATTGTCGGGCAATCTTCGCCAGCACATGATCTTCCTTATGTGTTGCCGGGGCCTGCTAATGAGTGGGGCGGTACTGGTGGAACTTCTGGCTTGAGAACTCATTTTTTAAATTTATATAGTGTATTAAGTGGTAAAGTGGAACATGGTGAATGGGTGTTGGAAGTTCATTTGGCCAATTGTGATTCGAGGAATAAACCGACTTTACAAATTGCCGTCAATGGTAAATCCTATAATTATGAAATCAAGAATGAAAAAGGTGCTATTGAACCAGTAGGCGCAAATTCAGGTGCTTCTACTGTACGTATTGTGTTGCCCGAGCATCTTATTTCCGCGGGGTTTAATCAGGTTACACTTACAGTAATAAAAGGTGGGTGGGTTGAATTTGATTCTTTTAAATTACTTGGCCCTGAAGAAGCTAAATTGCTAACAGATTATACGTCAATAGTTAAAGGTGTACGGCAATCGGATTTTGAAGTTGAAAATGACGGAAAACGTATGCAATACATGCTTGTTGACCTATTGAAATTAAAAGACAATGAACGTATAAAGGTTTTGTTGGATGGAAAGAAGATCTATGAGAGAACCCATGAGAAGGGGCTGTCTCGGCTTGAAATCCCCATGCCCTATACTTCGAAAGAACTGAAAAGCAGCTATGCAATCTATATCAATGATAAACTAGTTCAGACATCTTCTATAAAACGCTCTCCAAAAAGATTAGGAGGTGTTTCGGATTATGTGAATACGATGATTGGGGCGGCGCATTCTAGGTGGATGCTGGCGCCGGGACCATGGATGCCATTTGGAATGGTTAAGATTAGCCCCGATAATCAGAATATTGGCTGGCAGGCGGGCTACGAACCTTCCATAGAGTCTGTTGGAACCTTTAGCCATATCCATGAATGGACGATGGCTGGATTAGGAACATTTCCGACAGCTGGCCAATTGAAGACTATTGTCGGGGATCAATATAGCTCGAATTCGGGTTATCGCTCCGCAATAGATAAAACAACTGAGCAGGCACCTCTAGGTTATTATGCCGTCCATCTTCTTGATCACGATATTGATGCCAAACTAACGGCTGCTACCCGTTCCAGTTTTCAAAAATATACCTACCATAAATCGGATACCGGACGTGTTATGATCGATCTGAAAGTGAATGGCGAATACGATTATAAAATTAAAGACCTTTCACTTAAAAAAGTCTCCGATTATAAGATTGTTGGTTATAGTAGTCAGTTGTCTGAAAATGTTTGGTCCACAGACGCAAAGCAAGATTATGTTGTTTATTTCGTCATGGAGTTTGATAAACCAATTATTAATTATGGTACCTGGCATGATGGTAAAGTGGCAGAGAAGTCCGATTTAATGGCAGATAGTGCTGATCTCGCAGGTATGTACATAGAATTTGATACGCGCAAAGATAAGGAAGTGCAGTTGCGGACAGGAATATCTTATGTAAGTATAGCAAATGCGGCTGAAAATTTGAAAGTTGAACTTTCAGATCCCTTTGGTTGGTCTTTTGAACGTGTGGTGGCAAATCAACATCAGGTTTGGAATGAGTTGTTAGGACGGTTGGAAATAAAAACGAATGATTATCTAGAAAAAGAAAAGTTTTATACAAACATGTATCGGACGTTAGCCAGTCGCAACACATTTAGTGACATCAATGGCCAATGGCGATCGTCTGATGAGGTGGTCAGAACGTTGAAGCATCCTGGAGACTTGGCTTTGGGCTGTGATGCATTTTGGAATACCTTCTGGAATTTAAACCAATTTTGGAATCTTGTGACACCAGAATGGTCCAATAAATGGGTGCGTTCACAATTGGCTATGTATGATGCTAATGGCTGGTTAGCAAAGGGGCCTGCCGGGATGGAATATATTCCTGTGATGGTTGCTGAACACGAGATTCCTTTGATTGTGGGGGCTTATCAAATGGGAATTCGTGATTATGATGTCGCAAAGGCATTTGAAGCAGTTAAGAAAATGCAAACGACAAGTCCGTTGAAATTTGAGGGGGGCTTTGCTGGTAATCGGGATTTAGATGTCTATTTGAAATATAAGTATGTCCCATATAATTTGGGGCGATTCTCAAATTCTATGGAATATAGTTTTGACGATTGGACAGTAGGACAATTCGCAAAGTCTTTAGGAAAGGAACAGGACTATCGTTATTTTAACGATAGAGGAAGCTGGTGGAAAAATGCGATAGATGTCAAAAGTGGGTACGCTAGGATGAAAGATGACAAGGGAGAATGGTACCAGGATTTTGATCCATTTAAATCTGGAGCCAATCATCATTATGTTGAAGGCAACGCTTGGCAGTTGACCTTTTTTGTCCCTCAGGATATTCCATCATTAGCAAAAATGATTGGGGAAGATGTTTTTCTAAAACGTTTGGAATGGGGATTTGGAGAAAGTGAGAAATGGCGTTACAATGGGCCAAATGACCAATATTGGGATTATCCTGTCGTCCAGGGGAATCAGCAATCTATGCATTTCGCTTATATTTTTAACTGGCTGAATAAACCGTGGCTTACACAGCAATGGAGCAGGTCTATCGGTGAGCGGTATTATGGGCAAGGGATTTCTAATGCATATTTAGGCGATGAGGACCAGGGGCAAATGAGTGCCTGGTATGTGATGAATGCAATCGGACTTTTTCAGTTGGATGGCGGGACGAGAACGAAGCCAATTTATGAAATTGGTAGCCCATCTTTTGAAGAGATTAACATAAAACTCGGTAAAAAATTTGGACGAGGAAGCCAGTTTGTTATAAAAGCAAAAAATGCAAGTAAAAAGAATATGTATATACAACGAGCGAGTTTAAATGGGAAACCACTTCATACATTTTATTTTGATGCAGCTGAACTATTAAAGGGGGGAGAGTTGATTTTGGAAATGGGGGATAAGCCAAATATGCAATGGGGGCTGTCTCATTAATTACAAAGATGAACTTAATAGCTGGTTTTATCTGGATATGGTTGCTTGTTGTGAAATATTCGTTTTGTTAAAGTTTGGTTAAACATCAGGTCTTCGCATAAGAAAGTTTAGTTGGCGGCGTTATAAAAGTAGTTTTCATAAATTAGGTTAATAATTGGTTAGTTAGTAAAAATCCTGAAGCTCCCCACTTCAGGATTTTTTATTAAATAATGATTTTTCCGTTGATCGAAGCATATTCCACAAGATCTATTTTCATGCGATCAGTATGTTCAGAAAGTTGCGGGGCGGGCAAAGTAAGCGTTTTATAGTGTTGCTAAATCCTATTAACATTGTAAAATGATAGATATAAGTATGTGGTATATTTGTAAATCTTTGGTATTATCTGTAGTATTGTGACTACACGTAAAAATATACAATCTACTGTTGATGATTTAATAGGGCAGGTAGAATGTCTTTATCAAGATAATATGATCAAGTTTATCCGTTATTTTCTTTTGGGATTATTTGTTTGGGAGAATGCGTATGCGCAAAAGCTACCAACAGATTATGTAAATCCTTTTATTGGTACCAGTAACTATGGTACAACGAATCCCGGTGCTCAAGTGCCGCATGGTTTAATGAATGTATCCCCATTTAATGTAATGGGATCGTCACTCAATGCCTTTGATAAGGATGCAAGATGGTGGTCTACGCCTTATGAACACAGCAATAGCTATTTTACTGGTTTTTCACATGTTAACTTGAGTGGTGTTGGCTGCCCCGATATGGGAAGTTTGCTGTTGATGCCAACAGCTGGAAAACTTGAAGTTGACTATCATCAATATGGAAGTACCTATACCCAGGAGCAGGCTCATCCCGGCTATTACAGTAATGTATTAAAAAAATATAATATCAAAACAGAAGCATCAGCAACAACCCGTGTAGGGGTGTCTAAATTTACTTTCCCTAAAGGACAAGCCAATATTTTACTGAATCTAGGTGAAGGATTGACTAATGAGACTGGTGCTAGTGTTCGGTACGTTAGTGACACAGAGTTAGAGGGGTCAAAATTGCTGGGTTCGTTCTGTTATACTAATAACCAAGCTGTATATCCGATTTTCTTTGTGATGCGCGTGAATAAAAAACCGGCAAAGAAAGGTTATTGGAAATTTCAACGTTCTGGTGAAAAATGGGAAAATGACTGGAACAAAGATGCTGGTAAATACAAGATCTTTACCGATTATTCAGATCAATTGTCAGGAGATGATCTTGGCGCATTTTTGAGTTTTGATGTACAAGAAAATGAAAGCGTAGAGGTGCAGTTGGCTGTCTCTTTTGTAAGTGTTGAGAATGCACGAAAAAATCTGGAGGCTGAGCAAACAGATTTTGGGTTTGAACGTGTCAAATCACAAGCATCTTCTTTATGGAACAGTGAGCTATCGAGGATTCAGGTTGAAGGTGGCAGCGAAGACCAAAAGACCGTATTTTATACAGCTATGTATCATGCCATGATCCATCCCAATATTTTACAGGATGTCAATGGCGAGTACCCAGCCATGGAGAACCGCAAGACACTTGTTGCTGATCATAATCGTTATACCGTGTTTTCACTATGGGATACGTATAGAAATGTACAGCCGCTGATGTCTTTGGTTTATCCAGATAAACAGGTTGGCATGATTCGTTCGATGATTGATATTTATAAAGAAAATGGATGGATGCCAAAATGGGAACTTTATAGCCGTGAAAGTTATACGATGGATGGTGATCCAGCCATACCAGTCATCGTGGATGCCTGGATGAAAGGTATTCGAGATTATGATATCAACACAGCTTATGAAGCTTTTTTGAAATCGGCGAATACAACGGATTCAACAAACCGAATTCGTCCAGATAATGTAGATTATATAAAGTATGGTTATGTGCCATTACGTGATTCTTTCGATAATTCAGTTTCCCATGCGATTGAATACTATGTCGCCGATTGGAATTTGTCCCAGTTGGCTAGTTCGTTAGGGAAAAATAAAGATGCTGAAATATTTGGAAAGAGAGCCCAAGGATATAAGCATTATTATTCACCGGAATATGGTACTTTTCGTCCGATCCTTCCAAATGGGGAATTTTTGACGCCCTTTAATCCGCTCATGGGGGCCAATTTTGAGCCAAATCATGGATTTCATGAGGGGAATGCATGGAACTATAGTTTTGCCATACCATTTGATATTCCTGGATTAGTTAAACTGATGGGCGGTAAGAAGAAATTTGTGGACAGATTGCAGGCTACCTTCGATAAGGGGTACTTCGATGTAACCAACGAACCGGATATGCTTTATCCCCATGTTTTTTCAGAAATAAAAGGTGAAGAATGGCGTACTCAAAAGTTGGTGAAGCAAATTTTAGATAAACATTTTACCAATAGCCCTGGCGGGATTCCTGGTAATGATGATACAGGAACAATGTCTACTTGGGCGTTAATGAACATGATCGGAATTTATCCATTTTGTCCAGGTAGACCTGATTACACGATTGTAACTCCTGTATTTGATAAAGTGACTATCCAACTCGATAAAAAGTACTACCCTAAGTCTGATAAAGTTACCATTAGACGTCAGAAGGAGGGAAATGGTGAATATATCAAAAAAATTGTGGTTGACGGAAAGCCATTGTTAGGTTTCAAGATAAGTCATGAGGTTTTGGTTAATAGTAAAGATATCCTCATCATTACGGGAGACAGGTAAATTACATTCCTATTAAAAAACTATCTACATTATATGAATTATATGAAATATGTGGCATGTGCGGGTTTAATGGGGATCCTAGGCTGCGCAGCACAACAAGAGACCGGAGATGGTTCCTACGCCAAATTTGTCAATCCGTTTATCGGAACAGATTTTACAGGAAATACCTACCCTGGAGCACAGGCACCATTTGGGATGGTACAATTGAGCCCGGACAATGGCTTGCCCGGTTGGGACCGTATCTCTGGTTATTTTTATCCCGATAGCACCATCTCGGGCTTCAGTCACACACATTTGAGTGGTACCGGTGCCGGTGATTTATACGATATTTCCTTTATGCCGGTTACATTACCGTACAAAGAAGCAGAGGCTCCACTAGGAATTCATTCTAAGTTTTCACATCAAAACGAACGAGCGTATGCGGGGTATTATCAAGTGAAATTAACGGATTATAATATTGATGTTGAATTGACAGCGACACCCCGTTGTGGAATACAACGTTATACTTTTCCGGAAGCAGAAGCTGCTATATTCTTGGATCTGAAGAAAGCAATGAATTGGGATGCAACTACAGATTCACATATTGAAGTGGTCGATTCCGTAACAATCAGGGGATATCGTTTTTCTGAGGGCTGGGCTAGGGGACAGCGAGTGTATTTCGAAACAAAGTTCTCCAGACCCTTTCAAGCTATACATATCGATAGTACCGCTATACTTTCAGTGACGGATACTATTACTAAAGCTACTAAAAGAACAGGAACGGCATTTAAGGCACGTTTTGATTTTAAAACGACTGCTGGAGAGCAAGTAACACTTCGTACAGCTCTTTCGGGGGTGAGCATGGATGGGGCTTCAAAAAATTTAAAAGTAGAAGCGTCAAAGGATGACTTTGATTATTATCTAAAACAAGCTGAAAACAACTGGAATGAAGAATTAGGCAAGATTGCGATCCAAACTAGTGATAAAGATGCCAAAACAAAATTTTATACTGCATTGTATCATTCGATGTTGGCCCCTACATTATTTGGAGACGTCGATGGTGCTTATTTTGGGGCAGACCGCAAAATTCACCAAGCTGAAGGATGGAACAATTACAGTACTTTTTCCTTATGGGATACCTATAGAGCTTCTCATCCATTATTCACTTATACGGATCCGAATCGGGTAAATGACATGATCAAATCATTTATTGCATTTTATGAACAAAATGGTCGCTTGCCCGTATGGAATATCTATGGTAGTGAAACCGATATGATGATCGGCAACCATGCAATCCCGGTTATTGTGGACGCTTATCTGAAAGGAATTGGTGATTTTGATGCAAAGAAAGCGCTGAATGCTTGTGTTGCTACAGCAAATATCGATCAATATAGAGGTATTGGACTTTACAAAAAACTAGGTTATGTCCCTTATGATGTACACGATAAATATAATGCTGAAAACTGGTCCTTGTCGCGCACGCTCGAATATGCTTTTGATGATCACTGTATCGCTGTCATGGCAGAAAAGATGGGAAATCAGGATATAGCAGGGACATTCTTTGCTAGATCTAAAAATTACAAGAATGTCTATAATCCAACCACATCATTTATGCAACCCCGTGACAGCCATGGTGCTTTTGTCACTCCATTTGATCCAGAAGAATATAGTGCGCATATCTGCGAAAGTAATGCATGGCAATATTTTTGGTCAGTACAGCACGATATCCCCGGATTGATTAATCTCGTTGGTGGAAATGAGCGTTTTGGACAAAAACTCGATAGTATGTTTACCTTTCACCCAACCGATACCAGTAAATTACCTATTTTTAGTACAGGTATGATCGGACAATATGCACATGGAAATGAACCGAGCCATCATGCTATATATTTATTTAATGCGATCAGACAACCATGGAAAACACAGCAATATGCTGCTGAAGTAATGGATAAGCTTTATCTCAATAATCCGTCGGGGCTAAGCGGCAACGATGACTGTGGGCAGATGTCTGCCTGGTATGTATTTAGTGCGCTTGGTTTTTATCCAGTAGATCCGGTAAGTGGACGGTATGAGATTGGAACACCATTGTTTGAAAACAGTGAATTTAAACTTGCGAATGGAAAAAAATTTACCGTCAAAGCGAATCATGTAAGTAAAGCTAATATTTATATCCAGTCGGTAACGATCAACGGAAAACCACTTGATACAAGCTATATCACACATGAACAGATCATGTCCGGAGCGACACTGGTTTTCGAAATGGGAAGCAAGCCTGGACCTGTTTGGTATAAGAACTAACCAGAGGTCAATTGTTATCTGTATAACCTCCAGTAAGTTAAATGCTTATTGGAGGTTTTTTGTGAATAGGAGTTTTATTCAAGGTTTTTGTAAAAGTAGGTTGTGCTGCAGGGGGTACCATCAGGAAAAAGGGCAAAATTTGGAATATCGCCAACAACCTCCCATCCACATTTAAGATATAAAGTGTGTGCTGGGCTATTTGTTACTGTATCTAATACCAGTAGCGATTTTTTCCTCCTCCGTGCAGCTGATTCGAGCTGTTGTAACAAATTTTCTGCGATGCCAAGACGTCTAAAAGAGGAATGTACCAACATTTTTGCGACGTCCGCACGATGAGGCTGATTTTGTGGAAGATCTATTTGTAATTGGACAGTGCCAATGATATGACCTGACAGTGTATCTTTTGCGATAAATAGTACTATTTTATCTTATTGAACTCTTGCCAGTACATTTCTCCAAAACTCACTTGCTTTTTCTTTGCTGATACTTTGCATGAAGCCGACTGATGCTCCTCCCTGTACAATATCCAATGTCAATGCAGCTAGATCAGCAACTATACTGTTATTTACTTCCTTTAATTCTTCGATGTGGATACTTTCCATAGCAGAAATATGCATATTTTATTATTAGCGCAAAATTAGCGCCCTTTTAATTGAGAAATAAGACTACTGCCTCATTATGTGTCGCTGCCAGACGATAGAATGTTTTTAAATCTCCGAAATATTGAAGCAGGTAATCCAGCGCGTTTTCATCGTCCCAGATGTCTGGATAAATATCTTTTTCCAACATGGTTGTTGCATCAAAACGCTGACGTAATTCTTCTGGAGAAATTTCCTGAAGTGCCAAGTGGATTTGTCTGGTTTGTTCGATAGTTGTATAAGTCGCTGGACCATATCCCATATCTTGATTACGATCAATATCATTCGGAGCAACTAATAGCCAGGAAAGAGGAGGAATAGCCTGATCATATGTGCCGATTGACTCTCCTGTCAATAAAAAGAAAATGCCCTCCCAAGCCTTGTCAATATCAATCAAATTGTCCAAGCCAATGGATTCTTTGCTATATACCGTATTGCTTAAGATACGACTATCGGCGAGAAATCTATCTAATGTCTCCGAATCAACCCGGAGAAAATTTTGTATCATACTCATGATATCTCTTTTTGCTATTATTTGTTTGCAGCGTAACTAAATGTAGGACTGCTTGTTTTACGATCATTAGGGTGTCAAATATTAATTATTACTACGTGTAAATGCAAAATAAATAACATAAAGCCAACCTAAAACTCCATGAATTAGTGCCCAGAGAATAGACTTATTACGATCCCAAGAGGTAACCACAGCGATCACTGAACCAAGTCCTATTCCGGATTGTGTAATGGTCTGCGTTGTAGATCGACTCATTTCCTGTCCGAAAACCATACTTGACATTCCAATAAATAGGATTAATAAAGCCAGTCGCTTGATATTGTTTTGTTTAATCTTTCTCATTTTTGATTTGCTGTGATTGTCTAAACTTTTTACGAAAGTTCGTGCTATCCTAATTTGGTTTGTTTTCTTTTTCTAAGTTCCACAATTCTTTGTTAAGAAACAAACTGTTGCATTTTTATATGATTTACCTGATGCGTGCATGCTGATTCCCATGTGGAGGATAGAAAAAAGTATACACTAAAAATAATAAAAAGGGAAATAGCTACGAATCTAAAAAAAAGGACCACGAATATTAAGTGGGCTGTACAGTGTGTTTTGAAAATTCGTTATTTGTGAAAAAAATCGACATATGAGAATTTTATTTTTTATTTTAATCATTAGTACATTCACCTTGACATCATGCGGCGGCAATCTGGAATTTGGATATAACGAGAAAATGGCAAGTCTCTTTTATAGTTGCAAAGACAAACTCGACG
This sequence comes from Sphingobacterium sp., assembly GCA_031277685.1. Taxonomy (GTDB): domain Bacteria; phylum Bacteroidota; class Bacteroidia; order Sphingobacteriales; family Sphingobacteriaceae; genus Sphingobacterium. The sequence goes on along the minus strand of JAITLV010000340.1, from coordinate 70,802 downwards.
AGAGTTATGGCAAATTATTGGAAGGAGAGTACGATGCAGACAAAACAGACGAATCATCTTTCGAAATGAAATTAAAAGAAGCGCAAGCACTGAGTAGCTATATTAAGGGTGTTAAGAGTGAAGTAAATGAATTAAGGCCCAGTGAGGCAGCAAAAAGTTTTCATTCGATGACAGTGCATTATATAACCCGAATTGCGGATGGCTATGGTACCTTGTTGATTAAGTACGTCGATGAACAAAAAAAAGGAGCAAGACAAGCTCTTCTTAGAGATATTACAGACGAAAAGGGTAAAATAGCTGTTTTGGCTGATGAATGTCTAGAAAAACAAGTTGAATTTTTACATAAAGTAGGTATAGAGGTGAATCAGGCCAAGTAGGCCTGCTTAGTCATAACTAAGTTAAGTTGTCAAATTATGCGGATATTTTTAACATCGAAAAAATGTTGTGGCTTAATGATTTTGCTCATTATTCTGGTTGCTTGCAAAAGCAGGATAATATCACCAAGGACGGCTATTTCAGCGCATGCGCAAGATAGCATACGACCGGAGTGGCTGGCACAGCAATACCAGGGGGCAATCAGCATTGAAAGCAGACATATAGCTCAAATGGCGGATAATTACCTGTTGGATCTTCCACTGTTACAAAATCCGGACTCAACTTATGTATTTGTACTTAATGCAAGGGTTCCTGTAGAATTAGTATTGCATTCACCTGATTTTTATCCTGAATTGCGTCGGTTTATTGTTATAGTTCCTGATTGGAAGTTTTACAACGAAGTTGCTAGCACAGCATCTAAAAAAGGAATGTGTGTAGAACCTGAAACAACTAATTTTTATTATGATGTAGATAGAACGGAAGAGAATCTAAAAATTGACAGCATTCGATTAGGAGGGATAAATAATCCGACGATTGACTTTATGTCCCCCAATGTGCCTGAAGAGGCAGTGGCGGTGTATAGAAAAGAAAGTTACGGTTCTGTTTGCTGCCCTCGAGATTCAATGTGGGATATCGCAGATCAAGATGAACTGTTTATCCGTGATTTTGAAGTTCGAAATAAATTTAGTGTAACTAAAGGACGATATGTTCAGGTGGCGGGTAAAGAAGGTGAGAAAAATATCTATTATACATTACCCGATTTGACCATGCTCCAAAGGTTAACGTTTTTGTTGGCAAAAGCGGAACAATGGCGATTAAATAGAGCTGGAAAGCAACTGTCTGTCGGATCAAAATTATTCACGCCACAGCTGCTGTTGGTGACAAAAACAGGTTTTACCAAATGGAATGAAGCGCCTTAACAGGAGAAAAGAACTGTAGGTTCAGCGCATAAAAACAATAATATTGATAGATGAAAAAAAGAAATATAATAGCTGGGATGACTATTCCGATGTTAGTACTTGTGATCTCATGCCAAGGGCAGGATGCCAAAGTAGCTCAGGAAACAGGAGCGAAGCCACTTTCGGTGGTGGCCCAGTTGGGGGGAGCTTATAATGCCACTGAGGATCTATGGGAAAATCCAGATACTGCTTATGAGCAATTCATTCGTTTTGATGGAGAAGAGTTTGCATCATTTAACCGGATGAGAGCGAATGGGGATCTTGGGCCCTATGGGATCCTGGATAAATCAGGGAAGGTAGTTGTCCAACCCAACTATTTTAGCATAACGACAAAGCCTCGTTTTGGTTTTTTTGAAGTACAAGATAGCTTGCAGCAGGTGGGATTGGTGAATACAAAGGGAATAGAAGTGGTCAGTCCTCAGTATAAATCAATCTTTCTGGACGCAGAACAGATGAAAATTGACAGTACAATTATTAAAGTAGCAAAGGACGAAAAGCAGGGTTTTATTGACTATAATGGAAATGTTGTTGTACCATTAAAATACCCATCCCTTGAAGTTGTGGATAAAAACAGGATTATGTATATGGAATCGCCACAACATTGGGGACTGATGGACTATAAAGGTAAAATACTCACTGCGGCAGTATTTACGCATACCAATATTTTTGTTGATGGCAAAGTAATTTTGCAGCAAGCCGATGGACAAGAATATAGTGTCGATGTGAATGGAAAGATCATTAAAAGGTGACGAAATCAAGTAAAATAGTAACAGCAGCCTGATCGAAACGATTGATTAGGTTGCTGTTGAAATGGTCAAGAAAAGTATGTTGGACTTAATCCAGCAGTTGGATTTCAAATAGCTTGTCCCAATTCTTCCCTGTCACAAAAAATGTTTTGGTTTTTTTATTGTAGGCTATTCCATTGAGCACATCAAGATCGATATGCTGGGTTACTTGTTCACGCAGTTTAGACAGGTCAGCGACAGCTTCAATTGCTCCGGTTTTCGGATCAATGATTCCGAGGACATCTTCCATGAAAAAATTCGCATAGATTTTTCCATTCACCCATTCCATTTCATTGATATGATCTATGATTTTTTCATTGGTTGCGACCCGAATATAATCGATTTTGGAGAAATCTTCTGGATTGATTAAATAGATATGCTCGGAACCGTCAGACATGTAGAGTTTCTTGCCATCTGAAGTGAGCCCCCAGCCCTCCATCTGTTGAAAGTATGGAAACGATTTTATTTGCTTGAGCGTATTGATATCATAGACAAAGGCACGGTTGTTCTTGTACGTTAACTGATATATTTTCCCGTTTAGTATCGTAGCGCCTTCACCGAAAATGGAGTCTGCTAATTCCACTTTCTTAATCAATTGGCCGGTTTTTGGGTCTACCATACGGATACTTGATTTTCCTTTAGTACCACTCACTCCAAGACCATTTCCCGTGCTTTCCATCAATTGATCCCCAAAGAATTCCAATCCTTGTGTAAAAGCTTTGATATCATGAGGATAGCTGTTTACTATACGATAATTTAATATCCGAGCGGGTTTTGATGGCAAAAAATCGATGTTTATGGTGTTTTCTTCTGATTTTCCATTACTGAATACAATGCCTTTGACAATCTGCTTGCCGAATTTCTCCTGTTTAAATGCGTGCTTAGCATGATCATTTCCTTTTGTTGTGACGATATGATTGTCGTTTATATAATATTGGACCGAATCAATTTTGTCGTTATCTAAAGCTTTAACCTGAAGCGATAGTTCTTCGCCTTGCTGATAATTTTGTTTAATACCCTCAAAGCTGAAACTGGGAACTGCTGGTGGTATTTTATCGGAAGGTGCTGAGGTTTTCTTATTGCCATGTTCACCACATCCTATCAATGAGAATGTTAATATGAACGATAGCAGTAGCGTGTTTTTTTGCATTGAATAAGTGAAATTAACTAAAGTTGCTGTTCAATAAAGTATTAGCGGAAATCTATGGGCCAAATGCGGATTGCTCGTCGTCATTGGAAACCAAGTTTTTCATATTGTTTTACTGCAGTTATGTTATTTCCACGATTATCGATATCCTATAATCGAATAATCATGGGCAACGATAGCTTAAAGATAATTAAAAATATGAGGTATTACTTCGATGATCTAAGCGATTGCTTATAAATGCTTTTCTAGGTGGCTTTTTGTGTTGCTGCTCTACGGAAATCATTACGCCGTGTTCGTGGAAAATGACAAAATAAATTTGAGCACTCAACATGATTTGCGAGTGCTCAAATTGAAAAAAGGATTAAGGTTTCTTATCCCACCATACTTTGGACAAAAAAGAATCTCCGTTTGACATTCTGGAAACAGCTTCTTTGAGATTTGTTGGATTTAATTCAGCTTCTTCACTGGAGTAAATTGCGCGCCGCGGTATCTGCGCGTTGGTGGAACCTAGATTTGGACCAGGTGTCAATTTCGGATAACCCGTTCGTCGCCATTCGGCAAATGCTTCCAGGTCTCTACCAAATAAGCTTATCCACTTCTGAGTCGCAATTTTCTCCATCTTTTGCTCCTCTGTCAATCCGTTCAGGTTGATGATATTTTGTTCATATGATGCTGGTATTGACGTTAAATTGTATGGTGGAAGGGCAAATGCAGCCTTTACACCTTCCGAGAAAAAGGCTTGCGCATTGGTACTTGTCGCTCCCCAACCTAATAGTGATGCTTCGGCTTTGTAAAAACAAATATCCGAGTAGGTCATTGCATAGCTTGGTATGGGAGCAAAACTCAAGCTAAACCAAGTTGATTTGTTGGCCGTGGAGTAATTCGCTCGGATCAATTGTGAAAGCTCGTTGTCTGTTAATGCGACTCCTATGCCTTGATAAGTGTTCACGCCACTCAAGGATACAGGTTCGGCAAGTAGGCTCAGTCTTGGATCGTTATATTCCTTTAACTTATTGACCAATGTATTCGCCAGGTATCGTAAGTCCGCACTACCAGTAGTCATCTGTCGTAAAATAGGGTTTTGATTTTCGGCTTGTGCATTGTTGAACGTAGGGACGGCAGCATTGTCATTATTACTGGAAATTAACCCAAATGGAGAAGTCATTGCTTCTGTAACCGTTTTTTGTGCAAGAGGGGAATTGGCGTAGCGCATCCTTATACCCAATTTGAGTTTTAACGAGTTTCCAAATTTTTTCCATTTGTCAATATTGCCACCATAGAAAAAATCAGAGGAGCCGTAAGATTGGTCACCAACTGTAAGTCGTGTCAAAGCGGCATCAACTTTCGATATCAATGCGGGATAGATATCTTCTTGTCTGTCAAATTTTGGCGTGCGGTTGATCTCTTTACTGTCTTTGGTGACTTCCGAATAGGGGATATCTCCAAAAAGATCTGTTAACCGTTGATATAGATAGACTTCGTAAAGTTCGGTTATAGCCAGTTTGCTCCTACCTTCAGGGCTATCTTCTTTGCCAATGAGTTCTTTTTTTATCTGGATAATGTTTCTGAGCAACGTAAAATGTTGTGACCATATTAGGTTTTCCGGGCCTTCAAAATAACGGGACACAGGGACTACAGGCCCGCCCGCCCAATGTTGTACCCATGAACCAAATTTATTATTTGGAAGTTCTCCCGATTCTTGAAATGTGCCATCCCGAAGGATACGAGCCATAAGTAAGGCAGGATCTATTGTAGTGACGGATGTTGGTGGCGTATTGATTTTTTCAAAGTCTTTCGTGCAGGCACTAAATGTTGCAAGAGATATAAGGGCGATGGCAAATCTGTTTTTTATTATTTTCGTTTTCATAATTCAGTATTTTTAAAGGCCGACAGTTAGGTTAATACCAAATGTTCGCATCATAGGTAGGGAAGTCGATTCAATACCTATAGAGCTGTTGTTTACATTGAAGGCGGAAGCTTCGGGAGAAAAACCATCCGTTTTTCGTTGGAAATAAAATAAATTTCTACCATATACACCTACTTTCAATGAATTGACTATTCGATGTGGCATCAGCTTTTTGGGAAATGAATAGGAGAGGCTAATTTCACGCATAGCGATATAGCTCATATCATTGACCATTTCCTCTGATACCATGACCTCTTTATCACTGGCGACCATATTCCAATAGTCTTGAGCATTCACCTGTTTGCTATTTTTTGTTCCTGTACTCGTCCACTTGCCAGTACCGTCTTGTTGTGCGACCATACCTTCTGCAATGTAGGTTCCGTCACGTCCCTGTAGCGTTTTTTTACTTGTGCCATAAATTATTTGTTCCCGATTGGATTGTGAGAAGATCACTCCTCCTTGACGAATATCAACAAGGGCATATAAATTGAACCCTTTATATTTTAGCGTATTTCCGAAACCACCTAACCAATTTGGCTGTGCATTCCCGAGGTCTGTTTCTACCCGTCCCGCAGAGCGCAAAGGAAGGCCAGTCATCGGATCAATTAACCGATTACCATTTTCATCCTTAATCCAAGCAAATTGGGTTCCTATAAGCTGGCCAAATGGCTTCCCTACCTCAGCAACAACATTGATTCCTCTATCCGTTGCTAAAAGAAAACTTTCAACACCTGGGTATAGTGATTCAACCTTGTTACGGTTCCTATTAAAGTTGAATGTCGTATTCCACTCAAAGCCAGATGCTGTTTTGACTGGAGTAGCTCCCAGTACAAATTCAATCCCTCTGTTACTGATTTCCCCAGCATTGATGCGATTTTTTACATAAAGACTTGAAGGCGCTATCGGCACATCTAAAATTTGATTTTTCGTTTTTGCCTGATAATAAGTAAAGGATAATGATAGTCTATTTTTTAAAAACCTTAAATCAGCTCCCGCTTCGATAGAGGTAGTCAATTCATTTTTTAAGTTGGGGTCTGGGATAATTTCGGTATATGAAGCCATGGGTACACCACCATGGGTGTATTGATTGAGACTATAAGCACCAGTCAACTGATAAGGATTTCCAGAGCTACCAGCTTGTGCCCAAGATGCTCGGATCTTGGCAAAAGATAACGCATCAGACTGCCAGTTGAATGCATCGGATAAAACAAAGCTGGAACTTATGGAAGGGTAGAAAAATGAATTGTTCTTTTTTGATAGGGTGGAAGACCAGTCATTGCGTGCAGAGAAGTCTACAAACCAATAGTCTTTATAGCTAAATTGGCCGGAGAGATATACCGAATTGATTTTAGACTCGATAAGGTCGAATATATAAGTGTTTGTTGTCGTGTTATTGATGACAAAGAGATCCGGTACAATGAACTGATTACCAGAATTTCCTGTCATACGCAAATATCGGCTTTGATGGCTCGCGCCAATATTGGCACTGAGCTTAATGTCATCCGATAATGTGAAATTGGAACTGGCAAGGATATCGTAATTATCTTCTCGGGAACGGATGACTTCTTCTCGGATATCACCTTTTCTATTTAGACTCTGATAAGTATTGATCGGTCGATATCGGAATCGCTGATCGGTATAAAAATCGGTTCCACCTGTCGCAGCTACTTTGAGCCAAGGAGCGAAGTCATAGGTTAGTCGGAGCAAGCCAATGATGCGGTCCCGGCGATCTTCGTTGTGATTTTCATGGATTGTCCAAAAAGGGTTGGCTGTAGAACTATTGGTCGCATAAGTTTTTTCCAGACCTTCGGTTAGGCCTGAAAAACCTAGTTGCTTGCTTATTTCCTGTGCGGTCCACTTATATTGGGACATAATGTCATTACCTAAACTGCGTGGTTGACTGATAAATAAATACGCCGGATTGTCTGCTGCGTCAGCCAAAGTTGGCCTATTATTCCCATTTTGAGCAATATAATTAGCTTTTACATCAATATGGAATTTGTCGGTAATTTTTGCTTGTGTCCGTAAACCGAAATTATTTCTTTTCAATGTATTGGTAGGTATATATCCTTTAACATCTGTATTCGCAAAAGAAAAGCGGTAGTTTATTTTTTCATTTCCACCATCGACACTTAAATTGTTAACAAACTGTTTTTCGGTCTGGAAAAAAGATTCATAGGTGTCCGATTGTGGTGTTAATTTTAGTATATTTCCATAGGCATCTTCGTAAGTTTGTCCGTCCATTTTGGCTCCCCAGCTTGCCCGGGTGGTGCGATCCCGACCTGCACTCATTTTTGGAATGCCGCTATAGCCATTTTTTATGGCGTCGCTCATAGATACAATGGTTCCATCATCTTTTCGGAAGTGCGTAAAAGTACCATTTAAGCCCTGACCATATTCATTTTGAAAATCGGGTAGGACCAAGCCATTGCCAAATGAGAAATCCGTGCCGTAACTAAAACGTGTTTTACCTGCTTTTCCTGATTTCGTTGTAATCAAAATAACGCCATTGCTTCCTCTTTGACCATACAATGCCGCAGCATTAGGCCCTTTTAAGACGGACATGGTCTCAATATCTTCGGGGTTAATATTACCGATCCCGTCTCCATAATCTGTACCACCAGATTGATTTGGTGAAGAAATATTCTGGTTGTCAATCGGTACACCATCCACAACATAAAGTGGCTGGCTGTTACCGATAAGTGAATTGTTACCACGAATAACGACTTTTGAAGATCCCCCGGCGCCTGAGGCAGCACGGCTTACCTGTACCCCTGCGACTTTTCCTGAAAGTGCATTGGCAACATTAACCTCCTTGCCTTGTGTCAATTCGTCTCCCTTTAATTCTGCAACAGTATAACCTAGCGCTTTTTTTTCTTTTTTGATACCCAGTGCGGTCACAACTACCTCTTGAAGATTTTCCGATGTCGATTCCAAACTAATGTTAATGGCAAGTTTGTCTCGTTCAGAAATGTTGTAATCTGTCAGTTCCTTGGTTTTAAATCCGATGGAGGAAACAGTGATTTGATAACCTTGACTGGCTGGGATCTGTTCAAAAGAAAAGGTGCCATCTGCAGCGCTTGTCGTTGCTCTTTTAAATTTGTTGTTTGCATTTTGGATAGTCACTGTTGCGGAATATATGGGTTTTCCCGCTTCGTCTCGAATGACTCCATTGATTGCTGCCTGTTGTTGGGCATTAACAATTTGATGGCTAGTTGCCAAAAGGCCCATTAGTCCAAGACGCAAACCCCAGTTTACGTCAGCACGGATATTGGATCTTAGCATAAACATAGTCAATAGGGCATGTTTGGAAGGTAAATAATTGTGCATAATTTATGGATTAAATAAGTGAACTATATTTCATTCTGTATATTTTATTATAATATGGTGGAGTTCTTGTATGTCTGAAAGTATTTTTTTGAAGACGGATGGATCATTATGATAAGTGCCGCTATAATATTTATCTTCAATGGCCTCGGAATTAAAGTCAAGTTTGACTTTATAGTTTTGGCTTATGATATGTAGTACATCTTTAAGGGCCAAATTTTTGAAAATTAATGTGTTTTGTTTTTCTAAATAGAAACCTTTTCTGTTGAAAGCAGACGTATTCATTCTTGCTTCAGCCAGAATCTGTAATTTTTCGTGATTTACGGTTATTTCTTCGTTCGGTACAAATTCTAGATTTAACGGCTGCGTGTTCAATTTGTGGTCAAGACCCGTTACCTGAATACGACCTTCAAATAGTTTGACTTTTGTGACTGCTGTCGATTGTTGTTCATCCACACTGAATACTGTGCCTAGCGCAGTTGTGGTTAATCCAGTACTATGTACGATAAATGGTTTTGACTTATCTTTGGCAACCGCGAATTTTGCTTTTCCTTTTAAATGGATATCGCGGACAGGCTGTGCGGAAAAATTGTCTACAAATTTAACTTCTGAATTGGGGTAAAGATCAATTTTTGATCCATCCGGAACATCGATCTGCATGGGCATATTACCTGAATTAATATAATATAAATTACCTGGAGGCCTCAGTTTTGGTGCGTTTTTGAGTGGTTGTTCGGTAATTTGGGGTGCTTGTTTGGATATCTCCCAAAAGGGGATGGATGCCCAGCCTATTGCTCCGATTACTACGAGAACTGCGGCATATTTTAAAAGTTTGTAAATGTGTCGTTGTCTATGTTGAGTTTTAATTTTCTTGATAACCGATTGCTTGATTAGATTATTTCGTTCGAAGGAAGCATCCTCAGTCATGTTACACCATTCACTTTCTGGAAACCAGTCATCCAAGTTTATTTGATTATTGTTTAAGGCCTTGTGAATAGCATCAACTTCTGCAGCATTTGCTTTGCCGTGGAGGTATTTCTGAATATGTTCTTTCGTAATCTTCATGTATATAGACTACGATTGAAAATGAGGTATCCCCCAAAAGAAAATTAAAAAATAAATAATAGGCTGAATAGTAGTGCTTTTCTTATTTTTTTTAGAACAAGCGTAATCTGGTTTTCTACAGTCTTGGACGATATGGAAAGTTTATTGGCAATTTGTTTGTGCGACAGATTTGAATAACGGCTTAATATAAAAATCTGTTTTCGCTTTTCTGGAAGCTGATTGATGACATCTGCTAATATAGATTCGAGTTGTTTTGCATAATAATCGTCAGCCGGAGAATGGTGTTGAATGAGTGAACTTTCAGCTTGAAGAAGTTTTTTTCTATTATATTCTTCTTTAACCAAATCGAGGATGGTTGTTCTCGCAATACAAAAAATTTGAGATTCTACTTTAGCCGCAATATCTTTTTCGCTTAGATTGTGCCACAGTTTGATAAAGGTGCGTTGTACAGTTTCTTCAGCCAAATAAGATGAGCGTGTTTTATGGAATGCATAATGATACACTTTGTCACTCCATTGATCGAAGTATGCTTCAAATTTTTGGACATTTAGTGAATAATTGATTTCCATTTTGCAGGCTTGGAATGTCTAAATATAATGAAACTAAATGATTTCATCTTAAAAGATGACCTATTTTTTAAGATTGAAATTTACTGAGCGAAGTGTAATACGCGTAATAACTGGAATAAAATGTTTGTCAATACCGGATCAAAAATTCTCAATAAGTTTAAACTATTTACCCTTTCACAGTTGTTATTGGAATATGGAAAGATCATATTTTTCAGGAACGAGTGGCCTTCTTTTGCCTTATCGAAACAAAAGTTTCTATCCAGCGAAATGGCAAAACAAAAGCAGGCTTTCAGTATACAGTTTGCTATTTAATTCCCTTGAGGTGAATAGTTCATTTTATAAGATGCCAAGGATGGAGACCGTTCGTCGCTGGTCTGAGGAGACAGAAGAGGGATTTAAGTTTACGTTTAAACTATGGCGGGGAATTACACACCAGAAAGAATTAACTTTCGAAATGACTGATGTCACTAAATTCTTGAATATTATCAGTGCTGCTGGAGACAAGAAAGGCTGTTTATTAATACAACTGCCACCCTCGATCCAATTTGCGTCTTTTATTAATTTAGAGAAACTTTTGTATTGTATTGCTGCCAATGGGCAAAGCGAAGGCTGGCAGATATCTGTCGAGTTTAGGGATTCCTCCTGGTATCGTCAAGAAACATTGGAATTGCTGCAATCCTACAAAATGAATTTAGTACTGCACGATAAGGATGGTAAAGGATTGAATCGATTTGATAGCAATATGGATGTCATCTATATACGCTTCCATGGACCAAATGGTGATTATCGCGAGAGCTACGAAGATGCCTTATTGTATGAATATAGCCTATATATTAATGAATATCTAGCAAAAGGAAAAACAGTATATACTTATTTCAATAATACAATTGGATCAGCAATTGCCAACCTAAAAACATTGGAAGGCTATATTAGAAAAAACAGTATCTATCATATTTAGCGTATTTTACCACGCAGGTATTCCTTGTCCATATAGCCATCCCAATTTTCATAATCGCACATAATGTGATGATACACTGTAGCCAGAGCCTGGAGTTTGGTAAATAATGGTATACCTTTGCGAATACAATCATGATCGGTATAAGTACCATTGCGGTCATTCCACTGAAGCCATTCAAGTAACTCTCGTCGTTTCATTAGCGATAACCTGTCAAAAAGTACTTTATCCTTCAGCTCTAGAAGTTGATAGCGCCAGTCTTTCTCCTCAGATTCCATTGCCGCTATTTTGGGAAGATGTTGACTGATAATCTGTTTGATGAATAATTCCATAATTTCTGTATTAATTGTTGAACATGAGTTGTATTGAACCATTTGAAAAGCTATTGTATTGTTTCTTCATATGAATACGCAATATTTCCTTATAGGTATATGCGATAGCTTTTGATTTGGAAAGAGGCTTTACACCATTTTCCATACATTTGCGATCGGTATAATTTCCTTTTGGTTTATACCACTGTAGCCATTCAACGAGAAGCTCCCGTTCCATGGTTTCAAGCCTCTCTAGCAAACCAACTAGCTCACTTTCTTTAAGTTTTTCACGCCAATCAGACCAGATTGAAGTTGATGTATAGGATTGACCTGTCTTGAACTTATTTTGCATCATGTTTCTTAAATTTATTTGAGTACATTTTAGACAATTAGCTTACTGATGATTGCATTGCCCAGTTTACTTTTCATGAATAATTCAATTTGTTTCAGTAATTCTGGACTGACTTCTGGAACTCTTTCTAGATCCCGAATAAACCACTTTTGAATGACTGGATAATGCCCGAGCCCTGGATCAAACTTTACAACCTCTGCGCGGGATGATTTTCCCTCAGGATCGTAATATGACCACAGTACAATAAAAATCATATTAGGATCCTCATCCGGATAGGGGGTATGGAAGCGAACAATATCGCCCACATGTATTTCCTTATTGTCATATCCTTGTGCTTGTTCCATAAAGACATTGTCTAAAATTGATAGTCAAATATACTAAAAATATTAGTTTATTAAAATTTATTGTTTTTTTTACTAAAAATATTAACAAAATGGCTTTAGGATGTTCAGGTGGCTTTTCTGCGTATTGAGGAGGAGATCTACGGTGCAATATGCTTCGGTTTGAAATGCGCTACTAGTTAAAGTTCAATGAGTTTTGTTTCTTTTATTTTCGTTGGACTATTTGTCCAGATTTTGGTATAGCCCCATTGTTGCTGCGACTTTCGGATCTTTTAGATTCGCTTTTTCACTGGCTTTTCCATCTCAGGTTCCGTGATAAACAAGATAGGTGATTTGATATGTTTTTGTGGATTTATAATCTGCTTTCGATGCTGTTTGAAAATTTGTATCAATTGATATGTTGTAGGTTTTGTGGATTTTCCGAAACCAATTTAATCGGGAACGATAGCTCAGTATCTTCCATGTGTTAAGGCCTGAATTATTCTTTTCCAGTAAGCTAATTGAAATGTTCACATATGGGATGATAGTATGACTTTTGCCTATTTTGATTGAATGACATATAGGCCATTTTTAAATTTTTTCCCTGGCTCTTCAGTCTAGCTAAGGTATCGGGAGGGGGATGATAATGAGGGTTGATAATTAATTTGGCACTTTTACTTTAAAAACATGGTAGGGCAACTCGACTCTGTTGACACCATTATTCCATTGTGGATCCCGAGATAACTGTGCACAGGAAAAATACAGATAGCCATTGCCCCCGATACCCAAAGAATCGGGCCACAAAATTCTTGGGTCTTGCACGAGTGTATGCAGTTGTCCGTCTGGACTTAAATATTTGATGCTGTAATCCACAGAAGTTGTGAGGTAAATATTGTTGTTGTGGTCCGCCAGCAGACCATGGGTAACTCCTACGTATCCCATGTCTTCCACCTTATGTTGCAATTCAGGCTGCGATAATGCTGTATCAGCAAGATACTTTGTAGCAATACGGTAGAGGTGATTTTTATTGATGGGTTTAAAGTAGAGATATTCGAAATCATGAGTTAAAGCAATTCCATTCACATTGGAGAGAAAAGGCTTCCCCTCTTGATTACGCATAGCGACACCAGAATAGGAAATAACCAATTCGGGGTCCGCTAAAGTAAATGGACTATTTTCCAATACTTTTCTGCTGTTACCTGTGTTGAGGTCAAGGATAATTATGGCTGCTTGTCCCGGGTCAGAGAGGTAAGCTAAATTTTTTTCCAAATCAATGCGCACGTCATTCAGACCTGACTTTGCTTTGTCAAGATCATGGAATGTATAGGTATGCTCAATTTGATTTGTATGTGTGTTGATTTTTAATAATTTGAATTGCCCAACTGTCGCAGTACCCGAAGGCCCGAAAATAGAACCAGTGGATGAGGGCTTGGAATCCAATACCCATAAATAATCCAGTGCATCAACAAATATGTCCTGAACATTGACAAAATGGATTGTTTCGGAGCCGGATATGTTCCATTCCGCATCAGGATAGGGGTGACGTTTGCCATTTTTAATTTCGGTAAGTCCGTATTGATAATCTTTATTTTGCTTAGGGAAGGAAACAAATAACCTATTATTGGAAGTCACACTAACACCGATGGGGCGATACGGATCAAAGGATGCAGCAACTTCTAATTTAGGATCCAGTGCGAGTTTGTCTTGAGCTTGCATTGTAATACAGTGTGTTAACGTAAACAGAAAAAGATATATTTTTTTTATGGGCATCGTGCGATAAGCTTTAACATATAACCTCTTTTTTTAGGCTATTGTTTTATCATACTACTGTTCTTAATGATTGTAAAAGAATGATTCTCATGAAATAGGCATGCCAATGGTGTAAAAACTGCGTTGAGAGGGAAGGATTGCATTTAATTAAAGAACTTAAATTAACTTATTTTACATAAAATTTTGTAGTTTGGTCTTTCCGATCTATTTATCTTGAACATGACCAATAGGACCAAATCACTGGATTGTGAAAACCTGAATAAGCTAAAACAAGGCGATGAACTAGCGTTAACTTTTTTCTATAACAAGTATGCAAAAAAAGTGTATGCCATGGCTTTCTATATTATCAAAGATCGTTTTTTGGCGGAGGATATTCTTCAGGAGGTATTTGTTCATCTTTGGAATTATAAGGAAAACCTAGGTGAACAAAATGAATTATGGTTGGTATTATATGTGATGTGTAAACAGAAATCGCTGAATAAGCTCCGTGGTGTGATGCGTTACGAAAAATACAAAGGACATCATGCTGATCATCTGCAAATGAGAACATCATTTACAGAAAATCATTTTGGTCTAAAGGATATCAAAAAATTATTGGAAATAGCACTTGGCAAAATGACCCCAATGCAGCGAGAAGTTTTTCAGATGAGTAGGGAGGAAGACTTGACTCATGCAGAGATTGCCGAGCGCCTTTCTATTTCACCCAATACGGTCAAAAATCATATGGTAGCTGCCTTGGCGATATTGAAGATACATTTTAAAGGTCATGAATTTATCACGATTTCCATATTTCTTATCTCAGTAAATTTTTTTTAAGTTTTTTCTAGTCCCCATCCGAACTTAGTGGTGTACTGTATATAAAAGCAATAAGTAGCGTAAGGTATATCGGTAATGGCGTACGACAATAGAATAAATTTTTTGCTGAAAAAATATCTTTCAGCACATTTAAGTCCGGAAGAGCAGCGTGAATTTTCTCAGTTGCTTGGGGATCTGGAAATACAGCATCTCTACGATCTTTATGAAGAAATAGATACTTTAAATCCTTTTTTTGAGGAGTTGGAGCCTGAATATGATCATGATAGAATCCTTCAATCGATTCGGGAAGAAATAACACCAAAAGCAAAAAAAATATACCCCTTCTATTGGTCTGCGGTAGCTGCTGTCGCAATTGTCATATTGTTTTTCATCTCGAAAAATCTACTGTTTGTTTCAACAAAGACGAACGGAATTTCAGTTGCGAAACAAATTGAATCATCTATTTCTGTATTGGACAGTGCTGCTGTCATGCTTCGTCTTGCTGATGGTCAAGTGATCGACTGGAAGCAGCACAATCACTCTGCCTATTATAAAAATGGCTATGAAATAGATTTGATGCAGGATGGGGGAGTTCGTTATGCCGTAGATCATAATATTTGGGCTGCTGAGCACAAAAATATCGGTGAAAATGTTTTTTCTACGAAAAAAGGGGCGACATCCAATATCATATTGGAAGATGGTACGCGAGTTTGGCTCAATAGTAGTACCGCATTGACCTTTCCGACCAGCTTTAATGGTCAGGCCGATCGGACGGTGGAAGTCGTTGGTGAAGCCTATTTTGAGGTCGCACATAATCCGAAAAAACCTTTTGTTGTTATTTCAAATTATTCGAGGACGACTGTTCTTGGAACAAAATTTAATATCAAAGCCTATCCGGATCAACGAAAAAATCAAACGACACTTTTACAGGGATCGGTTCGTATAAACAGCGCTAATGCCAGCTCCTTGCTTGTCCCTGGTGTGCAGGCCACAGTGAAAGAATCGGGTAAAATTAGTCTTGCACAGGTCAATGTAGAAGATTTTATTGCCTGGAGAAATGGGTTGATTTATTTTGATAATCTAAGTGTTGAAGAGATCATTCAGGAACTAAGCCACTGGTATGACATTACGGGGATAGATAACTCCAGTTCCAACCGGGAACATTATACGGGTGCTATCAATAAAGGGAAAAATATTCGCGAAGTATTAAACCAATTGGAAAGAATATCAAATACCCATCTCATCATCAAAGAAAGGAGGGTAATGATAAGAGATTAAACCATCTACAACCATTAACTGATCATCTAATTTTATACCAATTTATTATGATAAAGAAGTTTAAACCATTTGCTATGCGTGGCTGTTCATGCAATTTTATGGGATGTCGCTCCTTGTCCAGGATTATGACCATTTTATTGACAAGTAGCTTTGTACATGTATATGCGCATGCCTATAGCCAGAAACTAACCCTAAACATGAAAAATGCTTCGCTTAAAGCTGTGTTGTCACAGATTCAGAAGCAAACCAATTATGATTTTCTTATCGGCCAAAAACAATTGAACCGAACATCAAGCATTGATCTTGCTTTTAAAAATGCGGATATCAACCAAGTTCTCCGTCAATGTCTGGAGCCTTATGACCTGATGTATGAAATCAAGGATAAAACGATCTTCATCCGTGAGTCTTCTGGCGATAATTCTCAGGCTACCCGGGGAGTTAAGCAACAAAGAGCAATAAAAGGAAGAGTCATAGATTCGGAGGGCAAGCCATTGCCGGGTGTTACCATCAAAGTCAGGGGAACAAATAAGGCCACATCAACGGATCAATATGGTAGTTTTCTACTGGAACATATTGAACTGGAGCAGATGCTCGAAATTAGCCTGCTGGGCTATAATACCTTAGAATGGCTGGTCGATACCTATGATACCCAAACATTTACACTTCAACCCGAAGTTAAAGGGCTTGATGAAGTCGTTGTTGTGGGCTATGGTACACAGTTAAAACGAGATCTGACAGGTGCTGTGGATCAGATAGCAGGTAAAGAATTACGAAATATGCCGGTCCGAAACGCGACTGAGGCCCTACAGGGACAGTCTGCAGGTGTGCAGATCACTTCCACAGGCGGTAGCCCGGGGACGCCACCCGCGGTACGGATCAGAGGCATTGGAACAGTAAACGATAACAATCCATTGTATGTCGTTGACGGTTTGCCACAATCGGATATTGGTTGGTTAAATCCAAATGATATCTTATCCATGGAGGTGCTAAAAGATGCATCTGCTACAGCAATATATGGCTCCAGAGCTGCTAACGGTGTTATTATGGTTACCACTCAAAAGGGAAATGCAAGTGGTGATAAGCTGTCCAACCTGATTGGCTTTGATACCTATTTTGGTTTTCAGAACCCTGTCAAAGTCTATGATATGATGAATGCCTCAGAGTTTATGGAATATAAAAATCTCGCGAACACAAATGCGGGACTTTCACCTTATTTCACAGATGAGAACAAGCAACAGGTTCTTAAATTTTTACGTAGCAATAATGGCAACGAAGAAGGAACAAATTGGTGGAAAGAAGTGAATCAAAAAAATGCATTGATTCAAAATTATGATATCTCTGTTTCAGGAGGGATGAAAGATTTGTCTTATCGAACGAGTGTCAACTATCTGAATCAGGAGGGGATTATAAGGGGATCAAATTATGACCGGATTTCTTTTCGGACGAATATTGAACATAATCTCAGGCCTTGGTTGAAATTGTCAGCTAATATTGGTATTGTTAGTGAAGGTAGAGGAAATGTACTTGAAAATAGTCCTGGTTTTAATACTGCCTTCATCGCTTTTGTTGCCGATCCTATTTCGCCTGTATATCGTAATAATCTAAAGGATATTCCCGGTTTTTTGAAAGATGCGTTATTCTTGGACAAGATCGATGTCAACAATCCATGGTCTTTCTATAGTCCTATATTGATGACCAATAAAGAGAATCCTGTCGCACAGACAGCTATTTATGAGAAAAATAGATGGAAAGGAAAAGCAATTAAAGGGGGTGGTAGTATTGATGTAAAACTGACAGATTGGCTAAAGTTTCGAAGTAATCTCGGTTTGGATTTATCAACAGGGTTGTCCAATTCATTTGCGCCAAAATATTATCTGAATGGCAATCAGTTCAATTCTGACGCTACCGTGGGTGCTTATAATTCGAAGACGGATTACTATGTATGGGAGAATACATTGAGTTTTGAAAAGCAATGGGACGATCACCATTTTACAGCCCTCTTGGGTACTTCGGCTGAACAATGGTCATTTGAGTCTTCAGGTGCATCAAAACAAGGTTTTGTGTCAAATGAACCAAGTCAATGGATAATTGATGCTGGTACGATTAACCCCCAAGCATCGGGAACTAAATGGGAAAGTGCACTTAATTCCTATTTTGGCCGTCTTTTCTACTCCTACAAAAATAGGTACATGCTGACGGGAAATTTTCGCTATGATGGCTCTTCCAACTTTGGAACGGATAAGAAATGGGGGGCATTTCCTTCATTGTCCGTCGGTTGGAATTTTTCGGAGGAAGATTTTGCCAAAGATATTAGTTGGTTATCAAGAGGTAAACTTCGTGCGAGCTGGGGGAATATTGGTAACCAGAATATTGGTCGGGGAGCTTATTTAACAACTTATTCTGGCAATCAAGGTTATTATTACTTTGGTAATTATGCACCGCAATTGGCTGGCGGAAGCAATTATTTGGGGAATGCCAATATACAATGGGAGAAAACTGAACAGCTCGATGTGGGCTTGGATCTTTCTTTTTTGCAAAGCAAATTGGAATTGAACCTCGACTATTATAAAAAAGATACGAAGGGAATGCTTTTGACCGTTCCATTGCCCAATTACCTGGGGTATACGAATAGTCCTTGGACAAATGCCGGTTCAGTCAGAAACAAGGGCTTAGAAATTGCCGTCAAATATCATGATAAGGTTGGGGAATTCGGTTATTCTATCGGAGCAAATGCTTCTACATTTAAAAATAAAGTGTTATCCCTTGGTGGTGGCGAACCTATTCCGGGGGGTGGCTGGATCAGTTACACAACTACACTGACGGAAGAAAATATGCCTATTGGATATTATTACGGTTTCAAGACCAACGGAATTTTTCAAAACCAGGCTGAAATAGATCAATCGGGACAAGTTGGTGCTGTTGCAGGTGATCTCAGGTTTGTGGACGTCAACAAAGACGGTGTGATCAATAGCAGTGATAGGACATATATTGGGGACCCTTTTCCGGATCTGTCCTACGGGATTACACTTGGGGGGGATTATAAAAATTTTGACTTGAAAATATTGGCCCAGGGGACAGTTGGCAACGATATTATGAATATTGTCAAAATTGACATGAAGTCCGGAGTCGGTTGGTACAATGCACCCAAAGAATTGCTTACAGAAGCCTGGTCTCCAACAAATCCGAGCCAAAGCCAATTTAAAATTAGTTCGTCAAATCAAAATAACCTCCAGATTTCAGACTGGCTGGTTGAAGATGGTTCTTACTTACGGATTAAATCCATTCAATTGGGGTATTCATTGCCTACCAAGACATTGGAAAAGTTGCAGTTGAAGGGATTGCGTTTTTGGGCCGGTGCTTATAACCTATTCACATTTACTAAGTATTCGGGACTGGATCCGGAAATCGGAAACAGCTCTCCTTTGAATATGGGTGTTGATCAAGGATATTACCCGGTTGCAAAATCTTGGATGGTGGGATTAAATTTAAGCTTTTAGTTATGAGAATTATAAAATTAACAATACTATTGTTCGCTATTCTCTGCGCGAATACAAGTTGTAAAAAAGACTACTTAACACGAGATCCGTATGGGGTACTGAATGAAGATGAGTTTTTTAAAACCGACGGTGCGGGGTTAAAACTTGTGACGAGCTGCTACCAGCCTCTAGCCGACGGTTGGGGCTATACCGTAAATAAGGTGGCGATTATGGATGAAAGTGTGGATAATGCAGATGCTGGCGGTTCTGATCCAGGAGATCGGCCTCAGACGACCGAAGTTGGGACAGGGCGTCCTTTAGCTTCAAACGCCTTACTCAATGAAACTTGGTCCAATCGCTATCGGGGAATAGGTAAATGTAATCAAGCATTGGAAAACCTGATCAAACAAGGCGATAACTTGATTCAAAATGGAACAAAATTATCCAAAGAGACATTAGCTCGTTACATTGCAGAGGTCAAGATGTTGCGGGCATGGTATTATCTGGATCTGGTGACTGTCTTTAAGGATGTGCCGCTTATTCTAAGCTTGGAAGACCCTACGGTGAGAAAGGCTAAATCACCTATTGAAGATATCCGTAGTCAGCTGATGAAAGATCTGGATGAAGCCATTGCGGAAGCTAATTTCCCTAGAAGATCCCAGTTGACTTCGGCTGAAACTGGCCGAGTTTCAAAAGATGCTGCGTTAGCCATTAAAGCACGTGCTGCATTGTTTTTTGGCGGATTGATGGAACAATCACGAATGAAAGGAGATGCCAAGACGGAATATGGATTGGCCCAGGCGGCAGCACAGGATATTATAAGCCATGGGAATTTGGCTCTACTGCCTGATTTCAATGATTTATTTCGTGGAGATTACAAAGTTGGACCGTTTTCCTCTGAGTGTATTTTTGGCATTCTGCACCAATATGATCCTGCCTATGGTCTAGGTGGTGATGCCTTTGCGATTATGAACGTTGGACGAAACAATGTTGGTGGTTGGGGCGGAGATACTCCGACGCGTGACTTGGCCAGCAGCTTTGAAGCTGCGGATCCGCGTAAGATGATGACAATCATTAGCCATAATGATATATTCAAAACATCAGCTGGAGGAGAAGAGGTCCACAATTATAAGGGCTATTTCAACGACTTTAATTTACAGCAAAGTAGGAAAGCTTTTGTCCCACAGCAGTATCGTCAAAATAACGACCTGCAAAGAAGCAACTGGCAACCTTATTGGATACGTTACGCAGAGGTACTACTGATCTATGCAGAAGCTACGCTAAAAACCGGCGGTAATGTAGATGATGCATTGGAGAAACTCAATCAGGTCCGGTACCGTGCTTTTGTCACAACCAAAAAAAGCGATGATCCTTCGGTGTTCCGGTTATTTGGACAAGGCTTAAAAACAATCAGTGCACAAGAGTTTCAGCTCTATTATGCCGTCAAATCTTCTGCAGATGTCTTAACCGCGATTCGTCAGGAGCGAAGACATGAATTGGCACTCGAAGGATTTAGACTCTATGATTTGATTCGTTGGGGCAATTATGCGACGACGATGAAGGCTTTTTATACGAAATATGGTTTTGCCAACAAAGGAAGAGATGCCAGTGATAAGAGTTGGCCCTTTCCAATTCCGCAGGTGGAGATCGACCGTTCCAATGGCGTATTAGTGCAAAATGAAAATTATTAATTTTTTAAAGACAGTAACAATATGAAAAATTCAAGAAGAGAATTTATAAAAAATACGAGTCTATTGACGGGCTTTACCATTGTTTCTAATACAGTTCTTGGGAAGAAATTTGGTCATATCGCCCCGAGTGACAAACTTAATATTGCAGGTATCGGAGTAGGAGGAATGGGACGTAGAAACTTGTCCAACATGAAAACAGAGAATATTGTTGCACTCTGTGATGTCGACTGGAAGTATGCTCAGAAGACATTTGATGATTATCCAAAAGCAAAAAGATTTAAAGATTGGCGGCAGATGTTTGATCAGATCGGGAAGGAGATCGATGCCGTTATGGTAGCTACACCTGATCATTCACATGCTGGCGTTACTGCGCACGCAATTACGTTAGGAAAACATTGTTATACGCAGAAACCATTGACTCACTCGGTATATGAATCACGTCTGCTGACCAAACTCGCAAGGCAATACGGCGTTGCGACGCAAATGGGCAATCAGGGCAATTCCTTTGATTGGTGCCGGGAAATCGCCGAGTGGATTCAGTCTGATGCCATTGGGGAAGTTTATGAAGTACATTGCTGGACAGACCGGCCAATTTGGCCACAGGGACTGATGAAACCAAAACAGGCTATGCCTGTTCCCGATACACTTGATTGGGATTTATTTATCGGAAGTGCTGAAAAGAGACCATACAATAGTGTCTATACGCCCTGGAACTGGCGCGGATGGTGGGACTTTGGAACAGGGGCTCTCGGAGATATGGCCTGCCATATTATGGATCCAGTATACTGGGCTCTCGGGTTAAAGTATCCGACAAAAGTAAATGGAAGTTCGACACTAAGTAATCTCTATTCGCCGCCACATGCCGAAATGGTCAAGTATACGTTTCCGGCCCGGGCAAAAATGGGAAAAGTCAATATGCCTGAGGTGAATGTCTATTGGTATGACGGTGGATTGCGCCCCGAACGACCCTCGGAACTCAAAGATGGCGTGATGATGGGTGATGAAAATGGAGGGATCATATTTGTAGGGAAAAAAGGGAAGATTATGACTGGATGTTATGGTATGAACCCGACGCTTCTGCCTATGGAGAATATGGCTCATTTCCAAAAACCTAAACCTTGGATTCCCCGTATCCCCGGTGGAAATGGAGATATATGGAGTACTAATGCGCATGAACAGGACTGGATTAGAGCGGCCAAGGAATCTAAAAGCAACCGGAAAGAAGCAAGTTCAAATTTTTCCTTCTCAGGTCCATTTAATGAAATGGTTGTCATGGGGGTACTGGCTGTCCGCTTGCAAGGGCTGAATAGGGATCTTCTTTGGGATGGTGAAAACATGCAGTTTACCAATATTAATGCGAATGATGAACTGCGGATAGTTTCGGTCGATGAATTTGAGGTTGTAGATGGCGATCCGCGTTTTATTCGCGATTATGTTAAGCTTAATGCGAAAGAAAGTGCCGAGGAATGGATCCAGCATACCTACCGAAATGGTTTTACTTTACCACCAATGCCTAAATAAAACAATAGCTATGACAAATGACAGAAGAAAATTCTTTTCTCAGGTGATGCTACTTGGGGGCGGGCTGGTTTTTGCGAATCAGGTATTTGCTAAAACAGTGGATAAGGACATTAAAAAAATTGGTGTTATTGGTCTGGATACAATCCATAGCCAAATGTTTACGAAGGATATTAACGAAGGTTCGCTTTCAGGTAGAGGATACCGTGTTGTCGCGGCATATCCGCATGGAAGCAAGGATATACCATCGGCGCTAAAAATGAAACCTGATATTATGAAAGCAATGACTGAAATGGGGGTGAAGATGGCCGATTCTATTGAGCATCTTCTGGATCAGGTCGATTATGTTTTGCTTGAATCTAATGACGGAAGAGTACATTTAGAACAAGCAAAAAAAATAATTGCGGCACGTAAACCTTGTTTTATTGATAAACCAATGGCACAGAACCTAAAAGATGTGGAAGCGATTTTTGCCTTTGCGAAGCAAAAACAGGTACCTATATTTTCAAGTTCATCATTGCGTTACGATGCAAATGTGCTGAAGGTGAAAAGCGGCTCTATAGGATCGGTTCTTGGAGCAGAAATATATACATACGCTGAACTAGAACCAAATCATCTGGACCTAGCATGGTATATGATTCATGGCATAGAAATGTTATTTACGGTTATGGGGACAGGCTGTGAAAAAGTTATTCGCTTTTTTAATCCCGATCAGGAACTTGTTGTTGGGCATTGGACCGATGGTCGCATTGGTACAGTAAGGGGAATAAGAAAAGGAGCCAATACAATTGCAGGTACTGCGTTCGGTGAAAATGGAATCGCGTCGTTGGGGCCGTTTGCAGGTTATGGGCCTTTGGTAAAGGAAATCCTTGATTTTTTTGACAGTGGAAATCCACCAATACAACAGGAGGAGACTCTGGAGATATTCCGCTTTATGGAGGCTGCGCAACGTAGTAGGGAATCAAATCAATTTGAACAACTCTACCAAAAATAGGTAAATACTACATATAAGAAACAAGTCCTGATAGCAGATATCAGGACTTGTTGTTGTTATCTGGTCAATTTGATATCCAATATAGCCAAGTAGCATGGCTATTCCCTCAAATAATATCCAAAAATAGGTCTAATTCTCCCAGACGGTATATACATGGACTGGAGCGGTCTATGCTTCCTAATAATTCATTACTGCATTTTCATAATTCGTTACTGCTTTATCGAACGAAGTAATCACTTTTGTCGAATAAGAAACAGATTCGAATGCTGATGAGTACGGAAGGAATACCGCCTTGTTTACATTGCTGGCGGAAGAAATAGCTTAGGATCAACCGTGACTGTATTGGCAGGATCAATAAACCAGTGGCTGGGTATTAATATCCAGCCCGCAAAGAAAGTGAGTACTTTTGAACCAGAACTATTTATTTCGGCCGTTGACGGGGACTTGTTCGGGATATACACGTAGTTGCCAATGGCTGGGTGATTTTAATACATTGTTCCAAACGTTTTTATGAACGCGTAGGTAAATACAGAAATAGCCGGTTTCACTATAACGGGGTGTCAAGTGCCTGTGACAGCCTCAATTGAGTTCTCCTTGCCGAGAGAAAAGAACATACAACGCTTGAGGAGGGATAGCTGATTGCCAATGGTCTCACTGGTGCCAATGAATCGTTCCTATTAGTATTGTAGGAGTTTATTTGATGTTGGGAAAAAATATGGGGCCGGTCCGGAAAGGTTGTGTTCGGTGCCGGAGTGATTGCTTTATAAAAATTAATACGGAACTAGGCTAGGTTTTGACCTTCAGATAATAACCCTTTTATGAGTATTTCAATTTCTTTTGCATGTGTGGTTGTCATAAAATGACCAGCTCCTTGAATGATAAAAGTAGGGCTGATATTTCTGATCGGAATGATGCGGTCTTTATTGCCATGGATATGGATTAGGTTGCCCGGAATCGTGTTGTTTTTCCAATTTACGATTTGATTGATCGCCCAGGACAGAAATTTGGCGTCTGTATCCCGTAATATTTGTTTGAGTAACAATTTATCTTCTTTTAAACTAACACCAAAAAAATAATCTGCTAAAATATGGTGCGATTTTAGCATTGAACCAGGGATAATCCTGTGAAGTTTGAGCATGCTAATAAGTTTGTAAAGTTTAGGAAGCTCGTTTTCACCTTTTGCAGAAGCCAGTAAAATAACTTGTTGGACGTCTATAATTTTAGCTATTTCTATGGCGACCATTCCTCCGAAAGATAATCCAATAAGAATAGGACGTTCGGTCGTAATTTTAGTAGATAACCGTAATGCATAACATGAAATTGATTCGTTTGGAATGGGGGCGGTCCACTCCAGATAGGTCACGTTTAAGCCCTTAAAATTTATTTTGTTAAACACCCTTCGGTCAACACCTAATCCACTAAGTATATAAATATGGAGATCGGACATGGTGATAACGTTTAATTTATTTTAATGCCAATTTAAAAATAATGTGTGATATCCAAAACCATAAAATATCGGGCTAAGGAAGTTAATATGAATTCTTGAAAAAACAAGATACCCAAACATGAGTGGATATCTTGTTTTATCCATAAAAGTGAATACTCATCATTTATGGATTTTTATCATATAGCTGTTGAGATGATTTTTTAGCGTACTTAGATCACTGATCTCGTTAAGACAGTGTTGCCAAGCTTTTCGCCTCAAAGGTAGACAGCTGTTCAAATTGTTCGGCTTGTACCTTCTTTACCCAGTTTGGATCTTGCAAAATAGCTCGACCAACAGCAACTAAATCGAAATCCCCTCTTTCATAACGACGAACGAGCTCATCTAGTGAAGTTGGTGATGACTTAAATTCGGAATTTGTAAAGACATCACCAAAATCTTTGTCGAGTCCAACCGACCCTACAGTAATGGTTGGCTGTCCAGAGACCTTTTTCAGCCAGCCAGCAAAATTTAGATCGCTGCCTTCAAATTCCGGTTCCCAATAACGCCGTTGACTCCCATGGAAAATATCAACACCTGCATCAACTAAGGGCAAGATCCAATCTTCCATTGTTGTTGGTGTAGGGGCTAATCTAGCTGTGTAATCTTGCTGTTTCCATTGTGATAGTCTGATGATAATTACAAAATCAGGTCCAACTGCTTTTCGCATTGCTTTCACTACTTCAACAGCAAATCTTGAGCGTTCTTTTATGGTTTTACCACCGAATTCATCTGTTCTGTGATTCATACCTTCCCAAAAGAATTGATCGATCAGATAACCATGAGCTGCATGGATTTCAAATGCATCGAAACCCAGCTCTTTTGCGGATTTTGCGGCATTCGCATAAGCTTGGATCGTATTTTCTATATCAGTCAAAGTCATTGTATCCGGGCTTTCAAATGCTGTTGGTGGCGTCCATTGCATTGGTGTATAGCCCACATGCCATATCTGAGGCGCTATTTTACCGTCTTTTGCATGAACAGCTTCAACAATATTTTTCCAGCCATCTAAAGCCTGGTGACCATAAAAATTTGGAATATCCTTTAAATTTTTTGATGCGGGTCTCTCGATTACTGTGCCTTCTGTCAATATCAAACCAACGTTTCCAGCAGCACGGCGCTCATAATAACCCGTTACTGCATCACCAGGAATTCCATCAACAGAAAATGCACGTGTCATGGGGGCCATGACGAAGCGATTTTTTAATACAAGATTTTTGTATTGGAAAGGACTAAAAAGTGTCTGTATACTCATTTTTCTATATTATTTACAAATTTCCTTACAAAGATATTTTAAATAGTGTATTTTTGTAACTATTAATAGTATAAAGTAGTTACCTTTGCGTAACTATCAAATTATTTGATGATGAAAAGAACTGAATTTAAGAGCTGTTCATGTGCTATGCAACGTTCCATGGGAATTTTGGGGACACGATGGAAGCCTATTATTATCTACACACTTCGGGATCGAAAAGCACGATTTGGACAATTAGATGCCTTGATCGAGCATATTTCGAGAAAAGTATTGACTTCTTCTTTAAAGGAATTGGAGGAGGATGGTATCATTTTAAGAGAGGAGTTTAAAGAATTACCACCCCGGGTGGAGTATTCGCTGACGGAAAAAGGAAAAGCGCTTATTCCGATCATGTGTCAATTGGCAAAATGGAATGAAGCGTATTACCAAGAAGAAATACAAGAAGAAATAGCTATCTGACAAAGCATGAACATTCCTTGTTAGACAGATTTTTTCCTTTTTAGCCATCAACACCCTTTTGCATAATACCAAAGGTTAGAATCGCCATTATCGTCGATAATTTTCATCCAACCTTCGATAATACGTTCAATATTGTCTTTATCCTCTAAATCCGTTTCACAAGGATGTTCTTTATATTTTGTCACGCTGACTTTGCACCATTGTCCTTTTATCTCATTGGATAATTTGATCTCAAACAGGTCGCCGCGAATAGCCTCTACAAGATCACTTGAAGTAGTCGGTTCCTTTCTGATCCGAAGTCCGGGAGCTTTTGCATAGTAACCAAGTACCTTCTCATTTTCTTCCAAAAGAAAATTAATCCAGGACTTTGCTGTAAAATGGATCTTGTTTAACTCTTTCTCAGCTATCCAATAATTCCCTTTGTCCACGAGAATACGAACGAAGCTGTTGCGTTTTTCATAGAACGGAATAGCATAAATTTCATTGCCAATTAACTTGAAGTTATCTGTCGCAAGCTGCTCTTTATCCTCCGTAGTGGTTAGATAAATAAAATAGGGGGATTGATTGTCATTTTCCCGAATTTCCAGCTGTAGTGTGCCTACGACTTTCCCGTTTGGGGCATTATACAGTTTAAAACCATTTTTTGGCGAAAGGATACAGCAGTACTCGTTCGTATAACGTAAGGAGTCTACAGTAGGCAGCAAAAGACCAGCTTCTTTTGTTTGTGCCTTCAAAAAAAACGGTGCTATAGCTAGAAAAAGAAAAATAATCTTGTACCACGATCTCAGCATATAATGGAATACGATTAGGACAGTTGTTTCTTAAAGTTATCTATTTTTTCGTTAAGTATACTGAGATGCGCTGGGTTGATAACGCCATTGTTCAGATCAAAATTCTCATAGAATTTTGGCAGTGAAAAACTTTCTTTGATAATGGCTCCAAATTGTGGGAAGAATTTTTGAGCCTCGGCCATCACATTTCCTCCTCCATATCCTCCTGGAGAGGTCGTCATTAATAACATTGGCTTGTCCTGAAATACCTTCACATTTATTCGCGAAGCCCAGTCAAAAACATTTTTAAAGGCAACACTATAAGAACGATTATTTTCGGCTAACGAGCAGATAATAATATCGCTTTCAGCAATATTCTCCAAAAAGCGGTGTGCTTCTTCGGGGAAACCATTTTTTTCTAAATCGACAGAAAAAACAGGCATTTTATAATCGTTTAGATCAATCAAATTAATTTCATAAGCAGCAAAGCTTTTTAGAACAAACTTGACTAGTTGTTTGTTTATGGAGGTGGAAGAATTGCTTCCAGCAAATGCAAATACTTTCATGTTATATTGTGTTTAGTTATCCTAGGCTAAATTTACCGAATTTTTCAATAGCATGTTCCCTCAGGCCAGATTGTCGAATTAAAGTTGTTGAAAAAAAACAATTCTATCTTTAAAATCTGTGTGTTAAGAGAGTCGTTTATTACGAATATTTAAGGTCTTCTTTAAAAATAGAATACATGGGAATATCATAATATCTTCCGTCCTTCTTTAAATGTTGTTTCAGTACGGCCTCTTTTTGCATCCCGATCTTTTCCATAACTTTTCCTGAAGCAGGATTGTGGGGGAAATAGGTGGCAAATATTTTGTTGAAGTTCAATTCCCTAAATCCATAGCGGATAATAGCTTTAGCAGCTTCGGTGACGTAACCATTATTCCAGTTTGGTATACCTAGCCAATAACCCAATTCAGCCTTATCCGAACCTTGATCGTGAAGCCCTATTGCACCAAGAAATTTCCTGTTTTTGTTTCGAATTGCAAAGGTGAATCCGCTACGGTTTTTAAAGGCTTCGCTCGATAACTGCAGCCAAAGCTCTGCATCTTGCTCACGATAAGGATATGGAATATTTGATGTATAATCAGAAAATACTTTATCTTGAAGATATAAGACAATGTGTGGAATATCTGCTGCTGTAATTTCGTCTAAAATCAGCCTCTCGGTTTCTAGAATGGGAAAGTTATGCATCTTATTCGGTTATAAATGATCGTAAACAATAGAACTAAAAGTAGCTTTATTCATAAAACAAAGTTACAGATATACGGCATAAGTTCCCAAAAATCTATCATTTGAATGAGAGTCATTATTGACGATAACCACAATAAACAGTTTTTGTCTTTTTTATTATGTAAGTAATATGAATAGCTAAAGATGACAATTGAGACAAAGATTAACTTTTTCCTTGCTGATGATTATCTATCAATTCAATATGTCCTTCAATAACCAGCAAATAGAAATTTTCGAAACAATCCTGATAAATTTTATGCTCTAGAAGTTTTATGTCTTCGGCAAGCCGCTCCTTGGATATACCTGTATAACATAACTCCTGGTTTGCTTTCGTGGTTCCTTCCTCGCAGGAAAAATCATGGAGTTGTTTATACAACTCGCTCAGATCCGCAATATCTTCGCTGCGATGATAGGAGGGATGAAACCAAACCCAAAAATCTGATTGATTTTTGTAGGGGTGAGGCAACAACTGAATGGAGGTATTTCTGAATAAATCTCCAGGGTGCTTTTTGTAGCGAAAATGGGTTGCAGTGGCCTTTATACTATTCATACGGTTAATTTGAGTGAAGATCTACAAAACATTTGAGAATAAAGCGTGTCAAATTAAATATCGTTAAATTTATTTAATAATAAAAATTTATAATTACTTATGTGTATTCAGCTCTCTTTCCCTGTCTTTTATCGCATTGATGTAAAGTCATTTCTTTGAATAACGAATAACATATTGCTATCATCGTAATATGTCGAATGTAGGAAAATGTAATCATGATTTAAGCTGAAACCATGAACCTTAGCTCCTTCAACTCTTGTAATATCAGTAGGTCAACAATTGAGGTTCTATTTCTATCGGCAAACTTCCCGAATCAAAATTTCTTATTGTCAGAAGCATTAAAAATATAAATAGCAAATTTTCTCTGATGAAAGATAGGGTCACTAGCGAGTAATTTGATAACTTTGATCATATTTATGAATAATATAGAAGACGATCTAAGCATAAAGAAAAATGGAGCAACATTTACCCCTATACTGCTGGCCGAGTTTTTGGCGAAAAAAATATTAAAATATAATTCAAAAGAGACCGTCAAAGTGTTAGACCCCTCTTGTGGGGATGGTGCTTTGTTGCAAGGTATTGGAAAAGAATTGCTATTGAAAAAAATGGCATTTGAGCTGAAGGGTATTGATATTAATTATAATTACTTAGATAAAGCTAAGGTAATGCTTGATCACCATTTTGGAACCTCACGAAGTCAGGTTCATTATGGTGATTTTCTGGAGAGTGTCTCATTTGAAGGGAGTTCGAATAGATCGCCTGATGGTATTTCTATAGATATGAGTCAATATGCAGATATTATTGTTGCAAATCCGCCTTATGTGAGAACGCAACTATTGGGAGCGGATTATTCACAGCAGGTCTCCAAAAAGTATGGACTTAAAGGAAAAGTAGATCTTTACTTTCCATTCATTAAGGCGATGACTTTTGCTTTAAAAGATGACGGAATATTGGGTGTTATTACGTCCAATAAATATTTGAATACTAAAAGTGGGGAAAGTATTAGAGAGTTTTTGAGAGAAAACTTTGAGATATTGGAAATCATAGATTTAGGGGATACCCAATTATTTGATGCTGCAGTATTACCAGCTATATTCATCGGAAAAAAAAGACGGACGGATAAAAATGAAAATTGTAAGTTTTTCAAAATTTATCAGGATTTCAGTAAAAAATCACAACCAGATTGCAAAAATATGTCTATCTATGAAGCGCTGGAAAGTAACTATATTGGCAATTTTAAATATGACGAGAATGCTTACCTAAGTACATCTGGTACTGTAAAATTTGATTTATCCAATAAAAGTAATTGGATATTACTTAATAGACAGGAAGAGGAATTTGTCGACAAAATAGAGGCCATTCGATTCTCTCGTATTGGAGATCATTTCAAGGTGAAAGTAGGAATAAAAACAACAGCAGATAAAGTATTTATCCGTAAAGATTGGACTATATGTGATATCGTTGAACCAGAGTCGGAATTAATTTATGATTTAATCTCGCAGGAGAATATCAAAGCATGGGGAGTACCCCAAACAGACCTAAAAATATTATACCCTCATTTTGATAATAAGGGGAAACGTAAAAAGATAAATTTAGAGGATTACCCAAAAGCGAAACAATACTTGCTTAGCAATTATGAAGTATTAAACAACCGAACGTATGTTTTAAAATCTGGGCGTGGTTGGTATGAGATTTGGGTTCCCCAAAATCCGGGGCTTTGGAAACATCCCAAAGTTGTTTTCCCCGATATTAGTATTGAACCTCGATTTTGTTTTGATCCGGATGGGAAATTAGTGAACGGTAATTGTTATTGGATGGTAGCTACTAAAAATGAAGATATTGATATACTTTTATTTATTCAAGGTGTTTGTAATTCGAGATTAATGAATTATTATCATTCGTTGATGTACAACAATAAACTTTATGCGGGAAGAAAACGTTATTTTGCTCAATATATTGAAGACTACCCGCTTCCACGATTTTCTAATACAGATTTTAAGTCTATTGTTACCCTTGTTAGAAAGTTGAATAAAGGCAGTAGCCGAGACAAATCAAGCTTGGAAAATAAGCTCAATAAATTAATAAATAAAGCTTATGGACTTAAAGAGGACTGTTTTTAATTAAGATAGCTATCGCGTAAAGTTGTTATTTTTTGAGTTTTTATTTTTATTTTAAATTGATTTCATATCTTTGCAAACCTACAAAATAGAAGTGTAAAAATGCGCCTATAGCTCAGTTGGTTAGAGTAGAAGACTCATAATCTTTTGGTCCCTGGTTCGAGCCCAGGTGGGCGCACTTCTTTTCGTCACGTTACACTCACAGCTTATATGTATCAATAAATTCCGTTTGGTTTGTGATGATCAACTGTAGATGAAAGACAGTTTCGATTAGTTAGAAATCAATAAATTTTTCTTAGATTTATTCGAAAGAAATAATAGCCATTTTTTTAATCTAAATGTTTAACAAAATTTATGGATAGTGTAACTGGAAACCTGGAGATGGAAGAGCAAGCTTTTGTCTTTCCCATGAAAGATCAGAAATTAATATCTACATCACAATTTTTGCTGTTGAGCTTTGGCACAGTAGGAATTTATACAATATGGTGGTATTATAAGGAATGGCGCTTTTTTAATGAAAAGGATAGCCTGGATATTCACCCTGCTATGCGTGCTATTTTTTCGATTTTTTTTATCTATTCGCTTTTTACGCGCATTTTAGATTATGCGAAAAACTTTGGGTACAGCCGGAATTATTCTCCCGGCTTGATTTTTATTTTCGTAATTCTTTTCAATTTGTGCTCCGCTTTACCGGCTCCTTTTTATCTCGTCTCCTACGGATGGGTTCTATTGCATATAGCCCCGTTTGAAGCATCCAATTTTGCAAAAACTCAAGATAGCAGTTTCAAAAGTGAATATCAATCCACGTTGTCTATGCGACAAGTGATTCTGTTGGTGTTTGGCGTCACTTGCTGGCTCCTTATAATCTTGGAGCTATTAGCAGGAGAAACAAGATAATTGCAACTGACAGCCATAAGGATATTACTGTACTTAAGTGTATGTAGAAAATGCAGCTGTAAGTATGGAAATGCTCTATTTTAGGGCAGTAGTGTCCACTGGATAAAACTCTTCATGACTTCTTTCCAGTGTGGCTTCGTGTGGTCCAATTCATTTTTGTCATTGACCTCAAAAAAATTATGCTCAAGATTAAAATATCTTTTATAGGTCAGGTTATCCTTTCTTTGCCTGATGAAATACAGTGGTATTAAGTCACAAAAATCACTGGTTATGTCATTGGTACCATAAGCTAAATAGATTGGTTTGTTGAATGCCAGCCAGTCTTCTATCTGGGGATCTGACAAGGTATTCCAAGCTAATAGACTCGGGTTATTTCTTATTTTATCAGGATCATTTGCCGCTTTAAAATAGTCATACTGTTTCTCCATTTCTTTATCCGCCAGTTCCCAGGTTATTTTTCCTTGTTCGGCTTCTTTTCTGAGTTTTCTTATGCTTTGGTCTATTCTGCCAAGTGGATTTGCACTGAAAAGTCCTAACTTGGTTACATGTTTATAACTTGCTGCAATACCAGTGGCTATTTTGGAGCCCTGGGAGTGCCCAGCTACCACAAGTTTCGAATTATCTACCCATTTTTGATGTTTTAAAAATTTAACTACTTTCAGCGCCCTATCGATATAGTTTTGATAATAGTTTGCCTTTTGAAAAGATATACTCGGTACATTCTTGTCGGGCGAATCGCCATAATACCATTTTTGGTCATTCAGTTTGGACTCATCAACAATCAAAGGTGTTTTTGGCATAGAGATCACAACCAAATGATAATGATTTTTAATTTCTTCATAATCAAAGTTTGCAATACCTCCGCCATGTAACCATAAACCAAATTTTTCAAAATTAACATAAAGAGGCATAGGTAGAGAGCCTTGACACCAGAGAAATATTGGCTTCTTTTCGCTGGGATTTTTGTCAACGACGATGAAGTCAATGGTATCTCTCTTTTCCTGTAGGCTATAAACTGTTACTTCATTGTTGATTACTTGTCTTTGTTGTGCAAAACATAGATAATTAATAAATAGAAATAGGGCTAGAATTTTAAATTTCATTTTCTGTATAAATAAAAAAGGGACAGGATACTTCCGCTCATGGCTTTTAAATATAGCTTTTTTATAGTGGATTGGTAAGGACAAAATAAATAATCACAAGTTCTTTTAGCTGTAAATAACAGTTTATCCATTATTTATCCCTTATAGTGTGACTTAAATTACCTAACTTAGTTATTATCCTTGGCTGCAGGGTTCGGGACATTCCCTAGCGAACTAGAAAAATGAACCGACTTTGAGCCGCTTGCCCTCGATTTTCGAGGGCTTGTTTTTTATCTTTTAAAATGATGAAATGTGTAAATTTGAGGAACCCTAAGAACCGCAAATTACAGTTATGGGATATGAAGGGAGGAAGGGCATAAAAACAAACGATGATACAATTCTTAAAAACAAAAGGTACACTTTTCTTTATCCTTGGGATAGTGAGTTTTGTCTGTGTAGCAGTAACAATTTTTGTATTAGGTACCGGGCATTCTGCCCCTGATAAATTAATGGCCTTATACATTGGGATATTTGGTATGATTCCAATTTTGTTGTTACTCATTATCGATCGGATCTGTGTATGGAAATTTGGTAGGATCAAAGTCAATAAAATAGAAACCTATATCCTTGGAGTCTTTATTTTACTTTTCGTCCTGAACTGGATTCGTTTGCTGTTAGAGGTCTAGAAGGAAATCTGTTTTTCCAGAATGGAACAGTTGCTTTGTGCCCAAATATTAACTTATGTTGGAAAACTTTTTCGCAAGTATGTTATACTTATTTTTTGTAGACCATAAAATATGCTAAAAACTAGGATACCCATTCACCACAAGGAATTGTCTACAGAGGGAATTGAGATGCTCCCTTTTAAAGATCTCTCCCAAGGACCCGCAATGCCCCATCGGGATGATCACTATATGTTTATCCTACAACAAAAAGGGCGGTCATCTTGGACTATCGATTTTAAGCAATGGCCCCTTGAACAGGTAGCTGTCTGTTTTGTGGCACCTGGTCAAGTTCATCAATGTTTACTGAATGAGCACGCAAAATGTTGGATGCTCTTCGTCGAACCCAAACTGATCCCGATGGAATACAGAACTACGATTGATTCTTTTATGTATAATCGACAGGTTATCGAATTGAAGATAGATCATCCTGTATTTGCACTAGCTGAGATTTTATACGATTTTATGCAACAAGGAGAAAAAGTCTTTTATCAATCTATTCTCCATGCACATATCAATGCTCTTATCGGGCAGTTAACAGCAGCTTTCGTGCCTCAAAGTCAATTATATCAGAGTAGGAGTAGCCATAAGTATCAGCTTGTCACCATGTTTAAAAGCTTGATCCGACAACAGTTTAAGG
Source organism: Sphingobacterium sp. (assembly GCA_031277685.1). Classification (GTDB taxonomy): domain Bacteria; phylum Bacteroidota; class Bacteroidia; order Sphingobacteriales; family Sphingobacteriaceae; genus Sphingobacterium. The sequence goes on along the minus strand of JAITLV010000340.1, from coordinate 35,947 downwards.
AAATTAAGCAAGTAAAATATTATGCTGAACAACTCCATATAACTCCCCTGTATCTCAATGAGGTGAGTAAAGAAATAACAGGGTTTATCGCTAGTTACTGGATTCAGAATGAAGTACTCTTAGAAGCACAACGATTATTATTCTATACAAATATGGATATCAAAGAAATTGCGTTCAGTCTAGGTTATGAAGATCATACTTATTTTTCGAGATTTTTCAAGAAAAACTTGGGATGCACAGCAGGACAGTTTCGTCAAAAAAACCATTATTTGTCCAATTATACACATGAATAACTACCAATAATATACCATTCGGCTATCTAATTTTGCATCTGTAAAATTTAAATAATATATACAGATATGAAAGTAGAAAACCAATCGATGTGGACAATCAGTCCAATTATGATTTCGGTATTTGCGATATACCTCTGCATCGGCATTACGTTGGGAACAGTTCCTATACTGATCAAAAATGAACTTCATTTTAGTGCATTAATTGTGGGGGGCGTCGTCGGTATCCAATTTATTGCTACCTTGTTAACTCGGGCATTTGCTGGTAAAATGGCTGATACGAAAGGAGCCAAGACCGCAAAGCAATTTGGTGTCATGATGACGATGCTAACAGGATTAATCTATATGGTCGCATATTATCTTCGGGAATTTCAGTTGTTGGCATTACTGATGCTCTTTGCTGCGAGAATTGTACATGGGATATCCGAGAGTTTGGCTATCACAGGTGCATTAACCTGGGGAATAGGTTTGGTAGGGCATCAAAAGTCGGGCAAAGTTATGACCTGGAATGGTATTGCAATGTATGCAGGTATCGCTTTAGGTGCACCATTAGCAATATATTTATCGTCATCGTGGGGTACAAGCTATGTGTTTGGGCTTATGATCGTATTGTCAGCTATAAGCTGGCTATGTACAATCAAGCTTCCCAATTTGCCCGTGGATCCTGCTCATCAGCGGACACCTTTCTATAAGGTCATCGGGTTGATTTCTGAGCAAGGACTTGCATTGGCATTTTCTTCGATAGGGTTCGCCTGTATTTCATCGTTTATCACACTGCTTTTTACAGAAAATAACTGGGTGAATCCATCGCTGGCTTTTTTTACTTTTGGTGGTTTCTATGTGCTTACACGAATCTTTTGTGCTTCTTTTCCAGATAGATTTGGCGGTTATAAGGTGGCCATGGTCTCTTTGGCCATTGAGATGATTGGGCAAATGCTGATAGGTTTTGCCACTTCGGAACTTATGGCCATTATAGGTTGTAGTCTTACCGGAATTGGTTTTTCGCTGATTTTTCCAGCATTGGGCGTCCTGGCGATACAAAAGGTTAGTCCACAGATGCGTGGGACAGCGCTAGGTGCTTATGCCGCATTTTTTGATGTTTCACTAGGGATCGCGGGGCCAATTGCAGGTATTATTGCAGGGTGGCATGGATACCAATCCATCTATTTTTTTGGTGGACTGGCCGCAGCGGTGTCTATGTGGATTTTGGTCGTTCAGAAAAATAAATAACTTTTACCTGTTTTTTCAGAACAATAACTGCTTGTGATACATTATATTGGCTCTAATCCGCTTTGGTCGCTTTATCTAGCATAGTACTAATAAACTGGTCAAACTCCGATTGAGAATCGATGAGGTAAGCATTCTGATAATGGTCGATGCGGTACTGCACATGTGCTCGTATTTCTTGTTCACAATAGGTAGAGATAATAATGACATATTTATTGCTGAGGTCAATCTGTTCCAAAATGTCATTGACCGAAAAGTTTCCGCCACTACTGAAAAGCAATATATCTGCTTGGGCTGCGGCTTCGTAGAGCTTGTCGTTAGTGAGCAGACTAAGTTGTTTATTGTCTTTAATCAAGGCAGAGTAAGTATCGGTCAACCAAAAATAGGGCTGCCAGAGGCAAACCGTATACGATGCTTTGAGGGGAAGTGGAATCCGACCGTTTGAGTTGATGTATTGTTGATTATGGTTAGAGAGACTGAGAGGAGGATCAACTACGAATGATTTGCTCGACAATCTCGTTAGACTCCTTGCAATATTGATTCGGTGTGTATGATATTGCTTTGTGGAATCAAAATGCGCACTGACAGCATCATAAATGTAGCGTGTATCCTGCCCGGTAAAAAGCATATTAAACTGCGTCCTAATTTTGTTGTACAATCTTTTCATACTGTTGTGAATTGGTTTCCGTGAAATTTTAGCATTGAATCCAGTTTTACTTTCTATTGTCAGGATCGAAAGTAAAACTGGATATTATTGTTAAAGGTGTTATCGGGGAAGCCTGTTTTTGACAATTATGATCGTTCTACAAACTACATACTTACTTTATAACGAATATTGATCGCCAACTGTCCTACAAAAGCCGCTTTTTTGCTACTTCTACTGTCTGCCACTGCCATGGCTTCTGCACCATTGATTACAATATCTTTCAGATCAGGCTGATCATCTTTAGAAGCGGTTTCTTTGAAAAACTGTACGGCCTGTCCGAGCTCGTAGCTATTCGCAATAGCTTGGCCTAAGGTCTCTTGTAAATCATCAGGCATGGTCATTAGCTGAAATTTTTGACTTGTGGTCAAGGCGAAATTTGCCGCCATCCAGGATAGAAAGTTTTCACGGATAGCATTTAACTCGACTGCTAATAAATTTTCTGGCAAAGCCAAAATTCGAAATTGTACTTTGGCTACGCCTTGGTTGTTGAATTGCTGTTTCATTATTTAAATTTATTATATTACAATATCCCAATCTTTGATCGTAAATTGTTTGATTGTTGTTTAAAAATATGATAACACGACAGTAAAATGTAGGTTATTGGCCAATTATAACTACCTAAAACACAAATGGACATTCTAAAATAGTAATTATCTGCCATCTATTCTCAAATTTTGATGCTGAATAATGTTATACTTTTGTTAATTATTTTATAAATATTATCGCCTATATGCTGTTTTGTTTTGTAATTTTGATGTTATTTGTTATATTAGTATAGTTTTGTAAGTACCTGTTACTAATTAGTTTTCCTAACCAGATGTTATTACGGAAACATGTCATGAAATCTATTATTTATTTTTTGAGTTCACTGATATTGTCTATTGTTTTTAATCTAAAGACAATATCATTCCAAGGTTTTTTTGATCGGTCGGACCAGTTGAAATATTGGATTTTGGTTGTCATTATGATCTTTGTATTTTGGATTGGGGCTACAATGGTGTCCCTGGTGTTGAATTTGCCGACATACTGGAGTGTACCCTATATGCGTGAACGGTTGACAGAGCAGGTTAAAAACATACCTGGTTTAGATATTATATTACATTTTATTGCTTTCTTTTCACTTTTATTGGTTTCTGTTTTTCCTTTTCTACTGTTATACGTTGCTGTTATCTTTATATATAGCCAGTCTTCGGTAGAACGGTCTATGCTTTTTGAGCTACATATGCAGGTCTATGGGATAAGGTATGCCACTATTTTTGTGTCATATAGTCTACTGGTCTATATGCGCGAGAACTGGTCGTTGCTTTATGATTCTATCGGACAAAGACAGAACCTCGCTGTAATCTATAACCGGCCTATCATGCAAGTCATTCACAATGTAGGTTTAGAAAAAGAAATTCCCTCTCCACAGCCGATGGTGAGAAGAAGAAGGCTTTTTATCCAAAAGAGACCTGCATTCGAACAGACAGCATCAATAATTCCATTAAAGGAAAGCTCGATTTTAAAAGAAAATCACCTAAAGAGCAAAGAGCAACTTTATGGAATGGACATTGATAACATAGATCTGTATTTACTGGGTAATCTCTTAGATAAACGCGGTGAATTTTCCAAACAGATCAACCTCCAGCAACTCCGATTTGTTGATATTGTGGCAGTGTATACAACTGCTGAAACCAAATGTGTTATCTTGCGCAATGGAACTAGTTTGGATTGCCCGACAATTTTTGATCAACTTAAGAAGGTTGGAATGGAAGATTGGATTGTCAAAATATCGAAAAATTACGCAATCAATATGTTCTTTGTGCAATATCCGATCAAACGCGTTGCAGATGACCTGAAGCTACAGCCCTTTATTGAAAAAATGCTTTTGCAAAACATCCAGGCGGAACAGCTTAATGAAATATTACGAACCGGTAAAGGGCTTAGAGGACATAATGTCAAATTCTTTTTAAACAATCAGCAGGATTATAAACGTACAGGCTGGGATGCACCTATCAGAATATAGCGGCTCAAACAGCATCTTAAATAAAGATATTTTCATTTATAGATTTAATTTTCTTTTATACCATTAGAAATACTGGTTTTCTAATTTTAAGAAAATTACCTACTTTTGCCCTAATAGATCATAATTGTTATACATTTTTTAACGACAAAGTCATGTAATGCTGAGCGAAATATACAGGAATAACGTAATTCGATAGGATGGATATCCGAATTGATTATCGTTATACCTATGTTTTTTTATCAGTATTATTCACTTTAGTTTATAAAAATGGAATCAACAAAATATGGTCGTACCTACCATTTTCCTTTTTCACCAGGAACCAGCAGTAACGATCGTTTTAATCATGAATACTGGGCAGATATACAATCTTTTTCACAGTTACTTTATACTGAAAAATTAGATGGCGAAAATAATTGCCTTTCTAAGCGCGGGGTATTTGCCCGATCGCATGCCGCACCGACAACATCTCCTTGGACCGCCCAGCTAAGAGAACATTGGGGACGATTGAAGAATGATTTGGGTGACCTGGAGTTTTTTGGCGAAAACCTCTATGCGGTACATGCCATCGAATATACACAATTGGAGCATTATTATTATGTATTTGCTGCTCGGATCAAGGACGTTTGGCTTTCCTGGGAGGAGGTTAGCTTCTACGCTAGCTTGTTTGATTTACCAATGGTACCCCTATTGAGATCGGATAGGGTGCAGGATTTGATGCTAATACAGCTGGAAGAAGTTGTACAAAGCCTAGCTTCTCAATCATCAGTCTTTGGATCCACAGATCCGAGAACAGGTGCCTATTGTACGACAGAAGGCTTGGTCTGTCGAAATGCCGATGCCTATCCTGTTTCCAAATTTAAACAGAATGTCTTTAAATATGTGCGAAAGGGGCATGTACAGACGGATGAACATTGGACAAAATCATGGAAACGAACAAAGCTTATTTGGGAAAGGGGGATAGACTAATGGAATGGAAATTAACAACGGATAAAGATTGGAACAATCTGGAAAGACAATTTTCTTGGGTTGAGGATATGCGTAATGTATCGCAGGATGCGATTCACCATGCAGAGGGAAATGTTGCTATCCATACACAGTTAGTGCTTGCGCAGTTGCAGCAATCGCATAGTTATGGACAGCTGGATAAACAACGACAGGAATTGCTTTGGGCTGCGGCATTGCTTCACGATGTTGAAAAACGGTCTACTACATTGATTGACGAACAAGGGCGGATCAGTTCACCGGGACATGCACGAAAAGGGGCACAGACAACACGAGAAATTTTGTTTCGTGATGTTGAAACGCCTTTTATCCTGCGGGAAGAAATTGTAAGTTTGGTGCGATTCCATGGTTTACCACTTTGGTTGTTGGATAAAGTTGATCCTATGCGTCATGCATTGGTTGCATCAATGAGCGTAAATATGGCCGAGTTAAAGCTTCTGGCGGAGGCTGACGCTAAGGGACGGATCTGTCGGGATCAGGAAAAATTGCTTGAGGCACTGGAGCTATTTGAACTATATACTAGAGAGATTGGTTGCTGGCATTCTCCACGATCTTTTTCGACACCAAATGCACAATTTACTTACTTCAATAACGAAGATGGTTATGTGGATTACATTCCTTTTGATACGTTTAGATCCAAGGTTATTATGTTATCCGGATTACCCGGAATGGGGAAAGATCACTATATCGCAAAGAATAACAGGGATATGCCTGTCATTAGCCTTGATGATATCCGCCGTAAACATCGAATTGATCCGACAGATAGAAAACGGAATGGTTGGGTAGTGCAACAGGCGAAAGAACAAGCCAAGATTTATTTACGAAAGGGGCATGACTTTATATGGAATGCAACGAATATTACCGCTTTAATGCGCAAACAGTTGATAGACTTATTTGTGAGCTATCAAGCCTATGTTGAGCTGGTCTATATTGAAAAGCCATACCGTCAGTGGCGTATGCAAAATCGGGATAGAGATTATCCACTGCCAGACCTTGTATTGGATAAAATGCTTCATAATTTGGAAGTCCCACAGCTAATGGAAGCACATGATGTACACTACATTGTTGGCTAACAACAACTGCAAATTGAAAAGAAAATACTGAGGTTGTGTAGCAGGTCCAGTCAAGACGATGTAATTTCTTGGCAGAAAAATTGCTTGCAGAGTTTGCCCGATTGTGGTAAGGATGATTTACGTTGACCATATAGACAAATGGAAGCCTAATCGTGATTCTCCATATTTAATGAATAACATCTTCATTGCTAGGTTAAGTAAAATCCTACATATCGGTGATGGCTGACTCCATCAACTAACTCGCAAGGAATATAAAAGAAAATGAAAGGAACGAAAGCCGAGATATTTTGTGCTACAGGTAATAGACAGATAACTCATACAAATCAAATCAATACAGCTTTGATTCTATTGGGATCAAATATTGATCCTGAAAAAAATATTGCAGATGCCTTGAATGCTATCCAGAAATTGGGACGGATGGGGAAGCAAACTGCTTTCATCTATACCAAACCACTTCAATTTGAAACCCAACCTGATTTTTTGAATGGCGCATTATTATTGTATACATATTTACCTTTATTTGACCTACAGGCCGAATTGGAGCAGATCGAATTGGAGATGGGGCGTATGAAGGATATCAAGAAGCATGTCCCCCGAATTATTGACCTCGATGTGATTACTTTTAATGGAAGCATTGCTGATGAAAAAGATATCGTGCAACTTCCCTTTTTATATGACTTTGTCAAGCAGTTGCAGCCCGAAATATTTAAATGGCAATAAAGAATTTATGATATTTTGCAAATTGCCTTAATATGCTTCTAAGATTATTCGTTTAGATTCCGGAGAATTATTTGTAGTCGTCTGATACTTCGGTATATAATTAAATCCTGCTATTTGTTATTTATTTTTGCATTAAAATAACTGTAGGTACGAAATTCATCACCTTGCCCATCCAGGCTAGACGTATAGGCTTTGATAAAGAAATGATTGTTATCTTTCCAGCGTATTTCTTCAATTGAAAGACCATTATCGGTAAAACAGGATGTATACTCTTTGAGTAAATTTCGATAAGGTGCTTTCGTATTGATTTTTAAAACAGCAATACTTAATGTCTTGGATTCGTATTCCGGATTTTGCCAATAGACCATGTACATGTTGTTGATAGAGGGGACAGGTAAAGATACGGACCAGTCACCCAAAGAGATAATCCGATAGTGATAACCGGTTCCGCTATGGATTAAATTCATTTCTGCAAACCCCAAACTCTCTGATACAGAATTTTGTTGAATAGCATAGAGTTTTAAGCTATTATCATAACCGAGGTATTCATTTCCATTTAATCCGTCCTCACCGTTATTTTCATCGTATGCTTTAAATCTGGTTTGTCTATTTTCTATAGGAATGGAGAAAAAACCTTTTTCCATATGCAGCTTTTCCTTTTTGAAGGTTGATCTACTTGGTTGCAATAAAAAGTCCTCTTCGCTGGCCGTATCTAAATGAAATTTGGGTAGTGTTTCATACCTGTCGTAATATCCGATTTCAACAACTTTCTCCTTTTGCTGTCCTGTCTTGGATATACTTTTTTGCTTAATTGTAGTAGTGGTGGCTGATCCTTGTGCGGTTATGTTCTGAAAACAGGACTGGATCAACAAAGTAGTAAGAGGTAGGCAATAGACCAACACGAATGATCTGGTTTTGATATAAGTTAAAGCGCTATAAAGAAGCTGTTCAATGTTTAAGCTAACTATTTTCATCCTAAATAGTTTAATTATTATAGTGGCTGTCTTAGTTTCGTTCATAAGTTTTTTTTATTGGCCAAATGGTTATTCTTGTCTTTAGCTATCGTAGCTTCCGATAAATCCAACAATACTACTATTCAAATATACAAGTTGATAGCATATCCCAAGACCTCCATTTGCAATTTGGCGCTATTGAACAATTATTTGATTCGATTTCACCTGTTTTTGATATAAAGGTGAATCTACAAAAGAGATAAGTGTTATTAATACTAGATTTTTAGCGTGACTTTTGCTTTGTTTGAAATGACTTTTTATGGTATCTTGCATAAGAAGCTAAGATTTTTGATGTCAAAATTAAATATAGTGAATTGGAAAGATTTAGAGCACATTTGGAAAAATTTATCCATGTCGATGATAGCACATTTGAGATGATGTCAAAATACTTTAAGGTAGGCTTCATTGGTAAAAAAGAAAACCTGTTAGAAGAAGGCCAGATTTGTCGGTATCATTATTTTGTATTGAAAGGAATATTGCGTAAGTTTTTTATTAATGAAAAAGGTGTGGAACAAACCACCGAATTTGCTGTTGAAAATTGGTGGCTAACAGATAATATGGCCTATGAACACAAGCTTGTGAGTCCTTTCTTTATTCAGGCTGTTGAAAAAGCTGAGGTTTTATACATTAGTCAGGAAAATCAAGAGAAATTGATGACAGAGTTTCCGCTAATGGAGCGCTATTTTCGTTTTGTATATCAGCGGGCGTATGCTGCGGCACAGATGCGAGTTAAATATCTTTTCTCTTTACCCAAAGAAGAATTTTATCGGGATATGCTACGTAAGTATCCCGAATTTGTACAACGTGTACCACAGTACCTTATTGCATCTTTTTTAGGTTTTACACCTGAATATCTGAGTGAAATTCGGAAAAAAATAAATACTTGAAATGAAGGGAAAAGTGTCAAAGGATCACTAGAAAACTAATAGCACTGATCGGAATCTGTTATTCGATAAGGCATAGTCTGAAAGTCTAGGTTGTGTTCTTTTGTATAGTTGCAAACCAAATTATTGAATTTTTCAATAGCCCTTTCCTCAGAACTAGCAAAGCAATGTAAGTTGATCTCTAATGGTCTTTCTGAAGTCGCTTCATCTATGCGCAGCTTTTCAACTTCGGAAAGAACCACCGCAAAAGAAGTTTTACAGATTTCGACTTCTAATTTGTTGTTAACCAGCTGTGAGGAAATGCTGTAATAAGAGTCATTGTTTTGGATTTCATCTTGAAAAGGATCCAAAAAGGTCGGTATAATAGCACGATAACCAAATTTTGCATTGCCAAAAAAATGATCAATGTATTCCTGTGCTTTTTCATAAGTAGAAAAAACGCCCTCTAGGTTTGTGAATACATCTGGATCTTCTTTAAGTTCTTTTGAAACTACTGTATATACCTTAATCGAGTTGATTGTCATATTTTAGAATACTACTGTCTATACGTTAAGTGAAGTTTTTCTGCAAAAAAACCAATTAAAATTTAATCAATGAAATGCTCAAAGATAAAATCGTCTTTTTAAAATAAAAAAATTTCCTTTGTCTACTTTGTAGCCTGTTTGGAATACCTGTTTGTGCTTTAAAGTTGTGTATAATTTTCGTATTCTCCAAATTTTTTACTGATTGTTTTTATTTTATTTTTAAAAATAGTGAGGGGATCTTACGAAAGTGCAAGAAAGAAAAAATAGGATAATTTTGCACGGTATTTATACCGTGCCATTTTTATATATCTAATTGTTTTTTTGGTTTTTATGTTGGTTTACAGACAGGGGCAAGAAGAATTGCAGCTGGAATCTATTTGTTAGCATGAGAGACGCTTTTGTTGTATTTTTATTCTGGTTATTTTACGTATTAACTTTTCAGTTGTTTCAAACGTTTTCGTAAATAAATCATAAGATTTGGTTCATTTCACCTATATTAATTGATATATTGTTAGACAAAACCAATTGGAAATACAACCATTAGGTGAGAATAGTGTACTGCTATCCTAAATCGCTAGGGATTAAACCACATCATAATTTTAATATCCCACTATTGCAAAACGGAGTACACAGAGTCTGATTAATAAACCAATATTCAATAAATAAACCGGGCATACACGCTCAAGAAGTAAATTATCACAATGAAAAGAAACACAATATTTAAGTCTGTCTTGATGGCAGCGATGGTTGGGAATACAATTTTATCGCATGCGCAGATGAATAAAAGCTTAGAAAAAGGTTGGACTAATCTTTTTGACGGGAAAACACTGAATGGCTGGAAAACCGTTGGTGGAAAAGCTCCTTATTCTATTGAGGGAGATGCAATCGTGGGTCGAATGACTAAAGGAACACCAAATTCATTTTTGATCACTGAAAAAGAATACGATGATTTTATATTGGAATTGGATGTGAAGCTAGAGGGGAGTCAAACTAATTCGGGTATCCAGACCCGGAGTCATCTTGACCCTAATGCTAATGATGGCCGTGGCAAGGTCTATGGAAGGCAAGTAGAGATAGACCCTTCCTCGAGAGCCTGGAGTGGTGGTATTTATGATGAGGCACGTCGTGGCTGGCTTTATCCCTTGGATCTCAATGAAAATGCAAAAAAAGCATATAAAGCAGAGGAATATAACCATATTCGAATTGAAGCAATAGGCGACGAACTTCGTACCTGGGTTAATGATATTCCTGTTTCTTATGTAGTAGACACAATTGACCGGACAGGCTTTATCGGATTACAGGTACATAGTATCCCTGCTGAGTTAGATGGAAAGAAAGTCTATTTCAAAAATGTTAAGATAAAGACAGCCGATCTGAAGTCGAAAGGCTTTCCAAAAGATGTTTATATTGTCAATCTAAAACCAAATGAAATAGCGGATGCTGAAAGAAAAAAAGGCGTAAAGTTGCTATTTGATGGCAAGACTTCTAATGGATGGCGGAGTATACACGGTGATAAATTCCCAGATCGTGGTTGGGAAATTAAAGATGGTCAATTAACTGTTTTGAAATCTGATGGTGGTGAGTCTACTAATGGCGGTGATATTGTGACCAAAGATAAATACAAGGTGTTTGATCTTTCCTTTGAATTTAAACTTAGTCCTGGTGCCAACAGTGGTGTGAAGTATTTTGTAACACTGAAAGAAAAATCTAAAGGATCGGCAATTGGTCTAGAATATCAGGTACTTGATGATGCGTTACATCCAGATGCAAAACTAGGCCGGGATGGTAATCGTACCCTTGCATCACTTTATGATCTCATTACTTCAAATAGAGATGGACGTGCCCGAAAACCTATTGGTGAATGGAATAGAGGACGAGTAGTAGTCACAGCTGATAATAAGGTTGAGCATTATCTGAATGGAGTCAAGATGTTAACTTATGAAAGAGGATCAAAAGAATTTAAAGATCTTGTTGCTATCAGTAAATATAAAGACTGGGATAATTTTGGCGAAGCAAATGAAGGATTTATTCTATTACAGGATCATGGTGATCGGGTATCATTTCGCAGCATAAAGATTAACTCACAAAAATAAGATCATATGAATCAGTATTTATCTCGCCGAAACTTCGTGAAGCAATCTATGATTGCTGCGGGGGCGGTCATGTTATCCAATAGTGCTTTTGGTAAATTTAATCTGGCCAAACCAAATGAACGGGTCAATTTAGCCTGTGTAGGCTTGGGAAATAGAGCTGCGGACATTATTAAGGAGCTCTATAAAACTGGACTTTGCAATATTGTGGCACTATGTGATGTTGATTTAGGAGCTAAACATACGCAGGAAATTCTGGGAATGTTTCCGAATGCACCAAAGTTTAAAGATTTTAGGGTTATGTTTGATAAGATGGGCAGTCAGATTGATGCTGTCAGTATCGGTACACCAGATTTCTCTCATTTCGCCATAACAATGTTGGCATTGGACCTTGGAAAACATGTTTATGTAGAAAAGCCAATGGCGCGGACATTTCTTGAAGTTGAGTTAATGACAAATAAGGCCCGGAAGAATCCAAAGCTTGTGACACAGATGGGGAATCAGGGACACTCCGAAGCAAATTATTTTCAATTCAAGGCTTGGAAGGATGCAGGTATAATTAAAGATGTTACGCGCATAGATGCGCATATGAATATGCCCCGAAGATGGCATGGATGGGATATCAATATGAAAGGATTCCCGGCTGCTGAACTGACCCCAGAAACCTTAGATTGGGAATTGTGGCAGATGCAGACCCTAGGACATAATTACAATAAGGATTTTGTGAATGGGCAATGGCGCTGCTGGTACGATTTCGGTATGGGAGCGCTTGGAGATTGGGGAGCACACATCTTAGACACTGCACATGAATTTTTGGATCTCGGGTTGCCCACAGAGGTGAGTGCCGTAAAGTTGGACGGTCATAATTCCTATTTTTTCCCAATGTCTTCGACATTGAAATTTCATTTTCCAAAGCGGAAAAAAATGCCGGCAGTTGACATTAATTGGTACGATGGATTAGATAACTTGCCACCTATACCTGAGGGGTATGGGGTTTCAGGATTGGATCCGAACATTCCAGCACCTAGTACAGGTAAACTGGAGCCTGCAAAGTTGAATCCTGGAAAAATTATCTATGGTAAGGATCTGACATTTAAAGGTGGTTCCCATGCAAGCATTTTGCAGATTATACCTGAGGCAAAAGCCAAAGAAATGGAATCTCGTCTCCCGGAGGTTCCACAATCACCTTCTAACCACTTTGCTAACTTCCTGAAAGCATGTAAGGGCGAAGAAAAAACCCGATCCGCTTTTGAGATCGCTGGACCTTTAAGTCAAGTATTCTGTCTGGGCGTAATTGCACAGCGTCTGAATGCCAAGTTGATCTTTGATCCGCTAAAAAAGGAAATCAGCAATGATAAATTTGCGAATGCACTGTTGGCAGGACCACCGCCTGCAAGAGGCTGGGAGCAGTATTATAAAATGTAATCTGGCCACTTTGATTTATATAAAGAAAGCGAGGGATATTAAAAATTTATCCCTCGCTTTTTATTTATTGGTTTTTTACTGAGTAGCCATCCTTGTTGCTATAACGATAAAAGGCAATTCGTTAGTAATCATGGTGTTGGTTGAGACAAATCGGATGTATTTTGATCTGTCTTGGATGAAATATATGAGGTATTGTAAATATTTTTGTGAAGATGCCTTCATATGGGGTAAGAAGAGAAACGGATCATGATCAGGCATGCTATTTCATATTGATATTAATAAGTAAATAATGAATAAGATTCTTATGTTTTTTGTGGGTATGATGGCATTTGTCTCCAATATAAATGGCCAGACTACTGAATCGCAGACCTTATATGCCAACCATCGGTACTTAAAAATTCCGGTTAAAAATGGAGCACCCAAGCGTGATATCGAGCTTTGGTTGAACAATGAAAAAGTAAGATGGTTTGACGTCGAATTGGCAGATAGTCTATATGATTGGATCGCCTATCTGGATATAGAGAAATGGAAAGGTCAATCACTTAAACTATCCGTATTTAATTCCAATAAACAGCGCGTAGGATTCAATTTAATGGAACAGACAGATTTGCAGGATGACAATAGGATATATGCGGAGAATGGACGAGGGCAAATTCATTTTTCTGCTAAACGGGGATGGTTGAATGATCCCAACGGTTTGGTTTTCTTCAAGGGGAAATATCATCTCTTTTTTCAGCATAATCCATATGGTACCAATTGGGGAAATATGCATTGGGGGCATGCGGTGTCTACCGATTTGATCCATTGGAAAGAATCGGGAGAAGCCCTGTATCCGGATGAATCCGGTGTTATGTTTAGTGGAGGGGCTGTTGTGGATACGAAGAATAGCGCTGGATTAGGGGGCGGTATTTCAGCTCCTCCCATGGTATTATTCTACACGGCAGCGGAGAAATCCTGGAAGCAGGGATTAGCGTATACGTTGGACGGAAAAGAATTTAAAAAATTGTCAAACCATATTTTGGATAAGATCTCAACAGGCAATCGGGATCCAAAAGTAATATGGCATGAACCCTCAAAACATTGGGTGCTGATACTATATGTCGAAGGAGAGGATGGACAGCATAGCATGCATTTGTTTACATCAAGAGATATGAAAACCTGGGCGTTTGCAAGTAAAGTGGATGGCGGTAAGGGAAATGACCGTTATCTATTTGAATGTCCCGAGTTTTTTGAACTAGCCGTGGATAATAATCCAAAGCAGAAAAAATGGGTTCTAACTGGAGCCAATAGTCAATACGCTATCGGAAGTTTTGATGGCAAAAAGTTTATCCCCGAGGCGGAAAGATTGTTCAGTCAATACGGACGTGATTATTATGCGGCACAAACCTTTAGTAACGAGCCTCAGGGACGTCGCGTCGAAATCGGATGGTGGCGAACCCATACGAACCACGGTCCAGCGGCTTTCAATCAATCGATGAGCATACCAATGGAATTGAAATTAAAAACAACATCAAGTGGTATACGTCTATTTAGGGAACCTGTTGTTGAATTGCAAAAATTAAGGAAGAATAAATATCATCTTGACCGAAATACCATACATCCCGAAAAACCAGATCAACTGCAGCATTTTACTGCTGAAGTGGCAGAACTCAATCTTCTGATAAGACCGAATAGTGCTAAAAATATTCAAATCAATGTGCGGGGCCTGGTCATGAACTACAATGTTGTAACGGAAGAGATGGTTATAGATAATGTGCGCGCGATAGTTCCTTTAAGAGATGAAAAATTGATGTTGAGATTGTTCGTAGATCGTACTGGACTTGAACTTTTTGCTCAAAATGGAGAAATCTACATGCCTATAAATTATAATTTTGACCGTAACAACTTACAATATGCAATTGGCGTCTTGAATGGTCAGGCGATGTTGGAACAAGCTGAATTATATACACTGAAAAGTATCTGGTCTGAGGAATAGAAGGATGGAGATATTAAAAAATATGTACCTAAATAAAATAAAAAAAGGTTTTCAAACGGGGAGAATGAAAACCTTCAATAACCAATTATAAACCTAAATTATGATAGTACAAAGGTAAGTGTATTTATTACACTATGCAAATTTATTTTAAAATAAAAAGTATAAACATGATATTGGCCCTGTCATCAGATAAAAGAATTAATGCGTTTTATGCTTTAATTGCTTTATTGTGAGTTGTTTGTGTTTTTTTTAATGTATTGATTTACAATTTTAGAAAAATATTCGATCGTCCTGTTGTATTATACAATCACGATCAGGCAATGGTATGGATTATTGCAGGAGAGCCTCAAAAATTAGATGCTATTCATTGCATTGTGTTAGTCTCATTTAACAGTTTTTCTCCCCATTTTCCAAGTTCGTGAATGATAGGTGATAATTCGTGGCCAATAGCCGTCAATTCATAAGTTACACGTGGCGGTACTTCAGGATATACCTTACGTCTCACAACACCACTTGCTTCTAATTTTCGCAACTGTAGCGTCAACATACGTTCGGTGATATTAGGTAGAAACTTTCTGATTTCATTGTATCGAAGACTTCCGTTGATGAGGTAGCAACAGATCGCTAAAGACCATTGCCCACCAATAATATGAGCAGCAAATACTTCAGGACACTCATTTGCCAACATTTGTTTATTGGCGAAATTACTAGAACTTTCTTTGATTTTTGTCATTGCGAACATTTTTTATAGTACCGAACATTGGGTTACCACCGCCCCAAAATAAAGAATATCTCGCTATTTTAATACAAAATAATCGAGTTAATCAAAACTATTACTGTGATCTGATATGGTGGTAGGAGTGTTCAAATTTTACAAAAATTAGCAGTTATGAAAACATTAGTCATTATAATACATCCCAGGATAGAAGAATCAATCATGAACAAAAGATGGATCAGGGAACTGGAAAAACATCCAGATGATTACGAAATCCATCAACTGTATAAGAAGTATCCAAATGAAAAAATAGATATTCTGGCGGAGCAGCAATTGATTGAACAGTATGATAAAATTATATTTCAATTTCCATTTTATTGGTTTAACTGTCCACCACTTTTAAAAAAATGGCTGGATGAGGTATTAACCTATGGTTGGGCCTATGGAAAATCTAGTGGTTACAAGTTAGCCGGAAAGAAGATTGCTTTGGTGCTCTCTGTTGGGATTGACGAAAAAGAATATGATACTGGCGGAAAATATAAATACAATTTGGAACAATTGACAAGTCCCTTTGAGATTACATTCAATTATGTTCGGGCCGATTATAAACCACTTTTTGCCTATTATGGTATCGAACAGGACACTTCCAACGAATGGGTTGAACGGAGTGTACCGCGCTATCTTAACTTTTTGAAACAGTTATAGACAATCTGTATAAATGATGTTTTTATGGGGTCTATAGGCTTGATTTATTTGAAGATAACGATCTTTTTGATCGTTAGGGCAAAGGTGTTAATCCTAATTTCGTAGCATATAAAAACAAAAAAGGTTTTCAAACGGGGAGAATGAAAACCTTAAATAACCAATTATAAACCTAAATTATGATACAGCAAAGATAGTGTGTTTTTGACACACTTGCAATATTTTTTGAAATTAAATTGGTCAATGTAGACCAGCTCAAAGAGGGGAGAGTAATACTGTTATTTTCCCAATGGCTAAGCTAATAGGAAAGTCATATACATGGAATGATCGCATTGGATCAAAAATCTCGTATAAAAGGTGAATATTAGGTCAGAGTTGATTAATTGATAAGAAGACCGGTTGACTTATTCCAGATAGATTTGTCTAATAAAATTTAAAAGTTATTAAGCTATGGCACAATTGAATTGGGAGGGAATTTACCCGGCAATGTTATCACCATTTGATGAAAATGGGAATTTGGATTTAGATATGTTTACACTAAACATTGATGCACAAGTGGCGGCAGGAGTCAATGGGCTGATTGTTGCAGGATCATTGGGGGAAGCGAGTGTTTTGACTACCGAGGAAAAATACACATTATTAAAACATGCGTTGAAAGTGGTGAATGGCCGTGTTCCCGTTTTGCTCAATATTGCAGAGAATACGACAGCGGATGCAATCTTAGTTGCCAAAAACAGTGAAAAATTAGGGGCGGATGGTTTAATGTTGCTACCCCCAATGCGTTATCGGGCTGATGATAGAGAGGTTGTTGCGTATTTTCGCTCGGTTGCACAAAGCACAAGATTACCAATTTTAATCTATAATAATCCTATTGATTATGGTACCTATGTGTCGTTGGATATGTTCGAAGAATTATTGCTCGAACCGAATATCCAAGCTGTGAAGGAGTCAACACGTGATGTGACAAATATTACACGTTTGAAAAATCGTTTCAATGATAGATTAAAGATCATGGCCGGTGTGGATACATTGAGTTTGGAATCTTTGATGTTGGGAGCAGATGGTTTGGTGGCTGGCTTGGTGGATGCTTTTCCCAAAGAAACGGTCGCAATGTATCGTCTCGCTCGTCAGGGAGAATATAAACAAGCATTAGCGATATATCGCTGGTTTATGCCTTTATTGGAATTGGATATTCACCCTAAGTTGGTTCAATATATAAAATTAGCAGCTACAGCAGAAGGGATTTCAACACCATACACAAGAGCTCCAAGGTTATCATTGATTGGGGAAGAGGAGCAACGGGTTAAACAGGTCATCGCTGGTGCAATAGCGACCAGACCTCAGTTGTAGTGAAACTTCATAAAGTCATTTTGTAGAGAACTCAGAATACCACATATTTATAAATAGGCAAAATAGAAAGGAATGATTCAAAACGAAAAGGAGATTAATGCTATCGTACATCAGGCTGAGGGGGGCTTTCAGTTTCTACAACAGAGTAATGTGATTGAAAGAGCAGAATTGATGCATACGATTGCTAATGAAATTGAGGCTATTGGCAAGGTACTGATTGAAACAGCTCATTTGGAGACTGCGCTGCCTATTGCTCGACTTGAGGGGGAAAAAGCGCGGATGGTGAATCAGTGGCGTATGTATGCTGATGCGATTCATACAGGTTTATACAGTGAGGCCAGGATTGATAAAAGTGCGGATGGACGAATTGATTTACGTAAATACAATAAAGGGCTAGGTCCGGTTGTTGTCTTTGGGGCAAGCAATTTTCCGTTTGCTTTTTCAACTGCCGGGGGGGATACTGCAAGTGCTGTCGGGGCGGGATGTTCAGTCATTGTGAAGGCTCATCCCGCACATGTCAAAACATCTCAATTGATGGCCGATGCCATCCATCGTGGAATTTTAAAGTATGGTGCTCCTGCTGGTGTTTTTAGCCATGTGCGATCGGATTCTTTCGCAATAGGAGCGCAATTGGTCCAGCACCCATTGATTAAGGCAGTAGCTTTTACCGGATCCTTTGCCGGAGGGAAGACGCTATACGATTTAGGCCAGTCAAGACCTGATCCCATTCCGGTCTTTGCGGAAATGGGAAGTATAAATCCGGTCTTTGTTTTGCCAGATTATTTAGAGAACAACCTCCACGCATTTGCAAAACAATATATTGGATCATTAGTCTTGGGTGTGGGGCAGTTTTGTACCAATCCAGGTGTATTGATTGGCCTGGAAGGAGAGAATTTAGATGCACTTAAAATTCATCTGAAGAAAGAAATACAAACTATTCCGGGCGGCAAAATGTTACATCGAGGTATATTGGAGTCTTATGATCGGTTGCGAAGTGAACGAATTCAATGGGACGGGGTGCGTATATTAGCGGAGGGCGAGGATAGCATGCAGGAAGGCTTTGCTCAAGCAATGTTGATGGAAGCAGACGCAGCGCAGGTACTGATCAATCCACTCTTATTGGAAGAAGTTTTCGGACCGTTTGGCTTAGTCGTCTCCTGTACTGATATTGATGAGATGACCAGCTTAATGAAACATTTGCCCGGTCAGATAAGTTTAACTCTTGCAGCGTCAGCGGATGATATGCGTAAATATCAGGCACTGTTTACAGTTGCCCAGGATAAATGTGGAAGATTATTGTTTCAAGGAATGCCTACAGGTGTTGAGGTGAGATATGCTATGCAACACGGAGGGCCATTTCCGGCGACAACCGATTCACGCTTTACTTCTGTCGGTCCTGATGCCATAAAACGTTTTCTACGCCCGATAAGCTTTCAAAATTGGCCTAATGAGTTTTTACCAAAAGAGCTACAAGATAGTAATCCCTTGCAAATAAAACGGTTGATAAATCAAGATTGGGCAACATAGTCATAGGATGAAAAGCGATTAAGAAGCCATTATGATTTATTTAATCACAGAGGGAGTGAACAAATCTGATCGCTTTATCACAACTGAACCGTCAGCATGAATACCTTAGAGAGGAAGTTGACGAATGAATAGACAAATTTAAATAGATGAAAAAGACCTTTTTTTGTATTGATTCGCATACCTGCGGATGTCCTGTAAGGTTAGTCGCTGGCGGAGCGCCATTATTGAAAGGTAATTCCATGATGGAGCGAAGGTTACACTTTATGAAAGAATATGATTGGATTCGCAAAGGATTAATGTTTGAGCCGCGTGGGCACGACATGATGAGCGGAAGTATACTTTATCCACCTTTTGACGCAGAAAATGATATCGCTGTTCTTTATATTGAAACCAGTGGCTGTTTGCCAATGTGTGGACATGGTACGATCGGTACGGTTACAATCGCTATAGAAGAAGGTCTGATCCAACCAAAGATACCTGGAAAATTAAAACTGGAGACTCCCGCTGGGCTGGTGTATATAGACTATGTCCAAGAAGGACCAAAAGTGAAAAGTGTCAAACTAACAAACGTGAAATCCTTTCTATATGCCGAGGAGCTCACCGTCGATTGTCCTGATTTAGGACTTATTTCCGTGGATGTTGCCTATGGAGGAAACTTCTATGGTATTATTGACCCTCAGTCCAATTTTGAAGATATCACATCTTATTCTGCCAGTCAGCTGATCCACTACGGTAAAATAATTCGCAAATTACTCAATGAAAAATATTCATTCATTCACCCCGAAGATACCAATATTCATGGATTGAGTCATATACAATGGACTGGAAAACCTATGCATTCCAGCTCGTCAGGAAGAAATGCGGTTTTAGTTGGTGAGAATGCATTGGACCGCTCTCCTTGTGGTACGGGGACTTCGGCCCGCATGGCGCAGTGGTATGCAAAAGGTAAGCTAAAAAAGGGAGAAAAGTTTGTTCATGAAAGTTATATTGGTTCTCAGTTTATCGGTAAAATTGAAGCTGAAACTATGGTAGAAGGGAAGCCCGCAATTATACCCTCTGTAGAAGGATGGGCTAGAATAACGGGATATAATACCATTTTTTTGGATGATGAAGATCCATATTTTGGTGGTTTCCAAGTGATTTGATAATTCTAATTGACAATGACAACGTGAAAGAACATAAAAGAGGTACAATAGTAGTAATAGGGGCTGGAATTGCGGGACTAGCCTCGGCCTATTATCTTGTTAAAGATGGATGGGAAGTGAAAATTTTGGAGAAAAACGAGGTGGATAACAATTGTTCATATGGCAATGCCGGAATGATTGTACCAAGTCATTTCACCCCATTGGCTGCACCTGGAATGGTGGCACAAGGAATAAAATGGATGTTTAACAGTAAAAGCCCCTTTTATGTACGCCCCGCATTAAACCCGCGATTAGTAGATTGGGGACTGAAATTTTTAAAACATGCCAACCGGTCACATGTCGATAAATATGCGACTGCGCTCCGCGATCTGAATCTCTATAGTAGCAGGCTATATGACGAACTAAGTTTGGAAGATGGGTTCAATTTTGAATTGGAACAGAATGGTATTCTGATGATGTATAAATCCAGTCAAATGAAGCATGAGGAAGTGGAATTGGCACATCGTGCACAAGATCTCGGACTGGATGTGGAAGTGTTGGAGGGAGAAGCTGTTAAAGCTTTAGAACCGAACCTTAAATTAGATGTCCTAGGTGCTGTTCTTTATCGCTGTGATGGGAAATTATGCCCTCCCAAGTTGATGCAACAGTTGATTCAGTATTTGAAAACTGCGGGTGTATTGTTTTTTGAAAAGACTGAAGTTCATAAATTTGTCACGGTCGCAAATACAATTAAAGCTGCTATAACAGATAAAGGAACCTTTGATGCTGATGCTTTTGTGGTAACAGGAGGTGCTTATTTACCCGAATTAATGTCAAAATTGCGTGTCAGTACACCGCTTTTACCGGGTAAAGGTTATTCTTTTATGTATGATACAAAAGGTGAAAAAAAATTAAACCACGCTGCATTGTTGCTTGAAGCCCGGGTAGCAGTCACACCAATGAATGGTCAAATCAGATTTAGCGGAACGATGGAATTGGGGGTTGCAAATGACAAAATTTATGAAAATCGAGTCCGGGGGATTGTAGAATCCATTCCCAAATATTATCCCGAACTACAAGTAGAATATCCAAAAAATAAAATATGGTATGGCTATAGACCATGTTCACCGGATGGGTTACCTTATCTGGGGAAATTAAAAAAATATGGTAATACCATTGTCGCTGGTGGAGGCGGAATGATGGGGCTGAGTTTGGGACCTGCCTTTGGCAAGATTGTTTGTGATCTATTGGCCGACAGAGAAATTGAAGCGGGGATTGCTGGATTTAAACCCGATCGTTTCGGTAGCTAATAACCTGTTCTATAGACAATGTTCCCCAAATAGATCATTCAAATTGGGGAACATTGTCTAATTCTTTCTTACCCTTTACATGAAGCAGTCAGGAGGATTATGCCTTTTTCTGAGATTATACCATTGTATGTATGTTCGGAGCTTATTCGGACAAAAGCCCTACATAATAATTGAATGTATCAACCGCTATGTTGTCCTTATTTAATCCCGGAATTTTAATGGATCTGAAATGTTGATCGAGTTGGATGAGTTGCTTGTTTTTACCCTTTATCCCGATATGAATTGGCATGTGAAATCCTTTGACCTCACTGATCCATCTCCCCATTATCCCTCCTGAAGCGTCCTGTTGGATTTCTAATGTTGGTATGGAACTGTGCTTTACATACTGTTCAAACATTTTTGACAATTCTACACCCGATTGTTGACTGACATAATCGACAATGTCATGGTAATTGACCTGTTTATGAAAGAATTTCGTATTTAGCCCCCTTAATATCGAACGCCATTTATCATCGTCGCTTATCATTGTACGGATCATATTAAGCATGACACCACCTTTTGGATACATGTCACCAGATCCTTCTTTGTTGACATGATAGGGGCCTTGCATGGGGCTGTCATTTTGGATGCCACTTCGAATGCCATGTGCGTAAGCTTGACTGGCTTCTTTGCCATAAAAATAATCTATAAATAAACCTTCGGAGTAATTCGTGAAACTTTCATGGATCCACATATCAGCAAGATCAGCGGATGTTATATTATTGCCAAACCATTCATGGCCAGATTCGTGGACGACAATAAAATCCCACTTTTGCCCCCAACCTGTCCCTGAAGCGTCGTTACCACGGTAGCCATTCTGATAATGATTGCCATAGGCAATGGCGCTTTGATGCTCCATGCCCGTATGATGAGTTTCGACCAGTTTGTATCCATCTTCGTAAAAAGGATATGGACCAAACCAATGCTCAAATGCCTCCAGTGTCTGTCTTGCATTTTTCTGAAGGTGAGCTTTTTTTTCTTTTTGATCATTCTCCCGCAGAATGTAATAGTCGACATCTAAAAGACCTTTTTCACCTTTGTATTTTTCTTGAAAATGGATATAATCTCCAATATTGATTGCAACATTATAATTATTGATTGGATTGACAACTTTCCAGTGATATTTATTGTAGCCGTCCTTTATTTTCTCTACCTTGACCAATCGCCCATTAGACACGTTCATAACATCTTTTGGGACAGCGACAGATATCATCATACTGTCGACTTCATCGTATTGATGGTCTTTATTAGGCCACCAGACACTCGCTCCCATACCCTGACAAGCCGTTGCTACCCAAGGTTTACCAGCGCTGTCTTTTTTCCAGTCAAAGCCACCATCCCAGGGAGCGCGGGCTGCCTCCGTGGGATGACCTTCATAATATACGGTGAATTCATTTTGGGTGCCCTTCGTGATTTTAGCGGGAAAGTCCAGGAAAACTGCATTGTATTCGCGTGTAAATGGAAGTTCTTTCCCTTTATAGATAACCTTATTAATTTGAAGATTCGCAAATAGATCGAATTGTAGACGGTTGAAATCTTCCATTGCCTTAAAACGGAATAAGTTTGAACCTGAAATAAATTTATTGTCTACATCTACTTTGATGTCTAAATGATAATACTGAATGTCATAACAGGTGCGCAATGGGGTGAGGTATCCCCGTAATGAATCCGCCCGTGAGAATTCATGTTTTTCCTTCATCAGTTGTGCGTTGGATTGTTGCGCGCCTGTGACTAAAATACTACAGGTACTTAATGCATATAATAATTTCTTTTTCATTAGTTTATCTTCCGCCTGGGGGGCAATGTAGTTTTAAATAGTTTGTAAACAATGTTTTTAGATGTTCATTGGTGCCTTGCCCTTCACTGATAGAATGACTTCGGTTAGGGTAGGACATCAACTGAAACTGTACATTATTTTTGACCAATTCATCTATCAGAACTTCTGCATTCTGGTAATGCACATTATCGTCGCCGGTTCCATGTATGTACAACAAGTTCCCCCTGATATTTTTAGCATATTTCAACGGCGATCCATTTTCAAAATCTGTTAGATTTTCCTGTGGCAATCCCATATAACGTTCTTGATAAATATTGTCATAAAGTAGCTGATTCGCGACAGCGGCAATAGCGATACCTGTTTGATAGATTTGTGGATATTGTCCCAGTAAATTGAGTGTGCTTGATCCCCCGCCACTCCATCCCCAGACGGCGATTCGGGAACTATCGACGAAAGGCCATTTTAGTATTTCCTGTGTGGCCAATGCTTGGTCGCGAATGTTGAGCTGACCAATGTTGCGGTAGATACTCTTGCGCCAGAGACTACCTTTGGGGGCTGGTGTTCCCCGGTTGTCCAGAGAAATATAGATGTACCCATCTTGAGCCATGTTTCCTTTATATAGACTGTTATAACCGGCGCTAAAGTTGTCAATTACAGTTTGTGATGCAGGTTCCCCATATACCATAAAGACTACGGGATATTTCTTAGTAGCGTCGAAATCAATTGGCTTCACCATCCAACCATCCAGTTCCACACCATCAGCCGTTTTAACTTTGAAAAATTCGGCGATGCCGTCAGCTGGCCTCTTTTCTTGTTTAACCTCAAAATCTACTGCCATTCGGTGTGTAGGGAGTTCAATAACAGCATTTTGTTTCCGTTCGGCACGATTGCTGAAGTTGAAGATCGCTAGCTTACCATCTTTTGAAATATCATAGTCACAGGTCCCTTCGAAGGAGGTCGGTGTGAGTCTTTTGGGAGAGCCTCCTTTGGTAGGGACGCTGTATAGGTATTTTTGCGTTGCATTGGTTGGTGAAGCGGTGAAATAGATCATTTCTCCTTTTGGGTCAAGAAAATCAAGATTGATCATGTCATAATCCGCTTTGGTAACGAGCTTTTCATTGCCTTTCAAATCAATTTGATAGATTTTACGCCAGCCATCTTTCTCCGAAACCCATATAAATGCTTTTCCGTCTTGTACCCAGTCCCAGCCTGAGGGATCGTTATTGTTCCATCTGGCTTTAATGTCAATCCATGAATCGCTGCTTTCCTGATGGATGGCCTGAGCTGCATGTGTAGCAATAGGGGCAATATAGATCTTGCTCTGGTTTTGTTTCCTATTGAGCTGTTGTAAAATAAGCTGTTTGCTGTTCAGGCACCATTCCATGCGTGGAATATAATGCTGCTCAGCATCGCCAGGAATGTCGACCCGCCTATTCTCTCCACTGGAAAGCTCGTAAGTCCATATGGAGCATGCGCTTGGAGATTGCCCTACTTTAGGATATTCTACAGGGATAGTAAAGGAGTAGAGACTGTCTGTATTATTAATCATTAGAAAATTTCGGATACTGCGCGCATCAAGTTTCCAATAGGCGATCGACAGCCCGTCAGGAGACCATCTAAAACCATCTTTGCAACCAAACTCCTCCTCATAAACCCAATCGAAGGTTCCATTGATCATGCGGTCTGCGCCATCTTTCGTAACAGCGTTTATAGTTCCATTGCTGAGATCTTCTACATAAATATTATGGTCTGCTTTGTTAACATAGGCTACTTTATTCGCTTGTGCGTTAAATTTGGCGAACATCAATTGGGAGGATGAAAACCGCCGACCTATCTGAGTCAATTCATTGGATTTTTTGTTGTACACCCAATAATCACCTCTTGTATTCTCACGCCATACCCGTTTACTATTGGTGTAGATTAATATAAGTTCTTTATTCTTTGAGATGGAAAAACTCTCAACCTTTATCGCTACACTATTGCCTTTGGGTATAAGGGATTGTTGGGATAGAAAGATGTTTCGGTTCCCATTTTTTGGATTAACGATTTCAATCCCTTTAGCGGAAAATTCATAATATTGGTCGCCGTTATCCGTCCAAAGTCTTTGGGCAAAGACGGGATTGAATAGGTAAAGAACCAATAAGAGGTGAGCGATAATAAGATGTCTAATGCTATTCATTTATATGTGGTAATTTATCGTTGTTTAGAAATGAGTTAGGTCTATTACTTTGCTGCTATAACCTGTCTACGCTATTGCATTATCCTTTAGTCCATAGATTTCTTGAATTTCACGTTCAAGGTACTTGCCGAGACGTCGATATCCATTTTCCTCAATAAGATAATTGTCTTCTATTCGAATTCCCCCAAAATCAAGATGTTTTTTCAAAAAGTCGTAATTAATAAATTCTTTGTGCAGCTGTTGTTGCTCCCAGAGTTGAGTCAATTCGGGGATGATATAAATTCCGGGCTCAACGGTGAGAACGTTACCTGCCACTAATGCTTTGCCCAACCGCAATGATTTAATGCCAAACGTTTTGGTATCTTTTGGTTCAGTTTCTGTATAGCCTACATACTGTTCGCCCAAGTCTTCCATGTCATGCACGTCAAGACCAAGCATATGGCCTAATCCACATTGGAAGAATAGTGCATGGGCATGATTGGTTACGGCATCCTGTGGATTTCCTTTCATAAATCCGATTTGTATCAATCCTTCTACAAGTGCTTCACAGGCTTTTAAGTGGATATCTTTAAAACGAATTCCAGATGTCAATAGTTGCTCTGCAGATTTGAATGCGTGTAAAACGATTTCGTAAATTTCAGCTTGCAAGGAGGTGAACCGTTTTCCAACAGGAAAGGTACGTGTTAGGTCTGATGCATATCCCAATGCTGTTTCAACCCCAGCGTCATTCAGTAGAAGGTCACCCGCATTGACCTGATGAAATTGCATGTGGTTGTGTAAGATTTCACCTCTTTTAGTAACGATCGGTGGATAAGAAAAGGGCATACCCTGATCTTGCGCAAAATGCTGCATGGCATTACTAATCTCATATTCGTAGCGACCAGGTTTGGTCATCTGGATAGCAAGACGGTGCATATCCACAGCCACATTTACTGCTTTCTCCAATTCAATGATCTCCTCAGTAGACTTAATACTACGTTGCGCAACTACAGCTTGGATCAAAGAAACTGAGGGGCGAAGCTGGTCTATAGGATAATTTAGCAATTTACCAAGTAATAACTTATTGTGCGATTGATAGGGTGGAAGGTAATGGATCGCATTGTGTTCGCTTTTATGTAGATATTCGAAGAGTTGATCAAAAGGAAGTAATTTATCTATTCCGGAGAGGGTCGCTTTTTCAGCTATTGTCTGTTGTTGTCCCATCCAGACAATATCGTCGATGGTCATCTCGTCTCCAAATAATATGGTTTCGTTTAGATCAATATCGAGTATTGCAGCTAATCGGGGGCTTTTTATACCGATATAATATAAAAAACTACTGTCTTGGCGAAAGGGGTAGGTATTGTGTTCAAAATTGATCGGATTTTCAATATTCCCTAAAAGTAGGATTTTGCCAGAAGAAAATTTTGAGAAAAGCTCATTTCTGCGGTTTGTATAAATATCTTTTTTAAACATCTGTCATGAAAATTGAGAGAAGCAACGGACTGTTACCTGATTAAAACCTGGAGATTATATTCCATTCTATTGCATTCTAAGTTTAGTTAAGATTTAAAATGGTATTATTTTTATTGTAATATGCGTACTAATATCGTAAAATTTAATCTTTTGATCATGAAAACCCTTGTTCAATACAGGGTAATAAGATTGCTATTTTTTGTTGTTACAATTGCCCTGTTTTTTAAGATTGTATTGAAAACAAAATAATATCGGGATTAAATAAAGTTCCGTGTTTCTATCGAATATTAATTATCACAATTTGTCAAAGTTTAATTGGATTTTAACCTTGTTTTTGTGAGATGGTAGCTTTTAGCCTGTGATTTTGCGCGATATTGGACCGATAATTTATAGATTGCTAAATATTGTCAAATAGTATACAGATTTTGTTTTTATTTTTTTATGTATTCCAATCAATATACTTACTTGTTTTGTAGTTATTATATTTATATGAACTAAGCAGCAATTATAAATATAAACGTATGAAGATCCTATGAAAGCGCTCCAATTTAATGTACCAACGATGCAGGGTCAGAACCTAACTGTACAAGAAGATGTGTTAGAAACTTTTTATCCGCACCTTCATAGACATCAGGAAGCGCAACTCATGTGGATAGTAAAGGGAAGGGGAGTCCTGATTGTTGAAGATACATTACATCCTTTTAAGGAAAATGATGTTTTCTTTTTAGGTGCAAATCAATCCCATGTATTTAAGTCATCCTCCCACGATGGCTTTTCAAATGAGTCACGCTCAATTTCGATCTTTTTTGATCCCAATGGTAAGCTGAAATCCTTATTTTCCCTGGAGGAATTCGAATCATTAAATCAGTTTATTTATAACAATTCTTATGGTTTTAAAATTCCAGAGCAATATTTTGACCAAATTTCTGAACGGGTTTTACAATTGAAATCTTCGGATCAGCTGGATAAATTGATGCATTTTTTTTACCTATTGAGATCTTTGGCCAACATATCAAGGGAGACTGCTCCATTGTGCGCAGAGAGAGCAGAAGTGGCTGTCGATACAATTCATAACGCAAACCGGATTAATCTAATCTGCAATTATATTAAAGAAAACCATAAACATGATCTGAGCCTTGAGAATGTGGCGGATTATGCGAATCTTACCCCTCAGGCATTTTGTAGATATTTTAAAAAACATTGCGGTGTTACCTTTGTTACTTACCTCAACCGGATCCGTGTGAAAGAAGTTTGTAGTCAATTGACTGAAGATCATATTGATAGTGTTTCTTTTATAGCGTACAGCTGTGGATTTAACAGTATTACAAATTTCAACAGAGTTTTTAAGCAGATTATTGGCTGTAATCCAAAGGAATATGTGCAACAATATACGCAAACGCTATATTCTGTTATCTAATTCGTTGTTCTATTAGATAACAATTGCGGCATTATCATCCCTTGTTAACTTCAACTACTGAATTGATGATGAGTTAAATTATGATGGAAGTCATGTCCAATAGCTGCTATAGCAGGAGTCGGTGGGAAGCGACGAGACGATGCGTATGATTAGTTAACAGTATTTTTCAAAAGACCTATTGTGTAAGAGAAATAGAAAAGATTGGAATTGCTTGTGCTTAAAGAAATAAAATGGCATAAAAAAAGGTTTCCAAACGGGGAGAATGAAAACCTTAAATAACCAATTATAAACCTAAATTATGATGATACAAAGATAGTGTCTTTATTACACACTGTCAAATTTTTTTAGAAAAAAATTAAATCTTTTTAAAAAGAATACTTGAATTGTGCCCCCCAAAGCCAAAAGCATTGCTCATTGCCGTTTGAACAGTCTTTTCCAAAGGTTGGTTGACTACAATGTTAATTCCCTCAGGGATTGCAGGATCAATATTTTGAATATTTATCGTTGCAGGAATTACATTGTGGTTTATAGACTTTATCGCTATGATTGCTTCAATCGCTCCAGCTGCGCCGAGTAGATGGCCCGTCATTGACTTTGTTGAACTGACCCAGAGATTACTGGATTTGCCAAATGCAAGTTGCATGGCTTTAAGTTCAGCGATATCTCCTACGGGAGTGGACGTGGCATGAAGATTCAGGTAATCCAATTGATCATTGTTCATCTGAGCCTCTTCCATCGCGAGTGACATTGCTTTAGCGGCACCGATGCCTTCAGGGTGGGGAGACGTCATATGGTAGGCATCCGCGGTCATTGAAGCGCCTACAAGTTCCGCATAAATCTTAGCACCTCTCTTTTTCGCATGTTCATACTCCTCGAGTATCAAAGCGCCGGCTCCTTCCCCCATGACAAATCCATCCCGATCCCGATCAAATGGTCTACTTGCAGTCTTAGGGTCATCGTGTCTACTGGACATTGCTTTCATCGCGGAAAAGCCACCTACTGAAGCCGGAGTTATAGGAGCTTCGGAGCCGCCACTAATAAATGCTTTCGCTTTTCCCAGCCGGATGTAATTGAATGCATCCATGAAAGCTGTATTGGATGTTGCACAGGCCGAAACAGTGGTATAATTGATTCCCTTTAAACCGAATTTCATAGATATCATTCCCGAGGCCATATTGACGATAAGTTTAGGAACAAAAAATGGACTAAACCGCGGAATGTAATTACCCGTTACATAGTTTTCGACTTCATGCTCAAACGTTTCCATACCCCCCTGACCAACGCCCCAAATAACCCCTATATCAAATGGATCCATTGTATTAGGATCCAACCCGGAATCTGCTAATGCTTGAGCTGCACTATATAGTGCATATTGCGTAAATAGATCACTTCTCTTGATCTCATTTCTATCCAGGTACTTCTCCGGTTGAAAGTTTTTAATTTCACTTGCTATCTGCGTTCGAAATAGAGACGCATCAAAGCGGCTGATGATAGCTGTCTCATTTTCACCGCGTAAAATATTATTCCAGAATCTGTCAATATCGTCTCCCAGTGGGTTGATTGTTCCCATGCCGGTAATTACAACTCTCTTCATTTTTAGTAGTTTAAATTAATGAATAAATATACCGATTGGTATGTGTTTTGTTAAAAAAATTAGATTTTGATGTCCCTATTGACCATATCTTTCATATTGTCTAATACAATGCTGAGGTCTTTGGCTCTTCCGGAGATCTTTGAAAGTAAAATGCCACCTTCTATCATAGCCATAAAAGTGATCGCAAAATGTTCGGCCGAAATATGCTGTTTAAATTCACCTTCAGTAATTCCTTCTTCCAATATCGAAATCAGTCGTTGCCTCCAAAGTTCAAATGATCGTTTGACTTTTGGGGTCAAAAAGGGGAGAGAGTCATCTGCCTCAATGGCGGCATTCATGAGAGGACATCCTCCTGAAGCTGCAATATTTTTAAAATTATCTTTGTAAAAATCAAAAAAAGCAAAAAGCTTCTTTAAGGCTGTAGTGTGTTGAGCGATCTGTTGATATACCCCGTCAGCAATTTTCTTACTTTGATAGGTATAAACGTGAAGTGCCAAATCATCCTTGTCTTTAAAATTGCCATAGATACTACCCTTCGTCAAACCTGTTGCGGTCGTGATGTCAGAAAGGGAAGTCGCAAAATATCCTTTTCTATTAAAGATAGGAGCGGTCTTTTCAATAATAAATTGTCGGGTTTGTTCTGCTTTTGACATGATTATATTGTTCTTTGGTTTCAAAGATAAAAAATACTTTTTGGTATATTATTAATTTAGTGAAGGTGTGCCTGAAAAGTTACACTATTTCCGTTCTGTTATGCGATAAGTGCAACGTGCACCACTTTCGATAATATATTCTATTCTACTGATGGTATATGATGGGCCGATTAGTTGCTGAAAATTGTGCAGTTCTGAGCGGCAAAATCCCTGACATTCGGTGGCCGCAGCACATATGGGACAGTGATTCTCAATAAGAAAATAAGATCCAGCTTCTTTTCTCCATTCGGCCATATATCCCTCTTCCGTTCTCTTTGTTGTGATAATATCAAGTTTGTTCTCTATTGACTCAGAGTGACTCAATGCCTGTGCATATTTATGGTATACTTTAGACTCCCGATCAGTGATTAATAGGTCCAACGCATTCTCCCCAAGCAGCTGTTTAATAGATTGTAGCAATTGCACTGTAATTTCGGCATGACTATCCGGAAACTTTGAGAGGCCTAATGCTGAAAGGCAATAATAGGTCGAAGGACGGCCTATGCCCTCGCTTCTTGCATAGGATTCAATAAGTCCCCGATGGGCAAGATTGAGTAGATGCTTGCGGGCTCCTTCTTTCGTAATACCTAATTCTGTGGCAATAAGCGCAGCTGTGACCTCGCCTCGCATTTTTAATAGCATTAATATGTTATCCGATGGAGTCTTTTGCATTTGTCAATAAAAAAGTTGTTTTAATATTTCTTAACAAAGATACAAGTTTTTCTTTTTATTGCCATAATGATCATTAATGAAGTTTTTTGGTGTGGATTGGAAAATTTTATGACTTTAATAAAACAACTATTTTGTTGTTTTATTAAAGTCTATTCTGTAGTTTTGATTCATCATAAAATAATAAAACTAACATAACATGAGCAAATTTCAATTACCGGACTTACCTTACGCCTATACGGCGCTCGAACCTTATTTTGATCAAGAGACAATGCGTATTCATCATCAAAGACATCATCAAGCTTATGTTGATAATTTGAATAAAGCAATAGCGGGAACAGCCGCTGATGATGCTGAATTGGAAGATATTTTGACGCAAGTAAGTCAATATAGCCCTGCTGTTCGTAACAACGCAGGAGGTCATTATAATCATTCTCTATTCTGGAAAATTTTGTCTGCAACACCAACAACAGTTCCCACTGGAAAGTTGGCAAAAGAAATAGATGCAACGTTCGGGTCTTTGGATGAGTTAAAAATGAGAATCAAAAATGCAGGACTTGCACAATTTGGCTCTGGATGGTCCTGGCTGTATGTAAAGTACAATGGTACTTTGGATGTTGTTGCCACTCCCAATCAAGACAATCCATTAATGGATACCCAGTTGACGAGTAGGGGAATACCGATTTTGGGTGTTGATGTTTGGGAACATGCCTATTATTTGAAATATCAGAATAAAAGAGCGGACTATTTAGACGCTTTTTGGTCTGTCTTGGACTGGTCTGTGGTCGAAAGTAACTATGATGAGGTGGTCGCCAAATTGATTTAATAGGTTGGTATTTCCATCGGGTTAAGATAATAATTATACAAGGATATGTTTGTAAACAAAGTTGAAAATTCGGGTATATTGGCACTCGATCTCATTGATTTCAAAACCACGCTTGAAATCATAGAATTTGACATCAAAACGCTTTTTTACCAGGAAATGATCG
Organism: Sphingobacterium sp.; assembly: GCA_031277685.1. Taxonomy (GTDB): domain Bacteria; phylum Bacteroidota; class Bacteroidia; order Sphingobacteriales; family Sphingobacteriaceae; genus Sphingobacterium. The sequence goes on along the minus strand of JAITLV010000340.1, from coordinate 3,474 downwards.
TCAAAGAGAAGGAGTTTAAAGCAGCGTTGGTCCTGTTGGATTTGACCCCTTTTTCTGGAAAAGCGATCGCTTTTACTTGTTCTGTTGATGCCATTGTGCCACCTTGGATTTATATGGCCCTAGCTGAGAAGTTCCAAGCTGAGGTCGCATATTACGATTTTAAAAGTGCAGTGGCATTGGAACTGGAATTATGGAGGCAGAATTTGAGCGTAGCCGATCTGTCGAAATATCAAGATCAAAAAGTTGTTGTAAGGGCAAGGCCAAATATGCCTGAATCACTTTATATGTTGGCTACCAATCGCTTGATCCCGATCGTTAAGACATTGATGTATGGAGAGATTGGGATGCCAAAAGTTATTTTTAAAAGAGCATAGAAAACAATGAAAGCATTAATATTTAACGGAGCCCTGGAGCGAAGACAAGAGTCCACTTCGGGAATATTGTCCAATTATTTTTCTGAACAATTGAATCAGCTAGGAATTGAGAACAGCATTTTTAATCTGGCAGATAGTGGGGTGCCACTATTTGATATTAGTCTCAGCAGGATTCCCAATAGTGTAAAGATTATGAATAATCTCTTTCTAGAGGCAGATGTACATTTTTGGTTATCTCCTTTGTATCACGGAAGTATACCTGGGGTCATGAAAAACTGTTTAGACTGGTTGGAGGTAAGTGCAAAAAATAGTCCGGCCTACCTGACCGATAAAAATGTAGGGCTGGTTTGTTGGGCAGATGGTGTACAAGCTTTACAAGGGATTAATGCCATGGATGCAATCGCAAAATCATTGCGGGCATGGACTTTGCCCCTGAGCGTGCCTATTGTTAAAAGTGGATTGTTTGAAAGTACAGGATCAAGAGAGATCTCTTCAGCCTATAAATGTAAATTAGATCTGTTGATGAATATTGCGATTACGCGAACCTCTGCGTTTGAAACACAATTGGGTATTCCTAAAAAATAATATTTTCAGACATATAGTGTAGAGATTGTTATTGACTCATATTATATAAAGCACCTTGATATCCATTAGGGTGCTTTATATATTTTTAAAATTGCTTAGTTTTGAAGGACTAGGTGTTGAATTGTTCGTATTCACTGAAATAATTGTGTAGAATAGTACATCTAAAGAGCTGCATCTCAAAAAAAGGCAATACACTGTTTTGTTGTTTTAATATTATATATAGGTATCTGATTAATGAGGTTACAATGTAGAGTTTTGCTAAAGCTAATTGTGTTTTTTGCAACGTATTTTACTGTTCAGGCTGTAAATGCGCAAAGTTTTCTGCCATTAGATGAAGATAAATACAGGATGGATGCTGAGATACGACTAAAGTCCGCTCCGAATGACAGTGTACAGGCGCTACAATATTTTTATTTGGCAGATTATTACCGATTTAGGGATACCTTAAAATTTTGGGAGAATATGAGAGAAGGGGAACGGTTAGCGAAACCCTTTCGAAGCCTCCATGCTATGGGAGCACTGTACAAAAGCTTTTATTACGGTCAATTTTTAGATAGTAAACGTGCTGCGGTCGAAGCCCAAAAATGTGTTGATATTCTTGGCAATGCCAGGCAGCCCTTTCAACAGGAACTTTTAGCCAGAGCTTGGTATAATTTGGGGCTAATTCGATTTCCGAAAAAAGGATTTGCTGATTTTCTGGATATACTTAATGGGAAATGTATGCCTTACGCCAAAGCACATGATCCCATAATGGAAGGTGCTATCAATACGATGATCGGTTTGACCTTTATGTCATCCAATCAATTGGCGAAAGCGGATGAATATCATCAGATAGCAATCAGACAACTGGAGCAGCAGCCAAAAAGTACGGCTTTACTGGTAGCTTATTTAAATGCAGTCAGTACATATTGCTATCAGGTGAAATCAAAGGAAGCCCGACTGCTATTAGATAAGGCCAAACTATTATTGGGTAACAACCCAAACTCTTCCCAGCTACCCAATTACTATTATAATGAAGCGCTTTATTTTACGACAAAGCAACAGACAGATGAAGCGTTACGTATGTTGGATATAGGTTTGAGCTGGTCGAAAAAAATGAACAACTGGAAGTTCTATCAGATGATGCTGTTTAGAAAGTTTAATGTCTATTTGATGCAGAAAAAATATGCCGAAGCGAAATTGCCATTGGAAGAGATTTTGGAAAATGGATTATTAACGCGTGACCTTTATAATAGCAAAATTGTTTATGGTCAATTGGCTGCAGTGAATGAGCTGATGGGGGACTATAAAGAAGCACTCAAGATGTCAAATGTAGCGAATAAACTTTCTGATAGTATCCAAAAAGTACAGCTTTTAGAGAAAATGAATGAAATGGAGGCTAAGTATAAAACAATAGAAAAAGAAAAATTGATTTTAAACTTGCGTGCGGAAAAAGATCGAAGTCAACTAAAGATCTTTCTTGTTTTAAGTATCGCTATCATACTTTTTATAGTTGTTTTATTTATTGCCTATTCCTACAGGAAGCAACGGAAACTCAATGGACAGATTAAAATTAATCATGAGATTGCGTTGGATAAATTGATAAAGGAGAAACAATTGCAGGTTTCTGAATCCATGCTCAAGGGCGAGGAGCAAGAACGACAGCGTATTGCGCAGGATCTGCATGATAGTATCGGAGGAATGCTGACGGGGCTGAAATTTAAAATTGCGGGAGAGCATTCAGGAAATGATGATTTGGCGAGCGAATTACCACAAAAGCTGAATGATATCCTGGGCGAAGTTCGACGGATATCACATAATTTAATGCCCGAATCTCTACGGCAATTTGGTTTAATAGCTGCGATGGAACAATTGTGTCTCGCTATGAAAAATAATAATGTTATGATCCAATTTGAAAATTACGAAGATGAGGTACAGGTAGATTTTCAGAAGGGACTAGCAATATATCGTGTCGTACAAGAAGCAATATCAAATGCATTAAAATACGCAGATGCAGATCTAATTATTGTTCAGGTAAGTAAATCGGCGGGAACGTTACTGGTTCTGATTGAGGACAATGGTAAAGGTTTTGATCCCGCAACAGCAAATTATGGAATGGGGTTAAATAATATGGTCAATCGAATCAAGTGGATCAATGGATCTATTGATGTTCAGAGTAAGCCAGGATCTGGAACCCAGATTGAAATTGGAGTAAGTGTTTAATCAAAACGAGTATGAAAACGATTGCTGTCTTGGACGATCATCCCTTATTGTTGGAGGGGGTGACTTCTTTTCTTAATAACCAACTGGGGTATAGCGTTTATTCATTTTTAGAGGAAAAGACATTGCTTGAATTTATGGTTAATACGACAATTGACCTGTTACTTATGGATATGCAGCTTTCTGGAACAAGTGGATTGGAAGTGTGCTTACAAGTGAAGAAGCTGTTTCCTGAAGTCCCCATTATTGCGTTGAGCAATTTGGCCGATCGCAATCTTATTTTTCAGTTTATGCATAATGGTGGAAATGGGTATAT
>JAITLV010000041.1 GCA_031277685.1 Sphingobacterium sp. | reverse complement strand
ATCTGATTTTTTTTATATAAAAGTCAAAATTGATGATCTTTTTACATAAACGACAATTTTAGATACATATTTTTTATTTACCTTTACCGCTCGAATTGTTACGTGTTTGTTGAGCATATAAGGTGTTTTATGACACATTAATTTGACATAGACATATTTTTAAATGGCTAAAAAACTTCAGACTTTTTTTCTAGAATTCGCAAACATTCATCGTTTTTTGTTACGGTTTTGGCGCGAATTAGTAACTCCACCATATGAATTCAAAGAAATAATCCGTCAATGCTATGAAATAGGCTATAAATCCTTGCCTTTGATCAGTTTAACTGGATTTATTGTTGGGTTTGTTTTTACAAAACAATCTCGTCCTTCCTTGGAAGAGTTCGGCGCAACTTCGATGCTACCATCCTTAATTTCAATTGCGATCGTTCGTGCGCTTGCACCATTAGTAACAGCATTGATTGCTTCAGGTAAGGTGGGGTCACAGATTGGAGCTGAATTAAGTTCGATGAATGTGACCGAGCAGATTGACGCCATGGAGGTTTCTGGTACAAATCCGTATAAATATTTGATCGTAAGTAGGATTTTAGCTACAACTATTGGAATTCCAGTTCTTTGTTTTTACGTTGCGGGGATTGGTCTTTTAGGTGGTTATCTGAGTATGATGAGTAAAGATGACCTGAGTTTTCTGAGTTTTTTTACACAGGTATTTGAAACAATTGCTTTCAAGGATTTAGGGGCGATGGTATTGCGTGCTGTTATTTTTGGGTTTACCATTGGAGCGGTGAGTTGCTACTGTGGGTATTTTTCTTCGAAAGGTACAGAAGGTGTTGGGAAGGCTGCCAATGCAGCGGTAGTGGCGTCGATGTTTCTTGTATTTATTGAGGAAATAATTATTGTTCAGATTTTGTCGTTCTTTGGATAGTAGGATATGGAAAACGCTAAATTAAATATAGATCATACGCAATCAGTCATTGAAATTAAGAACGTGAGTAAATCTTTTGGGGATAACCATGTACTAAGAGGGGTTGATCTAGATTTATATAAAGAAGAAAATCTTGTTGTACTAGGGCGTTCGGGAACAGGTAAATCGGTTCTGATTAAGCTTATTTCAGGATTATTGAAACCTGATGCGGGAACAATTAATGTGTTGGGTAATTCGGTTACTTCATTAAATGATCGTCAGTTGCGTGAACTGCGTTTAAAGATTGGTTTTTCGTTTCAGAATAGTGCTTTATACGATAGTATGACGGTCCGCGAGAATTTGGAGTTCCCGTTGGTGAGAAATAAACGTAATCTGACGCGGTCTGAAATTAACCAAGCGGTGGAGGAGGTTTTGGATGGTGTTGGATTGTCCCAAGCCATTAACCAGATGCCTTCTGAATTATCGGGAGGTCAGCGTAAGCGGATTGGTATAGCGCGTACACTAATCCTTAGACCGGAGATCATGATGTATGATGAACCCACGGCCGGACTTGACCCGATCACCTGTTTGGACATTAACGGACTGATCAATGAGGTGCAGGAGCGTTATAAGACATCGTCTATTATTATCACACACGATTTGGCCTGTGCGAAAGAAGTAGGTGATCGTATTGTGATGTTGTTGGACGGTAAGTTTGAAAGACAAGGGTCTTTTGAAGAAATTTTTGATACTGAGGACGCACGTGTTAGAGCGTTTTATAATTATAATTTTATTCTATAATATACATGAGTAAGGCAGAAAATAAAAGAGCAATCATTGTTGGTATTTTTGTTTTTTTAGGCGTATTGATTCTTTTGGCCGGAATTTTTATTCTAGGTAGTCAACAAAAGAAATTTACAAGAAACATCGAGATCGCGACCTCATTTCCTGACGTTGCGGGATTGAAAGTCGGAAGTAATGTCTGGTTTTCTGGAGTTAAGGTGGGGATCATTAAAAATATCCACTTTAAAAGTGTACAGGATGTGGAAGTTGTTTTGACTATTGAAGAGAAATCCGCAGAATACATCCGCAAAGACGCTGTTACAAAATTGGGCTCTGATGGATTGATCGGTAATAAAATTGTAGTGATTTCAGGAGGATCACAGAATGCCCCTACTGTAGAGACTGGCGATTTTCTGCGGTCGGCCAAAACTGCTGATATGGAGGCTATGATGGAAACCCTGCAGGTAAATAACGAAAACCTAGCGAAGATCACAACCGATTTTGTTGAGATTTCGCGTGGTTTGGCAGATGGTAAAGGGATGGTCGGTGCGATGCTGACTGATACGGCTATGGTAAATACCTTACGTGCAACTTTATTATCTATCAGTGCTGCGATGAATAATGCGAATAAGGCATCAGCAAATTTGGTTACCTTGACAAATTCGCTGAATAGTAATAAAGGGTTGATCCATGACCTGACTACTGATACGGCTATTTTTTCTAACCTGCGTCAATCTGCCGCGCAATTGCAGGGAGTTTCGCAGACTGCTAATGCGTTGATTAATAATTTAAATAATGCTTCAAGTCGATTGAATGATAAGGACAACGCAGTAGGAGTATTATTGAATGATCCTGCTTCCGCAAACCAAATTAAGTCGGCTATCAATAACTTGAATTCAAGTACATCCAAATTGGACGAAAATATGGAAGCTTTGCAACATAATTTCTTGTTACGTGGTTTTTTCAAGAAAAAAATGAAAGAAGATGCAAAGAAGGCGGAATTGCTTAAAGCAGATAGTGCTCAATAAGTTATAATAAAAAACAGGAAAAGGCTTTACGCTTGCGTAGAGCCTTTTTTTCTGAGATCAAAGGTCGTAGCGGACTATTGAACATATATAATAGTTATTAGCGTTTAGATGGCGTGATAAACGTTTTAATGACTGTTTTTAGTTTTGAAGAAATGAGTAAATCAGAAATTACGGATAAAGAGGTGATCTATGAAGATAATCACCTGATAGCAATCAATAAAAAGGCGGGAGATATTGTGCAGGTTGACGAAACAGGAGATCTTTCATTGGAGGATATGGTGAAAATCTACCTGAAAAAGAAGTATGATAAACCAAATGACGCTTTTGTTGGTGTTATTCACCGATTGGATAGGCCGGTGAGCGGTATGATTCTTTTCGCTAAAACAAGTAAAGCACTGGAACGTATGAATAAGTTTTTTCAAGACCGTTCAGTGAAAAAGACTTATTTTGCGATCGTGCGACAGCGGCCAAGAAAAGCAGAAGGAAAATTGATTAATTGGTTAATCCGAAATCGGCAAACAAGAGTAACAAAAGCGTTCCCACGAGAAGTAAAAGGAGGTACCTATGCTGAATTGGACTATACGGTAATAGGTGAGCTGAACGGATTCTATTTGTTGCAGGTCGAACCACTTACGGGGCGTACACATCAAATTCGTGCACAATTGGCTGCTATGGGCTGCCCAATTGTTGGAGATAACAAATATGGATACCCAAGAGGTAGCTCGTTAGGAAGTATCTGTTTGCACTCTCGATCGCTAGCTTTTATGCATCCGATTAAAAAGGAGCGAATGAAATTGGTTGCATCATTACCGCAAGATGGTTTTTGGGATAAATTTGACGCGTTGGTACGCTAATCGTTAAATTTTCAGTAACTTTGGATTATGAAATGGTTTAAATATTTACTCTTCGTATTTGTTTTAAGCTGCTCGACAGTAGCTATTTCTCGAGCACAGTGTGCGATGTGTACATTGAATGCTGAGAATTCGACGAAGGAAGGCAATATGCAAGGAAGAGGGCTGAATGATGGTATCTTATTTCTATTGGTAATTCCTTATTTGGCGGCTGCAGGGTTGGGATATTTATGGTATAAAAAATACCGTAAGAAAAATCCTCCGACCAAAAAATTCGTAAACGAGATAAAATAGAAGCCAATGCCAACATCTAAATTTCATGCGATGATACATTCCAAATGTCCGAAATGTCATGTTGGAAATGTATTCGAAGGCCGGGTCTACAGCCTGCGGAAGCAACAGATGAATGAAATATGTCCGCATTGTGGTGTTAAATATGAGGTTGAACCAGGGTATTTTTATGCGGCGATGTATGTGAGTTATGCACTTTCTGTTGCCGAAATTGTGTCTGTATCTGTAGCGCTCGCAATTTTGACCGGGAGTGAGTCTCCTTGGTTCTATTTGGCTGGTTTAGCCGTCACAATCCTCGTTTTTTCTCCCTTTAATTTTAGATACGGCCGTTTGATTTTATTGCACTATCTAACACCAAAGATAAGTTATGACCCACGATATGAACTGGCTTTGGAAATAGGAAAGAAGGACCCGGAATCCCAGGGAAATAAAACGAATTAAGAATTTTCATTGCGTATATTAAAAAAATAAAGAGCTTTAGAGCTCTTTATTTTTTTAAATATTTCATTGTACTGTCGAAAAGAAAAACTTTGTCCTTGTACGATTCTGAAATAAATTGTTGTAAAGGTATCAAATGTACTTGCTGGAAGTCCACAATATGTTCTTCGGAAGGTAAAACCACTTGGATACAATAAGTCATTCCTTCGTGTGGTGATTGGAGCATTTCCAGAAAATGCACTTGGAATTTTTGGGATTGCACGATATTATCCTGAATCCAAGAAACGATGTCATGATGGACTGTTTCTTCTGCTATAACAGAGACATTGTATAAAAACATAAACAAAAATACGGTTTTATACGCTATTTTTGAATATTACGTTTAATTACTATATCTTGTAAAAATAAGGTTGCATTGACTGCAATTTGGTATTTAATTACAATATTTGGGTTAATTGATAAGGACGCATTTGGGATTATGAGGTTGCAATTTTGGACTGTTTTGTTTTTTTGTGCATTGACTATGTTGGGATGCCAACAACATAAGGTTGACCCTATACCGATCAATCAATTCTTTTCCACACCCGAAAAATCAAATTTTAAGCTATCACCCAATGGTCGGTTTATTGCCTATATCGGCATGGATAATCATTGTAAAAACATCTATTTGATCGATTTGATACATCAGGATAGCTCTAAGCAGTTAACCTATCAGAATGATATCAATGTGAAGTCTTTTGTCTGGAATAATGATTCTAAAATTTCTTTTTTGACTGAACAATCTTCTCAGGATAGTTTGCGTTTGTATGCTGTGGATATTAATACAGAAAAGATTTGGACGTTAATTCGCCCTATTCGGGCAAAATTTAGATGGGTTCATCCGACTTTATCAGGTGGGGATGGTTTTGTGGCTGGGATAAATGATCGTGATTCGTCTTTTTTTGATCTCTATCGTATTTATTTAGATGGGAGACCTCGCGAATTAATTCTACAAAATCCGGGCAATATGAGCTCTTGGATTGCTTCCAATGATGGGCAAGTGCGTTTAGCAATTGCAAATGATTCGGTACAGCAATCTGTTCTTTTTCGAGCTTCGGAGAAAGAACCTTTTAAGGAAATTATTCGCTGTGATGTCGAAAGTAGCTTTACACCGTTGGGCTATAAGGATAGTTCAAACAGTATCATCTATGCATTGTCAAATATAAATCGTGACAAGTTAGCCCTTGTTAGTTATGATTTGGTCAATGAAAAGGAATTGGGTGAACTTTTTAGCCATAAAGATGTTGATGTGAGCCCCGGTGGGTATTTTTCTGAGCAGAATCGTTTGCTGTTTGTGAACTATACTACATCCAGACAGAGCCGCCACTTTTTTGATGAGCAAACAAAAAGAAAATATGATCAATTGTCAAAACAAATTGATGGCTTTGAATTTCAGGTATTAAGCACTGATGTATCGGGTGAAAAAGTCATTATTAAGACCTATACAGATGTCAATCCAGGGGGGATTTATTTTTATGATTTCATCACACAAAAATTAACCAAATTAACGGACAATAATTCTGATCTTAAGGATAAAGAACTGTCTCCAAATGAGTTTATTACCTACAAAGCGAGAGATGGTATAACAATATCTGGATACTTGACCTATCCTGTACATTCAAATCGAAAAGATCTTCCTATGGTCGTGCTACCCCATGATGGTCCAAATGGACGTGAGGTTTGGGGATTTGATAATGAGGCACAGTTTTTGGCGAATAGAGGATATTTAGTTTTTCAGATGAATTATAGAGGGTCAACTGGTTTTGGGAAGAAGTTTTGGACTGCAGGTTTTAAGGAATGGGGAGGTAAAATTCAAGATGATATTACCGATGGCGTAAAATGGCTGATCAAAGAAGGAATTGCCGATAAAGATCGCGTAGCGATTGTTGGGAAGGGATTTGGGGGATATTCGGCTTTACATGCCGCTTGTTTCAATTCGGATCTGTATAAATGTGCAGTTTCCTATTCAGGGTACACCAATCTCTTTACCTATTTTAGGGATATTCCACCTTATTTTAAATCTTACGTACAGAAAATGTATCAGATCGTTGGAAATCCTATTCGGGAAGCGGAGTTGTTTAAAAATATCTCACCTGTATTCCATTCAGATAAAGTACGGATTCCTGTGTTATTGGTCCAAGGAGGAAAAGACCGGTTTAGCTCAGTGACGGACGCAAATCAATTTGTTCAGAAGCTAAAGAACAACAATGTTCCTGTACAGTATCTTCTGAAAGAAGATGAAGATCGAACCTTTAAAAAAGACGAGAATGTATTCGGCTACTATAATGAACTAGAGCGATTTTTGGCTAAATATCTAGTAGACTAGGGCAGTATATGAAAGCAGAAAAATATAGCTATCGAAAAAATTACGGACTATTGCTGATGTTTTTCATCGTCATCAGCGGTCTTTATATTTTTGCACTTTTTCTATCTAGAAGTTATACCGAATCCCATATCAAGAACGAATTCACGAATAGAAAATCAGAAATTTTTGACCAGACGTTAATTCCTTTTAATGATTTTTTTCAGAACAGAATTCCCGAAGTTTCTTTTTATCAGGGCTTTTTGGACTCTGTACAGGCGGGGAAATATGCATATAGTATTTTAAGTTCCTATCCTTTCGTCCGAGAAATTGGTTTTTTTGATTTACAATTTAATAATGATCATAATTTAAATTATGGTTTTATTGTTAATAATCTAAGAATTCAACCCAAAACCATCACCTTTTTTACGGTGTCCCGATCGGGGTTGAACAAAAATACAATTCGTGACCGGGGTCAAATGGGCTTGCATTCTGAGGAAATTAATAATATAGGGGTTAAGCTTGCAACCTATATTGATAAATTGCAACCGAATGCAAAGCTTTCTGATAAGGATATTTTAAAGGTATTTTATACGATCAGACCAGGGCAGATTACCTATTTAAATATACCAAGAGTTAATGATTTAATCGTTTATAAATCCATTATGGAGGGGAATTTGGACCATACTGTGGGCTATGAGCAGGACATGTTCAATTTTCAGATCGACCCGATGTTTTTGGAGGTGAAGAATAGCTATGCAAATCTTTACGAAAAAGTCGATATAGTACCATTGGTGGGCGCGCCCATTACACCTGAGCAGGATGAGATTTCGACGGAAATGCCCTTGCCTGGTGCATTGGCTGATTATAAATTGCTCTTCAGATCAAGTAAAAGTTTTCTTTCGCAGGAAATAAATCGCAGTTTTTGGCCCGTATTGGGCGGTATATCCTTGATTTATATTATTTTGATCGCTATTCTATATTTAATTTATAGAAATTTAGAAATTAACGGGAGACTTTTTAAATTGCAATATGATTTTATCAACAATTTGACCCACGAGTTTAAGACACCTGTAAGTGTCATAAAAATTGCGGGAAATAATATCAAGAGTGCGCAGGTTCTTTCCGATGAGGAGCGAAAGATGTATGGTAATATATTGGATCAGGAGGCTGATCGACTCAATAATCTAATGAACAAATTATTGTCATTTAGCCAGATCGAAAATAAAACCATCAAATTAAATAAAGAGGAGGTAGATTTGGAGGAATTTACCGAAAATCTTGTGGCTTCATCGAGAATAAAATATGCTGACTTCAAGATTAGCACAAAAATTGATGTAAGAACATCGATGCTGGCAGATCCAGTGTTATTGAGCAGTGTGTTTCAAAATATGATAGATAATGCCTATAAATATTCGAAAGCAGGGCATAAAATATTGGATATTGCGATACAACAAAATAAGAAGAATTTTGTTATCACTTTTAAGGATGAAGGAATCGGGATTGAGAAGGCGGAGTTTAACAATATCTTCAAAAAGTTTTATAGAATAAAAAGTCAATATAATCAGCAAGGAAGTATTGGTTTAGGTTTGGCTTTCTGTAAAGAAATCACTGAATTTATAGGTGGTGATATTACAGTAAAAAGCCAATTGGGGCAAGGCACTACCTTTACATTGGTATTTCCGGTTTAAAAATAAATTTAAATATGAATAAAGACATCACTGTTGCTGTTATTGAAGATGATGAGAACCTACGTTTCTTGGTAAAACATCGATTAGAATCAGAGGGCTATCAAGTCATTCAAAGCGGAAATGGGAATGAAGCAGAAAGTTTAATCTTGGAAAAAAGACCCGATGTGGTCCTGTTAGATTGGATGCTCCCAGGAAAAGAAGGTAACGAGATCTGTGAAGATGTCCGTAAAGCAGGGTTTGAAAATATCATCATTATGATGACTGCCAAATCCCAAGATGTGGACAAGATCGAGGCGTATAGTTTCGGTGTGACAGATTATATTAGCAAGCCGTTTAATATGGACGTGTTGATTGCTATGATCGATAATAAGGTGAAGTTTTTCTTACCTAAAAACAGCCCGGAGGTTTACAAGTTTGGGCAGACAGAACATCATCCAAATATCCACTCTTTAATACGTGACGGGAAAAAGGTAGAGTTAACTATTTTGGAGAATAGAATTTTATTGCATTTTCTTCAGAATTTGGGTCGGGAAATTACACGGGAGGAATTAATGGAAGTCGTATGGGGCTACAGTTCCAACGTGAATACACGTACATTGGATATGCATGTTGTACGTTTGCGGAAGAAAATCGAGACAAACCCTGATAAACCGCATTATTTGCAAACTGTGCGTGGATTGGGCTATAAATTTGTTGATGAGGAAGAGATTTGATAGATAAGAATTTGTTTTGTTGAAAACAATTATTATCTTCGTATAGATTGAAAGCAAGACCATGTTACCCGAGGAGGGTAATATGGTCTTGTTTCTTTTTTAAAATGTAGAAAATAAGAAAAAAGATAAAATTATGGCAGAAGTAACTTATTTTACGGAAGAAGGATTGCGTAAGCTGAAAGAAGAATTAGCTTATCTGAAGACGGAAGGAAGATCTAAAATTGCCAATGCTATTGCAGAGGCAAGGGACAAAGGTGATTTGTCTGAAAATGCAGAGTATGATGCTGCAAAAGAAGCTCAAGGTCTTCATGAAGCAAAAATTGCGAATTTGGAAAACACATTGGCTACCGCTCGCTTGATTGATGAATCTAAATTGGATACATCGAAAGTGCTTGCGTTGTCTATTGTTAAAATCAAAAATAAGAAGAACGGCGCTGAGATGACTTATCAATTGGTTGCTGAGTCTGAGGCGGATCTTAAGTTGGGTAAGATCTCTGTTAAATCACCTATTGCCCAAGGATTATTGGGTAAATCGAAAGGTGATACAGCTGAGATTGAAGTGCCAGCAGGTAAGATTGAGTTTGAAATTGTAGAGGTTTCAAGATAATATATGTCGGTTATGTGCGGTCTGCCATAACCGCACATCCACAAATTAACTTTATATTAAGAAGGTCGGGTTATAGCAATCGCGACCTTTTTTGTTTATATTTGTTGTGAGCATCATATTTATGGTACTTATGATCGTTTTTTATCAAATGTATATAGATGGGAAATATTAGACATTACACCTTGCTTATGCAAGCCAAAGTCTCAATACCTAATACGACTATCTCAATACGTTATTACAAAAAGAGTTTATTCAATATAGAATAATATGTCAACAATTTTTTCAAAAATCGTTGCTGGAGAGATTCCAGCTTACAAAGTTGCGGAGAGTAATGATTTCCTGGCGTTCTTGGATATCAGTCCTTTGGCGAAAGGTCATGTATTAGTGATACCTAAGAAGGAAACCGATTACATTTTTGATATTGAAGATGATGAATACATGGCTCTTTGGGTATTTGCAAAAATTGTTGCGCAAGGAATAAAGAAAGTAATTCCGTGTGTTAAAGTAGGTGTGGCTGTAGTGGGCCTTGAAGTAGCGCATGCACACATCCATCTTGTTCCGATCAACAAAATCAGTGACTTAAATTTTGCTGGCCCTAAATTGAGTTTAGGTGCGGATGAGCTCCTCCAGATCGCAGAGACAATACGAGAGTCCATTATCAGTATAACTGCACAAAATCAATAACAAGATTATATTACACTTGATTTACCTTCATTTTTTAGAAGAATGCTATATTTGTATTTTGTTGTTTTTGAATTATACAAAGATATAAGTGAATATAAATTCTAAGATGAAGAAAACAACATTGATTTTTACTGAAAGTTATGCATGAACTTTTGTTGTCATTTCAACAACTAATGAACCCTGAGGAACTGTTAAGTTCGGGCGGGTTTTATTTAGTTATCTTAATCGTATTTGCCGAAACAGGTCTGTTTTTTGGTTTTTTTCTACCGGGCGACTACTTACTATTTTTAGCGGGATTATTTTGTGCGCTCAATAAGATCGACGTGAGTATCTATACATTGTGTTTAGGTTTGTTGGGAGCGGGAATATTAGGTAATTTTACCGGTTATTGGTTTGGTTATCGAGCCGGTCCAATGTTGTTTAAACGGAAGGATAGCTTTATTTTTAAGCGAAAATATGTGGTGATGGCCGAAGAATTTTACCATAAATATGGCGGGACTGCATTAATTATAGGTAGATTTGTGCCAATAGTTCGTACTTTTGCTCCTATCTTTGCGGGTGTCGTAAAATTAGATTTCAAAAAATTCGTTTTATATAACATCAGTGGGGCTTTAATTTGGGTCTTGGTATTGACTCTTTCTGGTTATTTCTTGGGGATAGAGTTCCCTTGGATTATCCATTATGTTGAGTATGTTGTAGTTGGGATGATAATAATAGCATTTTTGCCTATTGCAATTACTTTGCTGAAAAAGCGAATGAAAGACAAAAGAAACAAACAAAATATACAGTAAAATAAAAAATGAGTAAACAAAACCCTTGGCACATGGTTTCTCCAGGTGAGAATGTGCCAAATGCCGTAAATGCTATCATTGAGATTACAAACGGATCCAAAGGAAAGTACGAATTAGACAAAGAAACAGGTTTGTTGCTTTTGGATAGAGTAATGAGTTCTTCGGTTGTCTATCCAGCCAATTATGGTTTCATTCCACAGACTTATTGTGATGATAAAGATCCTTTGGATATTTTAGTCATTTGTTCTGTTGATATTTTACCACTGACATTGGTAGAAGCGCAAGTTATTGGCGTAATGAATATGGTTGATGGTGGAGAGCAAGATGATAAAATCATTGCTGTGGCCAAAAATGATCCAGTATTCAACTACATTAAAGACATCGATCAATTGCCTCCACATACGATGAAGGAAATTGTACAATTCTTTGAAAGCTACAAAGCATTAGAGAAGAAACACGTTATTGTAGAAGGGGTGAAAGGACGTGAGGAAGCGCAGAGAATCTTGATCGAGGCTATCGAATTGTACAAGAAAGAATTTGTTAACAAATAACCCCAAGCATGGCGCTCGATATTTTTTGGACATTGTTTTTAGTATTAGCCAACGGTTTTTTCGTTGCTGCTGAGTTTGCTATTGTCAAAGTCCGAGTCTCCCAAATTGAAGTTCAGGCGAAAACAGGTAGCAAAGTTGCTACAATAGCAAAAAGTATAACGGAGCATTTGGATGGTTATTTGGCCGCTACACAATTGGGTATTACACTTTCTTCACTAGCGCTAGGTTGGGTAGGAGAAGCTGTAATGACCCAAATTGTGCAGGGGGCATTGGGTTTTTTTGGTGTCGAGTTGAGTGGCACGATAGCGACCAATGCAGGACATGTGTTGGCATTTACAATTATTACCGTATTGCACATTGTATTTGGTGAGCTAGCTCCTAAATCAATTGCTATCCAAAAACCGGTAGCAACAACAATGAAGATTGCGGTTCCACTGCAGTTTTTCTACTTTATCTTTAGACCTTTTATTTGGATTCTGAACGGTTTTGCTAATTTTCTGCTTAAAATTTTAGGATTTGAGGTAACGAAAGGTGAATCTGCTCACTCTTCTGAAGAATTACAATATCTTTTAGATAAAGGGAAAGAATCAGGGGCATTGGATATTTCCGAGCATGAGTTGATCAAAAATGTTTTTGATTTCAACGAACGTATCGTGAAGAACATTATGGTGCCGCGGACGAAGATTGTCGCTGTTGAAGTGACAGCTGATGCTTCAGAACTGATTGAGACGATGACTGAAGAGGGCTATTCTCGCCTTCCTATCTACGAAGATAACATTGATCAAATCGTTGGTATTGTCCATACGAAAGATATTCTTCCACTTTTAGCGAAAGGTAAGGAAGTCGTAATGAAAAATATCATGCGTAAACCATACTTTATCCCTGAGACAAAGAAAATCAACGACTTGATGGCGGAATTCCAGCAACGGCGACTTCAACTAGCCATTGTATTGGATGAATTTGGTGGAACGGCAGGTATGGTTACCCTAGAAGATATTGTGGAAGAGTTGGTTGGGGAAATTCAGGATGAGTATGATGAGGAAACACCTGTTGTAGAACGTATATCTGAAACGGAATACATGGTGGATGCAGGAGCGAGTATTCATGATGTGAATGAGTTTCTGCCGATAGAATTGCCAGAAAGTCAGGATTATGATACGATGGCTGGATTGGTCAGCGAGATCTTTGATAAAATTCCTGAAGTAGGGGAGCGGAAAGAAGAATATGGTTACGTATTTACAATTATCCGTAAAGCACAGCAGAATATTGAATTTGTCAAATTAGAACTGGTCGAGTCGGCTGATGACGACCTGTCGGAATAAGATCATACAAAAGGTACATGCAATTATTTTTTACACCGGATCTAAATCCATCGTTGGAGAACTTTATCCTCAGTGAGGAGGAAAGTAAGCATGCTGTTCGTGTGCTTCGTATGAATGCTGGAGATCGGTTAAATTTAATAGATGGACGTGGTGGTCTATATGAAGCTGAAATTATAGATCCACATCCCAAGCGTACAGTACTTAAGATTTTAAATGTTCAGGAGAATTTCCAGCAACCAAATTATCATCTACATATTGCCGTTGGGCCGACCAAGAATATCGATCGTATCGAATGGTTTTTGGAAAAAGCTACTGAAATCGGGATTCAGGAGATTACGCCTATTATATGTGAACACTCGGAACGGAAGGATGTGAAGTTGGACCGCTTGAATAAAGTGATTGTATCAGCAATGAAACAGTCTCTGAAAGCATATTTGCCTAAACTGAATCCAGCTCTGTCTTTTAAGCAGTTTTTAAAGGATATTCCAAGGGATGGTGTTCAGAAAGCCATTGCCCATTGTGTTGATTCCGATAAAAAGTATTTGAACCAAGTATTTGAAGCAGGGCAGCATTATATCATTATGATAGGCCCAGAAGGTGATTTTTCAGCAGAGGAAATAGATTTGGCCCTGATGGTTGGTTTTCAACCTGTGTCGCTCGGAGAAGCACGTCTACGTACCGAAACAGCAGCATTGGCAGCTTGTCTTGAGACCTCGTTGTTCAATAGATAAAAGAACTGTTAAACAACAGGTTCAATAGGAATCCAATCTATTGCTAAAAGACGGGATTCCGCATAGATTTTATACTTGTTTCAATTATTTTACGAGCTCAGCATCAATGATCTGTATTTCGGAATTGCCCTTAAGAGGATCCTTTGTGAAAATCATCTTTCCTTTCAACTTAATAGGATCTTCAGAAAATTTAATTGCTCCACCCTTTAACGTTACTTCTACCATTGGTGGGATTCCATTGGAACCACAAAATTGGCATTGCATGACAGGTAGTACCGACATCATAAAGTTTTTATGATTGCGGCCGCTGTGTAAGGGGACCATGTAGCCCGGTAATTCGACCACTTTGTTTTCAAGCGCTTTGAGTTCCTTTGGGTAAAATGGTGTATAAACCTTTTTCGCGCCATTGTAGGTTACTTTGTAGGCCATTTTGTCAATGGCATCCCATGTTTTGTTCATCATGGGGGTATGATCAGGCACATCCGGATTACTACCAATCTGTGCTTGTACTTGAATGATACAGAAGAATATAAACGTAAATGCGGTAATAATTTTTTTCATTGTTTTGACTATTGAGCGTATGGTATCGGGTCTTTCGATAATGTGATTCAAATCCAGGATTTTCCTAGCTGAGGTTATTTCTATATTTTAAATCAATTACCCATTCATGCTATTGTTATTCATGTTATTTGTTTGACAAAGTGCCAGCTATGCTTGTTCGGTACGCTTTCACAGCCGGAATCAGCGCTGCGAGCATGCCGATGAGACAAGCAACAAGCAAAAATACCAATTCTTTTGGATGTAGCCTAAAAGCTTCGATAAAGTCGGCACTTTGACTTGTTTGATTGCTAATATAATATAATGCTAAATGTGCCAATAGCAGACCTACCAGACCGCCGACAACGGTTATGGTCAAACCTTCTAACAGAACGATGTTGAATAATTTTCCTTTTGAAGCACCTAGCGTACGCATGATGGCAAGATCATATTTACGTTGCTTCAATGCATTGTATAGATTAATAAATACACTGAGACCCGCGATTAGCATAATGACATAAGCCAGAATAGTCAAGGAATCAATTCCCACACCCAAGAGTGAAAATAAGCGTGTGCTTTCCATTGCGGGAGATGCAGCCTGCATATCTGTTTGTTGGTCGATCATTTTAGGTAATATGCCGATCGCAGCAGGTGACTGATATTTTATTAGAATGGCCGTTATTTCGAGTCCATTTTGTTTCACCATATCGGCACCAATAGATTTAACAAATACGCCTTCCTCTTCGTGTTCGTGGTCCTCATGTCCTTCGTGATCATGATCATGGTGTTCTTCTTTATTACCTGCTACCTGGTTGACAGTTTTTTCTGGTAAGTCTTCACCATGGTGGTGTAAGTGTGCTTTGACTGTTTCTTCGCGGTCCTCTTCACGTTCACGTTGTTCTTTTTGTGCTGCTGTTTCGTTGTTTTCATGGGCATGAGCAATTCCATGTACATCCCAGACACTTTCGAGATTGGTCAAAATCAAGTTGTCCGTGATATTGTTGTTTTGTTGTAAGATACCGACAATGGTAAAAGGATGTTCGTCATGGCTATGACCATCTTTGCTTAGTCCATGTGAGCTATTGATCTTGTCGCCGATTTTGAGCAGATGTTTTTGGGCTACTTGTGTACCGATCACCACCTCAAAATTCTTTTGCCAAATGCGACCTTCATTTATCTTGGTATTGTAGATTGTTAAAAACGATGAGTCAGTACCGACAATACGATGCCCCTTAAAGTTATCACCCAATGATAGCGGCACCGCTAGTTGGACAAGTGGATTTTGACGCAGTGGTTCGAGTTCATCCAAGGGGATATTTCCGGTTGGATTGTCGATATGGTAGACACTGGATAAGATAAGCTGAAGTGGGCTCCCCTTTGCTCCGACAACAAGATCAATATTCTTGCTATTATTATCGAGTTGCTTTTCGAATGTTTCTCCAGTGATCGAAAGCACGGCCAGGATAGCGATCCCAAAAGCTGTCAATAATATACTTAGAAAGACAGCGCCAAATTGTCTACTTAAATTTTTCCAAACGAACTGTATCGTGTTCATAACAAATGCTAAATCTAAAAAGGTGATGGATATAGGATGTAAGAGATTATTTCAGGATGTACATTTTTGAAAATTGATCTTTGATCCTTTTGTCGTGTGTTGTTATCAGCAAGGTAGAGCCGGCGGTATCGGCGATCTCGAGAAGAAGTTCAAGTACACGATTGGTATTATTATCATCTAATGCGGCTGTGGGTTCATCAGCAATAAGCAGTGCTGGCTTATTGATCACGCTACGTGCTATTGCGGCACGTTGTAATTGGCCGCGACTTAATTCATTTGGATATGCTGCTGTTTTCTGGTCAAGCTGTAGTTGTTGTAACACCTGATGAATATCATCTACATTCACTTTTTTACCCGCGAGTGATTGTGCCAACTTGATGTTTTCCAATAAGGTCAAGTTCTTCAGCAGATGAGCTTCCTGAAAGATAAAACCGATATATTGCGATCTAAACTGATCTAGTTTGCTGTTGGATAAAAGGGAAAGGTCTTGATTATTAATCTTAACATGACCAGTTTCAGGCTGAGATAGGCCGCCCAACATATTGAGTAGCGTTGTTTTTCCAGTGCCTGAATCGCCCAATAATAAGGTATGCTGTCCTTTCTCGATATAGATGTCCGGAAAAGCTATGCTTGTTGCATTAGTATAGCGGAATGTTAGCTGCTCAGTAGATACGATCGGATTGCTCATATGCTCAAATAAATGAAAATATATTCAAACTTAGATAAATTGCTTTGCATATGCAATTATATTGCAATAATAAGATGATTCTTGGCATTTTGTTCCATAAATAGGGGGGACTTTTCTTGTGGTAAGCTATAGAATAAGAGGGACTATGCCAAAAACGTGGAAATAGCATTAATATGTTAATAACTTTTTGACTTAATAATTTTATTACGTTGGGTTAATCAGAAAAGGTTCATTTTTGAAAAAAAACCTCGTTTCATAACTATTAAAAAGGTTTTGCTGATTGAATATATATTAAATTAACATACTATTAATTTATTAATAATATGTAGTGCATATGAAGTTAACATTACCTCAGTTAATTTGTAGTGTCAAAAAAAAACAAATCATGAGAAAGAAATTTTTACCAATCTTCGGCGCATTAGCAGTAAGTTTAGCTACTGTAGGTTGTAGCAGCGATGATCCGATTAGTCCCGGTCCTGAGCCGACACCAGAGCCAGGAAAGGATATCGTGAAGTCGGGTATTTTGAAATCCAACGAAACATGGACAGCCAATAATATTTATGTATTAGATGGTCGTGTCGTAGTAGATGAAGGTGTAACATTGACAATTGAACCAGGAACTATCATAAAAGCGGAAGATGGCCAAGAGGCTAATGCGACAACTTTAATAGTAGATCAGGGAGGTAAATTGGTTGCAAACGGCACGGCTGATAAACCCATTATCTTCACGAGTGTAAACGATCAGATCAAAGTGGGTGAGAAAAAGAGCACACTGAAACCAGGTGATGCTGGACAATGGGGCGGAGTAATCTTATTGGGTAAAGCTCCGATTTCGGTGGCGGCGTCTTCAGGTAAAGGCTATGTAGAAGGTATTCCTGCCGGATTAAGCTATGGAGAATATGGAGGTACGGATGCTGCTGATAATTCAGGGTCTTTGAAATATGTCTCAATTCGTTACAGTGGAACTGTAGTAGCAACAAATAGTGAGATCCAAGGCTTGACTTTGGGTGGTGTGGGTAACGGCACAACTATCGAAAATATTGAGATTTTCTCAAATAAAGATGATGGAATCGAGTTTTTCGGAGGTACAGTGAATGTGAAAAATGTCGTTGTGTACGGACAAGAAGATGATGGTTTGGATATTGACCAAGCTTACGCAGGAACAATTGACAATGCTCTTGTGATCCAGACAGAAAAATCTGATTCAGGACTTGAAATTGATGGTCCTGAAGGTAATGCAGTAGGTGCATTTACCTTAAAAAATATCACGATTAATATGAGTAATCTTGCTGGTAAGAAAATTGCAGATTTCCGTGATGGTGCAACTGGTAAATTAGAAAATGTTTATGTAAGTAACATCAATGCCGGTGGCAATGTTGTGAATGTTAATGATGAGAAATCAGTGGTAACATTCAATGGTAGTAAAATTAGTTTTGCGAGATGGGAAATGGTATTGCCTACGGGTAAAACAATCGCTAATTTGTTGACGTCTAAAGGAACAACAGCTATTGATGCATCTAAATTTACAAGTAATGCAATCGGAGTGACAGCAGGTTCCCAAACAGTTGGTGCCAATATTTCAGCATTTGATTGGACATTTACAAAAGCTAGTGATTTATTGAAATAATTTAAATCATATATATTCACCTTTCGATAGTAAGAAATAAGTCGAAAGGTGGATTTCCCTAAAATACACACATCAATCCTATCAATCAAAAATTAATGAACAAGCTATTTTCGGTTTTACTGTTTGTTTTAGCAGTAATTCCAACCCTATTATTTGCACAAAATGGTAAAATCACGGGCGTCATTAAGGAAGAAGGTTCTAATTCTCCTTTAGCCGGCGTAAGTGTGGCCATTGTTGGTGCTCCCCAAGCTACCAGTTCAGACTTTGAAGGAGACTATACATTAGAAGTAGCTCCTGGTATCTACAAAATTGTTTTTAGCTATGTAGGTTACCAAAAAAAAGAAATTACAGATATTAAAGTAGAAGCTGGGAAATCAGCCCTTGTAGATGTTAATTTGACTTCTACAGATAATAAAATAGACGAAGTGGTAATCACTGTTTCGGCTCGTAAAAATACAGAACAATCAATCTTGAACATGCAGAAAAGCTCCGGGGTCGTGATGGACGGTTTGTCCTCGCAAGCTATTCAACGTTCAGGAGCAAGCAATATTGCTTCTGCTGTACGGGTTGTTCCGGGGGTGTCTGTTCAAGAAGGCAAATATTTGTATGTCCGGGGACTGGGAGACCGTTATACAAAATCGATTTTGAATGGTGTCGATATTCCGGGTTTAGATCCGGATAAAAATACGGTTCAGATGGATGTATTTCCTACAGGTGTATTGGAAAATATTATCGTCATGAAAACGGCTTCTGCCGAATTGCCGGCGGATTTTACGGGCGGTGTAATTGATATTGTTACAAAAGATATTCCGGCACAAAGGAATCTGGGTGTTTCTGCATCTTTGGGCTATAATCCTAATGCGCATTTTAGAGATGATTTCGTTGGTTACAAAGGAAGTAAAACAGATTTCTTAGGGTATGACTATGGAGATCGGAATCTTCCTGTTAAAAAAGATTATAACATTCTAAACCCAGTTACGTCAGAAAATAGAAAAGCCGTGGAGCAAGTTGCCCGTGCTTTTGACCCTACTATGGCTGCTCGACGTCAATCAAATAATACGCCTGACTTAAGTTTGGGAATAGATTATAGTAATCAATTTAAGATTGGAGAAGATAAGCTTGGTGTGATAGGGCTGTTGAATTATAAACGTACAAGCATGTTTTATAAAGGTTTTCAAAATGGAATCTATCAAAAACCTAATCAGACCGATGATAGTCCTGAACTGAGAGCCGATAAGACGACTATAGGCGATTTAGGCGAACAAAATGTGCTATTGTCAGGTATGTTGGGGTTGAACTATAAGACGGCTAGATCTAAATATACATTAAATGCTTTACGTATACAAAGTGGAGAATCGAGAGCGGCAATCTTCAATCAAACTACGAAGATTTCGAACTCCAATGAAACCATGCGTCATACCTTGGAGTATACCGAGCGTGCCATAACAAATCTATTGTTAAGTGGTAAGCATAGTAATGAGAACGCAGATTTTATCACCGAATGGAAATTATCACCTACTTGGGTAAAGGTAAATGACAAAGACATGCGCCAAACCACCTTTGTGTTAAACAGCAGCGGAAATTATGTCATCAACACCGATGCAGGTCTCCCAATACGTTTTTGGCGATACTTGGATGAATTCAATGGAGTTTCTAAGTTAGACTTTACCAAAAAGTTGAATTTATTCGAGCGTGAATCATCGTTTAAATTTGGAGGTCTGTATAGCTATAAAAAGAGAGATTATCGTATCAATAATTATAGTATTGAATACCGTAACAACAATAAAGATGTAACCAATGGTGATCCTAATGGTTTCTTAAGCCCCGAAAATGTTTAT
This sequence comes from Sphingobacterium sp., assembly GCA_031277685.1. Classification (GTDB taxonomy): domain Bacteria; phylum Bacteroidota; class Bacteroidia; order Sphingobacteriales; family Sphingobacteriaceae; genus Sphingobacterium. Next base: position 39,099 of record JAITLV010000041.1, on the reverse strand, counting down.
GATGCTGCTACAGACCAAGGCTTTTGGGTAAGAGGTAACTATCAGGCTTCAAATACATTTGAAGCGTCACAACAGACAGCGGCCGCTTATGCCTCATTGGAAGTGAAACCTATGGAAAAGTTGAAAGCTATTATAGGCTTGCGCGGTGAAAACTATACAACCATTTTTACAGGGGAGAATGTTGATGGACTGAAATATGATAAGGTAAAAACTATCAATAAATTTGATCTCTTTCCCTCGTTGAATTTGATCTATAATACTTATACTAATCATAATCTAAGAACATCTTATTCACGTACAGTAGCAAGACCATCATTTAAGGAATTATCTGTCGTTCAAATTTATGATCCATTAACGCAAATTCGGTTTTTGGGAAATTTGGAATTGGTTCCAACTTATATAAATAATATAGATGTCCGCTATGAAGTTTTCGCTAAAGATGCACAAATGTTTGCATTAAGCGGATTCTATAAGGGTTTTAAAAATCCGATTGAGCTACAGGCTTACAATGACGCAGCACCTTTAGATATTACGCCGAAAAATTCTCCCTCCGCTACTGTGATTGGACTGGAGTTTGAAGGACGCAAGAATTTTGGCTTTATCTCGGAAGAGTTGAGAAATTTAAGTTTAAATTTGAATGTTACAGTGGTTAAATCCGAAATTGAAATGACAGAAGAAGAGTATACCTCAAGGCAATCATTTGCTCGTGAGGGACAGAAAATTTCAACAAAGAGACAATTACAGGGACAGTCTCCATATTTGATCAATACAGGCTTATCTTATAACAGTGCTAGTAACGGCTTAGAGGCAGGCGTCTTCTACAATGTACAGGGTAGAACTCTGGAGGTTATTGGTTTTGCGAGAAATTCAGATGTTTACTCAAAACCTTTCAATTCTTTAAATCTGAATGTTTCTAAAAAAATCGGTACGAATATGAAAGCTGGTACAATCTCATTGAAAGTGGACAATCTCTTGGATAGCAAACGTACCAGCGTATATGAAGCTTTTCAAGCGGCCGATCAAATTTATCAGCAACGTATTCCAGGACGTAACTTTAGTATAGGGTATAGTTATAACTTTTAATAAAAGTAATCCGTTTAGAGCCCTGCTAATTTGTTAGCGGGGCTCTAATTTTTTAAACTATGGGGTTTGTAATGATATACGACCTGATAATTCTCGCCCTGGTGTTTTAATGATAGTTCTCCTATTTTCAATTTGTTCTCCTGCGGAGTTGGTTCACAAAGTGTATAATAATTCCCATTATAGAGAATACTCCGGCCAATTGGTTTATCAAATTGAATAGCTAATGTGAGATGTGTAGGATAACGAAGAGCTATCATTGGCAAATCATAAATTTCCTTTACAAGATAAAAAAACAGTGCAGCACGATCATCACAGTCGCTAATATCGTTTATTAAGGTTTGTTCTGGTGGGAAACGTTTTTCTTTCCCATATATTTCGCGGTCATCTTCGTATAAAAAAGAATATCTGGTAAATTGCATTAGATAATCTACACCCTTTTTTATTGACATCTTCGCGGTGTTCAGCTTCAAGAAAGGTATAATGGATTCATAGGTTTCCTTACTCAATGGAATATTAAAATAAGTCTCATAATCAACAATTGGATAATTTTTAAATATTTCATTAACGTCAGAATTGACTTTCAACTTAAAATGATAAGCTTTACCATTGTATTTAAATCCAATTTCTTTGTCTTTATAGTTGTCGGGTTTAAAATCAGGAAGCTTTGTTAGTTTGTAACTAAAACTGTTTTTAGCCTCTGGAATTTTAATATCCACCAACTTATATTTTTCCTGATAATTGAAGACGTTGATATAATCATGGTAATTTAAGCAAACATAATTATCATTGTCTAAATTGAAAAAAGGTAAATCCGATATATCATCCTTACTTTTGATATACAGAATTATCTGATTCTCTAGAAGGCCCAAACGTGCATCATATCCAGATTTACACATTAAAAACCACTTGTAAAGCGTATATCGTGTGTAATTTTTAGCTTTTGGTGCGATCTGTTGCGCTGTTCGGCGCACAAGCTGATAATATACCCAGTCGTTGAGATGTTGTTTATCCTTGTATTCCAGCAAACTATTAACTAAATCCCGATATTCAGCCTGATCAGCGGCTTGGTAGAACTCTTGGACATGAGCTCCGGTTAAACTATCATCGAAGTGAATATTGAATGATGGCGATACATCAATTGAGACCTTCCCATCATAAAAATCGAACACATAGTTTTGCGCTCTTACAAGTTGTGGACTGTAGGTTAACCAGCATAAAATGGTTAAAAACGCAATATAGTATCCTTTGATGTTCAAATCTTAACAATTTAATAATATTAGTGTAATATAAATTTAACAAATTGTAGTTGCTTTTTATAGCGATTATTGAAAAATGTTTTTGGGATTGCAATGGTTGGAAATCTTTAAATAATCTACTGCTCTTAAAAACTAAATGTTGGTAGTTGCGACAAATGCGAGGAATTATTTTATACAAAGTTAAGAAAACACGCTCTTTAAAAGTGTGATCATACTTTTTACGGGCTTTAATCATTATTTCAAAATTAAGATTTTTTATTGTGCTTAACTTGATATGCTGACCAAGTTAGCAACTCTAAACTATTCAAATATGTTTTACCGAATGCTTACTATCGGTGCGTTCGTCGGGCATGAAAAAGAACTTTCTAGTTATGCTCATAGTTGTAGTTCCTTTTGAAGATCTTATGTCGGTAATGGAATCGCAACAAAAAATGGACACATAGTTAAGCTGCAATATTTTGTTTATTTATTTTTCTGGCAAACTCCTCTGGTGATAAGTATCCTAAAGCAGAATGTTGCCTTTTTCGGTTGTACCATGTTTCAATATATTCAAAGACAATAAGCGCAGCTTGTTCCCTGTGAGCGAATTTGTGCTGATATACACATTCTGCCTTCAATGTCTTGAAAAAACTTTCAGCGACAGCATTATCCCAGCAATTCCCCTTTCTACTCATTAGACAATAAATCTTTAGTAGTTTATATAATGATCTCGGGTTATAAACACGATGAAAATCCTGCCAAGAGCAGGATTTTTTGTAGTATTATGGCTCAATACTTCGTTATAAAGTTAAATAATGAAAAAATGGGGCACCAATAGGATGTTCAAATTGGACGGCCATCGCGATATGCGTAGGATAGAGGAGTGCGATCATTGGCGATACGAATAAAAGGTAAGTTTCAATTCGAAAATTACCTTTTACGTTATGATGTGTGAATTTTCTTAAAAAATCTAAAGTAAAAATTTTTTAAGAAACAGTAATTACTTTTGTAATAACTCGTGGGGAATTGTATTTGCCTCCAGATATGGTGCATTTTAATTGATATTGCCCTGCAACATCAAATGTAATTTCGTCTAATGTATAACTTCTATTGTTATTATAGTGATAATAATAGTTCAACCCGTTTATTCCATTTACCTCCCACTTGTAATTAATTCCTACTTCATCTGACGCGTAGCTAAGTCGATAAGTATTTTGCCCATATTTTCCCACAGTTGAAGCGCCGGTTATATAAGAATTGACGCTAAATGTGGCTACTAAAGGGTATAGATATTTTGTCGCAATAATATCATAATTTGAAGGTAGATTATTTTGATTCATGTTGAATTCAAAGTCTGCAGTTCCACCATTCATTATTGATAATTGATCTCCAGCTAAGCTTGAAGGGGTATTTGGAATGTCAATTGCACCATATGGAAAGCCAGATTCTCCTCTGAAATACCAATTTGTATGTCTTAAACCAATACAATGTCCAATTTCGTGAATTATATTCCAGACTGCATTACTAGGATAGGATATATTATAATCTGAGTTAACAATAATTTTTTCACCCGGTTTACCATCAAATGTTGGAAAAGCTGCGGACGCGGCTACATTGCTAGCTAAAGTATTGTTGTCCCCCGTGATTATGATATCTTTTCTAACATTATATAAATTGGCGTCAGTTATATCTAGTATATTTAGTTTTAGATTAGAACCTGGTACAGAGTTCCATACACTGATTGCTTTATAAAGTCCATGGTACCATCTTGGATTTCCCCATATTGATTCATCCATTATAATATTGATATTGTGAGCATTCGTTGATGTAACAGAATAGTCTGTTCTGGCTTGTCCCTTTTTCTTTGAATCGGCACGAAGATTAATGTTGGAGTTGTTTTCTTCAATATCTTTCTTTTTTATTAGAATATCCCCCTCAACTAAATAGTAATCTTGATACGAGGACACACCCATGACGCTTGTATTAAACCCCATTTTTGTTAGGGTTGAGATTACGGATTCATCGACATTTGAATTTTGAGGAATCGTTGGGACATCATCTTTCTGACATGAAATAACCGCGCATGAGATAAAGCATATCCCTATCATTTTTAATGACTTAATTTTTTTTGTGTTCATAATTTGAATTTATATTTGTTTGTAAATATTGCTTTTTTATATTGATTAAATGTTAATTTTTAATTATATTAAAGTGAATTAGGTTTAAGTTGTGTGAAATATTTTTTTTCTGATATATTCACTTTTTGTCAATCAGTTCGGCGATCCATCAAACAGGGCGAAAGGAGAACTGGCAAATTTAACGCCGGAAGAAAAGATGTCATACATATCAAGCTTGGAACAAAAACGTGTCTATAATGCAACGATTGCGTATGCTGAAAAGGAGGGGATTAAGAAAGGACGTTCTGAGAGCGAGCGTAATAAGGCTCTTGATATTGCTCGCGAAATGAAGATAAGTGGTTTCTCAATTGAGCAGATTGCAAAGTATACAAAGCTGACAATAGAAGTGATCGAAAAACTGAAATAGAATTTTTAGTTTTTCAATTACATCAAAAAGAGCATTATTAAACATTTCGGTCATCGATGATAAAAGATGGTGTTTTCAGCCGGCCTACGTGGACATTATAGCCGATATTGCCTTTCCCGAATAAAAAAAGGGCCACGCTGGTAACACGATTTTCCTAATCGACCAGCTAGAGCTTCTTTAAATTTTCCGACTGCCGCATTTACCTTATCCGTAAACTTCTGGACTTTAAGCGCTACTTTTGGTAATATAAATTTGAAGGTCTTCTTCATACTTATTTTGCTTTGTTGTGCAGATTTTACGGTATGGAAAAGTATTTATAATTTTTTTACTAAATACTACCGTTCAGCACATGTTTATTTAATATATTTTTGCTATTTTATAGCTCGATTTGACTGTTATTTATTGACTACGCCTAAATCCCAGCTAATGGATGAGTGAATTCAAACATAGAATTTGTGATTGTTTTATATTGTAGAATTAATTCCTAAATCAACTGCATTACTTCTCAATTGATCGACATGACTTCCTGTCACTGTTGAATTGATCCCAAATATATCGAGCATATAAGGTTAAAAGTTGTCTGGATCTGGAGGAAGAGTTGTGCATTTTCCGTACTAACCCACTAGTTTTCAAAATGCATAATACTGGATTTTAGGGGGAATGTTTGCACCTTTTGAGAAATAAGGACACTTTTGGAGAAATTAGGACAAGATTAGGGTATGCTCGCAGGGAACAATGCTTGTATGGTGCTAGATTCTTTTTTATTTTCCTAAGTTTTGAATGTTATCAATTCAAAGATGGGGGAAGGTTTTTGGCCGAAAAGCGGCCATATGGTGGCCGAAAATTGGCTAATCATTATGCTCTTTTTCTTGCCCCTTTATTCGCCATTTTTTCGTGTCTGGTTCGTACCATCTTCGGAATGCGCCTACATATTTCCTACAGATTCTCTACATATTGCCTACATAATCAGTAGGGAAAGAGTAGGGAAACAGTGGAGAAGAAGTGGGCGGCCTCCGAATAAGGGGCGAGTCAGGTACGAAGGAGTTATGAAGAAAGGATGAACAAGTAGCGATATCATCGTACTAACTTCCTGCCTTCTTCGCTATCTTTTTTTAATAGGATTCGCCCCTTGACCCACTATCGGTCTACTATTTTCCTACTGTTGACCTACTGACGTAGGTCAACAGTAGGAAAATAGTAGGGAAAATGTAGGCTAAACTTAGTATAGAGACAGGAAATTTCTAAAGGAAAATAGATGGTTGGTAGTATAGAGTCTTTCCACTATTAATGAAAAAGGTTTTGGGAAGGGGATTAAGATTGAGATGGTTGTTATAGTCAAAACAGCTGGAGTGGTATTCTTATAAACCGATTAGGGAGAAAGAGTAAGCTGTTCGAGTTTAAAATTAAAGGAAGGTTGCTGTTGTCCCGCAAAAATCCGCAAAATATGGAAAGTGAAAGAAAACACCACAGTTGTCTTAGTGTCTGAGCATACTGCGAATTGAGGTGTTACAAATGATGGGGTTTCGTTTTATTTTGGTAATGTTTCTTTTGTTTTTTTTCTTAAACATGAAATTAACTACTTATTGTTAAATTAAAACAATGTTAACAATATGGTAATCATCGTTATGGTAGTTTGTATGGCCTTGTTTGTTAGTTTTGCAGCGTTTTAATCTAAATCTTATGCCTGTGTTAACTTGTGTTGTTTATTTCTTATTCTTTCAAATTTTTTAAAAAATATTTTTTTTGTTTATTTTTTTTGTTTTGAAATATTTGCTTTGTTTGTTTTTCTGAATTATATTCGATCTCAAGTCAGAACCAGTTATAGATTTGTTTAACCAAAATTATTATGAAAAAATGTAATTATTTCACTTTTTCTTTGTTTTCGTTGCTGTTTTTTTCTTATTGTAAAGAAGATGTTGCAATAAAACAAGGTGAGCATGATCCCAATAAGCCGGTCGTGCTATCTTCTTTCTACCCTGTGGAAGGCGGGGCTAAGGATAAAATCTTATTAGATGGTCAAAACTTTGGATCCGATCCAAATAAGATCAAAGTGTATTTTAATAATGCACGGGCTGCAGTAGTCTCCTCAAGTGGAGAACGTATTTATGCTATTGTGCCACGTCTTCCTGGTGATGATCCCAAAATTTCGGTTGTCATCGGTAAAGATTCATTGATTTATGATAAATCATTTACTTATCATATCCAAGCGCAGGTCAGTACAGTTACCGGTACAGGGGATAAGAACTTTTCAGCAGGTACACTCGATCAGGCACATGTCTATGGTAAATACCTAGATATGGACGCGCAAGGCAATCTGTTTATGACCTGGCGTGACGGTGGATCATTTGGTATTGCACGTATCAACGAAAAGGAAAATATTGTAACGCCATTATATTCAGTTGCAAAGGATGCCAATCCCTATGCCAATGGAGTGACAGTGGATCGGGTGCCTGGTATTATGACGGTTTCACATGAGTCGGTAGCCGAAGTATTTTTTTCCTTTGATCCAAGAGAAGCTTGGACACTCCGTCAACGCAATGCGCAGTTCTCAGCAGCTGATTACGGCAAAATTGTTCAGGCGGATAGATATGCCAACTTTGTGACTTTTTGCCCCTACGATGGCCATTTATATACACGCTTCCGTGATGGTCATATCGCTAAAATAGATCCGGTGACATATGCTGCGACAATCGTGCACAAAGGGCCTTATGGATCACAATATGGACAGGCTATTAATCCAGCAAAACCTTGGGAATTGTATATTACGTTGCACTCAAACGCTAGCCCGAACACGTTTGCACAAGGCATTTCTGTATTAGACCTACGTCCTGACCATATCAACGAAGGCTTCAAGCGTATCAATGCACCGGGTGGATCCGGATTTCGTGACGGCCCCGTTAAAGATGCAATTTTCAATTATCCAAAAGATATCAAATTTGACAAGACCGGAAATATGTTTATTGCCGATTATGGTAATCATTGTATCCGCATGTTATCGGCTGATGGAGTTGTTTCTACAGTTGCCGGACAACCGACTAAAGCGGGGTATAAAGACGGTGGGCCTGTAGAATCTCAGTTCAACCAACCTTGGGGTGTTGCGGTGAATGATCAGGGCGATATCTATATCGCAGACTGGAACAATGCGCGCATCCGTAAATTAGTTATCGAATAATTAACCTACTTATTATATTATGAAGATTTTTTATTTTTTGTGCATCCTGCCGCTGTGCCTCTGGCTATCACCTGCACTTGCACAACAAACAGAAGAACAGTTAACGATTGCCGGAACTGTCGTTGATAGCAAGGGGCAACCTATATCTAAAGTATCAATCTACGTCAAGGATAAACCGACAGGAGCAACTTCTACAGATGAAAAGGGAAAGTTTACTATTAAAGCTGTGTATGGAGACTGGTTGGTATTTACCAGTGTGGGCTATGATGTTGCCGAGCATTTGGTGGTAGAATCGACCAACAATCTGGAAATAAAAATGCTCGATAAGAGCACGAATATTGATGAGGTCGTCGTAGTTGGTTTGGGCGCAAAACAACGGAAAATTAGTTCTGTAGGTGCCATTACAACAGTAGATGTGAAACAGTTACAAAGTCCCGCACCTTCTATCGCGAATATGCTGGGCGGCCGTGCAGCAGGTATTATATCCATGCAAACCTCAGGTGAACCAGGATCAAATATCTCTGATTTTTGGGTGCGTGGTATTGGTACATTTGGTGCCAACGCGAAAGCCTTAGTGCTTATTGATGGGCTTGAAGGTGATTTAAATACCATAGACCCAGCAGACGTGGAGAGCTTCTCCATTCTGAAAGATGCTTCAGCAACAGCAGTATACGGTGTACGGGGGGCAAACGGAGTGGTATTGGTGACTACAAAACGCGGTACAGTAGACCGTATACAGATTACTGGTCGTGCAAATACGACCTTATCCAGATTGAATCGTTTACCTAAATATATGCGTGCTTACGATTATGCCTTGTTGGCCAATGAAGCGACTATTGTCCGCGGGAGTGAACCGCTATTTAACGATACCGAATTGGGTATTATACAGCAGCATCTGGATCCGGATATGTACCCGGACGTCAGCTGGCAGGATGAGATTCTAAACCGAAGCTTTTGGCGTCAGAGCTACTATGCCTCGGGACGTGGCGGTTCTGAGGTGGCACGCTACTTCCTGAGTTTGGGGGGAAATAAAGAAACTGCGGCCTACAAAGTAGATAAGAATAGCATTTACAGCTCTAATGTCGGTTATAATACATACAATTATCGCCTTAATCTTGATATTAACCTGACGAAGACGACTAAGGTATTTTTGGGGTCAGATGGTTTTTTATCGGTTAAAAGGGAACCTGGATTTGGTAATACGGATGAGATCTGGAAAACACAATCTACACTTACACCGATTTCTATTCCACTTCAATACTCTAATGGCCTATTGCCCGGTGTAGGATCGGGCCAACGTTCATCACCTTACGTGATGATCAACCGTACGGGTAACTATAATAATCAGAATTATAAAGGTAAGGTAACCCTGGCGCTTGAGCAGGACTTAGGCAGCCTACTTGAGGGGTTGAAAATCCGTGGTCAAGGTGCTTATGATATCCAGAGCTATTTTTCCGAACGCAGGTGGATGCAGCCTGCATTGTATGAAGCAACAGGCCGTAATTTGGATGGATCATTGATCATGGTTCAAAAGGTACAGGAGAAACCGGCTTCCTATTCGAAGACTGTAACCCAATACCGAAAATATCATTTTGAATCCACACTTAATTATGATAAAAAATTTGGAGAGGATCACCGTACTTCAGCTTTGGTTTATTATTACCTGAGTGATGCCAAAGATACCGAGGATGCAACCAGTAATATGACCGCAATACCTGTTCGTTATCAAGGGGTGTCCAGTAGGTTTACCTACGGTTATAAGGATACTTACTTATTGGATGCCAATTTTGGTTATACCGGTTCTGAGAATTTTCAACCTGGTCGCCAGTATGGGTTTTTCCCTTCTGTAGCGATAGGATGGGTACCTTCAAGTTACAAGTTCATAAAAGATGCCGCTCCTTGGGTAGACTATTTTAAAATCAGGGCGTCTTATGGTACCGTAGGTAATGATCGGATTCTGAATGCCGTCCGTTTCCCTTACTTGACCAAGGCCGATATTTACAATAGCGGTGTTTGGGGAGTTGGTGGTATTGAAACAATTTCAGAAACCCGTATTGGGGCTGATAACTTAGCATGGGAGCGCTCGATTAAGTCCAATCTCGGGATAGAAGGAAAGTTTTTTAATAATAAAATTGATTTTGTAATTGACTTTTTCCAGGATCAGCGCAATGGTATCTTCCAGCCACGGGTGCAGGTGCCGGATTACGTAGGGGTAATTTCCAATCCGTATGCCAACGTAGGACGTATGAAGAGTTCGGGTGCTGATGGTAATATTAGCTATACCACCAAGCTCAATAGCGATATGACACTGACTTTGCGGGGTAATTTTACCTATTCTAAAAATATTGTGCAAAACTGGGAACAGGCTTACTTAGAGTATTCTTACCTAGAGTATAACGGTTATCCTTATGGTTCTATTCGTGGTTATCAATCGTTAGGTCTATTCAAAGACGAGGACGATATCAAATACAGTCCAACGCAGAGTTTTGGAACGGTATTGCCTGGTGATATCAAATATAAGGATGTCAATGGTGATGGTGTTATCAATACGTTGGATAAAGTGCCATTGACCCATAGCAACTATCCATTGTTGATGTATGGTTTTGGTGGAGAATTCCGTTACAAAAATCTATCATTGGGTGTACTTTTCAAAGGAACTGGTAAGACATCCTTTTTCTATGTTGGACAGCCAATGACTTATAAAGATGTTACTGAAAATACTGGGATGGGCTATATGCCATTTTTCGGCGGTACAGATGGTAACGTCATTAGCCTGGCAAATGATCCTGCCAATCGTTGGATTCCAAGGGAATACGCTCTCGAACATGGTATTGATCTTTCACTAGCTGAAAATCCAAATGCCAAATATCCGCGTTTACAGTACGGCAACAATAGTAACAATACACAGTTGTCTTCATTTTGGATGGACGATGCTCGTTATATACGCTTACAGGAACTTAGCGTGAATTATAACGTAAGCCCAAAATTTTTAAAGCGATTAGGTGTCAAATCCATGGATCTTCAGTTTGTTGGAAACAACTTATATATCTGGGATAATGTTAAGATTTTTGACCCGGAACAGGCAGCTTGGGGTGGACGCAAATATCCTATTCCGACGACTTACTCGTTACAGGCTTATATTAATTTTTAATACCATAGAAATAATTGAAAGACATGAAAACGTCAGTAATTATAAATAGAATAACCAAATCCGTCTTAGCCATACAGCTGTTGTTTATGGTGACGTCTTGTAAAGATTATCTAAATATTGATAAGTACTTTGATGATGAGTTCAATATTGATTCGGCTTATACCAATACGCGTTATATCGAAGCGTATATGTGGGGGGCCGCAGCAATGTTTCCTGACGAATCTAATACGATCAGATCTAATTATACGCCCGGACCAATGGCGACAGATGAAGCGATAAACGGTCTTACAGGCACTGGAACGACCAATATTTACTATGGGATGGATTTTGTCACCGGAAATATTACGCCTGATTTTTATGGCGGACTTAACCAATGGGGAAAATACTACAAAATCATTCGTAAAGCTAATAATGTTTTAAAGAACCTCGATGTGCCAAGGGACATGAGCTATGCAGACCGTAACCGTATCGAAGGATATACACGTTTTATTAGGGCTTACGCTTACTATAACCTCATTATAGATTTTGGCCCACCGATATTGCTGGGAGATGAAGTTGTGAATACCAATGAGGATATTGCATATTACGACCGTCCTCGGGCAACGTATGATGAGGCTATGGAATACATTTGTGGTGAATTTGAAAAGGCTGCAGTACAACTTCCCACTGATGTTAGTCTATTGGATTTCGGTAAACCGACAAAAGGTGCCGCATTTGCATTGATCGCCCGTTTGCGCTTGATCCATGCCAGTCCATTGTTTAATGGCGGGCCGGTTGCTGCGTCATATTTTGGCAATTGGCTCCGTAAGACGGATGGGGTACATTATGTATCACAACAATACGATGAGAAACGTTGGGCCTTGGCTGCAGCTGCTGCTAAGCGTGTAATGGATATGGGGCGGTATAAATTATATACAGTGCCTGCGGATGAAAGGACACCTGCTCTACCAATTGGAGTGACTTCTGATCCAAACTTTTATGGAAGCTTTCCGAATGGGGCGGCTGATATTGATGCATTTAGATCATATTCTGATGTCTTTACTGGTGAGGCTGTCGCTTCAATCAATCCCGAATATATTTGGGGGCGTAATACGAATTATATCATAACGGATTTGAACCAAGGGGCATTCCCACCAACTTTAGGGGGATGGGGCCGTTTTTCGGTGACACAAAAAGTCGTTGATGCCTATCTGATGGATGATGGACGTACCAAAGAAGAGGCCCGCGGAGATACATATTTTGAAGCTGTGGCTGATCTTCCTGCCGGTGGCACCTTTGGCGATTTATTTACGGCTCAGCCGCGTAATTTTTCGGGTTACCCACTTAATGCGGGGATATTTAAGATGTATGCAAACCGGGAAATGCGTTTTTATGCATCTATAGGTTTTAATGGTGCCGTGTGGCAGGCTTTGTCGAGTACAGCGTTGAATACGCATACGGCTAAATATTTCTACCAGGAACCAGACGGCCGAGGTGGTGTATCGGCGTCATCCCCTAATTATCCATTAACTGGTTATGTTATTAAGAAATGGGTAAACCCATTTGATGCAATCAGTGGTACGGGAGCTAGAATGATGCTCAAAGCATACCCTATTATCCGCTATGCGGAGATATTACTTTCTTATGCAGAAGCTTTAAATAATCTTAGTGGAAGCCATACAGTACAGCTTGGTGATAGAACTTACACTGTGAGCCGTGATCAAAATGAACTCAAAAGCTCTTTTAACATGGTTCGTTATCGTGCGGGCTTGCCAGGTCTGTCGTCTGCCCAGCTTGCCAACAAGGCAGAGGTACAGAAGCAAATAGAACGTGAGCGTATGGTGGAGTTTCTATGGGAAAACAGACGCTTTTACGATGTACGCCGTTGGGGTAAGTACGAAGAAACCGAGCGTGAGCCTATTCGCGGTATGAACCCAGATGGTGCGGATCGGGAATCTTTCTACAAACGAGTTTCACCAGGTACATCGTCATTCTTGACAAGGCAGGTCGATAAAAAATTGATTTGGGTGCCTATACCTCGTGCCGAAATGCGCAGATTACCATCATTGGATCAGAATCCGGGCTATAATTAGGAATAAAGCATTAGAAAAGGAAAATATAACCGTCTTCCATAACCGTTTTGGTTTGTGGAAGACATTAAAATATTAAATTATGAAACGAAGTTTTATCGCTATACTGACAGCTTCGATGGCTTTAGTTGCCTGTAAGGACAACGAAGTATTCGACAAGGAAATGTATAAAAATGAAGTAGCATTAATAAGTTCTGATTATCACAATACGTTCAAGGAAGTGGTTCGTCTAACCGGAGAAGAGGTGATTGGTTATGTGGCTGCATCTTCGGGAGGTACACATGCACCTGATAAGGACTTGGTCATCGGACTGGAGGAGGATTCAGAACCTTTGGTAAAATATAATTTTGCTGTTTATGATAACTCAGAAGATCTGTATGCCAAATTACTTCCCAAAGAAAAGTATGAGATCATGGACGATAAGATTGTGATCAAGGCAGGTGAGCTTACAGGTCGTACCATGGTCAAATTGCGGCCAGACGGATTATCACCGGATTCCACCTACTTTATAGGGCTAAAAGCTACAAGCCCATTTGGTGTCGAAATCAAACCAAAGAAAAGCACGATGTTGTATCAGGTCATCATTGAGAATGAATATGCATCACAGGCCAAAAATACCACTTACTCAATGGTGGGGTTCGCCAATGGTCTGGCTACAGCAGCCAATAAACAGCTATTCCCATTAACCAGCAACAGTGTGCGGATGGTGGCTGGAAGTGAAACCTTTGTATCCAAAGTGCCTAATATCGCAAAAAACTGTCTTACGCTGGAGATCGATGATTTTAATAATGTAAAGATAAAACCTTATAAAGATATTCAGGTCGTACAATTGGACAATGACCCGATGTATCCGAATAAATATAAAGTGGAAGAAGCATTTGGTATGCGCACGAATGTGTTTCTATTGTCGTATCAGTATACGATAGGCAATGTGACGACAATTATGAAGGAACGTGTTGAAATGCAGGTTAAATAAAATTAGGGAATCCATGAATACGATTAATTATTACAAATTGGATACACTTCCAAAATCAATACTTGTCTTTTGTTTTAGTTTGATAATGATACTAACATCCTGTAAAGACGATCTTGCGGTAGACGGTGCCTTTGCATTAAAAGATAATCCATCAAAATTGGCCGCTGCGGCTAATGGTGTATCTGAAACCTACACTGTTCAGGCGACTGGCAAATGGAAGGTTGAACCCCTCCGAAAAGAAAACTGGCTTAAAATCGATCCAATGGAAGGGAATGGAAATGGAACATTTACCGTTACCGTCTACAAAAATACCGATCCCGAAGCGCGTGAACTGACATTGTTTTTTACTTTAGATGGAAAGTTACAAAATAACGTGCTGAAGGTAGAACAGGCAGGAACGACAGATCAAGGACAGGTGAAAGATCCCTATTTAAAAATAGATGGCATATCCAATCGTTTGGAAGTTCTTGAAGAGGGAAGTAATGGACAATATATTCTCCGTTCTACAGGTAAGTGGAAAGTTGCGGTGGAGGACGAATCTGACTGGGTTAAGGTTTCCCCTATGGAAGGTGAGGGAGATACCCCGATAACAATTACGGTAGATAAAAATACCGACATTGAGCGTACCGCAAATCTATTGTTATTTTTAGACGAGGTGCAACAGGCATCTCCGCTAACGGTATATCAGAAAGGCGTAAAATTGCAGGTAGAGGGCGATGTCGTTCTTAAGGAGGACTTTAACTGGCTGACCTATGGAAGCGAGATCTTTAATGCGACTTCAGGCGAAACCAGGATTGCTTTATGGAGCACGGAAGAGTTGGCCAAAGGCTGGACCAGTACGATCAATACGACGGAAGGTGGCGGTAATTATGCATCGATTTATGCGCGACCGGGTTTTATTAAATTAGGGCGTACGAACTACGGCGGCGATCTAATTTCGCCGAAGCTGGCCAATGTACAGCGTACAAAAAATCTGTTGGTTACCTTCAAAGCTGTACGATATGCCACTGGTGATCATTATCTACTCAACGTTGGTGTCAAAGGACCAGGAACGGTCAGCGTGAGCCAATTTAATGTGATGAACGTTGCAACTCCTAATTCGAATCTAGAATCGTGCAGGGCTGCATGGCAAGCTCCAGAGGCGACCTATTCTTTTGTTGTTACGGGAGCTACTGCGGAGACTCAAATTTGGTTATTGGGTGGCGCTTTTGATCAGCGTGCTGGTAATTGGCCAGCTACCGTTAACCGTATTTTTGTCGACGATATCGTTGTTACCGTCGCTAAATAATAAAACTGGCCCATGCATACTTTCTCTTGAGAAAAATTGCATGGGCTATTTTTGTGCCCCCTGCTAAGTAATTGTTAATAGCCTTTAATCACCTATTTTTTATGAAAAAAAAAGAACAATATAACCGACGGGTCTTTATTCGAACTACATTGGTAACCGGACTTGGCCTAACATTAAATTTATACAGCTGCACCAAAGCTTCAGCTATTCCCGAAAATAAGCCCGGTGAACCCGAACCGGGGAATGAAGATAATACATTACGGATAACCGGTGTGCTATTGTCCGCCCGGATAGAATCTTCCAAGGGGGGCGAATATACAATACAAGGAACGGGATTCAAGACGGGAGATCAGCTATATTTTGAATCACTGAATAAACCAGGTTTAATGGGGAAATTTACCGTCGCAAGCAAATCTGCTTCTGCAGATCATATTGTTTTTGTTTTCCCAACGGAATTGCCATCGGATAGTTATCGGCTATTCGTAAAACGCGGAGCCCAGTCATTTTTGCTGGGATCAACCATTGTCAATTTATTTTTTAATGCGAATATCCCCGACAAAACAGGAATGACTGTAAAGGGTGTTGTTTACGCCAATGGTGTAGGTATTGCAAATGTTGTGGTATCAGACGGCTTTGAAGTGACGATGACGGATGCAGCTGGTATATATTATTTACCTTCTTCCAAAAAAGGAAAATATGTGTTTATCTCCATACCGGGAAACTACGAAGTTGATTCAAACGTCAATGCGCCTCAATTCTTTCAACGCCTTTCGCAGCCGGCTAATATTGTTGAGATTAAAGATTTTGAGCTTAAGGCTGTAAATAATGAAAAACATGTGGTCATGGTGTTGGGGGATATGCACTTGGCTAAACGTACGGATGACCTGAATCAGTTTCAGAAAGGATTCCTGCCCGATGTTAATCAATCAATACAAAACTATAAAAATGCGGGCAATAAAGTGTATGCGCTGACATTGGGAGATATGACTTGGGATGGGTACTGGTATACCAATAATTATGCACTGCCGCAGTATATTGTTGAAATGAATAAGATCAACGCGATGGTATTTAATACCATGGGCAATCATGATAACGATCCAAAGTTTTATGAAGATTGGGGGGCTGAAGATAAGTTCCGTGATGTATTGGGGCCGACTTATTATTCATTCAATATCGGTAAGGTACATTACATTGTTTTAGATAATATTGAATATATTAATGCCGGTGATGCAAGGAACTATAATACAAAAATTGTCGCCGATCAGATTGAATGGCTCAAGAAAGATCTAGCAACCATTACGGATAAGGATACGCCGATTGTGATCGCTATGCATGCACATTTACATACCAATCCAAGTCTCAATACGAGCGGAGCCGAAACCACAGGATATCGGATAAGCAATGCGCAGGATTTTGTGAATACCTTGAATGGATTTAACACCGTGCATGTGCTCACGGGACATACGCATATCAATTATAACGTAGAAACAGCTGCTACGCCGCATATCATGGAGCATAATACAGCTGCCATCTGTGCGACCTGGTGGTGGACTGGTAACGTGGGGTATGCAGGAAATCATATTTGTAAGGATGGGGCGCCAGGAGGCTATGGAATATGGGCGATAGACGGAAGAGATTTAAAGTGGGGGTATAAGAGTATTGGTGAGCATGCTGATTATCAATTTAGGGCTTATGATCTTAATCAGGTACATCTTACCAAAGATAAATATGCCCCAAATTTTAAGCCTACAAGTGATCTTAAATGGGAGACTTATGCGGCGGAATATGCGAATCCCAATAACAACAATGAGGTACTGATCAATGTTTGGAACTACGATAAAAATTGGAAAGTCGAAGTGAGTGAAAATGGTCAACCGTTGACAGTCTCCCGTGTCCGTATGCGAGATCCATTGCATATTGTTTCCTATTCAGCACAGCGGCTTAATCGAAATGCTACCCCCACCGAGGACTTTGTCAGCACCCTGACAGCGCACATGTTTAAAGTGAAGGCCTCTTCCCCCACTAGCACCTTGTTAATTAAAGTAACTGATCGTTTTGGTAAGGTTTATCAAGACACTATGGTTAGACCCAAAGCTTTCGGATACCTGATGAAGTAGTATAGAACTAGATAAAGCTCCGTCACCTGAAGACTGAGCTTTATCTAAATCAAGTTATTCCTATAAAGAATGATCTGTATTATCGAATATAAGATTTGATGGTACAGGGGCTATTAATACGTGACTATAGGCTTACCATTTTCACAAACCACCCCTTTGGCTGGTTTGTCATTTTTGTCTGGACAGTTCAAGCTTTTGTCTAGCACTCTTTTTGCATGATCCAAATGATTATACTGTTCTGCCATATTGCCAAACTCAGCAAAGTTTTCTTTGTCAGTATACAATATAGAGATAAATTCACAGTCTTTACGAAAGGGGGCGATATGCCATTTACTTGGGTCGGTACAGGGAACGTCATTGAAAAATGTAGTCATTTTAGGTAATAGTTCATTCAGACGCTGGTTAATTTCAGGCAGCTCCAGATCCCTAGCGCTGGCGACTTTGACTTTGCCTGCAATGCAGCGTATTCCAAAATGAGGCGGAAGATAATTTTCAGCTGGACTAGTATTGTAAACAATAGGACCTTTATATACTTTCTGTGCCCTTTCTTTAAGGTCTGCAGCTTCGGCAATTAATTTATTATAAGCTTGCTCAAAGCTCGGATGTACGGGGACATAGGTGTAATAAAGCGTGTCAATACGACATTCCTTTAGGTCATTGCAGGAAAGATTTTCAGTTAGTTTAACAGCTTGTTGGATTTTATCGTCTGCTAGGCTAGTGAGTTCTCCATAGTCGACTTCTTTTTTGCATCCGGCTAACAAAAAAATACTAAATAAGGTCATGTAAAATAAGGCTATTCTTGGCTTCATAATTTGGATTTTAATACAATAACGATAACAATTAAAGCTGCGCTACAATAATGTGGCAATATAGGGATTTTTGTTCGTTGAAATAGCTGGTTTATTCTCCAAAATCCGAAGTGGAGTTATTTCAATCTTGTATTGTCTGTCGTATTTTAACGATGGTACATTTTACTGAAATATTTATTGCCAAAGAAACAATGATATGAAAAAGATCAATTAAAGTGATATCATTTTGTTTTCGACTGAAGACATATTGCAAAGTAAGTTTGTTTGTACAGCCCGAATTTATGTATTGTATATAAAAGCAAATTTATCTAAGTTTGAAAATCAAATGGTTGTAAGTAGATTGCTTGCATCCATTAGTACCTATGTAAAAATACAGATGTTAAGCAGGAATAGTCTTAGTTGTGATATGGAAGAACGAGAGCAATTAACGCTTTTGAAGAAAGGGGACTATAATGCTTTTGATACCCTTTATAAAACCTATAGCCCCAAAATATTAGGGCGGCTTATTCGCTTATTGGGAAGCGAACATATGGCCGAAGAAATTTTACAGGATCTTTTTTTTAGAATTTGGGAGAAAAGAGCGCAGATAGATATTGATCGCCCTTTTAAAGGGTACCTGTTTACTATCGCTCAGAATCTTGTCTACGATTATTTTAGGAAGTTAAGTATCAATGAGCGTTATCGGGACGAGTTTGTGCGTGGATACTCAGAGTTGTATGGGCATGTGGAGGAGGATGTTATTTTTAAACAAACGGAAGAACGTCTGATGAAAGCAATTCATACATTGCCACCCCAGTGCAGACAGGTATATGTTCTTTTTAAGTTGGAAGGTAAAAGTTATGCTGAGATTGTTGAGATAATGGGTATCAGCAAATCTACTATTAATAATCACCTGACTAAAGCAAATACTATTTTAAAAAAAGAATTTCCCTTTTTGGGTCATTGGATTGCGATCGCCTTTACGATATTGTGGCGGAGTTACTGAGTGTGGGTTCTATTGCGATGAGTTTGATTTCTTCATATTAAAAAAAAGTTAATTTTCTATTAGGTACTTTTTAATAGCAGTCCGTATAAGCTATTAAAGGACCTAATCAATTGAAAAAAGAAACGAATCTAAAGGAACTCTTTAACAAGTATCTTACGGGAAAAGCTTCTGCGAGTGAGCTCTTGCTATTGTTGGATTTTTTTCAGTTAGAAAAAGATTCCGCTTTATTGCGCGAATTGATTTTAACAGAACTTGAAGAAGAGGATCAACTTTCGGCACTGACCGAGCAGCAGGAGCTAATCCTAAATCGGGTATCTTCAGTACTAAAAAATAATATTCGAAATAGAAAAGTTCGCTTACGTAAACTTTATACAAGTTGGGCGGCAGCAGCGATACTTATCATCGCTGGATGCTGGATTGGTTTTGTAAAAAATCAGGATGGAGCCAGTTTTTTTACAAGTACCGAACAACAGATTATTGTTCCTGGGCAAGACAAAGCGATCTTAGAATTAGAGGATGGTCGGGTCATTAATTTGGATAGCGGTGATGACCTAAAAACAAAAAGCAAATATGTTTTTGCGGATACAAATGGAATGATGACCTTCAGCACAGAAGGGTTACCTGCTGTCGATACAAAGTCTGGTGAACGCACCCTACGTACTCCCAAAGGAGGGCAGTTTGCTGTCTTACTTTCAGATGGCACTAAAGTCTGGCTTAATGCCGAGTCGTCCATTACCTTTCCAACAACTTTTACCCAGAGTACAAGAGAAGTCAATATTACAGGTGAAGTTTATTTTGAAGTAACTAAAAACCAAACAAAACCTTTCTTAGTTCATGTGAGCCAGCAGACAGTCAAAGTATTGGGTACACATTTTAATATAAATGCTTATCCAGAAAATGAGGCGGTGCAAACAAGTTTGCTCGAAGGCCGTGTCGCTGTGATTGCTGGGGGTAAGCATGTGCAGTTGTTCCCAGGACAGATGTCGCTATGGAAACAAAGTCAGGGTGGACTGAAGGTCAATCCAATTCAGGATATTGAAAATCTAATGGCATGGAAAGACGGCATGTTTTGCTTTGACAATAATAATATTGCTGAAATTATGCAGGTATTGGCTCGCTGGTATGATATCGAATTTTCTTTTGAAAAAGGTGACTATAGTAATTGTGTTTTTGTCGGAATGATTCCGAAGAAAAAAAGCATACAAGAAGTCTTGAATATTTTAAGTGCATCGCAACAATTGGAGTTTAAAATAAAAGGTCGAAAAGTGATCGTTTCCCAAACGAATGATAATAAAAACTAACAACAATTATATCAAATAACCTAAACAAAAAAAATATGTAAAAGACTTATCTATAGTAAATAAAGGAAAAAGTCCCGACGGCAATCGGGACTAAAATGGAGCTAGCCTCTACAGAAATTTATAGTGTTCATTAACTAACTCTTAACCAAAAGTATGCAAATCTATTCGGATAAAAAAGCACCTTTTGCAAGGTGGCTTTGCCGTATTCATTTGTCCTCTCCGAAAGATATAACCGATATCAATCGCCTGGGGACGCAAAAAGTCTGGAGAATTATGAAATTAACTGGAGTTTTGACCATTGTTCCTTTGTTGCACTTAAGCGCTTCTGTTTATTCGCAACAAGTGACACTTAAAGGGCAACGGGTAAAAATAAAAGACGCCCTACGTACAGTTACCAAGCAGACAGGCTATGGCTTTCTTTATAATTCCAAAATGTTGGATGTGGAAAGCAGTATTTCTGTTGATCTAAACAACGCTCCTCTGTCCAAAGCCATGGAGGAGATATTGGCGTCGAAAGGCTTTAATTACAGAATTGAAGAAAATACAATTGTCTTGTTGCCAAGACGTGAACGGACCGTTGAAAATAGGGAATTCATTATTCAACAAGGGATTCGGGGAAAAGTGACGGATGATCAGGGAAAACCATTGACAGGGGTATCTATTGTATTTAGCAAAGAACTTTCTTTTACCACTGATGCCAAAGGTGAATTTAACCTTCCGGCTTCTGTTGATGGCAAGGAAGCTACATTTAGCTTTGTCGGCTACAAAAAGCATGTTCAAGTGTTGATAACTAAATCTGGACGATATGAGATTAGGTTGCAATCCTCGCATGAACAGTTGAGTGATGTTGTCGTGACCGGCTACTTCAGTCGAACTAAACAAAGTGTGACGGGCTCTCAGGTAGTCGTTTCAGGAGAAGACCTTAGAAAAGTTGGGTCGTTGAACCTGATGCAGGCACTTAATGCGTTTGATCCTTCTGTACGTGTAGCTCCAAATCTGGAGTTCGGTTCGGATCCAAATCGTGTGCCTGATATTACGGTTCGTGGGGAGAACGGATTTGACCTACGTTCGAGCGCAGACGACTCACGAAGTAATCCCAATGGACCATTGTATCTGCTCGATGGTATTGAGGTGTCGGCGACAAGAATCTATGACTTAGATATGAACCGTATTGAATCCTTCGTGATTTTGCGTGATGCATCGGCAACTTCCCTATATGGTTCAAGAGGTGCCAACGGGGTTATTTTGATCACAACTATACCACCTAAAGAAGGGGCTGTACGTGTCTCTTTTAATGCGACTTCTAATGTATCAGTACCTGACCTACGCGACTATAACCTCATGAATTCTCGTGAAAAATTGGAGTATGAACGATTGGCTGGCCTGTATACAAGTCTGACTAATAGCCGTGAAGAACAGATTCTCTTAGATCTCAAATATAGTGATAGATTGGCTGAAGTTGCGAGAGGTGTGGATACTTATTGGTTGTCTAAACCTTTGACAACTAGTGTTAACCAACGCTATAATGCATTTGTTGAAGGGGGAGATCGAAGTTTCCGTTATGGGGTTAACCTCAACTATGATAAGGATAAGGGGGTAATGAAGGAGTCTGGACGCGATCGGTATGGTATTAATGTGAGCTTCAATTACTATCCACGGAAAGATTTTTTGATCCGAAACGATGTTACGGTCAATAACGTCAAAGGTTTCAATTCTCCCTATGGCACTTTTGATACGTACGCTAGGCAGAACCCTATAGATCGTATCTATGACCGAGAAACAGGTGATGTTATCCGGTTTTATGAATTCAATAGTACCTTAAATCCAATGGTTGATGCTTTTTTACCCAATAAGGATTATGATCGTTATACGGAGATTCAGGACAACTTTAATATGGACTGGCGGATTAATCCCAATTTTCGAATTACAGGAAGAGCCTCACTAAGTAAAAAGCTGATAAAGACAGAGAAGTATATTTCACCACTATCTTCGACATTTGATAGAGAGACTGAAACGGATAAGAAAGGTAGTTATGAAATTTATGATCAGGACAATATCAATTTTGATGGTACTGTAACAGCTTCCTACAATAAGATATTCATGGATAAAATATCGACGAATATTGGTGTTGGAGCCAATGCTGTGACAACTTCAGCGGTTGGAGAAGGGTACACTGCAACAGGCTTTTTGAGTGATAATATGAACTTTATTCAATATGCTCAACAGTTTAAGGAAAACACCAGTCCTAGGGGGTATTTTGATAAGTCAAAGATGATCGGTTTTTTTCTGAACGCGAATGTAGGTTATGAAAATCGCTATTTTGTGGATCTTTCTTTTCGTACAGATGGCTCCAGCCGATTTGGTCGGGATTCTCGGTTTGCTCCCTTTTGGTCTGCTGGTGTTGCTTGGAATGCGGATCGTGAAAAATGGTGGAATAGCGATGCGACCCTTAAAGTCCGTGCTTCAGTAGGTAGTACCGGATCTGTTAATTTCTCCGCAGATCAGGCCCTAACCAAGTATGGCTATGATCCGTTATATGAATACAATGGATATTATGGGGCCCGATTATTAGGTTATGGTAATCCTGCATTGAAATGGCAAAATACCCTTCAAAATAATATCGGTGCAGATTTGACAATGTTCAAAAACTTGCTCGTTTTAAATATTGATGCTTATATCAAGCAAACCCAAAATTTGTTATTGCCAATTGATATTGCACCTTCGACTGGATTTTTGAGTTATACTGAAAATTTAGGTTCGATGGAAAATAAGGGGATGGATATGCGTTTGCGTTTTAATGTCCTTCGTGGAAAAAAATCTGTCAACTGGAACTTTACATTAGGGGCAGCAACAAATAAAAACAAAATCAAACACCTATCGAATGCTTTGGAGGCGATGAATGAAGAAGCTGGTAAGAAAGATAATGTGACAGGACCTAAACCACTACGTACTTACCAAGCTGGACGATCCCAGAGTGCATTGATGGTAGTTGAATCTTTAGGTATTGATCCAATGACGGGCAATGAAATCTATCGGAAATTAAATGGTGATCTGACTTTCGATTACGACCCTAAAGATAAAATTATTGTGGGTGACATGAATCCTACTTGGATGGGAACCTTTCAGTCCAACCTATTGTATAAAGGATTCAATTTATATTTCATTTTAGCCTATGAATATGGTGGTAAGATTTATAATTCAACATTGGCGCAAAAGGTTGAAGGGTCCAATCCTCTTTTTAATGCAGACCGACGTGTACTCTACGAACGCTGGAAAAAACCAGGTGATGTCGCTTTGTATAAACGTATAGATGATACAGAACCGCCTTACCAAACGACCAGGTTAGTACAAAGGAATGATTTCCTAAGGTTACAAACCCTAACGTTGACCTATGATCTGCCAGCCAAAGTATTGACGAATCTAAAGCTGGAACGTGCCCGTATTATGTTGACTAGTACTGATCTGTTTCGCTTTTCCACGGTAAAGATGGAAAGAGGAACAAGATATCCCTATGCTCAGACCTTTTCACTGGCACTTAATCTGACATTCTAAAGAAATAGATATGAATAAACAATTTATTCTGATGAAACTAAAATTTGTATTACTGCTGGGACCTTTATTCTTTTTGTCGGCCTGTAATAAATGGCTGGATGTAGAGTTGGCCGATAAAGTGACGCAGGAAAAACTTTTCAGTACACCACAGGGTTACCAGGAAGCCCTGGCGGGTGTATATAGTCAAATGGCCGATTCTAGTCTCTATGGGAAAAAGCTAAGCATGGAGGTGATGGATTTGCTTGGAGACTATTATGGCACAAATAATATTGCTGCCAGATATGCCAAACTTAGAGCATATGATTATAAAGATGCAGGCTCACAAGTAACGATAGCAAAAATATGGAGTCAGTTGTACAGTGCCATTGGCGGAGCAAATAATATTATAACATGGGCTGATAAAGATGCGAGTGTATTAAGTCCTGAAACGAAAAGTCAGATACTGGGAGAAGCGTATGCGTTAAGAGCCTATTTGCATTGTGACCTGATACGTATGTTTTGCCCAGATGTTGCAGCTTCGCCAAAAGCACCAGGAATACCCTATAATCTGACGTTTGGGGTTTCTTTGCCACCGGTTTATACTGTAGAAGAAAATGTCCAGTTGGTCATTGATGATCTTAAAGCTGCCGAAAAATACCTGGCAAATGATCCGATCACGAAAGTGAAGCCTTATGAAATAGTCAATAAAAACGAGGCCGACAAGTATGTCGCCCGTTTCAATCTATATGGAGTAAAGGCTTTATTAGCCCGTGTAAGTCTAATGCGCGGAGATAAAAATAATGCAATCAAGTACGCGAAGGAGGTTGTAGAATCTCAGCGATTTAGACTTTTGGATTTTGCCAGTGTAGACAAATCGGATAAGGAGATTGATATGTTATTCTCAGATGAACATATTTTTTCATTGAGAAACAAAAAGCTCTCTGATTTTACGACCGAAATCCACTATTCCCATACGGATGACAAAGGTACTACCACTTTAGCTTTTTTGCCATTTGCAAACGTAGCACAGTTGTATGAGGCTAATAATGATGATATCCGCTATATCAAGTGGTTCTCAACCACAGATGGCTCATTTGTAAAGTATAAAGTGGATAATAAAGATAAGTTCTTCCCGAAAATTCCAATGATTAAACTTTCTGAGATGTATTTAATACTAGCAGAATGTTACCTGGGAAAAGATGATCAACAAGCGCAATCATATATCAATCAGCTACGTGATCATCGTATACGGAACAATGCGCATTGGTCATACCTGACGCTGGAATATATTATGCGTGAATCGAAAAGAGAATTTTTGGGTGAAGGCCAGTTCTGGTATGGCGTTAAAAGATGGATTCAGGGTATACCGAATACTATATTCGTACTCCCAATTCCTTTAAAAGAAATTGAAACTGGAAACCGAAATTAAACTGGAATATTATGAAACGTAGATATATAATACTATTGCTGTCTTTTTTTGTAGCGGTGGTCCATTTCTCTTCCTGTGATCAAAAAATAGACAATCTTTACACAGAAAAATCGCGTATCCAATTTAGATACTATAAAGAAGATACCATCTTGCAGAAAATAACGCGAACTTATGTCGACCGGAGTGTCTATTCCTTTGGTATGGCAGCAGAGGAGATGAAAGAGGATACAGCACGAATTGTTGTGGAATTTTTGGGATCGGTATCGGATAGAGACCGTACTTATGGAATTAGTGTCGGTGCTGACTCAACTACTGCTGTTGAAGGGATGCATTATAAGCTAATTTCTCCCATACAAACTTTTCGAGCTGGCAGAATGAAGGATACACTGAAAATAGTTGTGTTAAGATCCAACTTAAACAGCAGTTTTATAAATCCAGAAGATCGCAGAATTGCTTTAGACTTGAAACCTACAGATGATTTTAATCTTGGAATGAAAGGTGGACTTAGAACATTTCTATATCTCAATAATTATTTGTCTGAACCAATTTGGTGGAAAGATCCTCTTCGTGGTCCTTATCTCGGATTTTACCATCCAAAAAAATGGAAAATACTGATTTCTTTCAATGCGAAATTTTCCAATAAAGATAAATGTGACTTCGATGTTAACAATGTGGGACGAGAGTATTTTAATGGGTTGACTAGGTATTTGGATGCCGTACCAACTTTTGATGATGAAACCGGAGCTCGAATTTACATGGATAGGATGGTGTTGCAAGACTAATTATGAACCATATAGATAGCATATATAATGAAATTTTATAAAAAACTAATTCTAATGTTAATCTTCGGCGGGATGTTAGGTTCCTGTTACAAGGACCTGGGGACAGGTCCGGAGGATTATATGGAAATCAATGAATTGACCGTACTAGGTATTGATAAACAATATGCCAGAGATATGGACGATAGTTTGAAGATTGAACCTAAAATGCAGGGGACACAGTATAGCGATACCAGTAAGTTTAACTATAGTTGGGATATAAATAATACGATTGTTTCCAATAGTCTGAATTTAAATATCAAGGTAACTATGACTCCTGGAAATAAAATATCACGTTTTATTGTGGAGGATAAAATTACGAAAGTAAAAAGTTACTTTAGGTTTGATTTGAATGTTTCCTCTTCCACCGCGGGAAATTTGATTATGGTATTGAGTAAGTCTAAAGGAAAAGCCGAACTGTCCTATTTACGACTGGATAAAACGGCTAATTGGGCAATCAATTACTATGAGTCACGCTTTGGAAAGCCTTTGGGCATAGATCCGCAGCGATTGGATTTTTTGATGGTAGAACCTACTTCACAAGTTGCTCTAACAAATATTGCGCCTTTTGCCAACCAGTTTGGGAGAATCTTGGTATTAACAGATAATCGTTTGGTTCTTATTGATAAAAGTACATTGGAACCCAATGTTGTACCTACCTTAGAAGGTGAGGCTTATACACGTTCGGCATCTTATCCTGCGCCTGATATCAGTGGTTACAAACCCGAGTTTATGGCACAAGGCGTAGAGATGTGGCGTAATAATCCTTATGGAAGCAATTTCCATCAGAGTATACATTTCCAAATGATTTCCGGTGGCGCTTTGTATTTTGCAACGTTGGCTCCCCCACCTTTCACGACGACTTTTTCATATAATCGTAAAAGTGCATATGGGACGACGGGGTATTTTTCACCATTTGGGTATTTTGATACAATGATACCGACCCCTAATGGAACCTTATTCCAGCACGGTTATACCTTAGGTAATTTCATGTTGTTTGATCGTGTTTTTGGCCGTTTTACATATTCTAGCTATGGTAGTAGTTATACTATACCAACAACTGATCTGAAAGCTTTTCCTGGTCATGATCTTCTCTATGGTGCTGCGACAAGCCAAACAGGAACCTCGTTTGCAGTATTGAAAGCTTCTGCCAATGCATTGAAATTTTTGCTATTAGGCAAATCGGGTAATAAATACAACTTGGTAGGCGAAGTAAGTGGAGGAGTTGCAAATGATCAAAGCAAGTTTTACAATATGAAAGCTTCCCCTTATGTGTTCTTCACTGCTGGTAATAAATTGTATAAGTATAATATTTTGGATGTGACGTCCAATTTGGTGCCTAATTCGGGGCATGTAGCCATTTCGCTCACATCACTTGGTTATAAGGAAGATGCTGTGATTACCAGCATGACTGTCTCGCGTACCGAGAAAACGTTGCTCTTGGGCGTATCACGTTACGGTGCAGATAAAGATGGTAATGGTGATACCAATAAAGGTGATATCTTACGATTTGATCTTGATAAGACAAGCTTAGGGCTGACCTTAAAGGAGAAGTATGAAGCTGTGTCTGGAATACCGGTTGATGTAAAGATAAAGTATCAGACACATTGGCGTGATGGTAGGTCTAATGGCGGTGTAACAGAGTTAGACAATATTTAAAAAAGATGATGTTATGAATAAGATTTTCAAAAAAATATATTTCCCCTTTCTAATATTATCTCTTTTTAGTTTATCAGCCTGTGTTAAGGACAAAAGTCTTTACCTGTCACAAAATAAAAAAGAGGTCAATGTTGATGATTATGATAAAGATGGAAATGGACCGGGAACTGTCGAAGGTGAACTGACTCCGGGAGTACAACTGGTTAAATTAAAGGTGACCTATAATGGGAAAGAAACTGAACGTCGGTTCAAGTACTTTATGCCCGTATCAATAGTCAAGTCGAAGCCGATTTCTCTCATATTTAATTTTCATGGAAGTTATGGGACAGGGGAGGACCCTATAGGTAATGTATCCATGAGTGATCCTTTAGCACAGTTGGCCATCCGTGAAAATTGTATTATTGTTTATCCTGCTGGAGAGGATACAGGGGCTGCTGTAAACTGGCAGAATTCTGATTATCATTTTCCTTTTGTGGATGCGATGGTAAATTACTTTAAAACGCATACCCCAATTGCAGATGAAAACAGGATCTATACTTGTGGACAGTCTAGTGGTGCAATTTTTTCTTTTGTATTGGCTTACTATCGTTCAGAGGTATTTGCAGCAGCAGTACCTGTCTCTGGACAAATGAAGTTAGCAGAGTCAAATCTACCCACACGGATAGTTCCTATTCGTGCATTTAATGGTAAGAATGATGATATTGTAATTCATTCTGCCGCATTAGAAAATATCAATAGTTGGGCTAATTTGATTGGAGGATATTTTGCTTCGGATGCGATAGTAAGCGATACGTTAAAGATTGATAATTACAAATCTTATAACACTAGAAAATGGAATGGTGGAAAAGCAGATATTGAATTCTATACCATACTGGATGAAGGACACGGTATAAGTTGGTATTATATTGCACCATTAATGTGGGAATTTATGAATGCGCATCCAAAAAATACGAGTCCCTCCAGTATTTATCTTTCTTCTCAGTTGAAACGCTTTGATGCGGTAGAAGGGCAGCCCTTTAGCTCGGAGATCCGTTCCAGCCCTGGAGCTACGCTTAGCCTTGTGACTGCACCGCCGGACTGGACTGTCAGTTTAGCCGGAAATACGTTAAAAGTAAAGGCTCCAGTTGATTTTTTTGCGTCGACGACTGTCAATAGAAAAGGTGAAATTAAACTGCGGGCACAGTATAATGGGAAAACAGCAGAATTATCTTTGCCTTATAGCCTCGCTGCTCCGAAAACTTTTTTTGAACTAGGTGATCTTTTTTATGATGCTGATTTCAAACCTGCAGGTGTTGTTTTTTGGGTAAATCCGATGAATGTCAGAGAAGCGAAAATAATCGCTTTAGAACATGCTGCAAGACCTTTCGGCGCTGTAGGAGCAACCTTCTTTACCCCGAGCTTTACCGATGGCTATAGCAATACATTAGCACTAGTCGATCGTAATAAGGATCAAAACTTAGGGTTGAATGCAGTTACAAGTGGATTTATATATGCATATGAATATAAATCCACCTCGGGTAGGACAGCTGGCTGGTATCTCCCAGCAGTAGATGAACTAAAATTAGTTGACGCCAATCTGACAATAGTAAATAATGCGATAAAAGCACAGGGCGGGACTATGTTGGATATTACTTCTGCTACGGGGTCCTACCATTTGTCATCAACGATGACCAATAACGGTGGGAAAAAGCTGTTCAATACTTTTGATTTCAATACAAACCCAAGTTGGCATGGATACTATAATTTATCAGCTAATACTGCTGATAATTCACCTAATGTCTCCACGAGACCAATTAAGAAAATAACAAAATAATCATCATAAAAGTAATATGGGGACTGTAATCCTCCGTATTACTTTTATGTGTGCTAAAAAAGAATTATGAAGAAAATTATCACAGCTTTATTGATGTTTGTAGGACTATTGTCTTTACGGGCTCAAGAACATATCGCTTTCCAGAAAATAAATTTTGAGAAAGCAAAAGAACAGGCGAAACAAACAGGCAAGCTGATTTTTTTAGATGGATATACATCCTGGTGTGTGCCCTGTAAATGGATGGAAGGAAATGTCTTTAACCAGCTACCGGTGGTGGAATATTTTAATGCCAAATTTATTAATGTAAAATTCGATTGCGAATCTGGGGAAGGAATCGAAATTGCTAAAAACTATCAGATCAAAAGTTTTCCGACTTATCTTTTTATCAATGGAGACGGTGAGCTGATTTACCGAACACAATCGAAGATGGAGGCGAACGAGTTTTTGGAACAAGCGCAGCGGGCAAATACACATGAATATCAAATTCCTGTATTGAAAACTGCTTTTTTAGCGGGGAACCGTCAGCCAGATTTTTTGCTACGATATATATTGGTCATGAATAATGTTGATCAATCTTTGGCAGAAGAGGGAAGAAAAGCATTAGCTGGAGTTGCCAACGATAGTTTTTTGAAAAGTCCAGACGGTTGGGAAGTGATCAAAATGATGGCCAGATCAGATCAGGATCGGTATGGACGTTTTTTTCAAGAGAATAAGGCTTATTTTAAAACTATTGCTAAGCCTGAAGATTTTGAAGCAAAG
This sequence comes from Sphingobacterium sp., assembly GCA_031277685.1. Classification (GTDB taxonomy): domain Bacteria; phylum Bacteroidota; class Bacteroidia; order Sphingobacteriales; family Sphingobacteriaceae; genus Sphingobacterium. The sequence goes on along the minus strand of JAITLV010000041.1, from coordinate 8,360 downwards.
GAGACTTACCTGATCCGTTATGCGATGTATGGATTTATCCGTGATGGCAAAAAAGCTGACTTTGATACTGGTCTAGCCTACTTCTCTCAATTGAAAGGAAACGATGCTAAAATTGATGTGGCATTATTCCGTGCCGAATGGGCTGGTACACAGGGTACAGCGGAAGAATTTGTCAGTGTCACAAATGAACTTCGAAGAGGCATACTGAAAGAGGAGGATCAACGGCTTAGTTTTATTGCACGCCGTTTTGCAAGAGATGCGGAAAAGGAACCAAAGAAGATGAAACTTCAACAATGTTATATCCTCGCTAAACAGGCCGTTCAACTGAACCCGAACGATTATTCCAACCAGGGAACATTTGCCGATATCTGTATTCAGCTAAAAAAGAAAAAGGAAGCAGTCAGAGCAGCGGAAGCTGCTAGAGCGTTGGCGGAACTCGAAACATCTAAAATTATCAAACTCGCTGATGCCTTGCTGGCACGCGCAAAAAGTATCTAAAAGATGAAAATTAAATATATAGTAACCTCGGTGGTTTGTATGCTAGTAGGTATATTACAGGCTCAGGAAAATAGCTTCAACATTCATATTGTTTCTAAAAAGGCAGTGGATAAAAAGGCAAAAGTGTTTGTGCGTTATTTCAAGGAAAATCAATTGGTATTAGATTCCGTAATGTTGGGAAATAGGGAAGCGACCTATAAGGGGAACTGCTCGGAACCTACATTGGTAAATTTGTATTATTCGCCGGATGGAACGTCATTCTTTGGAAGAAAGGTCAATAGACGTATGGACAGAGTTAATTTATATGTTGATCAGGGCACAAGTGTGGTTACGCTGGAAAATGAAATGGCAAATGCAAGCATCAAAGGAAGTGCCATTCAGACAGCTTATGCGCATTACGCTAGTTTTATGAGATATTTAGACACAGAAACCGATGATTTAACCGCTAAGAGATCTACCTTGTATCAGCAGAAAGAAAATGTTGATCAAGCGGAGCTAAAGGCTACTTTACAAGCATTAAATGACCTTGATCATAAGAAAGATAAAGCTAAGGAACACTATATTAAAACCAACCCAACATCTTACTTTAGCCTACTGGCGTTAAAGGAGCTGGCTGGGTATGCAATAGATGTAGATTATATCAGTCCCTTATTCGAATTGCTAAACGAAGACCTAAAATCAAAAAAGGAGGGGGAAGTCCTTGCAAAAGGAATTACGATTGCTAAGCGACTTGCCATAGGCAACGAAGCGCCTGATTTTTCCCAGCCGGATATTCAGGGAAAGCCTGTGAAATTGTCTGATTTTAGGGGACAGTATGTTCTTCTGGATTTTTGGGCCTCTTGGTGTGGCCCCTGTCGAGCAGATAATCCCAATTTAGTCAAGGCATATTCGATGTTCAAAGATAAAAAATTCACTATTCTTGGATTATCTTTAGATCGTCCCGGAAAAAAAGAAGATTGGCTGAAAGCGATTGAAAAGGACGGATTACACTGGCATCATGTAAGTGATCTGATGGGCTGGAAAAATGAGGTGGCCGCATTGTATGGAATACAAGCAATCCCACAAAACTTTTTGATTGATCCACAAGGAAAAATAATCGCGAAAAATCTTCACGGCGATGCGTTAGGTAATTTGTTAAAGACGCTTCTGTAATAAGGTTTTGCCTTAAAAAGATAATAATCCTCTTATTCAGCTGGAGGATTATTATCTTTCGATTTTTGATTTTTAGGTTTTAGTTTCTCTATTTTCTTTTTTTTAATCCGTATCTTCGTGCAATGGATAATTTTATTGTTTCTGCACGTAAATACCGCCCGATTACCTTTGATTCGGTTGTAGGTCAGCAACACATTACAGGTACCTTAAAAAATGCGATCCACAACAATCAGTTGGCACAGGCATTTTTATTTTGTGGGCCGCGTGGTGTTGGTAAAACTACTTGTGCCCGTATTTTGGCCAAAACAATAAATTGTGAACAGATTTTACCCGGAACTGAGCCTTGTGGCGAATGTGATAGCTGTAAATCTTTTCAAAATGGCAATTCTTTCAGTATCCATGAACTCGATGCGGCATCCAACAACTCTGTAGATGATATCCGTAATCTCATTGATCAGGTCCGTATACCACCCCAGGCAGGAAAGTATAAGATTTATATTATTGATGAGGTGCATATGCTCTCGCAGGCCGCTTTTAATGCTTTTCTAAAAACACTGGAAGAGCCACCTTCCTATGCAATTTTTATCCTGGCTACAACGGAGAAACATAAGATTTTACCGACGATTCTCTCCCGTTGTCAGATTTTTGATTTCAATCGAATCAAAGTGGAGGACATGGCAAGTCATCTTGCGAGAATAGCTGATCGGGAGGCCATAGCGTATGATCAGGATGGTTTGCATATCATTGCCCAAAAAGCAGATGGTGGTCTTCGTGATGCACTGTCCATGTTTGATCAGATTGTCAGTTTCTCAAATAAAAATGTAACGTATCAGGCCGTCATTGATAACCTGAATATTCTGGATTACGATTATTATTTCAAACTAACAGATGCGATATTGGCTGAAGATGCTGCACAGACGCTTTTAACCTTTAATGAGATTTTGAACCACGGTTTCGATGGAAGTCACTTCATTGCTGGTTTGTCTGCCCATTTTCGCAATTTACTGGTGGCCAGAGAACCTGCTACTTTAAAATTGTTAGAGGTGAGTGATAGTATCCGTCAGAAGTATTTACAGCAATCGCAAAAAGCTTCCGCTGGATTTCTTCTTTCAGCCTTGAATATTTCCAATCAGTGTGAGATAAATTATAAAACAAGTAAAAATCAGCGTTTACAGGTAGAGCTCGCACTACTGAAAATGTGCCATATTGCAAGTGCGATTAAATTAAGCCAGCTCGGTTCTGTACAGATTCCCTCAGCTGCTGAAGGAGTAAAAAAAAAACTCCCTGAACCAATAGTCCCACATCCGAAAGAAAGCCCCGCTCTGGTAGCTTCTTCTGGCAATGTGGTGTCAAATGTTGCGCCAGTAGCAACGCCTATATCTGCGCCGGGATCTGCAACACAAACTTTAACATCCAACCCTCCGGCTGTAACCGTTAAAGCTGATGTGAAAAATGATGTTATTTCGAATGTACCGCCAAAAGTCAAAAAGGGCGGATGGGGTGCAACAGCTAGTGCAATTATCCCATCCTTGCCGGATCTCAATACGATCTATGAAAACAGTTCAGTTGCGAAAGAAGGTGACGAACCTGAGTTAGTAAGAGGTACAGAACAACGTGAGGTTAGTTTTAATCAATTTATTTCCATTTGGAACGCTTATGCAGAGCAGTTAAAGGCAGAAAATAAGATCAACTTGTATACAATGATGACAACCACCCAACCTCGACTAAATGGTACATTGATAGAGGTTGATGTCGAAAATGGTGTACAGATGGATGTACTGCAAAGTGCAAAAGTTGATGTGTTGAATTATCTTCGGGTAAAGCTGCAAAATTTTGCGCTAGACCTGCAAGGTGTCATGATGGAGTTTACCGTTTCCCGTAAACCATACACTTCACAAGAAAAATATCAAGCAATGGTCACCAAAAACCCGCTTTTAGATACTTTGCGTAAGGAGTTTAACTTGGGTTTAAGCTAAATCGAAGGTTCTAATTCCTGTTAATTTTCGTACCTTTGCAATCTCTTCCATTTTGGAAGGTAATATTTAGTATTTATGATGCAAGGAAATTTTCAGAGACGTGATCGTGATCACGGCGAAAGACGTGAAGTAAATCAGATGGTATTCGGTATCCGTGCCGTCATCGAAGCTATCGATAGTGGTAAAGAAATCGAATCGTTATTTGTACAACGCGGATTAAGTGGTAGTTTGATCCTGGAGCTGAAGTCCTTACTCAAGGAACATAATATTGCTTTTCAACAGGTTCCGATTGAGAAGTTGAACCGTATCACACGAAAGAACCATCAGGGCGTGATAGCAGTTATATCACCAATTACGTATCAAAATATTGAAGAACTCCTACCTCAGATCTATGAGAAAGGGGAGACTCCATTACTTTTGATGTTGGATGGTGTGACGGATGTCCGTAATCTGGGAGCGATTGCACGTACTGCAGAATGTTCAGGCGTACATGCGATCATTGTGCCAAAAAAAGGATCTGCCGAGGTCAATCCGGATGCAATTAAGACATCAGCAGGAGCATTGTATAAAATTCCGGTCTGCCGTCATGATAGTCTTTCAAAAGTGGGTAAGTTCTTGATAGATTCAGGTGTGCAATTGGTTGTTAGTACGGAAAAAACTACATCGAGTATCTATGACGTTGATTATACGGCACCTACTTGTGTCATTATGGGAGCGGAAGATGTTGGTGTATCAAATGACTTGATCCGTATTGCGGACAATCTTGCCAAGATACCAATGTATGGTGAAATAGGTTCTCTTAACGTATCTGTATCTGCCGCAGTTGTTATCTATGAGGCAATCCGTCAACGTTTACCTAAGAAGTAGGGACAAAAGGCTTTTATTCACTATACAGTATAGCCCTCGTCTATGACCAGGGCTATTTTTATGCTGCTGTTTTACCCGATCATTGGAAAACGACAGATGCATGTATTTCTTAAACGCTTACTATTTGGATGAAGAGAAAAAGCCAGATCTCTTTCTATATAATTAACTATTGTAGATATCTTCAACCTCTCTCTCATATTTTTGAAGGATGATTTTCCTTTTCATTTTTAAGGTAGGGGTTAATTCTCCCGTCTCTACAGTCATTTCATTCGGAATAATAGCAAATTTTTTAATCTGCTCCCAGCTTCCAAAATTTTGGTTGATACGGTTAAGTTCATTTTCAAGCTGTTGTTTAACTTCCGCAGTGCTCAGGAACTCTATCTTCGAAAGTTTTGTTAGAGAAGGAGCGGAGTTTTTACTCCACTCTAAAAGATTGGCGTAATTTGGAACAATAAGGGCTGCGGGAAATTTTCGGGACTCTCCAATGACCATGACTTGCTCAATAAGAGGCGATTCAACGAGCTTGGATTCTAGCTGCTGCGGGACGATATATTTCCCGCCGGAAGTTTTGAACATTTCTTTTTTACGGTCGATGATTTTGAGAAATTTACCGTCGACCCACTGACCAATATCTCCGGTATATAACCAACCCTCTTTCAATACTTCGGCCGTGGCTTCGGCATTTTTATAATAACCGATCATATTATTTTCACCTTTGGTGAGGATTTCCCCATCTTCGGCAAGTTTGATTTCGATATTGATCAACGGCAGACCCACTGTTCCGATTTTCATTCCTCTTTTAAAACAGTTTACGGCGATACAAGGACCTGCTTCCGTTAGACCATAACCTTCATATATGGGAATGCCTGCGGCCATGTATAGACGAATCAGCCTTTCTTGCAAGGCAGCACTCCCCGATGCAATACCTTTGATATCTCCGCCCAATGCTTCACGCCATTTCGAAAAGACCAGTTTTCGTGCAATGTTTAATTTGATATCGTACCACCAGGAACGATTTTCTAAGGTATATTGCTCACCGACACGAAGCGACCAGAAGAATATGCTGCGTTTTAATCCCGTAAGTTGTTCGCCTGTTGCCTTGATCTTTTCATAGACTTTCTCAAGCACTCTCGGTACAGCGGAAAAAATATGTGGACGGACTGATCTGAAATCCTCACCAATGGTATCCATAGACTGTGCAAAAAAGATTGTCAGGCCTTTATACATATAGACGTATTGAAACACACGCTCATAGGCGTGGCAAACTGGAAGAAAGGATAGTGCGCGGTCCCCACGCTCAACGGGGAACGAGTATTCACTACTGATGGTATCGGCCAATAGATTACGGTGGGTAAGCATCACTCCTTTTGGATTTCCCGTTGTACCGGAGGTATAGATGATGGAGGCTAGGCTGTCAGTATTTACAGCATCTCGAAGCAGCTGAAGTTGTTCATCTGTTATGGAGGTACCAGTAGCAATGAAAGTCTGCCAATTTGGTAGATCTACTTCTGTATCTAGGCTGAAAATATGTTCCAGGAGTGGACATGCGTCTTTGATGGAAGCGATCTTCGTATAAAGTTTTTTTGAACTTACAATACAGTTTTTAATCTCGGCGTGGTTGAATATATAGGTATAATCCGACGCTGAAATATTAGGGTAGATCGCTACGACAACCGCGCCGATCTGTTGGATTGCAAAATCTAGAATATTCCATTCGATACGATTTTCACTGATTAAAGCGACTTTTTCACCAGGTTCTACACCAAGAGCAAGTAGACCTTTGGATGCCTGATTGACTTGTTCAATAAAAGCTGTATTACTTACTGCTACCCAATTTGTTTCTTTTTTGTAGGAAAACATCGAAAACCCGGGTGCAGTTTCTTGTTGCAGATAGGCTAAATCAAATAATCTTGTTGCTGTTGGCATGGTGAAAATCCAGTTCGTGTAATTCAACTAATTTACGTTTTTTTGAGGAGATTCAATATGAAAAGGAAGGAATAATGTGGTATCGAATAGGTGTGAATATGGGGATGCTGAGGGGACGATTTGAAGGGCTGTAAATAAAAAATACGCTGGTCTGCAAAGCCGTTAGGCTTCTCAAACCAGCGTATTTTTACGCTTATTTAGATACTAAAGTCGAACTTTAGTATTTGCTTTTTGACTCTTTGCGTTTACCTGAGAAATCACGGAAACCTCCGCCATTGCCTCCACGGTCACGTCTTTCGCCACTGAATCCGCCATCACGTCTTCCGCCACGATCACCACCACGGTATCCACCTTCACGTCTTCCACCACGATCACCGCCACGGCTTCTTCCACGGTCACCACCACGGCCTTCACCTCTAGCTTCACCAGATACTTCGATACGTACTTGACGACCGTTGTAATCCACACCTTGGAATCCTTGGAATACTTTTTCTACCTCAGCATCTTGAACTTCAAAGAATGTAAATACACCTTTAAGGTCAATTTTACCGATAGATTTTCCGGAGATGTTTGCGTTGTTACAGATAAAGCCTAACATGTCTCCACGAGAGAATTCGTCTACTGAACCTAAGTTCATGAACAAACGCGTATAACCTTTTGAACCTTCGCGAGAGCGACCATCACGTCTGTCACCGCGATCTTCACGAGAACCTTCGCGGGCTTCGATATTTAAATCTGGTGCGTTTTTATAATAATCTAAGAAACGGTTGAATTCAAGGGATGCAAATCTTTTGATAATATCTTCTTTTGAAAGAGATTCCAGATTTTCCATAATTGCAGGCAAGAATGGACTGATCTGCTCATCATTTACTTCAACGTTTTCAATCTTTTTAACGATAGAGAACAATTGTTTTTCGCATACTTCAGCACCTTGAGGAACTTGTTTTTTCTCAAAAGGTTTACCGATGATCTTTTCAAGATGACGGATTTTGCTGAGTTCTTTTACGTTTACCAAAGAAAGAGAAATACCAGTTTTACCTGCTCGGGCAGTACGACCTGAACGGTGCGTATAGTTTTCTGTTTCATCTGGTAAAGAGAAGTTAATTACGTGAGTAACATCACTTACATCAATACCACGAGCTGCTACGTCTGTCGCGATCAATAGTTGTAAACTACGGTCACGGTAACGTTTCATCACCTTATCACGTTGTTGTTGGGACAAGTCACCATGCAACGAGTCTGCATTGTAACCATCTTTAATCAACGCTTCTGCGATATCCTGTGTTTCAATCTTTGTACGACAAAATACAATACCAAAGATATCAGGATTTGAATCTACAATACGTTTGAAAGCAGCATATTTATCTTTTGCTTTGATCAAATAGTAATGGTGTTCAATGTTGGCGTTACCTGTATTTTTTGTACCTACAGTAAGCTCAAATGGATCGGTCATGTAATTTTTCGCAATACGACGAACCTCAGAAGGCATAGTCGCCGAAAATAACCAAGTTTTTTTCTCGTCAGGAGTTTCTGACAAAATGTTGTTGATGTCTTCTTTGAAGCCCATATTGAGCATCTCATCCGCTTCATCTAATACAACATATTTTACATTTGAAAAATCAATTGCATTTCTGCCAATGATATCCAACATACGACCTGGGGTCGCTACTACAATTTGCACTCCACGTCTAATTTGACGTAGTTGGTCTGAGATATTTGCACCTCCATATACAGCAACAACATGTACGTTGTCAACGTATTTAGCAAATTTTTCTAAATCTTTTGAGATCTGTAAACATAGTTCCCGAGTAGGGCAAAGGATCAATGCCTGTGGGTGTTTTTGAGAAAAGTCTAATTGCTCTAATAATGGAAGACCAAATGCCGCGGTCTTTCCTGTGCCAGTTTGGGCTAATCCGACAAAATCGTCGTTACCAGTCAATA
>JAITLV010000314.1 GCA_031277685.1 Sphingobacterium sp. | reverse complement strand
CTCCAACTCGGTCTGGGCTATCTTACTTTGGGGCAACGCTCAGACAGTTTTTCGGGTGGTGAAAGACAGCGGCTCAAACTGACCAAAGAACTCAAGAATTCCAACAAGATTATCGTGCTGGATGAACCCAGCACCGGCTTACATCCCAGTGATACCGAAAAGCTATTAAACTTTATCAATAATCTGGTGGACAACCACAATACTGTGATCGTTATCGAGCATAACCTCGATGTTATTGCCCAAGCGGACTGGATTATCGATATTGGGCCCGGAGCGGGCAAGTATGGCGGTACTGTGGTGTTTACAGGTACCGTTTCCGATTTGCTCCAGGATACGGTTTCGGTAACGGGATCCTGTTTACAGCAATATCTGATAAACGGTCCTACTAGCCCGAAAAAAGACGAGAAGAAGCGGGACCTGTAAAAAATCCCACTCAAATATCTAAATCGCTTATTTTTGCAAAAAGATATCCTGTATGAAATTATCAAAAGAAATTTTGGAGGAATCCGAAGTCGCCAATTCATTCCTGATCGAAACGTTTGACGGGGTGATGCTAAGCCAGCCAGCCTCCTGTCGTCTGCGTTATCATCAGATCTTACTGTTCGAGCTGGGCGAGGGCCATCTGACGATCGACAACATTACTTTCGAAATAAGCGGCAATTGCATCTTCCTGATGTCAAAAGGCCAGGTTTACACTTTTAATTCGATAAGGGACCCCGGCGGATATAAAATTTCTTTTGGCGATTGTTTTTGGGAAAAAGCCCCCCGGAGCGCAAGCAACTGCAAAGCGGTACTGTTTAACAATACAACTGCCAATCATAAATTGCAGCTCAGTCCCGCAGAATTCAGTGAATTATCCTTTCTATTCCGTGCCTTGTATACTGAGTATGGCGCTAAATCCTATATCAATCAACAAGACGCTCTCGCCGCATACCTAAAAATCATTATGATAAAACTGGCCAATGTAAAGTTGACCGAAGAGGCGACCTTTGACAGCCAGGACTATTTGCTCTACCGCAAATTTATGGAGCTGCTCAGCTCCCGTTACCGTAGCCATCATTCCGTGAGCCAATACGCCACGACGCTCAACATCACTGCGCGCCGACTGAGCGAACTGTGCAAAAGGTGCAGCGGACTCGGTGCCAAAGAATTGATCAACGGACAAATTATTGCCGAAGCAAAAAGGCAGCTACAGTTCAGCGCTGCTACCATCAAGCAGATCGCCTACGAACTGCATTTTAACAGCCCCGAGCAATTCAGTCATTTTTTTAAGAAAAATACAAAACAGTCACCTGCAACATTCCGCATGCAAGTGGTCGGCATAGGATCCTGATGCAAGTCGGCCTCGGGTAATTTTGACATCCCAAACGTATTTATTGGCATTATCCGGTGCTTACCAAGACCTTAACTTTGTAAAAAAACACTTAGTTATGTCAATAAAACGTTTAAAACACGTAGCCGGTATCAACATACCGGACAGTAAAATTGCTACCCAAGCAACCGACCTTCTTTTGGAGCATGGTACCGAATTTATCTACAACCATTCGCTCCGTGTATTTCTATTTTCGTCGCTAAATGCGCAGCGAAATAACCTGGCGCATGATTCCGAATTGTTATATGTAGCCTCGGTATTCCACGATTTGGGACTGGTGCCACATTATAGCAGCAAAGATCTACGTTTTGAGGTCGATGGTGCCAATGCTGCCCGTGATTTTCTGAAAGGCCACGGCATCGCCAATGAGAAACTGCAGCTCGTATGGGACACGATTGCCCTGCATACGACCATCGGTATCGCCGAACACAAAGAGAATGAAGTCGCCTTAATGTATTCAGGTGTGGGCCTGGATGTGATGGGCGAAGGTTACGAACATCTCACAACTGCGCACAGGGAAGAGATTATCGCGGCATTTCCGAGAAATGATTTCAAGAAGAATATCATTCCCACCTTCTTTAGCGGATTTGAGCACAAGACCGAAACCACTTTTGGGAATATCAAGGCCGATGTCTGCGCGTTTATGATCCCCAATTTTAAAAGAAAAAATTTCTGCGACTGCATTCTGCACTCGCCATGGAGCGAATAATGTAACAATCCCATTGATCCCAGGGATAAGCACCTAAACGATGCCTATCCCTGGGTTTTGAATCGTTGAAATCCACCATAAATTCCAACTGGATTCCCCCGATGTTCTAAATACGCTTTGTAACGTATTAGTGCGCTATCCGCAAAATAGGCAAACGAATGGAACAGCACATTCCTTCCTAAGTAAGTGTCTTCGAACAGACGCTGGCTTTTTTGACAGTTTAAAAATTTAGGAATTATGCTTGCAATGAATTACCGGGGCCCCTATCGCGTACGTGCCGATAAACATGCTCCATTGCCTGAGATCCTCCATCCACAGGATGCAATTGTCCAGGTACTGCGTTCCTGTATCTGCGGATCCGACCTGCATCTTTACCATGGGTTGGTACCCGACACAAGGGTAGGCTCTACTTTCGGTCACGAATTCATCGGTGAGGTTGTCGAGGTAGGCGCTGAAATAGAAAATTTAAAAGTTGGCGACCGGGTAATGGTGCCATTTAATATTGCCTGCGGCAAATGTGCTTTTTGCCGGCAGGAACTATATGGCAACTGCCATGAGTCCAACCCCGAAGCTACTGCGGTGGGCGGCATCTTTGGTTACTCCCATACCGCAGGCGGCTATGCCGGCGGACAGGCCGAATATGTTCGTGTGCCTTATGCAGACGTAGGCCCAGTTGTTATCCCCGATTGGATGGATCCTGATGACGCTGTCTTGTTGACCGACGTGGTGCCGACAGGATATCAGGCGGCCGAAATGGCTGGGATACAGCCCGGCGATACCGTCGTGGTTTTTGGTGCCGGCCCTATCGGTATTATGGCTGCCAAGTGCTCCTGGCTGTTTGGTGCAGCACGCGTCATTATTATCGACCAGTTGGATTATAGGCTTGAATTTGCCGAACGGTATGCGCAGTGTGAGGCGGTCAACTTCCGTACCATCGGTGATCCTGTTGTTTTTATCAAGACCATTACGGATTCACTGGGGGCTGATGTGTGTATTGATGCCGTAGGTTGTGAAGCTGCCGGAAATGCGATGAATACGCTTTTAGGAAGATATATGATGCTCCAAGGCGGATCGACTACCGCACTTCATTGGGCGATTAATAGTGTAAAAAAGGGCGGCATCGTGTCGATAGTCGGTGTTTATGGTCCCATCAACAGCCTCGTCCCCATCGGAAATGTGCTCAATAAAGGGATTACAATACGGGCTAACCAAGCCTCGGTGAAGCGACTTCTACCTAAACTTATCCAACATGTACAAGAGGGTATTATCAACCCCAAGGAACTGATTACACACCGGGTTCCACTGGAGGAAGTGGGCGATGCCTATCATCTTTTCTCTTCCAAATTGGACAACTGCATCAAAACCGTTTTAATTCCACCCATGGCCTCAACTTAAGATATTTTATTATGATGACAGATCAAACGACACCCGAAGATTTTATCAACGACAGAAAAGGACAATACAGCCACATCAAGGGCTGGGGCATTGATTTTGACGCCAAAAATGACCCAACCTACCCCCTAAAAAAGCGCAGTAATGCTGAACATCAGGGTTACTCCTGGCCACGCCCACCGCTGCAGGAGGATAGCGTGGAGATCCTCAAGTCTGTGGAAAGGCCCAATCTGACTGCAGTCTATGGTACGAGCAGTCCGCCGAAGGGGCTGAGCGGCGCAATCCGGCGCATCGCTTTCAAATACAGTGAATCAAGCTATGGCCGATGGCTCCCACTGGTCCTGGCAGACCGTGTCAATATGTTAGAAGGCGTTGCACAGGATATCGCAAAAGGCCATCTTCCCAATATTGCCAAAGAGCTGGGACTCGCCGCCGAATGGAAACATAATAAAAAGGCCTTTATCAGCAAGTCTATTGTGGCCGGTCTTGCGATTGGACTGTTGGCCTATCGCCTTTGTTCGAAAAGAAAAATGAAATGACCAGCAGCACAACGCCCATCGCCCGAAAATTAGACAGTCGATGTGTAGCGATTGGATACAAACACGAAGTCACAGGAAAATCGTTCATTTTCCTGTGACTTATAATACGTTATAACTTATCAGTTCAGCTGAGACTTTCTGAATTCCAGGGGTTTCATTCCTGTCTGCTTTTTAAAAAGCCGGGTAAAATACGATGGGTTTTCAAAACCAAGTTCATAAGCAATTTCAGCGACACCTTTTTCCCCTAAGCGCAGTAAGTTCTTGGCTTCTGAGATCATAAAAATATGGATCAGCTCCATGGCCGTTTTGCCCGTTTCCTGTTTGAGCAGGTCACTGAGGTAGCGTGGCGACACAAAGAGCTGATCGGCCAGAAAGGCCACATTGGGCAGGCCGCTTTTTGCCAGCAGGCCCTGATTGACATAAGTCCGAAGCTGATCGTTAAACTTGGATACTGTTTTGCCGATCACCTGCGCCCGATCGATAAACTGTCTTTTGTAATAGCGCTGCGCATATTTCAGGATGGAGGAAACATGGCTCAGCATAATTTCACGGCTGTATTCGTCCGGATTAGTATCGTATTCGTCCTGGATTTTTGCGTAGAGCTCCAAGATTAGCTGCTCCTCTTTCGGGGAAAGATGTAAGGCCTCGTTCACTTCATAATCGAAAAAACTGTATTTCTCAATTTCCTTGAAAAGTTCGTGTCCATGCAGGTAGTCTTCGTGGATCATCAACATATAGCCCTTTTCTTCGAACTCCAGATTTTTCATCTCGATGATCTGCCGGGGTTTCGCAAAGAAGAGACAGCCGTTATCGTGATCGTA
>JAITLV010000310.1 GCA_031277685.1 Sphingobacterium sp. | reverse complement strand
AGAACCTATGTATTAAGTAATGATAAGACTTTGGTGACGCTCTACGATGAACGCAAGATATATACAGAACAGTATCTGATAAAAAAATTGAATACGAAGGAAATGAAATGGGAGAACGCTTCCCCAAATGATGGTAACGAGAATAAGAGGTTAGTTCGATCTACCGATCAATAGATTTCATTAACTTTTCAGATTATTGTTCAAATACTTCGCTATGAATCTATTCCACATCGGAATTTTCTACTTTAGAAACCTCCTAAATTTGAGGAGAGGTCATATTTATAAAAGTACATTAGTAATCGTATTTTCAAATACAGACATAACATTTTCGGTATCTTGATTCCGTTCCCAAGGACGAATTCTTACGAAGTTATTCGTGCTTTTGTTAGGCTTTTTTGAAATAAAGATTTTAATTATTAGCCTTTTATTAAAGTTAATCGAACTTTGCTTTTTTTAAATTTCAGTTATAATTTAATGTTTTTTTTGTGTCAAAATTATTAAATTTATTAAAACAAAAAGCTATCAGTAAGGTTTCTTAATCTAAATGCCTATTATGAAAAAAATATTTATTGTTGATGATGATCCTGTGGTAACAGCGATGTTATCCAAGATTCTACGGGATCTTGAATTTATTGATATCGCTGTTTTTCCAGATGGCGAATCTTGTCTAAATCAACTTGATCAAAAGCCTGACGTTATTTTCTTGGATTATCAAATGGAAAAAATGAATGGTTTAGAAGTATTGCAGCAATTGAGAAAAATTACTTCAGACAGTGCTGTTATTTTTACAACAGCATTGGAAGACTTAAGTGTAGCTATGCAGTCCATTGCGCAAGGATCTGTAGAGTTTTTACTGAAAAGGAATATTACGAAAAAAGAGATTCAAAAGATTTTAGCTGAAATCGATTAAAACAAAAGGGATATTATGCCATTTACATTTGCACATCCGGCTTTGATTTTACCTTTTCGAAAAATAAGCGGTCGATATATTTCTTTTACAGGCTTAGTTATGGGAAGTATGATACCTGATTTTGAATTCTTCTTTAAAATGAGAACAGGACCCAATATTGGTCACCATTTTCCTGGAATTTTTTATCTTGATATACCATTGACATTTATCTTATGTTTTATTTTTCATGAGTTTGTTAAACGACACCTTTACTCCAATTTACCTATATTTCTACAACAAAGATTGAAAAAGTACGCGTCATTTAATTGGGGACAATATGCTGTTGAAAACACCTTAGTCGTAATATTCTCAATAACTTTGGGTATAGCCACACATCTATTTTGGGATGCATTTACACACGACGACGGATTTTTTGTTGAACGTATTCACCTTCTTAATGCGCAGACCTCTTTTTTAGGGGGGGCATTTCCGATTTACGCTATTTTACAGGTTATGTTCAGTCTTTTGGGGCTAATTGCTGTTGGTAGCTGTATTTGGAATATGCCAAGAGCGAATATTCAGGCAACTACAGGTTATATTCAATATTGGTTTTTGATAGGATTTGCTACCTTATCGTTTTTTGTGCTAAGATTATTTTTTTTATCGCATTATGATACCTTTTGGGATCGGTTTATGGGGTTTATGGGTAGTCTTATTTATGCTATGATCGTAGTCTCTATATTTTTATCCTGTAGGAAATCAAGTCGGTATCGTGCTGCTGATAAATCGTGAAAAACCTGTTATGCTAGCCCAATTATCTAAAGGTGAATTCTTTTGATAAATCAGATTCAGCCTTTTTGAAACAAGTGACAGGGCATAATTTGAATGAATAATTTCATTGACACCGGATAAGTCTATTTCAGTAACATTGGACGCATCGACATAAACTGAAGATATTGACGAATTTAGGACCTCCGAAATTTTGGAGCGAAGTGTGGAGGCCTCTAACGAGGTAAATCTTTTATCCAGCACAATAAAATATTCTGTATTAGAATCAGTTGAGGGTAAAGTGCTATTGTCCATCGCTTTATTTTTTATTTAAGTTAATAAATAATTATGAAAAATCTGCTACTCTTTGTTCTGTTTTTGCTTAGCTCAACTGTTTTTTGTGCTGCCCAAAATGTGTTGTCAACCGCTGGATTGACCAATGAACAACGGGAAGCTTACATACAACGTGCTTTGCAGTTTAGAAAAAATGAAGATTTCGGAACTGCTATCCGTATCGTTGATAGTATACTCGCATTACAACCCAAAGATGCAGGCGCGCTTCTTCTGAAAGGCGATATGCAGTTACAGAAAAGAGCATTTGGAGATGCTGTAAAAACATTCGAATCTTTACTGGATTTAAATTATGAACCTATCACCATACGAATAAACCTTTCCTACGCACTGTTTATGCAACATCATCCTGCCAAAGCTATCCGATACGCGAAGAAGGCCTGGGAGTTGGATAATAATAACCAAAATGCAATTGTCAATTATTTCAATGCCATGCTATGGAATATTCATACGAAGCAAGCAGCTGCCTTTCTCGAAGAACAGCAAACAAAACTAAATCCCGAACAAAGGTTGTTACTCAAGGCTCGTCTTTTAACAACATCTGGTGATTACAAAAACGGTCTGGCACATTATGATTCGCTGTCTGTAAAATTTCCAAATAAACACTATATCAAAGAATATGCTGAGGTACTTTTGGGTAAAAAAGAGTTTAAGGATGCCCTTCACTATATGAGACGTGACACAACGATGTTTTCACCTAGGGAGCTTCAGGAATTTATGGATAAATACCATGCTTGGCGTAGGCAAAATGCAGGGACCGAATTTAGTTATTTTAAAGATGTAGGGGATAATATAAGGCTAGAAAATTCGGTGTGGTGGCAGCAGGGCGAAGGACGCACTTACAGGTTGAGTCTGCGAGCGGGCTTGGGAACTGTCGAGTCGCCAAATGTTGAGAAGACCAAGCTGCAGTTTGCCCATCTGAATATCGTTGAGAGATGGAGTAAAGCGTGGTCTGGGACTTCAGATGTGCATTTCCAATGGATCGACCCCGCCGGCCGCGAAAAATACTTTGGTATAACAGGAAAACAAACCATCCAGTATCAGCCACATGACCGTAGGATGATCGGATTATTTATCGGATCAGATATTTTGAATTATACGGCTTCCTTGCTTGGACAAAAAATCAGGAGCACAAATCTGGGCTATGTCACTCATATCATGGTAGGAGGTAAATATGGTTTCTATTCACAGGGTAACATCGGATTTTTAACGGATCATAATAGGAGCCAACAATTTTTTGGGTCATTTTACCATCTTTTCCGAACTGAACCGACTTTTAAGGCCGGTATTAATTTTTCAGCCTTACACTATAAAGACAATACCATTCAATATTATTTTTCGCCTAACAGGTATTTAAGCACAGAAATATTTTTGGACTATACCACTCCTTTGCCACTGATATCAAGTTTTTACTTTCAGGTTCAGGGCGCGGCCGGAATGCAGCAAATAGAAAAGCAGTCTTGGGAAAGTGCTTTCCGCGTACAGCCGGAGATCGGATTCCGTTTACGTCATTTCGAATCTTCTTTCAAGTATCAGACAAGCAACGTCGCTTCAAGTACCGGAACAGGTTATCGTTTCAACTGGTTTACTTTAAGGCTCGCCTGGCGGTGGTAGCTTATTTCTTTTTCACAAACGTGAAATACTTTTGCAACACATAGTTAATTGATAGGGTAATGATTGTTGAGATTATTTTTGCTATGGTTGGTTCTATCCGAAATACGACGATGAGCGTTTTCATGATGAGATAGTCGGTCCCGAGACCTTGTAGCACAACGAGAAAGTATTTAACAAGCTTTTTTGAGCCATCTGTTTTTTCGGTAACTCCTGCCTCAAACGCAAATGTTCGCGCTAGCCAAAAACCTGTTGGAACTGTTATTAAAAAGGCGATAACTAAACTGATTGTATAGGACTCGAAGTGTATACTGGCAATGGACACGCCATCTTTTGGTAGAATAAAATGATAACTTATTGCAAAAATAAGGATATTTAAAGCTGTGTTTAAAGCACCTACAGCTAAATATGCATATAACTGATAAGGAATGAATTTTTTAAACAGTCTATAAAAGAGATTTAAAAAGAACGTGATAATCTTAGTAGCCATGATCAATTCTTTTTTGTCGTTATCAATGCCTGTAAATGTGAAATATACCATTCGGCAAGTTCATTCATGGGTAAACCTTTGGCAGCAGCATAGTTTTGATCTTCAATTTTGCGACGTTCTTCTGGGTTGTCGAGAAGAAAGGCAACGGCTTCAGCCATACTGGCAGCATTGTCGGTTTCAAAAAATGCACCACCGTAACCTTCTTCTTCAACAACACGTTCAAGGTCATCTATTTTAGGCAAAATGCAAGCACGTGCATAGCTACCGGCTTGATGGAGTATTCCTGAACTTCCGGTTGTCGTGGTGTAGGGAAAAATAATAAAAGTACTGTCCTGAAAAATTTTAGCAACATCTTCTTCGGCGATGTATCCTGTAAAAACAAGATCCTCGACCTCACAATATTGTTGTTGTACAGATTTTAAATAACCCTTCACATTGGGATTGTCAGTTCCCGCTATAGTGGCTACAAATTTGTATTGGGGATATTTTGCCCGAAGTATTTGTGTTGCTTCAATAAGTACTTCCACCTTCTTGTAGGTGCCGAATTTTCCAAATGCCATCAAGTTTATGACTTGCGGTGGTTCGTTTATATATGTTCTTTCCGGAAGCTCAAAGTTACCATGTGGAAGGAGTACGACGTGATTAGCATGATATTTTTTTCTTAAAATATCGACATACTGTGATATGGTCACACCGACAAGGTCAGCCTTTAGAATAATTTTGGTTAGCATTTCACCAATTTTCAGTAAGATGTTTTCTTTCCATTTTGCCTTGGCCATTCCGATTGTATCAAGCTTTACGGTTTCTGTAATGTTATGAAGTAATACGATGGAAGGTATTCGGAGTTTTCTACATAGCCAGGGGGTCAATAGACCAAGAGCCGCCGGGATTTTGCGGTCGCCGAAAGTCATAAATTGCATGTTGAAAATAATCGCATCAACTTTTAATGATTTCAGCATTTTATAAATATGCCAGGAGGATAACCAGCTGTTAAATTTCCAACATGGTATAATGTCAATTCCTTCGGCTTTATAGCGTTTATAATCGCTATCATTTTCGATATGATCTGTCAGAACGTAAATTTTCTCCACGGGGAGCTTTCCAATAAAGCTTCTGATTAAATGATAACCATATTCATTCAGCGTTACTTGACTCGGTGGATAAGGAGATATAAAGGCTATATTCATAAAAACGATTTTAGGGTTTGACTATTTTGTTTTCGATTACTTTTAAGGCATCAAGGCGCCAGTTGTCGCCTTGAAATAGAAGAACCACGGCAACAGTTATCTGTTCTGATTTTATAAGACTGTCATCCACATGGTAGTTTAGTAGTACTGCGCTATCTGTTGCCATACAGATGAGGTTATCATTCGACCAATTTTGTATAATAAGATTATGCCTAAGGTCCTGTCTGGATAACACGCGATCAGCTAAAGGCCGCTGGCGTTTTGAAAGGAACTTAAACCATTCTTCGGTGTAAAACTCTTTTCCTATAGTTACGTCGTTTGTTTCATAAAGGTGGTTTAAATGGGCCCATATGTTGCTGTAATCGGATGACAATTGATTTAATGAAGCTTTCGATGGAAGAATTGGAGATCGAATAATAATGTTGATCGCTGCTTTCTCCTTTTTCTCAACAATATTGTCCTTAACCATAAAACTGGGGAGGGCTTCAGTCTTAGGTGTCATTGTTATTTGTAGATAAGCGAATAACGCTAAGATTGCTATAATCAGATAAAACGCCATCTTCATAGTATTGATTTTAATATTGTTGTTTGTGAGCTGCGGTCGCCAATTTTAACAGTCAATTTTTTTTCGCCCTTATCTATAATCTCATATTTTATTTTGGCGTAACCTTTCTGTACCAAAACTTCACTAACGGTTGTTTCTTTTTCGTCCGTTAAAATAAATTGTGCTAAGGTTCCATTTGCGATAGGATTAGCAAATTGGTCTACAAGAGGGCCTGCCTCAAGTTGAAGCGAGCTATCCGAGATCCGCGTAATGCTTATCGGTATGGAGGAGCAGGCTCCCGGAATAACATAATAGCAGGAGATAGGGTTACTTTGCTCCGGGCAATAGGTACCTGCCTTTGTCGACACCGCATAATTCTGCTCTATAAAGTATTTATTGGAATGAATAGGGTGTAAATTTCTATATGTATCCATATTTATCGATAAGCGTTGTTGGATCAAACTAGAATCTGGATCAAATGTCCTGGGGGAATAGAAGGTTTTGGTGCTAGGATGATCAGAACCGACATTTTTTATCATCACATTGAAATGATAGATATTCTTTCCCACAAGCAATAATTCCGCAGGACCTTCTGTTATACCGGCAACCTGATCGAGCTTAACTTTAAATTTTCCATTTTCAATGGATGTCAATAATTCAATAGGCTGAGAAAAGGAATACAATATGGCACGGTAATGTTCTTTCGGATTCCAGTCAAAATATATACTTTTTGATGGAAGTACCAGCTCATAACGTTCCAAAGGCCAATTTGGAGAGCTACTTTCTTTTTTACAAGCGGAAAAAAGCAGGAACAGAGCGATATAGTAGCTTAATTTTCTCATTGCAAATAGAATTCTTCGGCAATAAAGCTGTGTGGAACGGCTTGTATTCCCTTATTGATCGTATCCACTTTTCCTATGTGTGGCAAAAGGTTGATTTGCCGTTTACCATTTATATCGATTGACATTGTCTTTACATCCATTCTTTTTGCCAAATGTTGTAATTTCTTAAAATTGGTCCTGATAATTGTTTCATTTCCGCTGCGTAACGCTGTCGGGTGTGTAATCAGCTGGGTCTGCCAAATAAGGCCATTATTATCTTTTTCCATGATTAGAAAGCCTGGGATAGTTAATGGCGTGGTCAGATTATTTTTGTATCGCGTTTCCAGTTCAATATTGTTGGAATCTATTTCGTTGATTTCATACGAGAGCTCACCACCGTGTATATAGCCTTTTTCACTCACATCCGTTTCTACATATAGCACCAAGGATTGTAAGTTCAGCACATCCATACTTTTGTTGTTCTCAAGATCAATCTGGAACGACGTTGCAGCTTTTGGAGCCAAATTGTATTGAAAAAGCTCCCTTGGAAAGTAGGTTTTCTCGATTCCGTTTTTATATTTTACAGCTAGTTTTAGGGATACATTGGAAGGAACATCATCTATATTCATTAGTTCTCCGGTCAAAAAAGTCTTTTGAGGAGATCTGATTACATTGATCTGATTGACTTTGACCATTGGCTTTGCCATGCGATCTTCTCGTATGGAAGGGAAACTTGTGATTAATCGCTTGCCTGTCTTTTTAAAGAGCAAATAGTTATGTTGATAGAGTTGCGTATCGGATATTGGCTGACTCGAAGGTATGGGTTCTATATACCAGTTTTTCTCTTTTTTGACCACATTAATTATTTCTGATTTATATTGATAGCCGAGAGATGTCATCCATCGTGTATCGACATTGAATTTTCCTCTATCTGATGTGACAAGTTGTTTTTTTATTGAAATGCTATCCAGTTTTGCATAGGAAGGCAAAAGGCCGCCATCATTTACTGATTTTTCCAATAAATATTGATCCAAAGAATAGGTAGGGACTGGTAAAAAAAGTCGATGTGCCGCTTCGAATTGCTGAAAATCCAAATGATTGTAATAATTCAATATTGTCCCTTCAGGAGTTGCCTGTTCATTGACAAACAGAAATTCCGATACCTGTCTAATCATATACATCGAAAAGAAAGTGAAGGGAAGCAAGGCGGTTATTAAAATAATTGATTTAGGATAATTGTCGTCCGGTTCTGTTTTTAAGACAAAGTAATCTGCCTCTTTATATTTTCGGAGATACCAAAGTGTGAGTATGAAGGTAATTAGCAGACTACATATCGGCACTATTCCCCACATATACTTTAACTTTGGTGAGAGCTCTTTGTGCGGTTTTATTTTTATGGTGGGAATATTTCCTTTTTCCCAAACCATTATTCCATTTTCAAGCCTGATAGTTCTGTTCCAACCTGTGTAATACAAAAGTGGATCGTAATATCTGTCGTTGCAGAAAATATATTTCAAACTATATTTAGGAGCTTCCGTCAGAAAATCTTCGAGAGATGCAATTCCAAAACCGCCAGAAAATTTTGCATTTTCCAACCGTTCCACGGGGCGGCTTGTCAATTCTGGTAATCGCCTTGCTGAGTGATAATTTCCATCAACCGTTGCCGCCAATGAATTGGCACTTAGCCAAGCCATCTGGTCGCCGAAGCCCAGTGTCAGGTAACGCCACCGCATATGTTCGTCCCTATTTAGAAAGTTTTTGATCGGATCTATGGCAATGGGTTGCGGTTGTAATGGTCTAAAGCTTGCGAGGTGGAAAATAAAGATCAGAAATAGAAAATAGGTAAATCCTGTGATGCCTGAAAGGACAAAATGCGTGCTTGATCCAAACCTATCAATCCACCACAGTCTTGATTTTCCGGCCAAAAAAGAATAGATATAGTGAGCGATAAAAGGAATAGCAATAATTGATGCCCAAAATCCGAAGCGATCTAATGTGAGTATTTCGAAAGCGTTTTTGCCTAGGATCATTTTTGGAAGGGGAGTGGTTCCTCCGCTTCCCAATAATAAACAGAGAAAAAAGGATACAATCCATCCCAAAAATCTTTTCTTTCGCAATAGGGAATAGGTTATTGCTGGCAGAAAAGCAAAAATCAGTGTTAAGGGGATGATATAAAAAACGAGTCCTGAAGAAGTTTTTTTAAAGAAATTATCCCTTGAACCATGTGGTATGGATACCTGAGTTATGGGATCGGTCTTGCTCCAATACCAATAAGGAAAAATCAGTCCTACGGCTAAGATGAGCATACAGCCTCCAAAAAGAATAAGGGCTTTGTATTTTTTAAGGGCTGTACGTGCGATATTAAAAATAAATTTAAAAAAATTAGTGCTGGATCTGTTCTCGGGAAGTGTATCTGTAAGTGCCATAAACACAGTTGGGGCGACGAAAAAGACCATCCCAAAGATTGCCGTGACATGATGGGAGCAAATGACGACGGCGAAAAATCCTAGTGCCATGATCAAAAATATAAGCCGTCCCCTCACTAAATACATATACAGAAATGGGAGTGCATTCAGCAGAAATGCAAGGCCGGTTAATGTTGGCATCTGTCCAAAAACATGTAGGGTTTCAGCAATTGAGCTTAATACGACGGTAAGGAGTGCGGCCACACCTGCTGTGGTCTTATCAAAGAATAATTTAGTAAAGCGATATACACCTACCAATAGAATTTCCAATATTAAAATGGCATAAATACAGAACGCCACTTTTAGGGGGAAGATCTTACTGATTAGGGCGATCAGTTGGTGGACCAGTGGTGGGTAGCTGATGGTTGGAAAGCCCGTATACCAGCGGTAGTCCCAGGGTTCAAACCAAAATCTACTATAATGGTCTGCAAAGAATATGTGTACGAAAGCATCATAAGTTTGGGGTAATGTATAATATATAATTACCCCATGAGTAAGTAGCGCAAGTGACATTGCGGTGAGTAAGAGTTTTTTACCTCTAAAATCGTCCCAGATAGTTCTATCCAATGTCATTGACGCTGATTGTGACAATACTGTTTTAAATTTTTTTCTCTCCGTTTAAGTGATATTGATAATAAAGCTTGGCCAATTGCATAGGAATTTTTACGGCATGTTTCATTTTCAATTTTGAGTCACCAACTTCTTTCCAGTTCATGAGTGGATATTCAAGAACACCTTTCTGTAACGTAGTTTTTCCGAATTTTTTTTGAAGTCTGAGAAAGATCTCAATATCAAAAAGCCAGGGAGTCATAAAGGGTGTTTTAAATAAGAAAGGGACTAAATCCCGCGCAAATATTTTTGCGCCACATTGCGTGTCCTGAAAGGGTGTCTTTAAAATTACACGGATGAAAGTTTTTACCATTTTGCTAAACATAGATCGGTTATCATCCCGCAGAATGCTGGCCCCTAAGCGCTGTATTCTGCTGCCTACTATGGCTCCATATTGTGGTAATTTTTCTTTATATTTTGCCATTTCCAGCCATTCTTCGGCGGATGTAGCAAGATCTGCATCCAAAAATCCAATCAATTTGACATTGGAATTTCTAAAGACATGGAGCATTCCTTGTCGCACGGCTTCGGCTTTTCCACCGTTTTTTTCCAGATCGAGTATATCTATATGTTCAGGTTGTGCAGCTTTCAATGCATTTAGTAGGGCGAGCGTATTGTCCTTACTACCATCGTTTACAAAACACAACAATACCTCCTGGTTATTTTGGGCAAAGTCAATAAATTCCTGATAAGGTAATCTATTTTCTTCATTATAGCATGGGATGACTATTCCATAATTCTTCATGGCTAAAAGATAATGTTAGTTATAATTGTATCAACAAATAGATCTTGCTAATTATAAAGTACTTGAAAATAAATAATTTATTTTATTTGGGCAATTATTTTAGGGTATAATTTACCAGTTAATTAAAATATTTTTTATTTAAAACTTTATTATTGCGACGAAGGTTTAATAAGCTTACCGAGCTGGGATATTTTCGTCGCAAACCGATATTTTTAAACATAAAAGGAAATTTTAGATTTTCATATTCCATGTCCGCAAAGAGAAAGGAAAAATGGTTTATCATTACATTTGTGGCTATGGCACCAAATCTAAATGCACGACTCGCGGCACCGGAATTTTAAACTTACAAAACAGTTAAAGGCCGAAATCGTGATAATTTTTCTAAAAACAATATTTCTTCCAGTGCTGTCCTAGCTATGCAACAAAACATAATGAAATGAATTTTGATATGATTAAGTGTGAAGACCTCGGTCAGGCCATCCATATACCAAACACGACGGACGACCATCACGAAGAAACCTGGTTTGTAAAATTTGGTGAGGAAATAATAGGTGTTGGCCTTTTTCCAAAACATAGCACGAGCTGCGCTTTGGCAATCGTTGGCGATAGCTATGACGATAAGAAAATACTCGGAGATATTGATGCGCATGATAAAGTGGTTATTGAGGGATTGAATATCGCTTTTGAAGGCTACTTAAGATCCATCCGTGGTGATGTCGTCATCGGCGAAAAGCAAGTGGATGATTTACCTCTCGATAATCAGAAGTTGGATTAATATTCAGCTATTCTAGAGCTTACTGGCCTTAGAACAAGTCGTCCACTCCCCGCAAAGAGTAGGCGCATTTTGAGGACAGTTCTACGTGAAGGAGACTTTTTAAAATTAGCCATAAGCCTGCCAACCAATGGATTGAGAAACGAAATGTTTATAATAAGAAACCGCTAGAATATGTAACCGAATTGAAAAGCAGCCGATACAGTAGTACGCTGTTCATTACCAAACCTAATTGGAAAAGGCATGGCTAGAAAAAGTTTTCCGACCTGACCATGCGTGATAATTTTACTGACGACAGGTGTAATACCGTATCTTCCCGAAGTTTCAAATGCAGCTCTTCCTATAAATGTAAAGTCTTTGCCTAATGGAAATAAAATACCTGGATGAAATAGAAAGTTACTCATTTTGCTCTTCCCACTTTGAACTTTTATATAAGGAACCATTTCTATAGAAAATCCCAAGTGTCCTGATTTAAGCACGTTTAAGCCTGTGGGAATGCCGACTAGATAGCTGTCTTTAAAATTTGTGGTGAACTTACTTGCAGAATATGATACGATAGGATGTACAATACCGATATAAGTATTCAATTTGAATGCTTTATCATTTTGCTGAGCGAGTAATTTTGAAAAAATATGTACTATCATAAAAAAGGATAGACCTATCTTAAACTTGAATGTCGAGTGGTGTCGATTATTTGGGAACATATAGTCGCATTATATTGTATATACAAGTATAAAGAATGCAGACCTGCCTAAAATAGAACATTATTTACCCTTTTGTATATTCTTTACTTTTTTCGTGTTTTTTTCGATATGTGGAGGGATTACAACCCATAAACTTGCTAAAGATACGTGTGTAATGGCTCTGATCAGAGAAACCAGTCAAATATGCAATTTCCGTTAGACTTAAAGAAGGATCCTCCATCAGTTCAATTGATTTATCAATACGTTTTTTACGGATATATTCACCGAAATTGAGGTTATCGAAATATTTTGAAAATTCTCTGGATAAATAGCTTGGACTAATGTCAAGTCCTTCCGAAAGCTGACTTAAACTGAGTGCAGTATTTGTATCAATTTGATCTTGTATCATTTGCCGTAGCGCAACAGTCCACTCGGGAGATTTTTCCTGTTGTTTTTCATTGAGGTAGCGATGATAAATTTGAAGGAAGATGTTTTCGATAGGATTCTCTCTGCTATGCCGTAATTGATAGAGATGTTTGGACCAGCTATACAGACCATCATAGATGATCATTCCAAGGTCCAATAACTGATAATCATCTTGAACATTGTAGGCTAAACCCGAAAAAATAGCTTCCAGTCCGGCAGATTGTGCTGATATATCATGTCTGTCCGTATCTGCGCCCCGAACGATGGCTGCGATCCGAATTAATGCCGGGTCTTTTATGTTATGCTTTTTGATAAAATAATCAAATGTGCATTGATCATCATAATGTGTATATTCAACATTGGGAATATCGAATGGTACGGCACCAGTTCTAGTGGCGATTTCATGAATCTCATCGGTCGGGACAAAAAGTATATTAGCCTCCGGATCTATAAATCTTTTTATGAGCCATGGGCACGCTATTCTATCTATCTTTGGGCGCTCTCGAGTTATCCAGTCCATTTTATCTATGTGAGATTTAAATTATTATCAAGATCGGTATTTTTAGAATAAAATTACTTTTCTACTCGAATTTTTGAAAAAGAACAGCGCTGCAATAATCTCAAAAATTCATTCGGAGAAATGTTCAGAAAATAAGACCGAAAACTGTAATTCATAGATCGAAATGAGAAAGATTATTTGGAGAGTCTTGGTTTATAAATCTTGGGAAGATTGCACGATAGAACTGAAAAATGAAGCCTATTATGTAAAATCGTCTATTATTGACAACTATTTAAACCGTATTTTCCTCGTCGATCACAGTCGATCAGAAAGCCATTGTAAAGAGCCATCCCGGTCTATTTGAATTAGTTTTGGAAGATTAGGGAAGATAAAACAATCCCTAAATTCTTGGCCAGTAATTTATTTTAATTACAGAGATGTTCAACGCTTAAAATCCCGGCATCCAATAGCACCGTATGAACAGGTCTTGTTCTGCCATCCCTTGTAAATGATCATATCACTATGATGCTAAAGCAAAATTCGGATTGATTTTTATTTAAAAATTTTATAGATCATTTTATACATTTATAAAAAAATGTTAATATTGTACTTATGTAATACATAATATTGTTGGCATTTTTCATAATCTAACCAATTAGTCTTAAACA
>JAITLV010000309.1 GCA_031277685.1 Sphingobacterium sp. | reverse complement strand
GCACATGTTCATGCTTATTTACACCGCAAAGAGGGCGATCAATGGAATGCTGAATACTGGTATCAGCGTGCCAAACAGGATGTATATAAAGGAAACTTGGAAGATGAGTGGAAAGACCTATTCAAACGTTACGTTCAGTACTAAAAATATTTCCATTTTCGGACGGCAACTGTTTTCTTTTATATACACAAAAGGACAATTTGAGTAATAAAGTAGTCACAAATAGTATAGAAAATTAACTCAGGTTCTTTTTAACCTGGTCAATATCTTTAAAAACATAAAAATATTACCAAATAAGATATAATACTAACTATATTAGGGCATATTACGTAACAAAAATAACACAAACAAAAATATTATAAGACTAACAATTAAAAATGGCATAGATATTGAACGTAGTATACTATACTTGAGAAAGTATACTTTTCATAAATTTAGGTTAATAATTGGTTAGGTTAAACACTTGAAGTTCCCCGCTTCAAGTGTTTTTTTTTAATCCCTGTTGTCTTAAATCTGCTTATCCTGCTCTATTTTTAATAGGATATAATGCTCCGTAAAGAGCAGCATAAAAAATTCAGAACAGACACCTTGTATTACTATGTATTTTGTTCTATATTTACTTACATGAACAAAGAATTTATTGACAAGTGGGTTTCACAGCTAAAAAAAGGAAGTCTTTCTTTCGTTGTATTAGGCATTCTTGCCTACGATCAAGAATACTATGGCTACGATCTTATCCAGGAGGTCAAGAAGAAAACAGCGATTGATATTGCCGAAGGAACTTTATATCCTTTATTGATCCGTTTAAAAAACGAAGGATTGGTAGAATCGAACTGGGTTCCACAAGCGACAGGAATTCCAAGAAAATATTACAAAATAACAA
The DNA here is from genome assembly GCA_031277685.1 of Sphingobacterium sp. GTDB lineage: Bacteria > Bacteroidota > Bacteroidia > Sphingobacteriales > Sphingobacteriaceae > Sphingobacterium. The sequence goes on along the minus strand of JAITLV010000309.1, from coordinate 2,790 downwards.
AGGAAGGTCAAAGTACCTTCGCAGCGATGAGAACGTACTGGACAAGCTTAAACCAACATATAACCACTTTGACCCATGCATTATAACCAGATAGACTTTACAAATAAATCTTCAGCTCAGCTTTATCAAGAATATATGTCAACAGCAACGGCCCTTGTCAAAAAATTAGCGCTGGCGCAAAGACAGGATATATTATGTGAAATCAATAGTCACATATATGAGGCATTGCAACGGGAGCATCCCTCGGAACTAATCCATGATACCCTGCCCAGTCAGCTTCAAGATATCTTAGACAAACTCGGGTTACCGGAGACTTTTATCGAAGAAATGATTTCCTTAACTTCAGTTGCCCCGTCGATCGAACCTTCTCATAAATCCGTAGCCTTGTTGCGGGTACCTATGATACTCACACAAGGGATCGTAAACATGATTTATTATATCATCTATACCCTGATGCTCATCGCCGTATTTCTCGTCGTGGCCAAGTTTATTGATCCTCAGGGAGTCGGATTCTTCTATGCGCCCAACAAGTTCTTCATTTTCGGCAAACTTATTTTACAGCACGAAGAAGCCCTGCGTTACGAACAATTGGGCAATTATTTCATTCCGGCCTTTCTATTTATCATCAGTGGACTTTACTATTCCTCCACCTTAATTTTGAAACTCAAAAAATCTATTCCCCATAAATTATGAAAAGAACCACAGTGTTATTGTTCCTCTTAGGAACCCTATCAAGCCCCATTCTCAAAGCCCAGGAATTCACACCTGTTCGCATGGACAGCCTGATGGCCGTTATGGATAAAAATAATGTCTGGATGGGCAGTATTGCGATCAGCAAAGGCGATCAATTACTCTATCAAAAGGCGATTGGATATGCAGACCTGGCGCAGAAAAAGAAAGCCAACATACATACGCGTTATGGAATAGGTTCAATCTCCAAAACTTTCACCGCAACACTTGTTTTAAAAACGATTGAACTCGGAAAACTCCAGTTAAATCAGACATTAGCAACCTACTTTAAAAGCATTCCCAACGCCGAAAAGATAACCGTCAGTCAATTGTTAAATCATAGCAGCGGGGTTCATAGCGTCACGGACGACAAAGATTATTTGACATGGAACACTAAACCTCAAACAGAGCAGGAACTTGTTGAACGCATTATCAAAGGCGGAGCTGAATTTGCCCCCGGAAGCAAACATGAATACAGTAATTCAAACTACATTCTACTTACTTACATCCTTGAAAAAGTATGGAAAAAAGACTATGCCTCTTTGTTGAATGCGTATATCTGCCGACCATTAAAGTTGGAACATACCACATTCGGCCGGCCGCAAAGCAATAGCAGTGATCTGAGCGAATCCTATCGGTACACGAAAGAATGGTCTCTTGAACCACACACAGACAATTCTGTTCCTCTTGGCGCCGGAGCTGTTTGGTCAACTCCCACAGATCTGGTCAAATTTTTCAATGGTTTATTTCATCATAAAATAATCAGTGCTGCGAGCCTGGAAGAGATGAAAAAAATAGATCAGGGCTACGGACTGGGTTTATTCCAATTGCCATTCTATGAACATATAGGGTTCGGCCACACAGGTGGTATAGACGGGTACTCCTCGGTAGCCAGCCATTTTGATGATGATAATTACACCGTCGCACTTATTAGTAATGCCAACAATTATAATAATAATGAAATTCTAAAATTCAGCCTTGGCGAGCTTTATAAAAAACCTTTTCCACTTCCTGATCTTGCGGAAATTCAATTGACAGAGGAAGAAATTTCAAGCCTTGTTGGCGAATATAAAAGCGAGCAACCTCCTATTCAGATAAATATTACGAGAGAGGGCAACAAGGTGTTTGGACAGGTCGTTGGTCAACCTTCATTTCAGCTGAAACCCAAGGATAGAAACACGCTGGTTCAACCCCAATTTGGTGTAAAAATAGTTTTCGAACGTAGCGACAACAAAATGACACTCTATCAAAATGGACATACGCTTGTTTTAAAGAAATAAGGGAATACTGCGGTTAACTAATGTAAGGATTCACGGCCTTTATTCGGCACCATTTTGCATTTGTCCTGCGGTAGTGATATCGACATCCTCAATGCGGACCGATGCCTTCGTCATCACGCGCACCTCGAAAAGAGCAGCGGTTGAACTAAACCGCTGCTCTTTCAACTATGGCATTTTACAGTTTTTCCAAATAGAAATCATCACCGTACACGGTACCGCTCAAGGGTTTATAGAAATAGACGGTAGCTGTGGTATTATTGGCTCCAGTTGTAAAAGTAACCGAATTACTGGAATAGCTGGTCGTACCTATAGTCGCATTGACTGCAGTTCCACCGTAATTTTTGACACCGATACTGACCGACTGGCCTGCTGCAGACACTTTGGCGTAGCCACCAAAACGATAGGTCGTATTTGGCGTTAAACCGGTTAGGTATTGTTCAATGGAAGTTTCTCCGCCTGTTTCGCGGATGCATCTGCTTCCTGTCCGGGCATCGGTAGAAACGACCGATGATCCACCGCCCCATGTTGTCCAAGGATAGATGACACCGCTTTCGAAATCGCCATTGCTAAATAAAGGAAGTTTATACACACGTACATAATCCACCTGCATACTAAAGGGTAAGTCAGCATTTGTGATCGCCCCCGGCCATCCCGCTCCACCGGCCTGATTTAGAATCAGATAAAAAGGAACATCAAATGGCCATTGCTGCGTCCCCCCACCGGAAACTCTTGCGTAGGTATACTGCAATACATTGTTGACGTAAAATCGAATGTCGTTTGG
>JAITLV010000215.1 GCA_031277685.1 Sphingobacterium sp. | reverse complement strand
TGGGACAATTTTGTTGGCGGATTTGCCAAAGAAATGGTTTCTGCCGAAGACGTTTTTAATCGTATGGTCAAGAGTGGTCTTAAAGACAACTGCTTAACAAAAATGGACTTCACTTTTATTTCAGATAAAAGTGAGAACTTACAAAAGCTTGGAGAATTTATCAAGGCACACTATCCATACACTGTTCAAGAAATTAAGAAATACGGGAAATTATGGGAACTAAACGGCGAGACAAATGAAATTCCAATGACAGCCGACAACTTACTTTTTTGGGGTTTGGATATGTATAAAAGAGGTTTTGAATTTGACGCAAAACTTGATGCTTACGGTGGACCTTTTAATCCAAAGGAACAGAAATTTCCAGTCATTGCCTCAACACAGGCGGACTATTATTTTGACAACGGTTTAGCATGTTATAACAATGGAGATTTAAGCGGAGCAATATTTAATTGGACCTTAACAATCCAAATTGACCCCAAAGACCCCAATGCTTACTATTCAAGAGCCATCGTAAAAAACGAGCTATACACTTGGAAATTGGCACTTGAAGACTACGACAAGGCAATAGAAATTGCACCAAAATTTGCGAGTGCTTTAATAAATCGTGGTGGACTTAAAGACGAAAATGGAGATTATAGAGGTGCAATCGCTGACTATGAAACAGTTTTGCAACTTGACAAACTGGATCAGGAAGCAAAACAACAGGCATATTTTAATTTAGGCAACACTTATTTCAATATAAAAGACAAAGAGAGAGCTTGCGAAAATTGGAATAAAGCACTGGACAACGGAGCAGAATATGCGAAAGAACGAATTAATGAATACTGCAAATAGAAAAACTGCTCATATAAATGAAATTTAAGTTTTTATTTTTATCTATACTTACAATCCTCTTAAATAGCTGTGGTTTTGACCTATCTAGTGAATGGGATATTGCTGAATTATATGTACAAAAAATAGAGGGGTCTTCTAAATTACTTTATAAATATGATGCTTGGGGTGGAAGAGATTCTCACGTATATGGTTTTGTAATTATCGATTCTACACAATCTTTTAAAATTGATTTAGATAACACTCTTCCTATGTATAATCTTTCAGAAATTCCAAGCAAAAATAAAATCTCTGGTATAAAACATGATATTAATAATGATTGTGTTGACGAGTATTATAAAACAGAACCAAATTATTTACCACTTAGAATAGATAAATTAAAATCTGAAGGAATAGCTATTGAAAATATTGTATTTCAATATCGTGGTTTAGGCGAAAAAGATAGAGGATTAAGAGGCGATTTTGTTTTCGAAAAGTTTATTGAAACAAAAGATAGTATTTACTTCTTCAATCTTAATGATGTTGAAAGCGTCTATAATACGCATTTAGATGAATTGAGACTAAAAAAGGGAGAAGTTTATTTAAGTGAAAGTGAAGTTGGAAAAATAACTAGAATTAAAATAAACCAAACAACTTTAAACCCTCTAAATAATGAGATTATTCAAAGAGTTACCTATTTTCTTAGTCCAGAAAGTACAATAGAAAGTAGTGATTTCTCTGATAGAGGAATATTTAAAGAAGTCAAATCATCAAAGTAATAACGTGACCCGAAACTCCACTTTTGACTGTCTGAACAACAGGCAGGAGGTCAAGGTGACTAAATATAGCTAATTACATTTTCAAAAAATATAACGACTTTCTAAGGAAATGATAAGTCTCATTTCCATTTTTCAAAGACATAAACCATCTAACGATTATTTTTCCCTATCCAACGACAGTGTGTGCCATTTTAATGGATTCTCCTAAATACTTCAACCTAAGTGCTATAAATTTAAACCAGTAAAACAGTAACAACCTTGTAAAAAAAATATTATAGAAATCATTCAGACACCAGAAAACGCATTGTCACACACAGCAGTAACTGCCATTATCAATGCCCCAATTGTAAAAGTTAATATCGCAGACTGATTATTTTATATTTAATCAATTGAATAATTTGGACGTTTTGCGTAAATTTATTGAATGTATAATTTTTAATAATCCATCTATAATTTTCACCTATAGATAGCGCTATGATTAAGATCAAAACGACTTTTTTGGATACCATCAATTATGAGGAAATTGACAATTCCAAGGTAATAAGTCTATTCCAAAATTTAAATCTTAAAGATTTAGCATACTCAAATACAGGTTATTTTCAATATGAAATATCGGATGAGAGTGATGTTATATTACATTTTTCGATTATGGATTTAGAAAATATTTCGCTGAGATACGATGAGAATATTCCGGACAGAAGAAATGGTCTTTCATGGTACTCTGTAAATCAAACTAAGCAGTTCAAAAATATTATTGATGTAGGTGAGGAAAACTATATTCCAAACAATTCTCTTCTTTCACCGACAAAAGTTATCTCAGTAATAGATGAGTTTTTTAATGCCCCTTTGAAGAAGCCCATGGCAATAAACTGGAAAAATTCAGAAGATTTTGATTGGGAATAACCATTACGGAGAATATAGATGATCTTTGATACCGATGTGTCTGAGTTATTTTATCATCATGGAAAACGCCAGGTAGTGGAAGTTCGGGCCAAGAAATACAGCCTTTGGTATATTTATCTCAACAATGCTTAGGTCTCAATACCGGCACTTTTGAATTGGAAATATACTGGAGATTTCGATACTGCTGACCATTTGAATTCGAAAATTCATGACCATTCAATTCGTGAAATTTTGACCATTAAAATATTATGCTGAGAAGTTTAAAATCCATTTTATTTATTTTTATGGTTCTATTTATAGTGGTCAATTTGCGTCGGAATCGCATGGCCCCGATGCCCGAAATCTCCAGGTATCGAGAAGCTCAAAAATCTTAAAAAGCTTGAAATAAGCTACGGCAGAAACTTACAATCTGTCAAGGACGTAAATGAATGTGAGCACATCGAAATGGTTATTTTCAATAATTGTAGAAAAATAGATGATTTCGAGCAGATAGAAAAGAGTCCAGATCGGACTGTCCTGCATACAAGATTTCCAGGGTAATTTTAAAAAAAATAATCAATATGTTAGATACAATTTGGGTTTTTCATGGAGAAGGAGGGAGGTTTTCAAGTGGAGTTTTTACTTCAATAGAAAAGGCAGAAATATGGATAAATAAACATAAATTATCCGGGGTTTTGACAGCGTATCCAATTGATGAAGGGGTGTACGACTGGGCATTGTTTAATGATTTTTTCAATGTGAAAAGACAAACTCAAATGGAACCCAATTTTATCCAACAATTTACTTCGGCAAATCAAGATCATTATCATTATGAAAATGGAACGAGGGATAATTAATCTTCGAATACTATTTCCAGTATCCGTTAAGGTATTTGCCAATCTGATTTCTGTTGCTTAGATCGATTAATTGCAAGCTATTCCAGTCCACCAAAACCATTTCGTATTCTTCTCCTAAGCTATATAGTGCGTCTTTAATCAATATAAATTGTTCTCGTGAAATTTCTGCTCGAGAAGCTGTCGCGTTAATCGAAAGCCAAATATTTTTTACAAATTCTTCTTCTGTATCAAAAAATATAGTGAAGTTTGAGAAACCAAAAGCTTTAGTGGATGTTGTTTCGCTGTTAGCTATTTTATAACCGACATAGTTAATTTTTTTTGCTTTTTCAAATTTGTAATCTGTTAATAATTGACTCAGCGGCTCTTTTAGGATTTCTTTTGAAAAAGTTGTTATAGACATCTGGCCGACTTCGAATATTTCAGTAAAACCCAGACCTTCTCTTGATTGATCCGCGAGAGTTTTTACTTCTGTAATCCTCTTCTCTATAGACGCCCTATTTTCGGCGGGGACAATTTCAATTTGACAATAATCGTCGTCCCAAGACAGGGGCAAGTATGTATTCCTCTTTGTTTTTGATGCTATCTTTCGTTTAAATATCCTGAAAAAGTCCAATATCTTCCTCCTGTCTTGATCGCTGTATAAAATGTCAATTAAAAAACTCTTTTATTAAATTAAACAGTGCTTTTCCGCATAATCTTTGAGGTTTACCATTTGTTGCGGATTATATCTTTCTTTTGATATTTTCCTGTATTCGGCTCTGGCTTTATCCAGAAGCTTTAGCTCTGTGAAAAACGTCATTTTAGCGGCAGTGTGCAGTAAGGTTTCAGAAGCTTCGAGTTCGTTGATAAGCTTTTGTACTGTGTTTAATTTTTCAAAGAATGGTAAAATAAAGCTTGAAATATTGTATTTCATTTCGGTAATTAGTTCTTCAATATCTGTCATCGGTGTTATATTATACCAAATATCGGGTAGGCCTCTCATGCCGCTAATTCTTTCTCTTATCATACACTCAGGTTCGGTAGGATATGCCGGTACATCTTTGTTATGATAATTAAAGCATGCTAACCAATACTCAGGTGAAAATATTCCAACGTTTATAGTGAAACGGATATCGTCTTTAGTGCTATAATAACTTTTTTGAATATTTATGATGTGACCGATTTTCTCAAGCTGCAAATAAAAATTGTTGGCCTTCTTTTTAAAACCAAGTGGTTTTAAGATTTCAATAAAGCTTTCTTTTATGATTCTATCAAATTTTTCCTGGGTTTCTGTTTTCATATATGACTGTGGTACTATATTATACTGAATATGTTTCGGGCTAAAATCTTTATTTTACTCAACGGTATATTCCCAATAATGATTTGTCTTGTCATTCCAGAGAAAACCCTCAAACAAATGGCTGGCGATAAACTTATCCATTTTTTTATGATCTGTTGCGATGAGAAAGAAAGAAGCTATCCCATTCAATGTTAAACAGAATTTCTTTATCAGCCGAATAAAGGTAATAATCTTTATGCATATGATGAGAATAGCCCTAATAGTCATAGATCCTGTTTGCCTAATCAATTACACATGCTTCTATCCACATAAGTTGTGTTGCCGTTGGAGTTGATGTAATAACAACCTCCACGAGGGCCACGGATGTAATTTCTCGAAGAAGAACTACTTTTAGAAGAATTTGTTCTGCGCGGCGAAGGGGAGGAGCTCGTACTTTTATATTGATTGATTTTTGATGATGTAGATTTGTCTTTTACATATTCCCAAGTTCCGTCGCTTTTTAATAATACTGTTTTTCCATCCGTTGTTGTAGCATATTTGTTTTGTGCAATTACGGGAAACGAGATTGTATACAGTAAGATAATAAACAGTACTTTTTTCATCATAGCTTTACGTGTTATATCTAATGAATTTTCAAACCCAGCAACTTTTAATAAAATTAAATCATTACCATATTTCAATGGCGTCTTATTGAGTTCCAGCCCGAAAAGATACTTCGTGAATAAGTTAACATTGTCAATTTACAGTTTTTCCTCCACTAACTAAAAAATTATACTATCTAAAGAACGGTGTTTTAATGGTGGGTTGGAAGTAATTTAATAGCTCTACGACAACTGGTTTGACCGCAATAATCATCACGATAAAAATGATAGCAAAAAATAACCTGAATAAGATCGGTGTCAGCCCCTCTTTAAATTGGCGCTTCACAATTCCAAATACCGCACGAGAACAGAGGAAGGCGATTATGATACTTCCCAAAGTAACCCCTTCATAAACGAATAGTAGCTTGATAATATCTTTACTATATAAACTCACCTGTTGCATATCCATGGCATTGAGCATGGTAGAGACAGCTGGAAATACATCGAAAAATAATATGCCACATCCGATAAGCATACCGACCTCAACAATTCCATTGTAGTAATCGATTTCATCCCGCTGTGTTTTTACTTCTAAAATCCTAGCTAGCCTGATCAGCACAAATAAACTGATCATTATTGTAAGCAATGCAAAAACCGTGTAAATTAAAAAGAAGTTAGGGTTCATATTATTTAGATTTTAAGGATATATACCAATTGTTCCTGTTCGCGATTTCGCTTGGGATGTAAGCCGGCCTGGCTGCTGGAGCTGTCGTCTCGACTAGCGCATATTTTGTATTCCCATATATAAAATAGTTGCTTCCATAATATGGCAAATTAATACCAATCAGTGAATGCCCGTAAAGATCACTCGATAGCATCACTAAGTCGTAGCCGTATTTTGACAAAATGGTGTAAATTAGCAATGTTCTGGTATCGCAATCTGCATTCGAGGTTGCAATGGTTTCCAACGGTGTCAATAGACCAAAAGGCTCATTGGGTATACACGAACCATTATTTTTTGTCAAATAATTTTTTACAAAATAGTCTGAATAGATCGTTGGATCGCATTCTTGTGGTAAAATCAGGGAATAGTTGTAGTCCTGCACAAATGCCATCACCATTGAAGCAAACTGCAGCCTGGTCAAATTTCTAGCCGTCGCTAAGCTATCAAACATCTTATAGACACCATCAAGTTTATTTTGATCAAACTCTTTTATCTTATGGACAATAAAGTTATAGTTAGCCCTTTGATTACTCCCAAATAGAGCATTCTTGTTACTCTTTGATTTTTGATAGTCACTTTTAAAGATATAGTAGCTCCCAGAATACTCCGCACCTGAGTAATCTTTCCATTCTTTAGAAAACCTTAAGACGGTATCTCTGTTATTGTTATTTATTGATTCTTCCATTACAGGCTTTGGCGCAGGTTTTATAGTAGGCGAGGCTACAATATATTTAGGAATCTCGATTAACGGAGCTAGATTTTTCTGAAAGCTATTGAAAACTGTCCAGCCAATAAGCCCGACAATAGATGCTAAATACAGAAACCCAATGATCTTGAAAAACCACTCCCAAATCTTACCGGGCACCAGTGTCAATAATAATATAACCGCTATTATTGGGATCAGAAACTTTAAACCCGGAATGATAATCAATAGAAAGATAAGCGCCAACAGCACAAATACCCAACTGATGCCAGTATCTGCGTATTTATTTCCGGTATTGCTGTTTCGGGTATTGCCGTTTCGGATATACGAATTTTTTTTCTCCCAATTTCCATTTGAAAGTTGTCTGGAACCTAACCCAGCACGGAAAATGTTGGAACTGCCAGTATTGCCACCATCTTCAAAAACGTGATTACCGCTTGGCTTCGGACCTAGTGGATTTCCTTGGGGAATAGCGTTTGGAAAAGAAGGTTGAGAAACTTGTTCAGCCAATGGTTTATACTCTCTCTGCAAACGCTTCTCTTCAATTACATCCGAAAAATATCCCTTTACAACACATTTGACTGTACCAAATACCTCCTTATTCTCCTTCTGATGAAGATGCCGGAGATATTGAACATTGTACATTGTCAACCCATTAATATCGATCTTATATTCAAGTTGATCGTTTGGAAGGAGCAGCGTAAATTTTTCTGGTAGCTGTGATTTATCGAAAAATACTGGTTTTTCAAAGTCAGCAAAATCACCCTCTTCATGTTTGTGGATTCCCTCACAAAATATTTTCTCTCCATTTATGCAGCTGCATTTATCCGAATTGATTGGATGTATCGTAGCTTCATAGATTGTGATGTGATAAATAGGTTGGTCATTCACATTTGGTAGATACTCACCATAATATTTACCTGTCATTTCTCCCTGTACATGCGTTTTTCGTTCCCAGAAGAAGGGGACGTTCACCTCACGATACCAGTTTGATTTGCTCTCATCATATAGCGGATAATTATTGGAAGTTAAATTGTACTTTAATTCATTACTTTCGACAACAGGAACGACGATGTCCTCTGATCTCTTTCGTAAATCTATTTTGGAGGCTCTCTTTTTTCGGAAGAAAAACCACCATAATGCGCACAATATTACTCCAATGATCAGTAGATTCATCCGTTAATTGTATAATTTGTTTATCAGATCCTCTTTATTTGGAAGCTTTACATCCGATTTCCGTTGTGTTCTAAAGGGAGCATCATTCCAATACTCAAACTTTTCTATTTCCTCACGATCTGTTCTCTGTAAAAGATCGTTTTCAATATGTTCATATAGTGCTGTATTGATACGCTTCACTGGCGCTAGCTTTCCGAGTAAATTTCCGTTGCTATAAACTAATTGCCCCTTCAATCTCGCATTTATAAGATCTGCATAATTTTTACGGTGATTCTCATAAAGCTTCGTGATGATTGTTTTTTCCGATCCGGCCCTAAATTTGTAATAATTAAATTTCCTTCGGATAAAGAATTTCGCAAAAACTGGAATACAGAATACGCTGATTGTCAGTATCGCTATGATCAGGGCAATAGGATTTTCGGTCATTAATAATCTGATTTTTAAGGTATAGAGTGTATTTTTATCAAGCAACTGTTTTAGCTGATCATGACTTTCTATCTTTTCTTTTATCAGAGGTATCGCATTGTGGAGGTAAAAGCCAAATATATTCCTGTCCAATGTCTGATTGACGTTCATTTTTTCGAGTTTATCAAGAAAATCTTGATCACTTTGCGCCATTTGCTCGACAAAGGCATTTATTTGTGAAATTAATGCATCGGTTTCTTGATAATTGAACCTCTTTTTTAGGAAGTTTTTGTTTATTTGGCTTAGCTTGGACTTAAATTGATTCAACTGCCGCACCGCGCTTTCATCTTCCTTTACTTTTTGGTTGATGGTGTTTATTGTTGATTGTATCTCCATTAAATCATGGCGTCCATGCTCAATATAGGCCAATTTTTCGTTGATATCTTTAAAAAGCACAATTTCGTTCTTGGTATAATGGTTGTCATTGGTCAGATAACTATCCACCAACGATTCCGATTTATAGCGCTCTATTTGTACGATTTCTTTTTTACCGATTCCAAATGGGTTCATATCCACCAATAACCACACATTGAGCGGCTGAGCAATGATCAAACCGATGAAGGCAATAAACGCCAGGCGAAATAGGAACGAAAATGAAAACATCGATGTGCTTTCCTGTGTATTTTTGATGTCCTTAATTTTGATGTCATTTCTCTTCCTTTTGTCTACCGTGTCCAATATCGTAGGGGTGATGGTATACAGCAAAAACAAATAAATATTAGCGATCAGCAATCCGATAAATAGCCCAATGGGCAAGCTCAGTAGCCTCGAATAACCATCAAAGATATTGTAGATAAAAAACATGGTACTGATAGCTGCGCATATAAAAAATATTAGGACAGCCAATCCAATAGTCAAAAAGTAATACTTGATCCTATACTCTTTATTCCCTTCCTTAAGTTGTAAATAACGCTCAATGACGTATACATCCTCTGAGGAGAAGAAAAACAGGAAGTGCTCGAATTTCGACAATGAATACTTCATCTCACGATTACAATTTAGGCCATATTTGACTTATTTTCATCCGGATTCGCCGCATCTAATGGCGTTTCAGGTACATCTGACTCTATTTTCTTTTTTGCAGATTCGATGTATGCTTCAGGATTATTCATGATCGCAGATTCCTCATTCTGCTTATGCCTTGCATAGGCAAAAGCTAATAATTCGCGTTGAGTTCTTGCATCCAATTGCTGCGTTAGATCTTGAAGCTCCTTGGCAAGCTCTTCCCTAAATTCCTCGCCACTTTTTAGGCTTGTATTTTTTCGGATATAGAGGTCAGGATTATGATCTATAATATCTTTCTCATTTTGTTTATACTTTTCGATGGCGTAATCGGATAATTCTTTCTGAATATCTGATTCTTTTATTTTTTCGTAGAGTTTTATGTCGGCTTCATGGTTTATGACTAGATGCCGTTCCAGGCCTTTTTTATCTTTATAGTAGTCATATTTTATTTCAATACCATTGTTGGCCATCATCATATCCTCGATATTCTCTTTGAGATAATCATAGGGAGTTTTTGTTAACATCAGTTTAAAGAATATCGGTGTTAGCTCAATTGCCATAAATAGGAGCGTGATAAATAAGGTAATGGAAAAACCAGCTACCTCATGTGCGATCTTGATTCTTTCAAGCAGACCATCAAGGCCATCCGCTGCCTTTTTATTGTTTAACCTTTCCTTTTCTTTTTCTTTTCTGAGTGTGTTCTTCCGTTCATTGAGATTCTGGAGTTCAGCTTGATTCAGTTCATCAAATTTTGCCAGCCTTTCATCTGCCTTATCTCTTTCCCGCCTTAATGCCAGTGCTACAGGGCCTTCACCCTTTCCCCGTCCACCTTGTCCCTGAGCCATTTCATCTTGATATTTTTTATCATATTCCTCCAGGCTTTTTAATAATTTCTTTCGCTCTTCGCTTACTTTACCAAAATCTTTTTCCAGGTTTCTTTCACGTTCAGCATAGGTCTTATCCACTTCGGCCGCATACTCTGTTTGCTTTTGGATCTGAATTTTTCTGAGCTCCGTATCGATCTCCGTTTTGAACATCCGGATTTCGACGGGTTTAGAAATACTAACAGCGATAATCATCCCCATGATAATTCGAGGGAGAGCACCTTTCAATTCATCCCAAGTTATTTTTTCTGTACCATCACCTTTCCCTGTAGCTGCCACGATAAAACGGTCTAAATTAAAGATCATTAGTCCCCACACAACCCCAAAAACAAGAGCCATAAAGACCGTTGGGATATGAATAGGATTCTCGAGTACATTACCCCGGGGTTCAAATATGGTGTAGAATGCATATCCCCCTGATAACCCAGCCATCAGGCCCGTGGCGAATACAATACCGCCGAGACAAGCATATTTAACCTGATCACTATAGGTAGATCGTTCCAAAATATATTCGTCTCCGCCAGCGGAGGCCCATAAAAATTTGATAACTTTTCCGGGTTTATTGGTGTTGTAAAATTGGCTTTCCATATAATAAGGATTATCTAAATTTCAGTTTAGGTGATTTAATGGTAATGGCTGTGTTGTTTAATCGATAGCGCAATGTATTCTTGCACTGCGCAAGTCTCAAATCCGTCATCTCCAGTTTATTTAAGTTTATTTCGGTTTTGAATCTTTCGAAGTCTGTTTTGAGGATATCATCAATCGTAATCTTCTCGACCACCTTGTTCCGCCGTCCAATGAATGAGACTTCCAATGGGATATTATTCCCAATTTTTTCAAGATTTAGAATGATTGTATTGCTTAGATTGAAGTATTTTTTGCTTAGAATTTTTGTGTAGAGAAGACCATCACATTGATATTTGATTATCAATAATCCTTTGTTATTAGCGGCGGCGTAGGTAAACTTCTTTACTGTTAGATCCCTTCCAGAAAAGCTGTATGTTAGTTTTCGGAAGAATATTCGTGCTACAGCACGAAATCTAAACCATAAATTAGGTATATATTCCAAATATTTCATAATGACTATAAATGGTTCGCTAGGTTAATACTATAGGCTTTCAGCTAATTCTAATTTAAAAAATATTCATACATAAACAAACCTGTTGCCTAAATTTTTATCCCCATACTTAACTATGGTAAAAATATAGAATGAAAATAAGCTCAGATTACGGGAAACCATAACTATTGATCTCCCAAACTGATAATTTTGGAACAAAGCTTTATTATAAAAAGATTAATAGCTCCTTTTGTTATCTATTCTGCTTGCATCGTAAGCAATGCACATATATTATTGATTTCTAATTATTAAAACTATGATCATTGAAATTTTATTAGGCGTACAGACAGTCCTTATCGTTATTGTACTTTTACTCTTGCTATTCAAAAAACACGCTCAAAACAATCAACCGATTATTGAGCAATTGTACAAAGCAGATATCATGCTTTCTAAATTTGAGCCAGCCATAAGGGAAGAAGCATCTCGAACAAGGGATGAAAATCAAGCTTCATTTAAAACGAATAGGGAGGAGCTTAGTAATTCCTTTAAAATGCTGAGTGATACGCTTTCTAACACAGTTAAGGACTTATCAGACGTGCAGAAAAGCCAGTTTGAAACATTTTCCACTCAATTATCAGAATTAGTAAAATCTTCTGACGAAAAAACTAAATCATTACAAGAACAATTGGAAAAGTCGTCAAAGGAAAGCCGAATGGAGCAATCTAATTCTATAAAAATTCTGGGTGAAACACTTTCTAACACAGTTAAGGACTTATCAGACGTGCAGAAAAGCCAGTTGGAAGTTTTTTCAAACCAAATGTCCAACCTGGTAAAAACTTTTGACGAAAAGACTAAGGTACTTAATGAGCATTTAGAGAGGTCATCCAAAGAGAGTAGAATCGAACAGTCCAATTCTTTAAAATCATTTGAAGATAAGTTCAGTCAGAATGTTAAAGAGTTCAATGATTTACAAAAACAGAAATTTGATGACTTAATTATTCGACAAGACCAAGTCAAAAAAGATACTGAGGGAAAATTAAAAGAAATACGGGAGACTGTTGAAACTAAATTGACCTCATTATCTGAAGACAACAGTAAAAAGCTTGAAGAAATGCGTAAAACTGTTGATGAAAAGCTTCATGAGACTGTCGAGAAGCGGTTTAATGAGTCATTTAAAATGATAAGCGATCGCCTGGATCAGGTACATAAAGGCTTGGGAGAAATGCAGACCCTTGCAACAGGAGTAGGGGATTTAAAGAAGGTACTGACAAATGTTAAAACGCGCGGTGGCCTTGGGGAAATTCAATTAGGAGCTATATTAGAACAAATATTCTCACCTGAACAATATGAGCGGAATGCAATAGTTAAAGAAGGTACGCAAGAACGTGTTGAATACGTCATCCATCTTCCGGGTCAACACGAAGACAATAGACCTCTATTATTACCGATTGATTCAAAATTTCCTAATGAGGATTACCAGCGACTAATTGATGCATACGATTGTGGATCAGATGTTGAGCTGGCTTCCAGACAATTTGAGAATTCAGTTAAAAAATGCGCAAAAGATATCAGAGACAAATATATTAATCCTCCGGTAACTACAGACTTTGCAATTATGTTTGTGCCGACGGAAGGTCTGTATGCTGAAGTAATAAGAAGAACAGGTCTTTTTGAAAGTCTAAGAAAAGACTTTAAAGTCACAGTAGTTGGACCGACAAACCTTGTTGCTTTTCTCCAAAGCTTACAAATGGGATTCCGCACGCTTGCCATACAAAAGCGATCGAGTGAAGTGTGGAGTATACTTGGTGCAGTGAAAACAGAGTTTGGAACATTCGGTACAATTTTGGAGAAAACTAAAAAGAAATTGATAGAAGCAACCAACACTATTGATAGGGCTAGTGTGCGTTCAAGAGCTATAGAACGTCAATTAAAGACGGTTCAAGAACTCCCCAAACAAGAGTCTATTGCCCTTCTTGGCGACGATATTGAAGTAAATCTGGATTCGACATTGGATGTCATTAACGACGAATTAGAAGTAGAGTAGTATCGATTAAATTCTAAATGGTATATTATGTTCTTTGCCTAAAATAGTCATACTACGAAAGGCAAAGAGCATATTTATTTTATGGAGAAATCTACTCAATGCTTAAATAGAATAATGATATAGTTTCCCCTAACCAAGTCCTACTTTCAAACACATGTCCTAGCCTAACAATGTGTAATAATCTTGAAAGTTAATAGCTGTAAGCCTATTAATTCAGCATACCGATAGCAATTCCAACCTTCCAATAGCTACCAATGCTGTCATCGGCACCACTGTCTTTAGTGATATAGGAGCCAGCTATGTAGATCTCTTTGATGCACATTCCTGAGGATCCCGATAGTTTTTTCCTCTTAATCTTTATAAATTTCAAGATTTGATATTAACAGTAATACAAAATGAATATTAACCAAAAAGAGCATATATTAAAGAATATAGAAGATATTCTATCTTTCGATTTTGATAAATTGATCGCTGATAATAACAATACAGACAATATAGAAGATATCTTTTTCAGAAATTATAAAGCTAGCGAATTTAGTACGCTTTATGTAAGAGCTTTTACACAATTAAAAGTAGAATTGGAGCAAGGTTTAGGGTTGTTCCTACCAAATGTAATAAATACGGGGAGTGAATATGGAACAATTGATATCTATAATGAGATCCCTACATTCTTATCTTATTTACAAACATTTTCCTACAAAGATATGGCAGCTGATGTGTTGAATAAAATAATATATTATGAAATATTCCACGGTTTTTGGGATAAGTCATCTATTAAAGTTCATAATCTAAAAGGAATTGATTTAGTCGGGGCAGAAACCAGAGTGCAATTATTATCTAAAACACTGGAAGAACGTATTCATGAATTTAAAAATCTTAAAGAGGAGAATAGTGGAGAATATGAAGAATTAAAAAAGTATTTACAAGATTTTAACAACGAAAAGGATAAAATTGAAGAGTTACATCTAGATTTTCAGCAGAAAGCGAATGAAATAGATTTTTTACTTGGAAAGTCGAACGAATCTATGCAAGTCATTGAGGAAGTGCAAAAAGTGTCAAATAACGAACTCAAGGAAATTAAAAAATCTGCAGAGAAATATAAAGAAGAATATCAAATTAAACTTGATGAGTTCGATAATCTAAATACTAAAATTGTAAAACTGGAAACGGAAAATAAAAAACTAAATGAGGAAATTGTAAAAAGCCATAATAATATTAAATCTCAAGAAGATACTATTATTAAATTAATTGGTATGGCCGCCGATGGTAGTCTGGGCTATAAATTTGATGACAGGAATAAACAGTTATCAAATAATGCAAGGAATTGGATAATTGGAACGGTGTTTTCTGTTCTTGCTACAATTGGTTGGGTATATGTGGTATTTGTAGTTTTCCCTTCAAAATTACAGGTGGAATGGATTAATTTAATCATTAACGCAGTAAAGACATCTCCAGGTTGGTTCTTAGTAGCATTTTGTGTGAACCAATACAAAAAAGAAAGAAATTATCAAGAGCAGTATGCGTTTAAATCAGCCGTAGCGATGACTTTAACTTCATATACGAATATGTTATCTGATGAAACGCCCGATAAAATGAGTGTGAAAGACAGTCTTTTAATTCAGGCAGTATCTGGTATTTATCGAGAACCATCTTTGGAGAAAGAAGAAGTCAAAGTTCCAGAGAAAGCGATGGAAAAAGCTAAGGAATTATTACAATCCACAGCAGACTTAATAAAAAGTGTAAAATAACATGTCAGAACATTCCTACTATGATTTAGCTAAAGATTTTGTGGTTCCTATTATAGGTTCGGTCTTTGGCGTTTTAGGTGCTTTTTTTGTCTTGAAACATCAGCTAAAAAAGCAAGCACAAGCAGAAGAGGAAAAGGCGAATAGCCAATCTCGTTCAGTAAGGAGAATATATCAAAGCAATATTCAATCTTTAATTGTTGAACTGGATAAAATTCATCCCGCTATTGAAAGAGAATACGAAAGGATAAAAGACGTGAATTTTAATTTTAATCCTGCAGTACTAAGCTATAGACCGCAGTCCTTAAAATTGCTTTTAAAACTTGATTATGAGAATCATTTTACATCGCATTTGGTCGCTGGATTTGATAGTACAGAACATTTCAATTTGTCTTACAAGTCATTGATAAGATTAGATCTATTAGTTGACAAAGTAAATAGCGATGTAGAAAACTATCACCACGAATTTTCTCAAATTTTGCAGGGGAACCACCTGCTTATAAATAGTATTTTACAACGTAAATCTGCTATTTATATAGATATAAAGAAAATTATAAGAGAACAGTATCAATCTTTAAAAGAGGGAGAAAAGGAAACCGCCACTTTTCAACAGACAATTTTTAAAAAATCTCTAAACTCGAAGTTTTTACACAATCCACAATTGGATTCTGAGTATACAGAAAGTTTTGTGGAAGAATGCAATTCGGCGCTGAACAAACTAATGAAATTGTCGGTTGAAGCGAACAAATTGGAGGAGACTTTTTTCACATTTTTAGGGGAGTATGATAATTTGAAACAGAATTTAGAACTGATAAATAAATAAGAGTTTTGTGTCACTTAAATTATGAGATTTGGTATATCAACCAAAAATAGAGACATATAATTGAAAATCGAGATAATACATAATTGAGTGTTATAATAGTTTAAAGCATGTTTAAAAAAAACGATGTCATTGAATTTGACGAGATCAAATATAAACTCAAAGAACAAAAGGGTAGTGGTGGTTCTGGTACCGTTTGGACAGCAGAATCCAATGGAACTAATTTTGCTGTTAAGTATATCAATTCAGAAAGTTCTGACAAAGTAGCACGCTTTAAAAGTGAAATATTATTCTGTAAGAATACGGTTCATAAAAATATTGTGAAAGTAATCTCTGAGGGTATTTATAATGATAAATCATGTTATATAATGCCCCATTATTCAAAAACACTAAGGGATGTAATTAATTCAGAAACCGATGTTGATACCTTAATAAAGTATATTTTAAAACTTTGCAACGCAGTAAAATTTATTCATAAAAAGGGAGTGCTTCATAGGGATATTAAACCAGAAAATATCCTTATTGAAGGAAACGAACTAGTGTTAGCAGATTTTGGTATAGCTCATTTTAAAGACTACCATCATACAAAAAAAGGTGACTGGCTAGCGAACCGTAATTATATGGCTCCTGAGCAAAAGTTGAAAAACAATGCGAAAAATATTGATAAAGCAGCTGACATTTATGCTTTAGGTTTAGTTATAAATGAGTGTTTTACAAAGCAAAATCCTGCTGGCTCACGCTTTAGATTAATAGCCGATTTTTATCCTCTTTATTTTGAAATAGATACTCTTGTTGAAAATATGATACGTCAAAGGCCTGAGGAGAGGTATAATATAGAAACAGTCGAGGCACAATTAAAGTTTCTTTACAAAAAAATAAAACATGAAATTGATGAAGTAGAATTTTACCTTAAGGAGGATATGGCCCCTATGACCGTTGGCAGATCCTTACTAAACCAAATTTTAAAAAGGGCAAGCCACGATATTCTATTTGGAAAATATGTGCTGCATAAAATAACTGATCAACAGTTAAGATCTTATAATCACAATTGGCATATGAAAATAACATATTCTGTTGACGATCTTTTATTTAATTTATATGTTCAAGAGCAGATTTTTGCATTGTGTAAGGGAAAGTTCGAATATGAGAGTAATATTTATCGCGCAAATAATTGGTATGTGCCTCTGGACCTGAAAAATAACTCTGAGCATAAATTACTTTATAGCAGGATGAATGAATTGTTAAACAAATACGATCTAAATGAATATGGTTGGTCATTATTAGATTTATCAGGTAAAGTATTAAAATACTTCTCTTCTTGTTCTGATTATCATTGTCAAGAAATTTTAAATGATATTGACGAAGAAATTAAGAGAGCGGAACATAGACTACTGGACGCTCCAATTTTGTATATTGTATCTGCTTTAAGGTATGGAATAAATAAAAATTTAGAGTTTTTTTTAAATGGTTTCAGCGGATTGGCAGGGACGTTTAAGCTTAATTTTGAAGAGCACATTTTTATTCACTGGGATCATGCGCAGCACTATAAATTTAATGACGACGGTGATGGCCTTTTGGATAAATTCTATTTAGAGAAGGAAGAAGAAATACATATCATTCTTTCAGAATTTCAAAAACAGTGGAACATAAATTATTATAAGTTAGAAAGAGATTATTACTCAATAAAGTTCAAAACAACTTCTCAATATGAGAAATTTCGGAAACATGTTCTGGAACTATCTAAACCTCATTATATTTTCGAGGGAGATGTTTTAGATATCTTAAAGAATCCTATATACTTAGGAAATATGGTAGAGTTAAGAATAAGTAGTGTATTCGAGATACCAAATACGATAGCTCAAATTGTTGGTTTAAAAGAAGTTCATGCGTGAGCTAATATAGATATTACACCCTTTTCCATCTTAAATAGCTAAAGTAAAGCACATTAGTAAGGGCTAAGCTGAAGATTGTTCGTGAAGATGATAAGCTTCTTACAGCAGCGCGATAAAGCAACATATAAGTGTTGAGGGCTGTCAAATTTATGAGCATCAAGAAGCACGACGGTATCAAACTCAAGACCTTTTGTAAGTAGTGTTGTCCCAATACATTTCCCCTGAACCTTCCTGCCGACGATCCTTATTTGGTTTCTGTTATTTTTCATCGCTTCATAAACAGAAATATTATCGTACGTCGATTGTTTAAGTGAAGTCAAAAAGCTTCTATAAATCGCCTCTCTTTTTTGTCTCAATCCAAATTGGAATTTGGCTTCAGTTACTAGCGCTAATAGATTACATGCGTTTGGAGCTTCTAAAAAAGTGCTAAATCTCAGTTGCACCTTTACAGATTTCTCTCTATCTGCATCCAATCTCTTCGTCTTAAAAGCGTTATCCAAAAACCATCGATCTATTTCAGTTTTTTTAAAAATAGGGATCAAAATATCACGCTTAATTCTATTGATCTTCTTTATAGCTCTATTAATACCAGAGATTAAAACGTCAGCAGTACGAGAAATACTATAGAATGAACTATCATCTATTGCTTCTAAAAGTGTTAATTGGTTACCGAAGTCTATCCTATTTTTTAAATTTACACGGTCTGAAATTGTGCCATAGTTTCTTGTACCTGCTTGTGATACCCCTGTATATTCTGGAACAAGGATTAGAAGACTTTCCAATATTGGATTATTCCGACGATTTGTAATGATCGCTCGAAGATTTGTACTGTAATTGCTCTTAGGAGAGAATAAATCTCCGTCCTGTATTTGAATGACATGAACGCCATTAGGTACGTCTTCATTAAGAATGATTGGTTCTCTATTAATTAGGTTCTTGCGATAACCCTTAATAACATCTCCTAGAATATTGTATCCATGCCTATACCATCTATTAGGAACATCTAATTCTGGGTATGCAACAAAATCAGATAGATCAGTGTTAAAATCAACCAGATCACCATTAAAATCGAATATACTTTGCAGCGGATCGCCGAGAATCCTCGTAGGAATTAGATCTGATAACACCATCATAATATCATGTTGTTTTTTTGTGCAATCTTGATATTCATCTACAAAAAGCCCTTTGTAGGTACTTTTAATTATGCTTTGTAATAGATGCGATTTAAATAATGTACAAGCTTTTTCAAGAACAAAAGTATGATAGAGTTTATCTTCTTGGTCTGGGATATCCTTGCCTATATAAAAGCTTTGAACATATTTTTGACAAAAGCTGCTTATTGTTTCTACGTGAAATTGCCGAGCTGGTATGTTCTCCGCTTTAATTTTTTCTTTTATTGAGCCAACACCTGCATGTGTATGTGTAAGAATTAGCTGCGTGCCTTCAGTATGCTTTAAACTCTCAACTATTGTGTGAGTTTTTCCGTATCCAGCAGGAGAAATAAGTAAAGCTTTATTTTGTGAAACAAATGACTGGTAATCCATTAGTTATCTATCCAGTTTATTATACCTTCTAAATTTTGCCTCAATTTTGCCTGTTCATCCATTTGCTCAAAGTACTTAAATATAGTCGATCCTAAAAACTCCCCATGATCTACACGTTTGAACCAACCATTACCGCTTTTGGCAGAAGATTTTGATAATGCCGTTCTTAATACCTCCGTGTCTTCATCTAACCAATTTTCAGAAAACTCAAAACCTCTTGGATATTGTGCTCTAATTGATGCATAGAGGGCAGTCTTGTCTCTGTTCGTATGAACATCTAGCGCATACGCGACCAATTCTTTTACTGCAGCCCAAGGTAAATCTTGAAATATCTGTGCTTCGAGCCATTTCCCTTCGTCACAGTCAAACAAATTTATTCCTGCGGCCCTTAAAGCTCCCTTTTCCTGATTAACAGCTGCATCATCCGAATCACAAAATATTACTGGTTCCAGATTTACATTTTTTATCCCTTGGACGCGCTCTGTTAAATTTCTTCCCCCACCATCAATGTAAGCACAGTCTTTGAAAGACATTTGTTCTTTGCCGATCTGTTTTCTATACTTATCCAAAGCCCTCATGATTCCTATCTCTGTAGCTCCTTCACAAACAATTATTTTCTTTGCAAAAAATGCATCTGGGCAAGCTCTTACAACAGCCTGTAAAGACGCTATATGAGGGAGTTTTCTTCCCTCAATCCTAGAGTTTGTATTGTCCTTTAGTATCAATACAAGGGATCCAACAGTTAGTTCGGTTATTACTTCTCTAGAATGGGTTGTGATAAAGACTTGTCCTTTTCCATTGTCGCTCAACTCCCTAATGAGTTGTTTCGCACGATCTGGTTCTAAACCCTGTTCAATTTCATCAACAAGCATTATTCCACCGTGTTTAACTAGAATGGATTGTATTGCCAGAGATGCTAACCTTTTTGACCCCTTACCTTTCAATCGAAAAGGTATTTTGTCATCATGCAAACTAATCCGGTTGTCTCGTATAGATAGCTCTTTAAAGTCGAGAGTTGTACGGGTTTTTTCAATGTTTAAGCCTAGACCTGCTGCTTGTAATTTTACCAAATTGGTCACTTCGATAAGTTTTTCAAATCCATGCTCATCGATTTTAATTTTGGCTGATCTGAGTGATTCTAAAACAATACTGTTTTCATTATCATCTTCTGACTGTAGTTCTGCATTTTTTAAAAGAGAATAAAGCGGGTTGCCTTTGTTCCATGAAAAATGTCTATCAATGTTATCAGACACCATGTAACAGTTAAGTAGCGCTCTTTCTGCGGCAGAGATAGGTTTGTCGTCTTGCACGCGTTCATTGATGATATGCCAGTTTGGCTCCAAATGTTTATCAACTGATAATCTTATTGATAACAACGGTTCCCAGTGTTCAGGATTCTCGAGGACTAAGATGTCATCGCTTATTTCTGAATTTTGTTTGTTGAACGCTCTTATGTTTAGCCCAAACTTGTGTTCGGAAAGCAATTTTACGGGAATACCAGCAATGTGAGCTGTGATTTGAATTGGATTATAATAGTTCACATTGTGAAAATCGGTATCGTGAAATGTTAGATTCCATGTTGATGATAGAACTGCTGAGATAGCTTCCAAGATTGTTGTTTTACCACTGTCCCCACGACCAATAAGGCATATTAGATTTTGATCATTAGGAAAATCCAATGAGAGATTTTCAATACAACGAAAATTCTGTATTTCTAATTTTACGATTTTTGACATTGGCAATTATTGATTTGGTATTCAACTAACGAAAAGAATAGCCATAAGCAGGCATTTTACCATTCTACTAATTTAAGTTATTTATTTGTACAAAGAAAATTCTTTATGTGCTACAATAGTGTGAAACACATACGCTAGACATTTGTAAGATCAATTATTATTTGCTTCGGACTTTTCCTTTTTCGGTTCTAAAATTTACTTAAGAAAGGTACTTACTCTCAAACCTTTGCTTTCTTCTTTCATTTTAGAAATTAATCCTATTGATACAAGGCTTCTTAGTAGAGTTCTATTATCTAATGTATCTGGAATAAGAGGACGCTTTCCGTTTATGAGCAGCTCACTATAAGGTTCTGGCCAGGTTTCAATTATTTTTATAACTTGTTGTTTATCTAAATTTTTGGAATTTTGATTGTATAGTCTGATACTTGGAGCGATATCTAGTTTTGATTTTAAGAGCCGTTCTATAATTGACTCAGAAACTTTAAAATCATTTTCTGCAAGTGAACAACTTAGTATTGCTTTTAGTAGTGAAATATCTGTGAATATTACCTCTTCAGACATTGAATCAATCACAGCACTTTTATTTTGTGAGCTGAATTTTGATGATCTTAATATCAGAGTAGCCTCTCTTGTTTCAATATCAAATTGAATTATTTCAGGTATCATAATTTCAGGCTTTCTTTCAGCTAAATGAATATGTTGGTCATTAGCCATTTCCTGTAAAATCGCATAGTTCTCAATATTATAACTCAATCTATTCATTTTGATTAAAAGAGCGACTTTTTCTTCTGAGAGCCCCCATAAAAAGTCGGCATTATCATATGTATAAGGTATAGCCTTAATTAGGTCTGAATATGTTTCATCGCTAAAACTGTTGTTTTGGGAGATACTGTAAGCTAATTCCTCTAGAACCTCCCTATCGTATTTTGGCTCAGAACTGTTTAGGTATATTTCTGACAGTAATTTATGGTTTATATCCATAGATAGATATTTAAATAAAACTTCATCAATTTCGTTTTCAGAGTCCAAAAAGAATTCTGTGACATTATCCCAAGTTGGTAATACTTTATTGCTGTTTAATAGTAAACTAAAAAGTTCCTTTCTTACTTTATTTAATTCTGAGATTTTCGTTTCTGTATTCTTTATAATTATATCAGCGTGATCTTTGTGAATTTGTTCATTATTTAAAAAAGCTATCAGAAACTCTTCTTCTTCATTTACATTTTTTGGAAGTAGGTACCAGACTTTCTCAAAATAATTTTCAATATTTTTATCAATATATTCTATTACCTCTTTAGGTGCATTTGCTTTTAAATAGGAGTAATTTTTAGTCGTAAATTCCTCTTCTAAATATACATTGTTGTATTCTAAGATATCTTTGAGCATTGATTTTGTTATAACATAATGATTCCCGTTTAGCACCTCATCTATCAAATATTTAGGAGATTCTGCAAAGTCAATTTTATTGAATTTGATCTTAAGCTTATAGATAATTTCATCTGATTTTTTAAAATCTTCTAGAAGATTTAGGAATTTTGGGTAATTCTCAATGTAAGACTTTAATTTTGTACTCGCAGCAATTTCCTGTATTGATGCAATATCGAGATTGCTAAGGATTAGCTTTAAGAAATAATTTATACGTTCTTCCGTTAATGTTGTTTTTGTCGTTATGTAATCCCAAATTTTTGGCCAGGATGAGCAGATTTCTTTTAGAAACTTTTCTTGGTAATTTGAAATATCTATGTAGCCATTAATAAATTCCCAACTGGGGTCGGATTCGTTACTCAATGTACGAAGGATTCTTTTCCGATGAGATTTGTAGGAAGATTTAGAGAACAAAAAGTCCAGGAATGAGTAATTCAGAACAAATTCCTGGTCATATTCTATATAGGGTATTTTATCTACCAATTTAGCCATCTTAATTAATTTCACCTCAAAATTAGTTTTGATATGGGCTTTTATATTTATTAGAAATTCTTTATCAATTCTTGATATGCTTCCTTCGTAAAAAATTGTCACATAATCCAAGTAGCTTTCATCAATATATCCAGCTCTTAAAAGTATATTGATTAACTGCTGTTGTTTTATTGAATCAGTTTTTACCGAATAATCCTGCAGTAACAGTTTCATGGGAGTATTTCTTACTTGCATTTTTTGTTCTTCAAGTTTTACAATTTCCAATTTAAGTTCTTCTGCTTTTTTACCATTTGAGTCGGAGATTAAATTGAGTCGGTGTTTGTAATCTAATTCCGGATCCACTAGTTTTTCAATCTCTTCAAATGAGGCTTGTAAGCTCGTTAAAGCTTCTTGATAAGTGGTTTGATAGTAGTATTCAACCTCACCATTTCTAAACGATTCAAAGAATTGAGGTTGAATTACCTGGGAAAAGGTTAGATCTGCGTTATTGATTCGGAATCTCTTAGCTTGAGGATATTTATTGAGGTATTCAAATATATATAGTTTGCGTAATTCGTTTTCTTTTTTTATTGTAACTGATTCTATTTCTTTTATTTGCTCTTTTATTTCTTGGATTAAAAGGTCTATTTTCTCTACTTTTTCTTTTACAATCAAAGGTTTGCTTTCCATTATTTCAAATAGTTGACCCTCACCGTTGCTAAGTGCGACAAAATCATCTGGATATATATTTTTGTAAACGATCATAGCGAGCATACTATTTTGGTTCAACATATTCAGTTGCATCTGATAAAGGTGAAATTCGTTCATAATATTGTAGAGTAAACGCATATCATCCACGAAAAGTGATATATCGTCTAGAAGGTCTTCCTTAATATTATAATTGTTCTCATCTTTTATCTTTCTTAAAATTTCATTTGAGTTGGATGAGTTTATAATAGGGATAACAGGAATTATAAAATCGAAGAATTTTGTGCGGTCTTTATCTTGGAACATGTCATCGCGCACAGCATAAATAAATGTGACGTTTTGTTTTATTTTTTTTGAATAATTAATTAAGTGATTGAGTTCTCGAAGCTTTGTAAATATTTCAGTTTGTTCGAAACGGTCTAAATCTTCGATCACGACAACTGAATAATCTGTGACTTCAAAAAAGTATAGAATTTCATCAAGATGATCATTGAGGATGGACTTACTAACATTATCATCCACTCCAAATTCGACATCCTGAAAGTTGAACTTTTTGAGTCTTATACTTCGAAGGGGTCTTATCGAGCACCATAAAAAATAGAAACTAAATACTATAACAATTGCGAGTGTCAAATAATGGATGGAATATTCCAGCCAAATAGGAAAAGAGGCACGAAGTTTTTCTTGAAATAAATTTGGAAAGAGCTGATTTATCAGTGCAAAAGAAAATATTAAAATCGATACAGAAATTGCTGTTATTTTCTTATCTGAGAAATTTCTCGTTTTTTTAAACCGCGTATCAGGGATAGTATCATCTTCTTCATGGTAGAAGATTTGCTGAAGAATACTGAGTTCAATTAAACGGAGCAGATTAGAATCTTGAGAGTTTTTTTCTCTCAATTCAGATTGGACATCTAATTCTTTTGAATTATTAGAATTTTGGTATTTCTCGTCTTTGAATGTAGCTAAAGATATATTTAAGAAAATAAGATTTGGATCTTCGTTATTATCTTCAAATGTCTTGAGGATACTACTTTTGCCGGATCCGAATGGTCCAGTAAGTGCAATATTTTTTATATCATTTTTCTTACGATTCTTTAATGCCCACGATAGCGCTGCACAATAATTCCCGTCAGGATCCGCAGAATTTATAGGTGAAAGGGAGCGGTAAGGAAGTTTAACATTAGGTTTATTACTGTCAATATTTTTTTGACTGTCACGATTTTTATTATTCATAAAATTTGATCAAAATAGCTATCTCAAATATAATGATCTTATTGTGCAGTTTCTATTTTTTTTATTTAGCTCGATAATTATACCTTGTAGATAATTTCGTTTTATATTATACAATATTTCCTTCGATTATTAAAAGAGTGACTGTTGCGCTATATCACTTCTCAATGGTGGAAGAACTTCCTAGTTAAATTGCTCATAACAAGGTTTAGCGTCGACTTTGTCGGAATATCCCCTAAAGTATAAACAGGGAAGTAGTCTAGATTATCGCTTGATATCTCAAATTGAAAAATCGGTTTCATTTCCTTTTCGGATATATCTTCGACCCATTTTCGTTCTGGTTCTTGAGGCAGAAAGAGGGGGATCCTGTGTTTACTTGGATCGTAATTATGGATTTTTGCTATAACTCAATTGGTGTCCCTTGTCAACATTCCAAATGAGTTAATCCGTTAATTTTCCTATCGTAATCAACAGACTCATGCCATTGGTACAATCCTGGAATAAATTGCTATTATAACACAAGATCGTAGACC
This sequence comes from Sphingobacterium sp., assembly GCA_031277685.1. Classification (GTDB taxonomy): domain Bacteria; phylum Bacteroidota; class Bacteroidia; order Sphingobacteriales; family Sphingobacteriaceae; genus Sphingobacterium. Next base: position 6,854 of record JAITLV010000215.1, on the reverse strand, counting down.
TTCTGTCGTTGGCAAAACTGTTTAATTTTATATACTATTTTTCATCCATTCACTTTTATAAAGCAAATCCCTAATATCCACTTTTAGAAATCTGGCAATATCATTTAGAGTATTTAGAGTGGGTTGCTGTTTATTATTTACCCATCTAGAGACAGTTTCCTTTTTTACCTTTAAATGTTCGACAAGGTCATTGTTTTTCATTCCTTTTTCTTCTAGAACTTCGGATATACGATTGATTTTATATAAAGACATAAATTATTTTATTTTTATTGTTGATTTTTAAAGTCAACTTTCATATATTTGTGTATGATTTAGTATTGCTATATCATACAGTTTGAGCAGTAATTGGACATTGTCTGATTAAATAACGAGTCTCTGACTTCTCAATTGGCACCTGGGATGGGACGGTAAGGTTATGCTCATTTCCTACAGATATTATTATATTTGTAAATAATAATAGCGTAGGGGTGGGCCTTACTGTGCAATCATTTTCAGGTGCCGCCTAAGAGTTTCTTAGGTCTGACCTAGGGCTTTGCCTTAGTGAGAAGAATGATTGAACGTAAGGTTTCACCCTTCGTTATTATAGAGCTCGTTCACATAAACCAAAACAATTATGAGAACGGAACGAACACACACCACCCATTACCCGCATTCGATCAAAGATCGCATGACACGGTATTCCCGTAAATCACTTTTAAAGAACATATTCCGCGCACCCGAATAGGTTGGGCTCAATCAAAAACAGGCTGTAAAGAGCAATAAAAAGGGGAGGTCTTGACTTTCCTTAAAATGAAAAGACAACTGAACCCAGTTCAGTTAATTTTCCTCTTTTGATGCCTGTCACCGACCTATAAATACCAAGGATTGCATATTAAGGTAATATTGGCCAGTGGATTAGCTTGTTTTAACTTTTTCCACCTTAAAATTAAGCAAATTTTCGTTGAGTCCAAACTTTTTACCTGTAGTTTTTATTGCAATACAATAGTGTTGTGGGTCGGTTTTTATTTCTTTCCGGCAGGGAGCGCCATAATATTCCCCAATAAATCCTTTGCAACCAATTATAGCGGCGCTCTTCGGGTTTATCTATTTGTCCATTCTGAGGTCGCATTTGACCTGTGGAATGACCGGCCATTTTAACGTGAGAAAATCGCGAAGAGGAATGCTATGGCCTTATTTTCGGTAGCACCTCAGGCTTGTCATACTTTATGAAACTAAATTATGAACCAAAAATTAGACAATATGCTGCCCATTGAGCTAGCATGTTATGAAATATATGACAATGGATACGATCCATTAGATACCATTTGGGAGTTCTGGTCCCAACATACCCTTAACAACTGTCAGGAAAGCCTATGGATACTCTTTGAAAGTTATAGAAAGTGTGTAGTAAAGGAAGATGCTACTGATGTTAAGCAGATGCACGAATTCTTAATGCAGTTGTACCGTGTGCTGATCGCATATTTCTTGGTGCACTTTCGCGAGATCAAGATCGATAATGTACCATTCACATTTGCGGAGTCTACAGAAACCATAATGGCCGATCTGGAGGCCAAGCAAAGGATACACAATTTCTTTAACCGGACTACTGAATAATACCTAATCCATAAGCAGATGATTAAAAGATCAAAATCATTTTCTGCCTTATTGGATAAGGTAGTCAATATTCCAGTTATACAAATTACCATCTTAGTAATCTTGTTCCTCTTAGTTTCTATGTTTAGTTTATCGGCTCAGACGCCCCGCAAGGACAGCGGGGCGGGAGGGCCAACTCCGTTGCAGATCGGTGATACAGTCCCAGAAATACTTTGGAATTTACCCTTGTCAGTGGTAAATCATCCCCAACAAAAGGATATCATGAGTTTAAATGATTATAAGGAAAAGCTCATTATATTAGACTTTTGGGCTACTTGGTGCGGTAGCTGCATCAAAAGTTTTCCTAAGCTGGATTCACTGCACGCTGAGTTTAAAGACGATCTACAGGTTTTACTGATCAATAGCATTAAGGGAACTGGTGACACCAAAGAAAAGGTAATGACATTTTTTTCAAAGCAGGATTCTCGTCTCCATTTCCCATCAGTAGTCAATGACACAATATTTAAGCAGGTCTTTCCGCGTATGCTGTTGCCTCATTTTGTATGGATTGATCGGCATGGCGTGGTCGTTGCCATTACGACTTCTGCTGAAGTTAACAGAGAGAATATCCGAAAGGTTATTGCAGGGGTGAAAGTACCAATGAAAATCAAAGATGATTTCAAACCGAAAAATAAACAAACGCTAGAATCCAACTCAAATGGCAATGGAAACAACCGATTAAAAAGTCAACCATTCACGCTATTCGGAAGGGTAAGCCTTGGTGCTGGCAGTGATAACCCGGCAGTGACTATTAAGTCGAAGGGAAATGATGCTGTTGTTTCAACCGGGGCAGGTGGGAAGTTCAAGATTGTCGTAACCAACCTGCCCGATACCTTGCTCGTCAGCAGTGTCGGTTATGAGACTAAAGCTGTTCCTGTCTCTGATTTGAGCACAGCACTCGATATCCGGCTCCATTCCCGAACAAACTACCTGGATGAGGTAAATGTCATCAATACTGGCTATCAAACTGTAAAACCAAATGAAATAAATGGTTCTGTTGTCAGCTTGGGAAAGAAAGAGCTGAATGAACAGTCTGGTACAAATATTCTCGATCGGCTGAAAAACATGAGCAGTGGGCTCGCGTTTACAACCGGAAAGTCCAATGGGAATCCACAGAATAGCACCAACATCAATATACGGGGGCTCAGTACCATTAATGGCCCTCTGGATCCCCTGATCGTATTGGACAATTTCATTTATGAGGGGGATATCGATAACATCAATCCAAATGATGTTGAAAATGTATCGATTCTCAAAGATGCGGCAGCGGCCAGTATCTGGGGCGCTAGAGCTGGCAATGGGGTGATCGTAATTACTACAAAACGCGGGAAATTCAATCAGCCGCTAAAAGTTGGCTTTAACTCCAATATATTGATCAGCCAAAAACCTAATCTGTATTATTACCCACAAATGCCTTCGAGCGACTATATAGCTGTTGAGAAGTTCTTATTCGATAAAGGTTATTTTGACAATCAGATCAATACGAAACCCTATAGTGCATTGACTCCGGCAGTGGATCTCTTTTTGAGAAATAGAAATGGCCAAATTACTGCAGGGGAGATGTCGGAGCAGATTGATAGACTAAAATCGACCGATATACGGGATAGCTATTCAAAATATTTTTTTAAAGCTGGTATCACTCAACAGCAGGCGGTGAATATCAATGGCGGAAGTGAAAAACATAATTATATTCTTTCTGCTGCCTATGATCAGAGTTCGGACGATACCTACGCCGCATTCAGAAAAATCAATTTAAAAACTGATCAGAGTTTTCGTCCGCTCAAAAGGCTGACCATCACCACGGGTATATATTTTACTAAAAGCACAGGAAAGTCTGGAAGTCCGGGGTATAATAGCATGAGCGCAGGGAATAGACGTCCGGTTTATTTGGATTTTGAAAATCCGGATGGAACTGCGGCTTCTATTCCTTTTCTGTATCGTGAGGCTTATACGGATACCGTCGGCGATGGCAAACTGCTCGACTGGAAATACTATCCGAAGGACGATTATAAATACAATACAACAGTCAGGAAACAACAGGAGATCTACGCGAATGCAGGACTGAATTATAGACCGCTGGATTACCTAAACATTGATGTAAAATATCAATACCAAAACCAAACTTCAGATGCGGAGAACTTGGCGGAATTACAGAGTTATTATGCTCGAAATATGATTAATTCTTTTTCACAGCTGAATCATTCCACTGGGATCGTGAAATATATCATTCCGCTTGGTGGTATTAAAAGTTTGAATACACAGCTGAGCCAATCACATACGTTCAGAGGGCAGGTTAATTTTGAGAAGACCTGGGGCAGGCACAAAGTTTCTGCAATTGTCGGTGCCGAAATGCGACAAGCGCAACAGACTGGATCTGGCAATATATTATATGGTTATAACAGCGATCCGCTGACGGGCATGAATCTGGATTATATCAATGATTATCCAAATTTTATTACCCAAAATACGCAAAGTATTTCATCCAATTCGACTTTAGTGGATGCCGTCCAAAGGTTTGTTTCCAATTATGCAAATGCCTCGTATAGTTTTGCTGACCGCTATCTTGTGTCTGCGAGCTTACGTAAAGATGGTTCTAATATTTTTGGAGCCAATACCAATGACCGATGGAAACCCTTATGGTCCGCAGGACTTGGCTGGAATATTTCCAAAGAGCAATTTTATTGTTTTGGTTGGCTGCCCGAGTTGAAATTGACGGCAACATATGGACATAGTGGTAATGTGGATCTAAGCCGTTTTGCTTTGCCAGTGGCGCTATTTGCAAGCAATGCAATTACCGGGTTTCGCTTTGGTCGCATATCAACTTTAAATAACCCTGAATTAAAGTGGGAACAGGCTTCGCAACTGAATCTTCGTTTGAATTTTTCACTTAAAGATCAGGTGCTAGCGGGATCTATTGAATATTATTACAAGAAGGGTACCGATCTCTACGGAAATACGCCATATGACTATACAACATGGGGGCGGAACAGTGAGATTGTGAAAAATGTGGCGAGCATGCGTGGTAAAGGTGTTGATGTAATCTTAAATAGCATAAATATCGATAGGCAAATTCGCTGGACTTCTTCACTGTTATTCAGCCGTAATATGAGCCGTACCACCGCCTATTATAGTTCCGGTTATCAAATTATGACTACCTCAAGGGGAACGAGTATCACCCCATTTGTAGGGCAGCCCTTATATGCTGTAGCTGCATACCGTTGGGGCGGTTTAGACATGGCAGGTAATCCTCAAGGTTATTACCAAGGTAATTTAAGTACCGATTATGACAAAATCAATGCTGAAACGTATAGCCAAGGGATCAATGGTAATGTCGTATACAAGGGTTCTGCTGTACCTGTTTATTTTGGATCGCTGGTCAATACGCTCCAATGGAAACAATTCTCGGCTTCGCTTAACATTGGTTATAAACTCGGGTATTATCTTTTTAAACCTAGCATCTCGTACTCAGCATTGGTAGAACGGGGCGTGGGGCATAGTGATTTTGTGAAAAGATGGCAAAATCCGGGTGACGAATTATCCACCTCTGTTCCTTCATTTATTTATCCGGTCAATTCAATGCGTGATGCTTTTTATGCTACTTCGGAGGTAAATGTAATTAAGGGAGACCACGTTAGGCTGAATTATGTCAATCTCAGCTATACGTTTCTTTTGAATAAAAACGGACAAAACAGCCCACTAAGCAAGATCCAATTATATGTGATTGCTTCTAATCTTGGTATGCTGTGGCGTGCAAATAAGGCGGGTATTGATCCGGACAAAAGTTCTATTTATCCTGAACCAAAAACAATCGCACTCGGATTAAGATCCAATTTTTAAAATCGTGATATATGAAAAAGAAAGTATTACCAATAGTAATAGGGCTACTTGTCCTAGTGGCATTAACCGCCTGTAATAAATATTTGGAGGAAAAATCAAATAAAAGCCTGGTCACGCCATCCAGTGTTGAAGAACTTCAAGGGCTATTGGATGATGTGGTGACGATGAATACGACAACACCTGGTTTTATGGAAAGCTTTTCGGATGATTTTTTTCTAATGCCAAGTACCTATAATGCTTTAGCAAGCTTAGAGTTAGAACTCTATAGTTATAAGCCAATTCCTTATCAGTACACAAATGACTGGGCGAAGTCTTACCTGGTTGTTTACAATACAAACATGTGCCTTGAAAGGCTCGAGAATGTAAAGCTCTCATCATCCAATAGCCAATCATGGAGAAATGTAAAAGGGTCGGCATTATTTTTTAGATCCTTTTACTACCTCGACTTAGCTTGGCAGCATGCAAAGGTATATAATTCATCTACATCGGCTACTGATTTGGGAATAGTATTGCGCAGCTCTTCAGATTTCAATGTGAAGTCTGTCAGGGCCACCGTGCAGGAAACTTATGATGTCATTATAGCAGACACGAAAATAGCAGCCTCACTGCTTCCTGATCATCCGCAGCATGTGATGCGTCCCTCTAAAGCCGCTGCTTATGGGCTATTGGCCAGGGCTTATTTATCAATGTCAAAGCCGGATAGTGCCTTTAAGTATGCTGACCTGGCTCTTGGGATCAAGAATTCATTAATGGATTATAACGGCGATGCTGATTTGAACGGCACGGTGAATTCAACTGTCCCATTTAAAAAATTCAATAAGGAGATTATCTTTTACACGGAGATGTATACAAGCTTTAGTTTACATCTCCCTTTCCGAGCTAAAATCGATACGACTTTAATCACAACTTATACTGCTGACGACCTTAGAAGTGCGGCATTTTATAAAAATAATAGTGGTTATGCTCAATTTAAAGGAAGTTATACCGCAAATAGTAATACGCTATTTAGCGGGATTGCTGTCGACGAATTGCTCTTGATCAGGGCAGAATGTCATGCGCGTTTGGGGCGTGCCCAAGAAGCGATGACCGATTTAAATACCTTGCTGAAAAAGAGATGGAAAAAGTCGGTAACATATCCGGCACTAACGGCTAAAAATAACAATGAAGCACTGGCCATTATCCTTGCCGAAAGAAGAAAAGAGCTTATCATGCGAGGGCTAAGATGGATCGATATTAAAAGGCTAAATAAAGAAGGGAGAAATATAACGCCTACAAGGCTGGTCAATGGAAAAATCTTTACTATTGCGCCTAATGATAATCTATATGCGCTGCCACTTCCTGAAGATATTATCCGGTTGACAGGCATTCCACAGAATTAAGTTTGT
>JAITLV010000206.1 GCA_031277685.1 Sphingobacterium sp. | reverse complement strand
AGCGGCTGGCTAATGTAGACCAGGGATATGTCCACCAATTGCTAACGGATATTATTTCAAGATTAACAGTGCTTTATAATGCCGATAAGACCGAGCATCGAAATATAACGCGCGCGCATCTTGCTACAGCAAACTATTTGGCCTTCCAAGTGACTAATAAAAATAATAAGAAAGAGGCGTTGAATTACTTAGAGAAAGCGGCCCTTTACTCGCCAAAAAATCAAACAGAGACAGCGTATAACTCGTCTTACGATAATATGTTTTTGAAATCCAAAAAAAGCTATGCGGAAGATTATCTTACTGAATTGGCCGCAGGTGGTAAGAAAGATGTCGTTTTACAGAAATATGTTGATGAGTTTCTGACCGTTCAGGGAACAAGCTATAAGGGGTTACGTGATTTTTACCAGCATTACTATCCAGAACAGAAATTCGGTGAGTTTTTCATTCAGAAGGTCGTTCCACAATTACCCGATGCACCAGATTTTGCTTTGGCGAATCTGGAGAACAGCAAAATCGCAAAGGCTGACCTGAAAGGTAAATGGACATTGGTTGACTTTTGGGGTACCTGGTGCGGCCCATGTGTTGCAGAGATGCCTAAACTCAATAGTTTTTACGAGCACTTGAAGACTGATAAATCAAGAGGAGACAAGATTGGTTTTATGAGTATTGCATGTAATGATGCTGTAGACAAAGTGAAAAACTTTCTTGCTAAGAACAATTACATTATACCAGTGCTGATGTCAGACGGTCGGGTGGAAAAAAGCTTTCAAGTCCGGGATTATCCAAGCAAGTACATTTTAACACCGGGAGGGAAGCTGATTACTATGCCATTCGGTTTTGACTGGCAGCCGCTGTTAGAAGAAGTCGCCACTTTCTGATGTGTATAAGTGCACTGAAAAAGTAGTGAAGCTTTGCTATTGGGAACATAAAAAGAAAAACTTGAGAAGGTGGACTTTGCATCAGCTTTTTTTGTTATTCTTTTAGGTTTATACTCTTTGACTTCGTTATGATTTAAGTATATCTTCTGTTAATACTGTATTTTGTAGATAACTAATATCTGTTATAATCCAAAATTTTAGATTTATTGTTTGCATAGTTCCGTTATTATGCCAGTTCCCCGCTGAATCTTTAACTTGAAGTGTCCATTTATAGGCTGTACCATTTTTGGAAAACTCTTTAATTCTGACCAATCCCACTAATGCGAAAATGAGTTGACTCAGCATTTCATCGATTTCTTCTTCCGAATTTTCATAATGCCAATGAAATGAACCAAAATGGAGTATATTCTCTCTTACATTTGTTTGTAGAGTAATGTCAAAACCATATTCGTCATTACGGAAAATTTTAAGTTCGTCATTATTTCTCTTTTGGAATTTTACTACAGGATATTTAGTGAGTTCCTCAATGACGTTGTCGATTATATCTTGACCTGTCATATATTAATTTGAATAAATTAACTGTTCAAGAATGTTATTTATCGCGGATTTTCTTTCTAAAATCATGATATAAGTCCCAGTTTTTGTCTGTTGCTATAGCAAAATCAAATTCTCTTAATTTTTTTGAATTCTTTATATTATTGAGGACGCTTGTAGTACCTGTTTTGTCATTTGTTACAATATAAAAGTTTCTGATTCCTTTGTGAGTATCTCTGAAAACATAATAACACTGGATATTACTTTCCTTCAGGTAATTTTCAATAGTGTGTTCAAATTGATCTAACTCATTCAGTTCTTCATTCGTTGGTAGCATTGTCACTGTGTCTTTGCTGACACAAGCTGTTGTTATTTTTGCAAAGTAGCAAAATTCGGGCTTATGAAGAAACCTATCAAATGCAGTATTACCAACCAATAAGTAAGGGAAATTGTCGTTTGAGTAATCGGTAGTCTTAAATTCTTCCGGTACTACGTATGTATCTCGTGGTATTGGCTGGCCTTTATTTATATTTCCAACATCAAAGCCATCATAAGTGACTTCATATTTTTTCGCTACATTATAGAGTACTTTGTCAAGTTCAAATAAACTCTTCGGATTGTGGATTTCTTTTCTTTCTAGATGCAACCAATAGCTTTTGTCGTCGGCCTGAAAAATTTCAACAAGTTCAAAATTCTGATTTTTGAGTTCTTTGGTGATCTGATAAAAACGATCTTTTTTATCTGCAGTGAAAAAATATCCCCAAAGCAATGTTCTATCTGTATAAACTCCATTGGCTTCCATCTTGGAAAACATTTCTTCGATCTCTTCTAACGGTATTTTGTAGGATTGAGATTGCGAGTTATTGCAAGCGAAAAAAACGAGTACACACGTCCAGATAAATAAATTTTTCATTTTCCAGTTTGGATATTGATAGGCATTGTCAGAAGTTAAATACTATTGAATTCAAGTTAAGGCATAAATATACAAAATCAACTTATTAACAATAAGAATCTAATCACACCACCAATCCATAATTTCATTGGTAAATGATTCTGTATCTATCTCATGGTTGAAAAAGCCATATCCCGACACCAGCTCGCTCGTAATAATCTCTCTGATTTTTATTATATGGGCCCCTTCTGATAAGTGTTTTAATAATTTATGTGCCAATGCATCAAATTCATCCAATGGTGCGCCAGGGATTAAATTCCAGGACTTAATGATTTTCCTGACGAGTCTTAATTGACTGTTATATTGGTTTTGCAGAAATTTCCTATCCATATCTGAATGCTAAAATCAGTATACTAAAAGGTCGTGGGGGAAAAATCATTTCTTCATTAGCTCTTCAACTAACTGAAGTTTTACGGTTTCCAAAATTCCTTTCGGGTCGTCAACGACTATTTTCCCAAAAATATCCTTTTTAATTGAAGCATTGTTACCATGATTGTCACTTGCCTCGTAATTTCCAAATATATCTTTTCTTACAGTAATACGATTTCCGCTATTATCATCAATTGCTTTGTTCCCTAAGACATCTGTCGTTACCGATGTACGTTTACCATTGCTACTTTGTATACTAAGGTTACCAAGCACATCCTTTGATACAGAGGTACGGTTTCCTTTATTGTCAGAGATTTCCAGATCGCCTAGAACATTTTTGGATATTGTACTGCTGTTTCCATTGTTGTCACGTATTTCTAAACCACCGAAAATATTTTTGGATATAGTCGTTACATTGCCTTTATTGTCATACATTTCTAAGTTGCCATGTATGTTTTTAGCGATTGTAGAAGGACTTCTGTCTAGATTAGGAACATCGAAATCACCATTGTTGTTTTTCCGGACTGTGGTCTCATTTCCATCCTCATCTTTTACTATAATATTTCCCGAAAAATCCTCTTTTATTATTGTTTTTGCACCATATTTATCTTTTGCTGTATAATCACCGCCGTAGCTTTTGCTATATTTTACGCTTTTACGCCATTTATCAGAAACGGTAACTTCTCCCCAGGGATCTACTTCAATCTGAATAGAGCTTTTATCTAAACCTTCTAAGATTGCCAGCTTGGTAATGTAATTTTTTACGTTATTCGATAGTGTGTCTGATCCTTGTCTAAAACGGTTTTTATCTGATGAAAATTCACCTTTTACGGTAATGCTGGAAAGCAACAAGGCAAAACTAAATAGGATATATATACGCATCATATGACTGTGATTTGATGTTTAATATACGCTTTTTTGATAAGAAAATAAAGTGAATGATGTTAACTCGTTTAATCCTGGTAGATAAAATCTCAGGCTCTTTCAAAAGTGTATTTTCCCGCCTGTAAAAGGGGATTATTATCTCATAAGTGAAAAATAAGGGCTGTTGTTGTGTTTAAATTTCCTATATTTAAGCATCAGAGAAAAGAATTTATAATACGTTAAGAAAAAATGTTTAAGCATTTAAAATACATAGACGGGACATCAGATAAATTTTGGGAAATACAAACAGCTGGTGCGACACATACGGTTACCTATGGTCGAAATGGAACGGCGGGACAAAGTAAAAGTAAAATCTTCGATTCGGAGGAAGCCTGTCTAAAGGATGCCGAAAAACTAATTGCGGAGAAGACTAAAAAAGGCTATTCTGAAGATGGTACAGTAGATGCTGATAGCAAGAAAAAAGGATCCGCTGTTCGACCGCCAACGGCTGCCAGCCAGCGAAAAGAAGAGGCGATAGCAGCACTGAAGTTGCTTATCAAAGAGGCGAGGATGGCAGATATCATCCCTTTTCTGGAGGAATATTCCAGTGGCAACCTCGAAATTTTAAAAAAAGAAATTCGTGCAGCCAAGCGATATTGGGTTGATTACAGTGATCTCTCCAAAGATCCTGAATTTAAAAATAAGGCACAGTACAACTGGGGGACACGGGGTACGAAGGAGCAACAGCGGACAGTAAAATTACTAGCGCTCGCCACATTTTCCGGATCGGATGCCGGTAATTGGGATATTTTTCATGAACTTTTGAACCAGGCCCGGAGTAAGGAGGTGATACAGATCCTTGCCTATGCCAAGCCCAATTGGCTGGGCGGATATTTATTACAATTAGTTCGTAAAAATGAGTGGCAGCAGATTAAATACGACAATCTCCGGTTTTTGGAGCAAATGGGACATGTTGATTTTGAACCGGAGCTTTATGCAAGTTCAATTTCTGGTTTTAATAATTATGAATCAAAAAGTTTTTTTGAGCTTCTGACGACAGATGAATTGACGGTCCAACGGGATATCCCTTTGGTATTTGCTTATGAAACGGGCATTCACAGTACGTATTGGAATTATAATTATCAGAATACGGTCAATGAACTGTTATGGGATAAGGTATTTGATACCTTGTTGGAAAACGGAAAAATTGATCCGGAACTAATCGTCACTGGAGCGCTCGAAGCTCAAACCAAAAATTGGAATAATAATCTAAAAAGCTATTTCAGAAAGCTTATTGAGCGGATGAAGCTTTCCGAGAATACAGTGATTGAACATCAGCAACAGTTCTTTCCCTTATTGCATGCTGAACATAGCGCTGTAATCAATTTTGTGGTCGATTATCTAAAACCATTCTTCTCGCATCGTGATTTTCAGTTACAGGAATTTTTAGATTGGGCCGAACCGATCTTTATGCGGACTGATATTAAGACAAGTCTTAAAACTCTTTTGATTCAATTTGATAAGCTATTGAAACAAAAACCGGAATGGCGGGAGCGATTTGTTTCGCTAACGTCGGATATCTTTATGATCTCGGATTTGCAGTTACAGGAAAGAGCGGCGAAGTTCATCTTAAAAAATCAGACGGAGCCTTCAGAAGAACTATCCGGTAAGCTTCAGTTGTATAAAGCCCAAATGATGGGTACAGTGGCTGTTGACCTGAAGCATCTTTTGCAAGAAGATGGATATTCTGAAGATGAAATCCTAGCAGAACTGAATGGTCAATCTTCAGCGCAATATAATTATCAGCCAACAGAAGTTCGTTGCCTGAACGAAGTTTATGAATACCCACAGACCTGGAACGAATTATTTTTCAAGGTGGGGGAGGTAATCGGTGGTTCTGACCCCATTCAGGTGGAGATCTTAATGAATGCATGGGTGCAACAAACAGCTGTGTTTCCAGCAGACTATCAGATACAGCTGGAACCTTACATTAAACAATTGACAGGAGCCTATCGTGAATCTTCCTGGTACAATCATTTCTCAGGGACGTTCATTAATATGTATTATAGACCCACCGTCGTATATAAAGATAAGGATCGGTATCACAATTACTCCAAATGGGTCAGTCTGATGGGTAGCCAATTGGAACTATTGCAACGTTATCGGATTGATGGTATCCGCCTGCCGCTTTTGAGTTTGCCGACACATAAGCCATTTTGGATTGCACCGAGCGTTCTCGTTGAGCGTATTTTGGCTTATCAGGAAGCAGGAGTGAAGATCAATTTATTGGATTTGTCCATAGCCCTGAGCCGAACTGTCCGTGAAGATTTGGAAGGAATTGAAGCCCTGATAAAACAAATAAAGGAACAGCAGGTACAGGAGGTGATCAGCTACGCCCTGGGGTTGGATCCGATGAAGGTTCAGCAGCAATCCTGGCTTAAAAATTTATTGTCTTCCAAAGATTCCGATCCGGTCAATTGGATTGGTGTATGGGCTACCGTAGCGCGCACGCATCATCGGGATACCCATTTTGAAGAATTTGCCAAGGAGCCTTTAGCGGATATTCCTTTTGCGGCACAGCCATTCCGTCCGGCATTGAAAATAGAACCAACCTATTATAACGGTTATAACTACACAACTAGAAAATCGGAACAGGTGTATAACGGTGATAAGCTGACCTATCATTTCCCGTCTTACAAACAGGGAGCTGAGGCCTTTTTGTATCACAAAGATATTTTCAACCGTGGGAACGATACTTTACTGTCTTATTATTTGTACCGGGCGGATGTCCCCTATATGCATAGTTTGATGCCGCAGAATACGGAAAGTCTTTCCATGTTTTTAACGATGGGGCTGAATAGTAAAAGTGATATTGGGGGAAAATCTTCTGCTGCTTACCTACAGGAGATGCTGTACGACTTTTTCCGTTTTGATCAGCAGTCCAATCTATACCTGGCAACTTCACTCTTCAATAAAGAGAAAGAGGTGCGTGCGATGGCTGTTGAAGTCATTCTGGCTGCAGTTAATGAAAATAGATTAGACACGACTGTATTAGGTGAACAATTGGGAATGCTGCTGAGCAATGGTTATGGCCCGATCGGTCGTTGTGTTGAAGTGCTGGAACAATGCCGCGATATATCTTCGAAGCATAACAATGCCTTATTGCAGCTATTGGATGTGGCTTTTGCCCATTATAATATTGCTGAAAAAATGCCGACCAATTTTAAGAAAATCATCGAATATTATTACGATTTGATGAACAAGGAGCAATATCATTTTCCAGATGATCTTCAGCAGGTTTTTGGGAAATTGGAAATATATAAGAGTTTACAACCTATTTTGAAAAAAATAAGAAAATAATAATATGGCAGAGCAAGATTTAGCGATTAGCTATGCAAGAAATTCACAACTGACCCAGCAATCGGGCATACAGCAATTGGTATTGGCACATCAGTCGGAATTGGCAGAAGTCGCCAATGTACCTTGTTTCTTTTGGGGGAGTTTGACGGATCCTTTACTGACATCCAAATGTTTGTTGACCTTGTCGAAAGTAGTGCGGTCGAGTTTCGGCCCCGTACCTCCGAGTTTGCGGGATCCTATCGTTTCAGCTGGTACCAATCAGATTCGTTTTGAGGGCTTCTCTTCCTGCAATGGTGTTTATGCACGCCTGGATTTATTGGAAGATGCTATTGATGGTGAGTTTATTACGAGTGGTACAACCAATGTGGATTTTAATGAACCTATGCTCAATGCGTTAAACGCTGTCAAGAAAACCGAAAAGATGGTGTTGGGAGTAGGAAGCAATGAGGTTGCCATTAGTACTGATAAGGCCAAAGTGACTGAAAAGAAAGTGACTTTGCCCCCGCGTTGGATCAAAGG
>JAITLV010000189.1 GCA_031277685.1 Sphingobacterium sp. | reverse complement strand
ATAAAATACATATATCTTTGTATTGTTATGATAGCTGAAAATACACAAATCCAAATGAGGAAGGGGATACTTGAATATTGTATCCTATCCATAATTTCTCGAGGAGAAATTTATGCCTCAGATATTATCAGCGAACTGAAGAGAGCGCAATTGTTGGTTGTAGAAGGAACCTTATATCCGCTTTTAACACGTCTAAAAAATAATGGCTTGTTGAGCTATATATGGAAAGAGTCGACTTCAGGTCCGCCTAGAAAATATTATGAAATTACCCAAGAAGGACTTGATGTCCTTTCAAGATTGGATGTTACCTGGAATGAATTGGTGTTTGCAGTAAACACATCATTGGTAGGTAGAAACAATGATTCAACTAAACCAAGTAAAGACACTAGCGATGAATAAGACAATAATTATCAATATAAATAGCATCGTTTTCCATATTGAGGAGGATGCCTATGAGGTACTACGGTCGTACATGATTGATATACAAAAGCATTTTGGTCAGTCGGAAGATAGCCGTGAGATTTTACAGGATATCGAAAACCGTATTTCTGAGATGTTCACGGAGAAAATCCAGGCAGGAAGCAAAGAGGTACTCAATATGGAGGATGTGAACGCTGTTATTGAGCAAATGGGGCGAGTCAGTGACTTTGAGTCAGAAGATCAGGAAGACTATACCTCTTTCCGTCCTGAGGCGAATTCCGACGGTTTTAAAGTCGGTAAAAAACTAATGCGAGATCCTGACGATCGGGTTTTTAGCGGTGTTTGTAGTGGTCTAGGACATTTCTTTGGAATTGAGGCCAAATGGGTGAGGTTGCTATTTGCCTTATTTGTCATTATTGGTGGGTCTGGGCTACTGGTATATGTGATACTCTGGATCGTAATGCCGCCAGCGATAACCAGGGCTGATAAAATGGAGATGCGTGGCGAGGCGCCAAACATCCAAAATTTTAAACGATCTTTTGATGAGGAAATGAGTGGAGTTAGGGATACATTTTCACGCGGATTGGATCGGACAGGAGATGGGGTGACAAAACTATTGCAGATCATTGTGAAAGCTATCGGTGTCTTTTTTGTGATCCTTGTTGGTGCAACACTTATCGGATTGATTATCGGACTAATATTCTTTGCATTGGCTATTGTGAATGTTATCCCAGATGTGATGGATGACTCAGGACCATTCTATCTCATGGAACCTAGTGATGTGCCATTTGCGTTAATTGCAGGATTTTTGTCAATATTCATTCCGCTAGCGGGATTATTTTACCTGCTTTTGCGTGTTCTCTTTGAGAAGAAACCAATGAATAACTATTTGACAACAACCCTTTTCTTGGTTTGGTTGGCATCTATAGGCGCAATTATCTATTATTCAACTTCGGTCGCAAAGGAATTCAGAGAATCAAGTACTATTGTGGAAGAAAAACCGCTGCAAAGACAGTCGGTATACTTTTTAAGTGAGAATGATGTCCGGGTTATCCGTCTAAAAAATGGTGTGAAAACTGGTCTCGGAATAAGGAGTGAAAACCTGTCATCCTATCTGAAACGTGATATTCGTATTCGTATCGAACGTATCGATTCATTACAGGAACCTTATGTACGTTATGAATACTCTGCTAAGGGAAATACATACAAAATTGCTACAGATCGGGCCGCTAAGATCAACTATGCGCTGAAGCAAGATACAACTTCGTTGATTTTTGATAGTGCGTTTCAATTGAGCGAAGGTGAACGATACCGTGATCAAGAAGTGGATATTACACTGTTTTTGCCTGTTGGAACAAAACTAGTGATCAATGATAATTTAGAAGGTAAATTACGCGATATCTCTTTTTACGATTGCCGCGATCGTTACAGTAGAGATTTGAGAGATGTGAGGGATGTAGAGTTTGTCGTGACCTCGCTCGGTGTTAAATGTGCCTTACCTCCGAGAAAGTCAGAAGAAGAAGAAGATAATTCAGACAATAACGAGGTTGTTGCTGATACATCTATTGTTATTCGTAGGGATACAATTATCAATGCGAAAAAAGACGGTGTATCCGTTCAGATAAAAAATAAATAAACAAATTTGTCTTCCGTCCTAACAGGGCGGAGGACAAATGATACAAGCCAATATCCTAATGAAACTATCTTAAGTTAACCTCAACTTCCAAGCAAGATGAATAACTGGATGCAGGGAGTTTCATTGCCCTTAAAAAATGATTATCCTAATGAAAAAGTGTTTTTATTTCTTACTCTTAAATTTATTGATTGTCTCCTTTGTGCAAGCGCAGGTAAAGGTTACGGGGAAAGTGCAGTCAACAGAGAATGTGCCTTTACCCCTAGCAACAGCTTATTTAATGAAGGCTAACTCTACGGTTGTGTTAAAAGCGACTGTGACCAATGAAGCTGGGGAATATCAATTCGAGAATGTGAAATCTGGCAGCTATCTCGTTGAAACAAAGATGGTAGGATACACTTCAGCTCGAAGTAGTTCTTTTGATATCAATAAATCTGACCATTCGCTTGCAGTGATTCATTTGAATGCTGACAATCAAAAATTGCAGGAAGTTACTGTCGAAGGAAAACGGCCAATGGTTGAAAGTAAACCTGGTAAGCTGATCTTAAACGTAGAAAACTCACCGTTGGCTGCAGGGAATAATGCATTGGATATCGTACAGCGAGCGCCTGGAGTTAGCTTGGATAACAATAATAATTTACAATTGATGGGGCAATCGGGGGTAGCAGTTACGATTGACGGACGACAGACCTATATGTCTGGGGAACAGTTGCTGAGTTTTCTAAAAAGTACGGATGGCAATCAAATCAAATCTGTAGAGGTGCTTACAAGCAGATCTGCGAAGGATGATGCTGAGGGAGCCGTAGGAACGATCAATATCGTTCTTAAAAAGAATCGTTTGGAAGGCTTTAATGGAACTTTTAATCTGACAGCGGGAAGGGGTGAGAAATTTAGAGGAAATAGTTCACTTTCATTGAATTACAAAAAAAATAATACAACGCTATTTGGATCATATGCCTATGCTGATGATAAGTCTTATCGAAAGCTTTTTATTGATCGTGTTATACAGAATGAAGGCAAAAAGAAATATTTCGAGCAACAGTCTACTTTGGTTGAAGATGAGCGTAATCATTCCTATCGTTTTGGTATTGAACAAAAAACATCATCGAGAAATACGTTGACGGTACAATTCAATGGCTCTAATAATACCGAATACAATGACAACGATAGTAGAACTAATATAGGCAATGCTATTGCGGTCTATGATACGATATTGAGATCGTCTTCTTTTTTCAAAGAACTGTTTGATCGTTATTCGGCAAATCTAAACAATGAGTTTAAGATAGATTCAAATGGGCGAAAACTTACGGTTGACCTGGACTGGAGCAAATTTAGGAGCAGTAAGCGTGTTACTTATCACAATCAATATTTTGATCCCTCTATGCAACCAACTAGCCCATTGGAGAACGAACGCAGCGGAATGCCAATCGGAATTGATATCTATGTGGCTAAGTTTGACTATGAGCATCCCTTGTCAAAAAAGTCAAAACTTGAGATGGGCGCTAAATATTCGAATGTGAAATCCGACAATGATCTGCTTTTTGAAAAACTAAAGAAAGACTCACAGCAACAAGACTTTTGGATAAATGATACGACGCGTACAAATCATTTTATCTATAAAGAACAGATAGCTGCAGCTTATTTAGATTTTAATACGAGTATAGGAAAGTGGGCTCTTAAGGCTGGTGTAAGGGGAGAATATACGTTTTCGGATGGTAATTCGTTGACAAGGAATAAACGCGTAAAACGTAATTATTTCGAACTTTTCCCAAATGCCAATCTAACTTATTCGTTAAATGAGAACCATGTATTGTCGCTTGGCTATACAAGAAAAGTGACACGTCCTAATTATAGGCAGTTGAATCCATTTGACTACTATATTGACAAATTAACATTTGAACGTGGAAACCCGTATTTAAATCCTCAGTTTTCTAATGAGTTTACATTAAATTATACATTGTTGCAACGTTATAATGTAACATTGGGTGTGAATGATGTCAAAGATGCAATTGTGGAAAGTATGGGGCAGGATTCAGTTAAAGGTGAAACCTGGGTAATTCGAGAGAATTTAGGCCGAAATCTGACGTCCTATTTAAACCTAAATATTCCAGTCACTGTATCTAAGATCTGGAGCATGAACAATAACATTACCGGAATCTATTTTGACTTTGATGGTATGATTGCAGGTGTTCCTGTAAACAGGAAATCTTTTCTTCTTCAAGCGACGTCAATGCACAATTTGAAATTGGGTAAGAGCCTTGCTGCAAATGTCAATTTACGCTATTTTTCGCCTTTTAAATATAGTGTATATGATCTGGAAGGCCGATGGGATATGGAAGTGGGCGCTACAAAGACATTTAAAGATCAACGGAGTTCATTAAAACTTGCCGTCAGTGATTTGTTTAATACGGGTAATCAAAACCTGGTCACTACTTTTGGTCAATTTGATTCTAAGATCAGACAGCGTCAAGATCGCCGGGTAGTACGATTGACCTATTCGTATAAATTTGGTAACCTAAAAAACAATTATCGTAAAAAGGACACGAGCAACGAAGAGAAGGATCGGGCGCAATAAAAATCTTTGATAGTATCTAAAAAGCCCTAAGGAAATTTCCTTGGGGCTTTTTAGTTGTATTATGATTTACCTGTTTTTTACAAGTTCCGTAGGAAGTATCCGTGTTTCAAATTCTGTGATCGGATATTTTGATTCGATAAGCTCGATTAAAAGTTCGGTCGCTATTTTCCCCATTTCGAAAGCAGGTTGCCGTATCGCTGTGACATTTGTTGCGAATAATTCTACAACATTAGAATTTGTAAATCCTGCAATATCAATATGTTGTAGATCTCTAAAGTTGCTTTTTTTAACGACATGTAAGTATCCCGTTGTCAGTTTATCCCCAGAAATAAAGATAGCATCAAAACCAACTTGGATAAGTTCTTCGATTGCATTTTCAATTTCATCTAAATGTAGCCCTCCATATTGGCAATATTTGACCAGGTTTTGGTCAAAATCGATATGGTTTGCCATTAACGCCTTTTTGTAACCTTCCAATCGTTCTCTCGTAATAGATAAGGATTTGGAGTTTGTCAGATGGGCAATTTTTTTCTTTCCAAGTTTTATGAGATGCTGGGTTGCGTCGTAGGCTCCTTGCTGATTGTTCACGATGACTTTATAGGTGTCAAACTGTTGCGGAATGCGATCAAAAAAAACAATTGGAAATCCCCGTTCTTTGAGCTTATGCAGGTAATCAATGTCTTCTGTTTCTGAAGATAGTGCTATCAATAGTCCGTCAATAGATCGTGATGTTAAATACTCAACATTGAGTCGTTCTCTTTCAGAGGATTCATGTGTCTGCGAAATAATGATTTGGAAATTTTTATCGTACACAATAGATTCAACGCCGTTGATCACTTGTGAAAAGAAATCATTTGCGATCTCGCTGACAATAATACCAATAGAATGACTTCGGCGTTCTTTTAGGCTTCGGGCAATCGGATTGACGCGATAATTTATTTTTTCAGCATATTCTAATACAATCTTCTTGGTCTCCGGACTTATTTCATAACTGTCTCTAAGGGCTCTAGAAATCGTTGAAGTTGATAAGTTGAGGGCTTTAGCAATATCTTTGATTGTATAGTTTTCGAATCTCATAACCGGCAAAATAAACTATAATATTAGCCAAAAAAAACAATAAAACCTAATTTGCTGATTGTTGCAACAGGGATGGTGTCTTTCGTGTCATCTTTTGCGATGACTGTTTCTGTACATGTACGCTTGGTAAAAGCGAGTTATGATAATATTGTATACTACAATATTTGATTGGACAGCTCGGTCATGTTGGGAAAACAGACAAGTGTACATTGAATAACGCGATGGTTTATAGGAATAGGAGGAGAGAAATGGGAAGTTGGCAGACGAGTTGTTGACGATAAAGGCCAATTAAAGCTATCTTTTGAAAAATCGCATTATGGGAATGTATGAGTGCCTTAAAAAAAGCGAAAGCAGTAGATAAGGTTATGTCGGATCTACTGCTGTCACTTTTTGAGTCAGTATATTAGAATATATATTTTGTACTCAAGAAATTGGATTCATTTTCACTCACGATCTCATTTAACAATTTCTTGTTTTCGGCTGTGAATTTTGTCGCAACTAGAGAGCGGATCGAGAACGAACGCAAGGCGTCAACGACTGATAATGTTCCTTCTGCACTGTCCTTTCGGCCTGTAAAAGGGAAGGTGTCCGGCCCACGTTGGCATTGACAATTGAGATTGACACGGCTCACTTGGTTAACAAGTGGATCGATTAGTGATGAAACAACAGCTGCATTATTGCTGAAAATACTTACCTGTTGTCCGTGTGAAGAGCCGATTAAGTATTCAATAGGTTCTTCGAGATCATCAAAAGGAACGACTGGAATAACCGGCCCAAATTGTTCCTCTCTATAAAGCTTCATCTGTGAATTGACAGGATAAACGATCGCCGGGTAGAAGAACGATTCCACGACCTGGCCACCATTTTCATTCACTACTTTTGCACCATACGCTTTCGCATCTTCAATGCATTCCGTCAAATATGCAGGCTTATTGACTTCCGGAAGAGGAGTTAAAGATACTCCTTTTTCCCAAGGCATTCCATATTTCAATTTTGCAACTTCTGCAGAAAGACGTTTTAAAAATTCTTGTGCCAGGCTACGATGTACATAGATGATCTTGAGTGCCGTACACCGTTGACCATTGAATGAAAGTGAACCCAATACTGTTTCGGACACTGCTAGGTTCAAATCCGCATCTTTGGTAATGATAGCTGCATTCTTTGCGTCCAAACCTAAAATTGCACGAAGACGGTTTACTTTTGGATGCAATTTCTTAAGTTCATCAGCTACGCGGCTTGAACCGATTAATGTTAAGACATTGATCTTTCCGGATTGCATTAGACTAGGGACAATTTTATTGCCGCGACCATAGATTGTATTGACAACACCTTTAGGGAAGCTCGTTCTGAAAGCTTCTAATAATGGATAATGTAATAACGTACCATGTTTAGGTGGTTTGAATAACATCGTATTCCCCATGATCAATGCCGGAATCAATGTTGTAAAGGTCTCATTCAATGGATAGTTGAAGGGCCCCATACATAGGACTACTCCTAATGGAGATCTTCTGATTTGGGCAACGATACCCTGTTCAATTTGAAAACGTGAAGAATCGCGGTCTATATCTTTCAATGCATCGATTGTTGCATAGATGTATTCTACAGTACGATCAAACTCTTTGACGGAGTCAGCATAGGATTTGCCAATTTCCCACATAATAAGCTTGACAACAATGTCCTTCTTGGCAATCATCTTCTGTGTGAAATTTTCAACACAAGTAATACGATCGGCAACACTCATTGTTGGCCATTCTCCACGGCCGTTGTCGTATGCTTTTACAGCTGCGTCTAAGGCTTCCATGGACTCTTTTTCAGTACAAACAGGGAAACTACCGATGCGCTTACGTTTCAAGCCATCCTTAGTCTTTACACAAATTGGTGAAAAAACCTCGTTAACCTGACCCGTCCAAGAGATCATTTCTCCATTGGAAAGGAACTCTCTTTGATCGACCTGTTCGTCTAGCGTAAATTCTGCGGGAATGTTTTGCTCCTCGTAGAAAATACTTTCTAAGTTTAAGCTCATTGTTTTTAAAAATGGTTTAGATTGATATTTATAAAGATATTGCTAATATAATACAAATATTGCAATATATGTTAATTTTTTATTAAAATAAGTTTAGGTACTAGTGTTTTCATTACAACCCATGCAATTAGATAGGCGATAGCACAGAAAGAAAAGATAATGAAATATCCCGCCTCTTCTCCTTTGAAGCCCATAAATGTCATCTGGGTTTCTTTTGCATAATCAAATAACCAGCCCGAAGTTTTGTTGATAATAAACGCTCCTACACCTCCTGCAAGTCCTCCAATTCCTGTAACAGTTGCAATGGCGCGTTTTGGGAAGGAGTCACCAATGGTTGAAAAAATGTTGGCAGACCAGGATTGATGTGCAGCTCCGGCGAAACCGATTAAGATGACAGGTATCCAATACGAAATGTGACCTAAGGGTTGGGCGAAGAGTACAACTAAAGGTACAAAAGCAAATAACAACATGGCCTTCATACGACCTTCATAGGCGTTCATTCCTTTTTTGTCTACAAAATAGGTTGGTAGCCATCCGCCATAAATAGATAACATGGTGATTGCGTAAAGCACAAAAATGGCCATTTGTCCTTCTGTGTCTGATGATTTGATGTCATAAACAGCCGAAAGATAAGCCGGCATCCAGAATAAGAAAAACCACCAAACTCCGTCGGTCATAAATTTACCAAATACGAAAGCCCAAGTTTGTTTGTATTTTAAGCATTCAGATATAGTTGTTCTAGGTTGTTTTGTTGCTCCAGTCTGTTCTGTTTGGTGTTCATGATCATCTTGGTGGATATAAGCCAATTCGGCCGCATTTACTTTCGGATTTTCATGTGGTTTTTTATAAAGAAAAATCCAGAAACCCATCCAGACAAATCCTAAAGCACCGATAATGATAAAAGACATCTCCCATCCCCAATGCGCTGCGATAACTGGGATGGTCAATGGAGCAGCCAATGCTCCTATTGTTGCCCCTGAATTGAAAATACTGGTAGACAGTGCACGGTCTTTCTTAGGGAAATATTCCGCCGTAGCTTTAATTGCAGCGGGGAAGTTGCCAGCCTCACCCACAGCAAGAACAAAGCGGGCAAAGATAAATAGATTGACGCTAACACTCATGACCAAACCCACGTTGTTAACATGAGAAATTGCTTCTTTTGCTCCTTCGAAACCAACAAACCATTCTCCGGCAACGATACCTGAAGTGGCTATACCACAAAAGGCATGTAATATCGCGCCAATAGACCAGATCCCGATCGCCCACAAAAAACCTTTTTTTGTATCCATCCAATCCACAAAGCGACCTGCAAAAAGCATGCTGATGGCGTAGAAGATCGAAAACAATGCGGTAATATTACCATAATCCGTATTTGTCCAGTGAAATTCTGGACTGATAAAATCTTTCCAGGTCAGGGATAGCACCTGGCGATCCAGGTAATTGATTGTAGTAGCAAAAAATAGTAGCGAGCATATCACCCAACGGTAATTACCCTTTTTCTCCGTGTTAATCATAATGGGTTTAAATAGTTTATTTATTGTACGTGTGTCTGCCGCTCTGTCAATAAAAGTCTTCAGGATGTTTGCTTTTTTTACATTGCCAGCAGGTTATATTGTTATCGTGCTTTTGAAACGAATTCAAGCGCTTTTTTTGTGTTTTCAAATAAATTACTTGTGTCTTTGGGATCAATTAACTTGCTACCCATGCCTACTGCACACACACCGGATTTGAACCATGCTTTTAAGTTTTCCATTTCGATTTCTACCCCTCCTGTTGGCATAAATTTCTGACCTTTA
This sequence comes from Sphingobacterium sp., assembly GCA_031277685.1. Classification (GTDB taxonomy): domain Bacteria; phylum Bacteroidota; class Bacteroidia; order Sphingobacteriales; family Sphingobacteriaceae; genus Sphingobacterium. Next base: position 33,953 of record JAITLV010000189.1, on the reverse strand, counting down.
AAAAGATCCCGGATAGAAGACATAAATGCTGGGCCAAGTATATTGGCAGGAAACAATTTGATAAGTGCGGCCTCCTGTTGTTGTGCGGTATATATTTCCGTTGGAGTCATACAGCCCGGAATCCATAATTTATGCTGTTCATGCACAAGAGAGCCAACTAAGGGGTTTACAATAGGAGAAACAATAAAATCGGCGCCAATTTGCAGAAATTGTTGCGCTTCGTCAACCGATTTTATAGTACCAATACCTAAATAGAGGTCAGGCATATCGAGATCTCTTGCAGCAACTAAACTTTCAAAAACAGCCGATGCTTCGGGACCGCGGTTTGTAAATTCAAAGACACGTATGCCTGCACTATATAATGTCCGAAGAATATCGATACTCTCGGCTTTATCGTGATGAAAGAACAAAGGAAGTGTTCCTTGTTCAATGATTTTATCTAATACAATCTCTTTCAAATTCATGCTATCATTCTATTTTTTATGTCTTCCACTGTACTTGTTGTCGCATCGCTAGCGATAAATAGCTTATCAAAGGCGGCAAGTGTTGCAAACTCTAAAGTCTCTTTTGGAGATAGGTTGGAGTATAATCCATAAATCAGACCTGCCATAAAACAATCTCCACTGCCAACCTTATCCAAAATTTCTTCTGCAATATATTCCGTTGACTTAATCAGGCTGTCTTTGTCAAACAGCGTTGTATAGTATCTTATTCCTTTGTCTTGATGGTCAAAACGAAAGGTATTAGCCACATATTGACAAATTGGATTAACGGAAATAATTTCTTTGCTTGTGCGATCTGCTTGTGCCAGCAAATCTTCTTCGTGATAACCAGCAGAGGAGAGTAGGAACTGCTCGTCTAACTGTGTGCCAAGCATTTGATGTGCTGCCCAGATATTTCCCATGATTAAGTTGCAATACCTGGCAATTTGAGGCATAATCTCTTTAGGTGCTTTCCCATATTTCCAAAGTTTTGCGCGGTAGTTAAGGTCCAGTGACACAAAAATGCCCTTCTCTTGTGCTTTTGCTACGGCTTCCAGGCACAGATCTGCAATATCTTGGCTGATTGCCGGGCAGATAGCTGAAAAATGAAACCATTTGACGTCAGTAAAAATCTCATCCCAATCTATACTGCCCACTTTGAGATTTGCAAACGATGAGTTGGCGCGATCATAGATGACGCCAGCATTTTTTAGGTCTTTTCCTTTGGGGAGATAGTATATACCCAGCCTTTCTCCGATCCATTGCATTGAAGATGTATCTATATTTCTGCCTTGCAAGTAACTATCAATGCCTTCACAAATCGCATTTGGAGGGATTGCGGATAAATAGGACGATGGTACATTCCATAGCGCCAGTGCTGTGGCCACATTCAATTCTGCTCCCCCCACGTAGAAAGGTAGCTGGTGTTGTTCAATCCAATCCTGTTCGATGTCGGGACAGATCCGCAACAACAATTCTCCAAAGCTTAAAACTTTACCCTGCATGTTCATTAAAATTCAAAATATTCTTTCGCGTTATTATAGCTGATATCCTGTATGATTTTCCCTACCCATTCGATATCATTTGGTATTTCTCCCTTTTCGATGTCCTGTCCAAAGATATCGCACAACAATCTTCTGAAATATTCATGTCTTGGAAATGAAAGGAAGCTTCTAGAATCAGTCAACATACCCACAAGACGACTCAATAATCCCATATTTGACAGTGTATTGATTTGTTTTGTCATGCCATCTTTTTGGTCTAAAAACCACCAAGCAGATCCAAACTGAATTTTTCCCTTGATAGAACCATCATTGAAATTCCCGATCATAGTCGCAATCAGTTCATTGTCGGCAGGATTGAGATTATACAAGATTGTCTTGGTTAGCTTATCTTGATTGTCTAATTTATTCAAAAATTTTGACAAAGCACGTGCTTGACTAAAATCTCCAATAGAATCCCAGCCTGTATCGGGCCCGATCAAACGATGCATACGGGCATTGTTATTGCGCAATGCTCCCAAATGGTATTGCTGAACCCATCCTTTTTCATGATCCCATTCTGCAAAATAAATAAGCATTGCAGATTTGAATTTCAGATTTTCGGTAAAAGAGATTTCCTTTTGTGTGCGGATCTTGTCAAAGATTGCTACAATTTCTTGTTCGGTGTAATCTTCTGCATAGATTTGTTCCAGACCATGGTCCGATACTTTACAACCATTGGCAGCGAAGAAATCATGTCTTGTCTTTAATGCCCTTAAGTAATCATTTAGGCTATTGATCTGAATATCGCTTACTTTTTCAAGTGTATCTATATATTTATTCAACGCAACGATGTCATCGGAATTCATGGCTTTATCAGGGCGAAATGCTGGAAGCATCTTGAACGATTCTTTTTCCTTTGCGAATTGTTGATGAAATTCTAAACTATCTATTGGATCGTCTGTGGTACAAACTACCTCAACATTCATCATTTTTAGTAATCCACGGACTGAATGGCTATCTTGTTGTAATAAGGCTCCTGTATCGCTATAGATCTTTGCCGCTGTTTTCGGGGATAACAAATCTGTGATGCCAAAGTATCGTTGTAATTCAAGGTGTGTCCAATGGTGTAACGGATTGCGCAATGTATAAGGAACAGTTTCCGCCCATTTGATAAATTTTTCTTCATCGGAAGCATCACCCGTAATATAACGTTCATTGACGCCGTTGGCCCGCATGGCCCGCCATTTGTAATGATCACCATGTAACCAAACCTGACTAATATTATCAAATTTGACATCATTTGCGATCTGTTCCGGGATCAGGTGATTATGGTAGTCAATAATCGGCAGATGTTTTGAATAGTTGTGATACAGCTCTTCCGCTGTTTTTGTGTTCAATAAAAAGTTGTCGTCTAAAAAAGCTTTCATACAATATCTTAATTTATAAGCTCACACCTCTTTTCCAAGGTATGAAATCGTCTTGATTTAATTGGACAGCCTTGGGGATTATTTCCCCACTAGCTGCTTTGATACAATATTCTAATATGTCTTCGCCCATGGCTTGGATAGATTTCTCACCATCTATAATAGCACCAGTATTAATATCGATAATATCAGCCATTTTCGTTGCCAGTACATTATTTGTTGCGACTTTAATGACCGGACATATTGGATTGCCAGTAGGGGTACCTAGGCCTGTGGTGAACAGAATAAGTGTTGCACCGGCAGCGGCCTTTCCGGTAGTTGCCTCCACGTCGTTTCCGGGGGTGCAGACCAGGTTAAGGCCTGGCTTTGTTGCTTCTTCGGTATAGTCCAGGACATCCACTACAGGAGAGGTTCCCCCTTTTTTTGCAGCGCCGTTGCTTTTTATAGCATCGGTAATAAGTCCATCACGAATATTTCCCGGAGATGGATTCATATAGAACCCAGATCCAACAGCCTCGGCAGCATTGCTATAGGCCGTCATTAGGTCAATGAATTTATTGGCAGCTTTAGGATCGATGGTACGGTCTATTAGATTCTGTTCGGCCCCGCATAATTCAGGAAATTCGGCCAGGAGCACTTTCCCACCGAGTGCCACCAAAAGATCTGCGGTATAGCCAACTGCAGGATTGGCTGAAATGCCACTAAAGCCATCGCTACCGCCACATTTTACACCTAGACTCAATTTGCTCAACGGTACGGGCTGCCTAACTAATTTATTGATTTCCGTCAGGCCAATGAAGGTTTGTAATATGGCTTCTTTCACCAATTGTTCCTCACTCTTTGATTGTTGCTGCTCAAATAAGTACAATGGTTTGTCAAAATGCGGGTTACGTAGTTTAATGTCGTTGACGAGGTCATTCAGCTGTAGATTTTGGCAGCCAAGACTCAATACGGTAATACCCGCGACATTCGGATGGTCAGCATATGCAGCAAGCAATTTGCTTAATATCGCCGCATCTTGTCGAATTCCGCCACAACCACCTTGATGGTTCAAAAATTTAATGCCATCTACATTTTTGAATATACGGTCAGATTGTTCTGCAATCGTATTAAGCCCACTAAGAGAGGGCAAATCCAGTGTCTCACCTTTTTCATAGGCTTTTAACAGCTGATGGGTAAAGTTCTTATATTTTCCAGTGACTGAATAACCAAGCTCATTGTAAAGGGCTTCTTTGATGACATCAAGATTTCTGTTTTCGCAGAATACGGTCGGGATAAATAGCCAGTAATTTGCTGTTCCAACGCGTCCGTCTGGACGTAGATAGCCATTGAAAGTTCTTCCCTCAAACTTCGAAACATCAGGTTGTTCCCAGTGATAATGTGAGGGTCTAAAATGGTAGGGCTCTACAGCATGTTTGGTGTTGTCTGTATTCATGATGTTTCCTTGAGGAATGTCAAATTGAGCCTTTCCCACGAGTACGCCATACATGTAAATTTCGTCACCAAAATGCATGTCTTGCATAAAAAATTTATGTTTGGCAGGAATATCTTCCTGTAGAATATAATGTGTACCCTCAAATGAGATCGCATCACCTTTCTTCAGATCTTGTAAGGCAACTAATACGTTGTCTTTGGGGTGTATCTTTAATACGTTATTTTTCATCTGTATAAATATTTATACTTTTTTATTGTCAAGGGCCGACGAAAGCTCAATTGCTTTTAATGGCCCCTCTTCAATGATCTGCTGTAATTTCTGTGTGACTGTCCCCTCAAAATTTGGAAGTTTTGTTAAATCCTCTCCCCACAAGTCGATGTCTGAAAGGATAGTATGCACAATCTTCTCGGGTTCGCTCCAGGCCACATATAATTTTGTAGCCAGTTCATCTTGAAGTTCGATCGTCTTCTCATTGATCACATGAATATACCGTTCGCCTCTTAGTTCGGATTTTAATAAATAAAGATAGGCGGCAAAACCAAGGGCAAAAAGCTGTGGCGCTTCACTGCTCTTTGTATACCATTTCTTTAACAAAGGAATATTTCGCATGGCCATTTTTGAACTATAATTCAAGGCAATGGATTCCCATTTGTGTGCTAGATGAGGATTGGCGAACCGATCAATTACTTTGGATGAGAAGTCTTTGACATCTGTGGCTAAAATGGTATCACTTAAGATAGATGGACCAATTTCATCTTGCATTAAAAGACGGATAAATTCGTTGAATGTCGAATCTTGCATAGCCTCTTTTACTGTATTGAAGCCTGCAAGCAGAGCGATTGCACAACTTAACGTATGTGTTCCATTGAGGAGCCTTAATTTAATTTCCTTGTACTTTTCAATAGATGGGACCAGTAATACATTTGGATCCGCTAAAGCAAAGGAAAGACGGCGCTGCACACGTTGAGAAGTTGTCTCTATCGCCCACAAGCGAAATGGTTCTGCCATGATCAACAATTGATCTTCGTAGCCTAGTAGGTTACATGTTTTCGTATGCTCAGCTGGAGACAATGCTCCTGGGACGATGCGGTCTACAAGTGTGTTACAGAAGTCGTTGGCAGTGTTGAGCCAGTCCATAAACTCTTTTGGAAGTTCGTTTAGCTTAGCCAAGGCTGTGACAATCGATTTTAGTTTTGTCCCATTGTCTGTAATCAATTCCGTAGGGACGATGATTAAGCCCTTATCGGTATCCCCATCAAAGTAGATGAATCTCCGGTATAGAATCGCTAAAAGTTTTCCTGGAAAAGAGGCTGGGGGAATATCATTGATATTATCTTCACTCATGACAATGCCAACTTCGGTCGTGTTTGAAAAGACAATTTCAAGATCTGGGTTCTCAGCACTTTTTAATATTTCTGGCCACTGCTGATTGGCAGCCAATACGCGAGAAATCGCATTGTTGATCTCGTAATGTGAAGTTTCTCTTCCATCTTCTATGCCTTTAATGGATAACGTGTATAAGTTATTTTGCTGCTCAAATGCATCAGCACCGGCCGAACTTGTCGATTTTACAACCACGATCCTTCCACAGAATAGGTCTTGTTGATTTGCCTTATGAACAAAATAATCAGGAAGCCCTCGTAGTAATACACCTGTGCCGAATTGAAGGATTTTTTCAGGGTAAAAGAAGGATGATGCTGTCGGTTTGTTGACAAGATCAGAACTAATGGTATTTATATTATGTTGTGTCAGTAACATCTGATAACTATTTATTATTAAATTTTATTTTTTCCCATTTGGGAACTCCTTTGAGTCAGCTTCTCTGACCAATTTTCATTTGATAGCGGGTATCCAATATTATTTCTGCTGGCAGATCTTTGGCAATCAAAACATCGTCAGTACTGCTGTTTTGCAGTATCGAAGCTGGAATGAAATCTGGGATTGCTCTTTTCCGCATGCGCATTAATTTTTGATCTGTTTAAACAACCAATGGACTAAATCGTTAGCCGCAGTAAAATTTTCATACTCCTGTGGCAGTTTTCTTCCATCTGTATATTCGTTATACAGCCAGGGATCTCCGATTGCAAATACGGTTCCTTTTCCATACTTTGCCGTGGCAACGATGTTATCGCCATGCTCTTGAATCAATACTTGGGCAGGAGCTTTTACTTGTAATGTTGAAATCTCTTTGATATATATTTTGGATGTATTTGGAAATACTGTATTCCCTTTCGGGATATGAATTGCGCCAGTCTGGAATTGATTTCCTTTAACACGATTGCGACTATCTTCATTGAATGTGATGCTGAACTTCTGTGCAAGGATATTGAATTTAGTGATTTCGCAATTCCCACTATCATTTAAGAAAAGAACAAGTACACCACCTTGTTTAACCCATTGTGCAATCTGTTTTGCATCAGTTTCATTCATGAAATGCGGATGTTCAGTTTCTTTTTCTGTGTCAGGATCCACAATAATATAGACATTGGATTTTGAGAGATTTTGTAATGTAGGAGCTGTCTTTAATGTATTTAATTGACCGCCATTTTTTTCAAATATCCTGCCCAATAGTGAAAAACCATTGTTGTCGTCTCCGTCCCAAAGGTAATGATAGGGTTTAGGTTGTCCCGATGCATTCTTCCTGTACTCGTTGTTGAAGTAATTGTCCAACGTGACAGTATGTCTTTTTTTACCCTTTTGTTGCTGTGCAAATTCAACTTCCGATGCTGCGAGCATAAAAGCACCTACTCCTTTTGGATCATTGGTAATGACGGGTTCGCTCATATAATACGCAAAACTGCCATCGCGATACTTTTTCCCACCTAACCCGGATACTTGGACAGATCTGTTGAGATTGACACGATTTTCCCCGGCAGCGGCAATAAACTCCTTTACAAGTCCACGGTAGCCTTTATCTAGGTTCTTTTGGAATGTCATTGGGATATAGCCTTTGCGTAATGATTTTGCTAATGCAAAGACAAACATACTTGAAGCAGAAGACTCGAGATAATTTTCTTTTCGCGTACCTAGATCGACAATATCATACCAAACCCCGGTTTTGCTGTCTTGAAACTTGACGATAGCCGATAGTGTTCTGTTTAAGATTGCGATGAGCTCTTGTCTACGCGGATGGTCTTCCGGGAAATAATCCAGTACATCGACCAGTGCCATTACATACCAACCCATTCCTCGGGCCCAAAAATGTGGTGATAAGCCTGTTTTGGGATTGGACCAGCGTTCTTGTCGTGATTCGTCCCAACCGTGATAGAGGAGGCCGGTTTTCGGATCACGCGCATTTTTTTCCATGTAGCTGAACTGATTTGCGATATCATCAAAAGCAGCAGGAATATTCATTAGACTAGCATATTCTGTATAGAACGGTTGTCCCATATAGAGGCCATCTAACCACATTTGGTAAGGGTAAATTTTCTTATGCCAGAATCCACCTTCATTTGTTCGCGGATGCTTTTGTAACTGAGCATACAATTGGTGACAGGCTTTAAGGTATTTTTCTTTACCGGTAACTTTATAAAGTGTTAATAGGGTTGTCCCATTCTTTATGTTGTCGATGTTGAAATCTTGGGTTTTATAATTTTTAATAGAATCTGGAATGCTGAGATAAGCATCCATACGTGATTGTATATAATTAAAATAAGTTGCATCTGCAGTGTTGCGCCATACATCCGTTAAACCTTCAAAAATAACCCCCATGTCATAGGACCAATTGGGGAACTTGTCAGTCTTGTTGAATAGTGAGTCGGGGTAGAACCGTGCAAGTACTGTATTGGCCATTTGCTCAGAAAGCGGCTTCTGTTGACCAAATCCTGAAAATGGAACAAGGGTTGCAAGGCTTAGAACAAGTAAAAATAACTTTCTCATCACGTTCCTAGTTTTTGATTGTTAAGGATTTGTTTGTGCTTCCTGCAATAAACTGGCTGACAGCTTTGGCGGCCTTCGTATTGGATTTTGACAGACGAATAGCGCCACTTTTCTCACCAGCTACTTGGATATACAATTCGGGTATGTCCAAGGCTTGAATATTATCTAGATTTACCGTGTTGCTATTGTTGAGTGCAATCAGAGGGGTGTTTTCTTTTGTTTTTAGTACAATATTTTTGAGGTTAATCTGAGAAGCTTCAATGATTTCTATCCCTTTATTTGCCTCCAGTGTTGCATTCTCGATCCATATATTTTGAATATGCATTTCGGGGAGTCCACGAATGAAAATGCCTTTTGAAGCTCCTTTTGCAACAATATTTTTTATATAAAAGTTTTTGAATTGCGGAGTTTCTTCTGTAACCGGAAGTGTTACCGCTTTTACTGTAGATCTCTTTTCTCCAGCTAGTGGAACCGGATCTACGGCAGCATAATACATATCAAATAGAATTGCCTCGCCAGGAATATTGACCATATTGATGTTGTTGATGAATATATTTTCAACAATTCCACCACGGCCTCTTGTCGTTTTGAAACGAAGGCCGATATCGGTCCCGATAAATGAACAGTCTTCTACCCAAATATTGCGGGCACCACCACTCATCTCGCTTCCAATCACAAATCCGCCATGTGCGTGATAGACAACATTATTACGGATAATTACATTTTCGGTTGGTTTGCCTCGATCCCGACCAGCTTTATCCCGGCCTGATTTTATACATATGCCATCGTCACCAACATCAAATGTACAATCTTCAATAAGTACATTTCTACAGGATTCAACATCTACACCATCGCCATTCTGGCCATACCAAGGGTTGCGAATTGATAGCTTACGTAAGGTTAGATCTTCACATAGTAAGGGATGTACATTCCATGCAGGAGAATTTTGAATGGTGATGCCTTCCAACAATACTTTCTTACAGTTTGTAAATACCAAAAGATTGGGACGGAGAAAATCTTTAACGTCATTAAAGTCTTCGACGGTCGTACCTGGGCGGATTACTCCCGCTTTCTTTTCCTTTGAACCTTTTAGGGAGCTTACCGACGGATACCAGACCTCATTGTCGGTATCCACTATGCCACCTGAGGAAACGAGGTTTTTCCATTGGGACGCTGTAAGCTTGCTTTTTTTGACCATTCGCCAGGAACCGCCATTGCCATCAATAATGCCGTCACCCGTAATTGCAATATTACTTAGATTCTTGCCCGATATAGGATTTTGGTTACGCCATGCCGGTTCGCCCTCCCAATTGGATTCAACGAGCTTGTATTGATCAAAATCTTTGGTGAAAAGCAGGACTGCGTCTCGTTTGAGATGTAGGTTTACATTGTTCTGCATTTCAATAGGGCCTGTCAGCCAAATTCCTGCAGGGATCACAACCACACCGCCACCACGTTCACTACAGGTAAGGATAGTTTGGTTGATATGCGCCGTGTTAAGAAACTGTCCGTCACCCTTAGCGCCATAATTGCTGACATTTAACGTGTCCTTCTTAAATTCGACCTGCTTCACAATTGGGCGTGCCGGTTCCTGAGACAAGCACAGTTGCGGCAGCACAAGAAGCAAGCCCAGCGCGGATTTCAATGTACGTGAATAGTGCTTTTTAAACGAATTCATTTTTTACATTTTAGTTTAAAAATGGTTATTTGTAAAAGCAATTGTACATTCTTTGTTCCTAACTTGGATGAAAAACTTATGCAATCGTTACCGGTCATTACTTATCGCTCAAATGTAAGATTTGGTGTCCAATCCTTGAATACAGATAGGAAATTAGGGCTATCAACTTTTTTATAGGGAAGAAAATGGCTCCATTTGACACGATTTTGTGACATAAAGCCAGCTTCCTTGCTGCTATATACCACAAAGTGTAGGGCATTTTCATTCAATTCTTGGATTGTTTGGAAATCGCAGGAATCCTCTTTTTCCAACACTAGATCCAGCCTTTTTGCTGCTGAAGCAAGAAGATAACGAGAGCGTGAAAAAAGTGAAAGTATAATCGTCCGCATTTCAACTGTTTAATTGGTCAATGAAATTACCAATATTAAAGCCTTACTTAAAGAAAATCGGTTAAAATAAATGCGCAAACGTTATCGGGAATTGTGATAACGAATCAATTATTTTGGATCTTCTTGTTGATTTATTCGAAATCAGGCAGAATGGTTATATTTGCTCATCAAATTTCTAAACATGGACATTCAATCGCTATACCAGATTTATAAACAGTATCCGAATATTACAACAGATACACGTAAGATTGAGAAGGATAGTATATTCTTTGCGCTGAAGGGAGCTAATTTTAACGGAAATACATTTGCAGAAAAAGCACTTGCAATCGGAGCGAAGTATGTCGTTATTGATGAAGAAATTTATAAAAAAAGTGAACAATATATCTTGGTTGATGATGTGTTGGCAACATTGCAGAATCTAGCAAATTATCATCGGAAACATTTGAATATTCCGGTTATTGGTGTAACAGGAACGAATGGAAAGACAACGACAAAAGAATTGTTGTATTCTGTTGTTTCACAGAAGTATAAAACTTATGCGACAAAAGGAAATCTAAATAACCATATTGGTGTTCCTTTGACGCTGCTGGCCATCGATGCGTCTATTGAAGTTGCCATTATAGAAATGGGGGCAAACCATTTAAGAGAAATAGCGTTTTTATGTGAAATCGCTGAACCAACACATGGCTTGATCTCCAATGTCGGGAAAGCACATTTGGAGGGCTTTGGTTCTTTTGATGGTGTTAAGAAAACAAAAGGAGAGCTGTATGATTGGCTTCAAGATCATCAGGGGATACTCTTTTTGCAAGCTGACAATCCACATCTAAGAGAAATGGCGGCCGCTCGTCAAATAGCCAAAACTGTCACTTATGGATTTTCTGAAACAAACGATGTGGTTGGTAAATTGTTGAAAGCAACTCCGTTGTTACAGATCTCGTGGAAGAGGAAAGAAGATACACAGAGTTATGTGATAGATACGCAATTAACAGGCTCATATAATACAGAAAACTTTTTGGCCGCTATCGCAGTAGGTTTACATTTGGATGTTTCTCCACAAGAGATCAATGTGGGAATTGAAGGTTATACCCCGACAAACAACCGCTCACAAATCATGAAAACTGCTCAAAATATAGTTATCTGTGATTATTATAATGCCAATGCGACGAGTATGGCTGCTGCGCTGGATAATATTCGGATTATCGAGGCAGAAAAGAAAGCTATTATTCTGGGGGATATGTTCGAACTTGGGGCTGAATCCTTCGAAGAACACCGCAAAATTGTAGATAACGTAAAAAGTCTGTTTGCCGATCGTAAGATTTTTGTAGGAACGGCATTTTTTGAACATAGAAATGATGAGGCGGAGTTTTTTGAAACGACCACAGAAGCAAAGGCTGCTCTTGAAGAAAAACCGATTGCTGGAGCTACTGTATTATTAAAAGCTTCACGTGGTATGGCTTTTGAAAATCTGATAGACATATTGTAGATTACTTTCATTTCGCTGAGGGCAACCAAATATTAAGGTTGGACTTTATTCCGTTTACTGGCGTTATGTTTCCTTTGTGGGGATACTTTAGGAGGGTGGGCTTAATCTAAAAGCATCTTGAGTTTTGTCATGTGAGGATTAAATATTGACGAAAATGAGCAAAATAATACTTCGAGGAAATGAAGCTCATTTGGAAAAATGTACCTTTGTGTCGTATAATGGATAAAAGACGTTTTTTTTTGGAAATAGCCTACTTTGGGCAATCTTATCATGGCTGGCAGATACAAAACAATGCAATTTCAGTACAGGAAGTATTGAATAAAGCGTTGGCAACATTGCTACGTGAGCCGATTGAGACTACCGGAGCCGGAAGGACAGATACTGGTGTACATGCAAAGCAATTGTATGCTCATTTTGATGCTGCTCCTGTGGGGATATTAACAAAGCCAGAACGCTTTATTCATTCACTTAATGCGCTATTACCTTTTGATGTTGCGGTTAAAAGATTGATTGAAGTTGCCGATGATGCACATGCCAGATTCGATGCGAGCCATAGGTCTTACGAGTACCACCTTCATTTCCATAAGGATCCGTTTATTTATCCCTATTCCTGTTTCATGCGTGACCGCCCGGATGTGGACAAAATGAATGCAGCCGCTCAGTTTTTGTTGGGTAAGCAAGATTTCGAATGCTTTAGCAAGTCACATACTCAAGTGTTTACAAATATTTGTGATATTCGTAGAGCAGAGTGGTTATGGCATAATGAGCAGGATCTGGTATTTCATATTACAGCAGACCGTTTTTTGCGTAATATGGTTCGTGCTATTGTGGGAACTTCGTTGGAGATTGGGCTGAAGGGCAAGCCCGCTTTCTTTATGCAGGAAGTGATCAAGAGTAAAAGTCGTGGTAAGGCGGGGGTATCTGTCCCGGCACATGGATTGTATTTAACAGAAGTAGCGTATCCTTATATATAAAAATTAACGTGAGTCAAGATAAAATAACAGGTAAAACCTACGATGTCAATTTGTTGCGGCGTATGAGTCGCTACATGCGACCTTATCATACAGCATTTTGGATATCAGTGGTTTTAACGATATTATTGGCGGCTGTGGCCCCAGCACTACCAATGCTTATCCAGCATACACTAGACAACTATATTTTAAATTTTGATACGGCGGGGCTGTCTTATATGCTCATGGCTATGCTTGGGCTAGTCGTGGTACAGACTTTGATTCGTTATTATCATACTTTGATGACAAATACCCTCGGACAGTCTGTCATCAGGGATATCCGAATCCAGGTTTTTAATCATATTGTACAGTTACGTCTTAAGTATTTTGATCGCACGGCTTTAGGAAAACTGATTACACGGACTATATCTGACTTGGAAACACTTTCCAATATCTTTTCTGAGGGATTGATCCAGATTATTGGTGATCTATTGCAGCTGGCGGTAATTTTGGGTGTAATGTTCTATTCTGACTGGAAATTGACGCTAATTGTACTTATTCCCATGCCTTTAATGATCGCTGCAACGTATGTGTTTAAAGAGGCTATGAAAGCCGCTTTTATAGACGTTAGAAAATGGGTATCCAATTTGAATACGTTTTTGCAGGAGCATATCACGGGTGTTGGTATTATCCAGTATTTCGCGCGTGAAAAGCAGGAAATAGATAAATTCAAAGAAATTAATGCACAGCATCGGAATGCGCATATCCGGACCAATTGGTATTTTTCTATCTTTTTTCCTGTTCTGGAAATTATCATGGCAATTTCATTGGGTTTGTTGGTATGGTTTGGCGCCAAACAGATTATGGGCGATGTGATTTCGCCCGGCGTGGTCGTTGCCTTTATTATGTACATTAATATGATCTTTAGACCTATTCGGGAGCTTATCGATAAATTCAATACACTTCAGATGGGGATGGTCAGTGCAGAGCGTATTTTTGAAGTTTTAGATACGGACGAGATGACTCCAAATTTGGGGACGTTGAAGCCAGCGCATATCAGGGGAGAAATTACATTCAAGCATGTTTGGTTTGCTTATAACGACGAGAATTGGGTATTAAAAGATGTCGATTTTAATGTACAACCTGGTGAAACATTGGCTTTGGTAGGTGCTACTGGTGCAGGTAAATCGTCGACAATTAATATCCTGAGTCGATTTTATGAAATCAATAAAGGGGAAATTCTGTTGGATGGTGTAAATATCCGAGAATACGAACTTGATTATTTACGAAATACGATTGCCACTGTGCTGCAAGACGTGTTTCTTTTTTCAGATACTGTCATCAATAATATTACCTTAGGTGATCCGTCGATTTCACGGGAGCAGGTAATAGAAGCGGCCAAAGAAGTAGGAGCTCATGATTTTATTATGCGGCTTCCTGGAGGATATGATTATGATGTGAAAGAAAGGGGAGCCACACTGTCTGCTGGTCAGGCACAGTTAATCTCCTTTATTCGTGCGCTGGTACATGATCCTAGGATCTTGATTTTGGATGAGGCTACATCTTCTGTAGATACAGAAACCGAAGAAATGATTCAGCGTGCCATTGACAATTTAATGCGGGGAAGAACTTCAATTGTCATAGCACACCGCTTGTCCACCATTCAAAAGGCGGACAAGATTATTGTATTAGATAAAGGTGAGATCAAAGAAATCGGAACGCATCAGGAACTATTGTCTTTTGACGGGTATTACAAAAAACTGTACGACCTGCAGTTTCATTCTGCAGGAATTTAATTTTTATATAGTGCTCTCTTTGGGGATGGTTTCCTCGTCCTCAATATGTGTGTTAGCTTTAATTTCCGAACCTCGACCTACGAGTACATTCGCTCCAATGGAAACATTTGAGCCGATATTAACAAAGTCCTCGATAATGGTATTGCTTTCAATGACTGCAGAACCTGAGATGATACAATGATTCCCAATTTGTACATCTGGGGCTATTGTTGCTCCAGGTAAAATGATGCACCCTTCACCAATCTCAGCTCTTTTTGAGACATAGGCTTTAGGATGAATCAACGATTGAAAATTCCATTCTGGATTTTCTGATACAATTCTTTCACGTAGCCCTGGATTTTTGACAGCAACAAAGAAATTTTCTGCTGCATCCTTTACTTGATGGTGGAGTTGGACTTCGTAGTCGAATACATCCTCAATCAACAAAGATTTGTCGATAAGTCCCCCAATTTCGATCGCTAGATCTTCGGCAATATCTACTGCCGTTTTTGCATGGGCCGTGGCACCATATATGTATAACATGATTTTTTTATTTTGTGCAAAGATAATGCTTTCTGAAAACAACTCCATGATGTAGCTCGCATCAATGTCGGAATAATGAACTTGGTGCCTTGTGGTGGGCGATTCAATAGGTCGTGTAGGTTCAAGGTGATTTGGAAGAGGTCTTTTGATGTGTAAAAAAAGAATTAATTAGCAAGGACAGTACTTTATCTATCAAAAGTTCCAACAAAATACCCCTTTCGATTGTTCTGATTTCTAAATAGAAAGAAAGCTTATTATATTTGTTGATATACAAAAATTAAAATATGATTCAACGTATCCAAACGGTTTACTTATTAGTGGCGGGATTAGTGATATTCGGCTTGTTTTTATTCCCTTATGTAAATTATAGTGATTTAGTCGGTTTGGGGAAAAATGTGAAGGTAACAGGTGTTTATGGTGTTGCTGCCGGACAGCCAGTACATGAAGGTGGGTTTGGCTATATCCTGCAGACCATCGTTACTGCACTGTTGGGCTTGCTTCCCATCTTTACGATCTTCAAATATAAACAACGTAAAGTACAGCTTCTGCTGATATGGGTAGAGATTGTAGCGATTATATTTTTTGCGATTTGGCTCTATTCTTCGGCAAGTACACATTTAGCTACTGTTAGTCAATTTTTAGGAGCAGGCAATATCGGTGTGGGTTTCTTTTTGTTGCCAATTTCAATTATTTTCTGTGCGTTGGCTTTAGGTGGCGTGCGTCGGGATGAAAAATTGATCCGGTCGGCCGATCGTTTACGTGCGTAATTTATTAGATAGCTATAAAACAGAAAAGCCACGGTTAGCGTGGCTTTTTAAATGATATAATATATGAGTAATTTTTTTCGAATGACTTCCATTTTGCTTTTTCTTAGCTTTCTGGGAGGCACGACTCAGGCCCAGTCTACGGATTCACTGCTGGTGGTTGATGATATTCAGTTTGATGTAAAGGAGTTTCATGTAGATAAAGCAACAAATGAACTGGTTATTAATTTGTTCGCGATATCCTATAGTAGAGATCCTCGAGAGTACAAAATGAATACTTTTTCCACACAGATTTTAGATCAAAAGAAGCAGCCTCATTTTTTCTCTTCGATTCAGATGGGAAATGTTCAGATCAAATTTGAGGATAAACAAAACTATTTACACTACCTACTTGAAGAAGACAAGCCGGTGGATATTCAGGTGATTGTGAAAGATTGGAAGAAAACGGATAAGCCGTTCAGTGTCAAACTTGTTTTTGAGAGCAGTGAGGAAGAAGGGAAATTTTTGGAGGTGCCGATTTTGCTGACGAAATAGTTGATACGGTATTGATAAAATAGAAAAGCGCTGAATCTAATAAAGATGACAGCGCTTTTTTAGCTTTTGGCAATCTGAACCACTCTATCGGTTGTATCGGATTTGTTGTTTGTCTAACATGCCCATCTGATCTTTCATCATTTTTATCTGGTCAGCCAACAATTTGTTCTTGTCCGCTTTTTTAGCTTCTTGAAGTAATTTTTCAGCTTCACGCTTGTTGCGTTTAGCCATAGCTACACCTGCCAAACTTAATTTTGCCAGGGCTATATTGTGATCCATATGAAGGCCAAGGGCCAATGCTTTTTTGAAATATTTTTCGGACTGCATTGGAGCGCGTTGTGATTCGATCAATCCAATCAACATATTGTAATATCCGTGCTGTTGTGGGATCAGTTGTTTTTCATAATTCGTGATTTTCCTCAACCATTTTTCGGCATTAGCCATATCTTGTTTGCGCATATACCACTGCGCAATCAGCATGTATTCATGAAAAAATACAGTGACAAAACCAAGGATAGTGATCAAGATGCCTAAAATTCCCCATCCCCAATTTCCGGTCCAAAATAAAGCAACTGTCCCAATCAGCAATGCACTGCAAATGATGATTCTAACGAGATTTGACATAAATCTTTGTTTAAAAAATATTTGTATTCAATTTAATTCTGCAAATATCCGTTAATTTCGTCGTTTAAGCAACTTGTTCAAGTGGTTATTTTGTAAAATTGTGTTTTTTGCACTTGGGTCGGGGCTGGAAGATCGCTGCTGATGAAAAGTGGTGTCGCATTTATAAAGGCTTTGTGGGCAGGTATAGGGGAATAAATTTGCCATTGCCTGCAACTTTATCTAAGTTTGGTCTATGGAAAAGCTATATGATGATTCTTGGACTCCAGTGCTGAAACCCTTGTTCGGTCAGCCTTATATGAAACAATTGTCTGCCTTCGTGCAAGGAGAGCGCCAACACACGAAGGTATTTCCGCCAGCGGATTTAGTGATGAATGCGTTTAAGCTCACCCCACTCCAAGACGTTAAAGTTGTTATTTTAGGGCAGGATCCTTATCATAATGACGGTCAGGCACATGGTTTATCATTTTCTGTGCCGGAAGGAATTGCATTGCCCCCTTCTTTAAAAAATATTTTTAAGGAGCTGCAAGATGATATAACTGGATTTGTGGAGCCTCGCTCAGGAGATTTGACAGCTTGGGCTAAACAAGGTGTATTGTTGCTCAATGCGACCCTGACCGTACAGGCACATTTGGCCGGTTCGCATCAAAAAAGAGGTTGGGAAGTTTTTACTGATAGTATAATACATGCAGTCTCGGAACAGTGTGAGCATGTCGTTTTTTTGCTCTGGGGCAGTTATGCACAGAAGAAGAGCGTATTGATTGACGCCCGAAAGCACTTGATTTTGACAGCAGTGCACCCATCGCCACTCTCAGTATATCGGGGCTTCTTTGGAAGCAAACATTTTTCCAAGGCGAATGAGTACTTGCTGGAGCATGGTAAGACTCCTATAGATTGGCGTTTGGCCTAAGCATATTTGTCATTCGTTGAAAATTCCTTTTCACCAATAGTCAGTACGCAAATATGTTCCAGTCGAATGGTGTTGTTGTCTTGTAGGATATGGCTGAATAGAAAGTGACTGTCGTATGTAATCTGGTAAGGACTTTCAAAATCTATCGGTTGGCAGGTTTTTCCGAGCACAGTATATTCTAGTTCTCCTTGGGGAGTAAAACGATGTATAATTGCCTGGTTGGTGCTTATGGGTTCAATGTGGAACCAGGCTCCTTCCCCAACACCACCAAGATATTGTGCTTTAGTTGGGACAGAACAGGGTTTGTCCTTTTGTACCATTCCACCGATTGTAATATCTTCGGGTAAGGCGCAAGCAAGCTTGTGGCAGATATTAGTTCGTAGTTTTTTGAATAGAAATAATAGCGATGCCAATCTGTTCATTGTTATACTTTGCAGGCCGCTTGATGCTGTATATTTATAGATTGATCTGTCCGGAGAAGCATTTACGACATTGCTCATTGGACTTGCTTTTATCGTTTCGGGGAAATTGATGGGATGCCAAAAATGAAACTTTCTGGAGGCGTGGCGGAGAAGCCTTACTATAAATCGGGAGCAATTATTGTTATTGTTGGCTACAGCTCCATAGGGATATGATCCCCTAAGTACCCATTGGTCTGCAAAAGCTTTTCCCCGATAAAAATCTATTCCTTGGACAATAGAAAAATAAAGTGCGCCAACACCTTGCATGGCATCTTTTATTTCTTCGAAATGCTGTACAATTTCGAGCAGATTTACAATGCAATCGCCTTCAATTTGTGCTTTAGGTTTAATGGTGAGTTTGGGGTCGGAATCTTTTGAGCGTGCTCTTCCATATCCTCTCGGCGCAATGTATCGGCCAAAGTCGTAAAAGTGGAGTTCGCCGGTATCTCGTTCTATCAGAACGATACCCGTATGGCCTACTTTAAAGTTCAGGTTTTTAACGAATCCTATTTTCTTGAAAAACATCATCCATGCCTCATCACCACGGATCGTAGCATCAGGCCAAGCAAGGATCATAGCGAGATCCTGATATTGGGATGATGTTTTCATAAGTTCTTCTTTTAATACTCCAACGGGATGATCGGCTCTTTTTTACTTGTGGACATAATCATCATGGTCTGGAAAGTTTTTACGAATGGAATCTTGGCAATTTTTTCCATGATAACACCCTCATAGGCTTTTATATCTTTTACATACACCTTGAGAATAAAATCACAATTGCCGGTCACGTGATGGCATTCGGTGACTTCCGGAATCATTTTTACTGCAGCTACAAATTCAGGAATTGCGTTATGTGTATGGAAGTCTAATGAGATCTGTATAAAGGATTTGATACCCAGTCCTAACTTTTCTTCATCGACAAAAGCATGATAACTCTTGATGAAGCCCGAATTCTCAAGTTTTCTTACACGTTCTAATGTGGGTGCAGGAGATAGCCCAATACTTGATGCTAATTGCAAATTCGTAATACGGCCATTCTCTTGTAATAGTTTAAGAATTTTTAAATCTGTTTTGTCTGGTGCAAACGGCATATCTTAGAGTCTTAATAATCAATAGTATTTGTAAATATACAAAATTATATTTGGAAATTTAAAAATATACAAAATTATTGATGATTAATAGATTTTAGTTATACTATATGTGTTTAGTTATAGCTTTAATTGATTTAAAATCATTTGACTGTCATAATCGTTTGAAATGTGCGCATTTCAATGAAATGGAGTGATAAATGTCATTTTTTTATTAAAAATACCTGTTTGAAGGGATATAAAATGTATTTTATTGGCTTTGAAATTGTAACTTTGCAGTTCGATAGTTGCGGAGGCTAGACCCCTCCCGAATTAGTTAAACCGTGAGAGCGAAATATGAGTACTAAAGACGACGATTTATTAAAAGAGCTGGAGCTCGAAGAATATAAATACGGGTTCACGACAGATATCGAAATGGAAATTGCAGCCAAAGGCCTCACAGAGGAGACGGTGCGTTTTATTTCGGCAAAAAAGAATGAACCTGAATGGTTATTGGAGTGGAGATTGAAAGCTTTTCGTCATTTCTTGACGTTAAAGATGCCTACTTGGCAAAATTTCAGAGCTCCAGAGATTGATTTTCAAGATCTATCTTATTATGCTGCTCCTAAAGCAAAGCCACAATTGAATTCGATGGATGAAGTTGATCCAGAATTGATTGCTACTTTTGAGAAATTAGGGATTCCTTTGGATGAACAAAAAATCCTGGCGGGAGTTGTGGCTGTTGATGCTGTTTTTGACTCTGTATCTGTCAAAACAACTTTTCGTGAAAAACTGAAGGAACAAGGTGTAATTTTCTGTTCATTTGGTGAAGCAGTACAGGAACATCCTGATTTAGTCAAGAAATATTTGGGAACAGTTGTTCCTCAAACAGATAATGTTTATGCTGCGTTAAACTCGGCCGTCTTTTCGGATGGATCATTTGTATATGTTCCAAAAGGGGTGAAATGCCCAATGGAGTTATCCACCTATTTCCGTATTAATGCACAGAATACAGGTCAGTTTGAACGGACTTTGATTGTTGCGGATGAGGGGGCTTATGTATCGTATTTGGAGGGTTGTACTGCTCCTATGCGTGATGAAAATCAATTACACGCAGCTGTTGTGGAATTGATCGCTGAACGTGATGCGGAAATTAAATACTCTACAGTTCAAAACTGGTACCCTGGAGATAAAGATGGTAAAGGTGGTATTTTTAACTTTGTAACAAAGCGTGGTATTTGTAGAGGCGATAATAGTAAGATCTCCTGGACTCAAGTTGAGACTGGGTCTGCAATTACCTGGAAGTATCCTGGCGTGATTTTGAAAGGCGACAATTCCATCGGTGAGTTTTATTCTGTTGCGATGACACGTAACTTCCAAGTTGCTGATACAGGAACAAAAATGATCCATTTGGGTAAAAATACAAAATCCAAAATCGTTTCAAAAGGAATCTCTGCTGGAAAAAGTCATAATAGCTACAGAGGATTGGTGAAAATCGGGCCTAATGCTGACAACTCGCGGAACTTTACGCAATGTGATTCGCTGTTAATAGGCGATAAATGTGGAGCACATACATTCCCTTATATCGAAAATCGTAATAAAACTGCTAAACTTGAACACGAGGCAACTACATCAAAAATCGGTGAGGATCAAGTGTTTTATTTAAACCAGCGTGGTATAGACTCTGAAAAAGCGGTTGGATTAATCGTTAATGGCTACGCCAAAGAGGTATTAAATCAATTGCCAATGGAGTTTGCTGTCGAAGCACAGAAGTTATTGGCAATTTCTTTAGAAGGTTCAGTAGGATAGATAAAAAATAATTGAGCAAGCTAGCTCGTACTGGCATATGACTCAATACTCAATAAGAATAAAATGTTAAGCATTAAAAATTTACATGCGTCTGTAGAAGACAAACAAATATTAAAGGGATTAAACCTAGAAGTTAAAGCTGGAGAAGTTCATGCTATTATGGGGCCTAATGGAGCTGGAAAGAGTACCTTGGGTAACGTTTTGGCTGGTCGTGATTCATACGAAGTGAGTGAAGGCTCTGCTTTATTAGATGGAGTAGACTTATTGGATCTTTCCCCAGAAGACCGTGCCCGTGAGGGTTTGTTTCTAGCGTTCCAATACCCTGTTGAAATCCCAGGAGTATCGAATATCAATTTCTTGAAGACAGCAGTGAATGATATTCGTGAATATAAAGGTTTGCCTCCAATGGAAGCAAAAGAATTCTTGCAAATGGTGAAAGATAAGCAAAAGCTGGTTGAATTTTCAGCCAACTTAGCTAATCGTTCTTTGAATGAAGGATTCTCAGGTGGTGAGAAAAAACGTAACGAGATTTTTCAATTAGCAATGTTGAATCCTAAATTGTCAATTTTGGATGAGACGGATTCAGGGTTGGATATTGATGCACTTCGTATTGTGGCAAATGGTGTGAACCAATTGCGTTCTAAAGACAATGCTTTTATCGTTATCACGCACTACCAACGTTTATTGGATTATATTGTTCCAGATTTTGTTCACGTATTGTACAATGGCCGTATCGTGAAATCAGGACCTAAAGAATTGGCTTTAGAACTGGAAGAAAAAGGATACGATTGGTTAAAAGAATATGATACACAAAACGCCTAATCTTTTACACCAATAAAATAGGAGTGGAAGAGAATTTTGGCGATTTGATTAAAAAATAACATGAGTACATTAGTTTCAGAATCATTACTTCAACAAGTGTTGGGAGCTTTTAAAGAGCAAAGTGTTTCAGACGAACCTGCTTTCTTTACTACGGCACGTCAACAAGCATTCGAACGTTTCGAAGCAGCAGGCTTTCCCACAGTTAAGAATGAAGAATGGAAATATACAAACATCCACAGTATTATCAATAAGCCTTATGTGCTTGATGTCGATGTGGATATCGAGGGCTTGGATTTTAGTGCGGGAGAGATCCCAAATTTAGATGCATACCGTATTATTCTGGTCAATGGCCAGTATGTTTTGGCTGTAAGTGAGCTGGAAAAGGTAAAAGGACTTGTTGTTATTCCAATGGATGACGCTGTTGCTGAACCGGCATTTCAGGCACACTTTGCGAAATACGCGGATAAGTCCGATAATATCATGGTAGCACTGAATACGGCTGCTTATACGAATGGCGTATTTATCCATTTGAAAAAAGGTGTGGTACTGGATAAGCCTATACAGATTATTCATGTCGCAACAGGAAAAGAAGATTTCTTTGCACAAACACGGAATTTGATTGTTGTTGAGCCTAACGCGGAATTAGAGTTGATAGAGAGCTTTATCACTGCAGAAGGTACTGCAAGGAATGTGCATAATAAAGTTTCTGAAATTGTAGTAAAGGAGAATGCTAAAATTCAACATTACTATCTTCAAGTAGCTGAATCTGTAAGTAGCTACTTTAATCATACTGAAGTATACCAAGAAAAATATAGCCTTTATAACAACTATAACTGTAACTTCCCAGGTGCATCCTTTATCCGTAATAATATCAATGTACGTTTAGATGCAGAGAATGTGGAGAGTCATCTATATGGTATCAATCTCACTGCGGAAGATCAATTGGTCGATAACCATACTGTTGTGGATCACCTTAAACCACATTGTGAATCTTATGAGTGGTATAAGAATATTACACAGGATAAGTCTACAGCTATTTTCAACGGAAAGATTTTCGTTCGGGAGGATGCGCAAAAAACCAATGCGTTCCAACAAAACAATAATATGTTGATGTCAGATAATTCAGCAGTTTATACGAAACCCCAACTGGAGATTTTTGCGGACGATGTGAAATGTTCACATGGATGTACAATGGGCCAGTTTGACAATGAAGCGCTGTTTTATTTGAGAGCACGCGGGATTGGCGAAGAATCAGCACGTATCCTACTCGTACATGCCTTTGCTTTTGATGTGACAACCCGTTTTTCTAATGAGGTTGTTCGGAAATATGTAGAGGAATTAGTAGAGGAAAGCTTGAGAACGAACTAAACAAAATCACACAAACTATATAGGATAAGGCGTTTACCAATTTGGTGAACGCCTTATTTTTTTTGATAAAAATCTTTTTTTGGTCAATAGAGCTGATTTTAATAGCGTCTGTTTCTCCTTCATTTGTGTTTTTCGTGTTTTTGACTTATTTTTGTTTTACCATGTACACGTCTTTATATACAACTTACGCTTATAAACCTTGGGTTTTATAGCTCAATTACGTTTTTAAAATCTGAATTGAACGCATCTGTTCACAAAATGAATGGGTTGTTTCTTTCTATACTGTCTAAAAGTTTGCTCTGGTAACTTGATATTTGGAAAGGGATTTCTTGCTTTTTTTGCTGATCTAGCATGCGTTATTAAACGTTTTATTTTAATGTGTTGATCATTCTTGATCATACACCTGTTGTATTTTTATAGTTGAAATTTTATGGAAAAAAATAACTGGTTTCGTACCTATAGTTATATATGGATTGGACAATTTATTTCCTTACTGTCCAGTTCTGCGGTCAACTTTTCGATCATGATCTGGTTGAGCTTGACGCACAAGTCCGCCGAAGTATTGGCTTTTGCTGCAATTGCCGGCTTACTACCACAAGCGATTATCGGGCCGTTTGCAGGTGTTTATATAGACCGGTGGGATAGGAAGAAGGTGATGATCTTTGCTGATGGTTTTATTGCCCTCTGCACCTTGGGAATGACTTTCGTGCTAAAAAGTGATGGTACCAATATGTTTTTAATTTATTTGTTAATGGCCTGTCGCTCGATTGGTTCTGCATTTCATTCGCCAGCCATGCAAGCAATTGCGCCACTTCTCGTGCCCGAGGATAAATTATTGCGTGTATCAGGCATTAATCAGATGTTACAGTCAGTGAGTAGTATTGCAGGTCCGGCACTGGGAACTTTGGCAATTACTTATTTTCCGATTTCACGTGTCTTGTATCTGGATGTGATCGGGGCGGCAGTAGCCATAACATCTTTATTCTTTGTGACTATTCCACACCTGTCCCGATCCGATGTTAATTCTTCTATTGCAGCGGTTGTAGATGACCTTAAACAAGGAATGAGCGCTATCTATCATAATAAAGGATTAAAAATGTTATTCCTTTATGCCATGGTGGCGACCTTCTGTATTATGCCTGTTGCTATTATGTTCCCTTTGTTGACCATCGGTCATTATAATGGTGGTAAATGGGAGATGAGTATTATTGAGATTATTTGGGGAATAGGTATGCTTATTGGAGGGAGCGTTTTGGGGCTTGCAAAAGTATCGCTGTCAAAAGTGGTATTGGTTAATAGCATGCATATTGTATTAGGAATCACATTTGCAATATCCGGTTGGTTTCCCACGACTTGGTTTATTCCATTTGTTGTTATGACCGGTTTGGGCGGGGTCTCAATGTCTATCTTCTCAGCATCATTTATGACAATTATTCAAGAACAGGTTCCGACGGAAATGTTGGGGCGTGTTTTCTCTCTTTATTTTAGCATTGCAATTTTACCAAGTATGATTGGGCTGCTGTTTACAGGCTTTATTGCAGATGCAATCGGGGTGGCAACAGCATTTATTATTGCTGGTCTTATTGTCGTTTTGGTAGGGTTGCTATCTTTTTTCAACGCTTCAATTATGAGTTTGGGGCAGAGAGATACATAAAATAAGCACAAACAAAAAACGCTTCCAAAATTTGGAAGCGTTTTTTGTTTAGAGCGAAAGACGAGATTCGAACTCGCGACCCCAACCTTGGCAAGGTTGTGCTCTACCAACTGAGCTACTTTCGCGTTGATGCTACAAAAGTAAGGGATTTCTTCTTATTCTGCAAGAGAAAAAATAAAAAACTCAACTTAAATCAATTGCATCGACACAATTAATTCCATCGATTGCAGCTGAAATAATACCGCCAGCATAGCCGGCTCCCTCCCCGCAAGGGTAAAGTCCTTTGACCTGAGGGTGTTGTAAGTTTTCTTTGTTTCGAGGTATACGTATAGGAGAGGATGTCCTTGATTCTACCCCCACTAGAATAGCTTCATTCGTATAATAACCCTTCATCTTTTTTCCAAATATTGGTAGCGCACCACGAAGCGCTTCGTGTACAAAAGCTGGTAAAACCTCTCTCAAGTCTGCCGAACTGGTTCCGGGTTTGTACGAATTTTCTGGTAGATCCATGGAGACCCTACCTTCAACGAAGTCAACCATTCGTTGCGCAGGAGCAACAAGGTTTCCCCCACCGACCTGAAATGCTTTGCTTTCGATCTGCTTTTGAAAATTGAGTAAAGCAAAAGGGTCATTTAGGGCATTGTGTACGTCTTCAAGATTGATTTGGATGACAGTACCAGAATTAGCATGTGGATTATTGCGTTTGGAAGGAGACCAGCCATTGACGACAATTTCGTTGAGGTCTGTTGCACAAGGAGCGATAACGCCGCCAGGACACATACAAAATGAAAACACACCACGATCATTAACTTGTTCGACGAGACTATAGTAGGCTGGTGGGAGGTGCTCACTTCTGACCTGACAATGGTATTGTGCCTGATCGATAATAGCCTGAGGGTGTTCTATGCGGACACCCAGTGCAAAGGCTTTTGCTTCAATCAGCCAGTTGTTACGATGAAACAGTTCGAAAATATCTCGTGCAGAGTGACCTGTGGCTACAATAACATGATCGGCCTTGATTTCTTCTCCACTGGCTAATTTTACCCCACGGACTTGACCAAAGGATTCCAGTATATCATCTACACGCTGGTCAAAGAGGAATTCACCGCCAAATTCGATTACACTTTCGCGCATCGCCTCAATAATATGGGGAAGCTTGTTTGTGCCGATATGGGGGCGGGCATTCACTAAGATGTCCGTTGTTGCGCCATGCGATACAAAAAGCTTGAGCACTTTGTCAACATCCCCTCTTTTATTGGAACGCGTATATAATTTTCCGTCTGAATAAGTTCCTGCACCACCTTCTCCAAAACAGTAGTTAGACTCGGGATTAACAATACCCTCGCGGTTCAGTTTAGCGAGGTCGCGTCTACGATCTTGTACTTTCTTTCCCCGTTCAATGACGATTGGTTTGAGGCCACGTTCAATACAGCGAATCGCGGCAAATAATCCAGCAGGGCCCGCACCGACAATGATCACTGGTTTTCCTGATTGAACAGACTTGAAATGGTTTTCATAAATATCCGGGAGAGGGAGTTCGTCAATGTAATAAATGACCCTAGCTCTATAGACAACTTGCCTGCTTCGGGCGTCAATAGAACGTTTACGGATTTTATAACCTTTGACCTGTTGTGGTTTCAGACGTAGGGCTTTTACGCCTTGTTGTAGGATATACTGCTCATCTTCGATTCTTTCAGGAAGGATAGCAATCTCAATTTCTTTTTGCATAAGATAAGGGCTGGGTTTTTATCCCAAAACCGCGACAAAGTTACGGAATATTGGCTATTTGCCGATTTGGAAATAAAAATATTCTTATCTTAGTAAGAGCTTGGTATATGCTTTGATAGTGTAACCGTATAATTTGAATAGTATTTAATTCTTTGAACAATGAAAATGAAAAGATTTTTAGTAGCCCTATGCGGTTTATTTGCATTAGTATCATTAAACTCATGTGGTTATAATACGATGGTTTCTCAAGATGAGAACGTCAAAGGGAAATGGGCACAGGTTGAAAATGCTTACCAACGTCGTGCGGATTTGGTGCCCAATTTGGTGAACACTGTAAAAGGTGCGGCAAAACATGAAGAAAGCACATTGACAGCCGTTGTTGAGGCTAGAGCTAAGGCTACGTCGGTTACTATTAATGCGGATGACCTATCTGAAGAGAATATTGCTAAGTTCCAGAAAGTGCAGGATGAGTTCAGTGGTTCTTTGAGTCGTTTACTGGCTTCAGTGGAGGCGTATCCAGATCTGAAAGCAAATCAAAACTTTTTGGAATTACAGGCGCAACTTGAAGGTACTGAAAACCGTATTTCTACAGAGCGTAGAGCATATAACGAGGCTGTACAGCAATATAATACTACAGTACGTAGTTTTCCCAATAATCTAATGGCAGGTATGTTTGGATTTAAAGCCAAAGGAACATTTACTGCGGCTCCGGGCTCAGATAAAGCGCCAACGGTCTCATTCTAATAATACTTTTGTTAGCAATGGACGAAATGATGGATGATGCGGCTTGCGTATGGGCCCTTCATCCATTTTTTATACATCATTTTTATAGGTACATGTTTGTTTGTAGGCCGGAGCAGATAAACCGGTCGTTTAGGCAGACGAACTGAAGATATTATATTATGGCTTTAAATGCAGAAGAACAAGAAAGAGTTGTTCATGCCATTAATGTGGCTGAAAACGAAACATCTGGGGAAATTCGGGTTGTGATAGAAAATCACTGTCCAGATGAAGTTCACGACCGTGCAACGTATTATTTTTCCAAATTAGGCATGCACAAAACCATGTTGAAGAATGGAGTTCTTATTTATATCGCATTGGAGGATCATAAATTTTCTATTATTGGTGATAAAGGAATAGATCAACGTGTGGAAAGTGACTTTTGGAACTGCACCAAAGATGTTATGGTCGAAGAGTTCCGTGTGGACAAAATTGTCGAGGGACTAGTGAAGGGGATTGAACATGCGGGTAAACAATTAGCGAAATTTTTTCCCCGGGAACATGACGATATCAATGAACTTCCAAATGATATTGTTTTTGGTGATCGCTAGTCAATAAAAAAATTAAACTTATGTCGAAAATATATTCTTGGATTCGGATTCCAGTCATGATGATGCTACTTTGGGTATTGACTTTCATGACTGCAATAGGTCAGGATTTTCCGGAAACACCCAATAGACTTGTCAATGATTATACCAACACATTGACCGCTAGTCAAAAACAGATGCTGGAGCAAAAGTTGTTAGCATTTGAAGATTCCACCTCTACACAGATTGCTGTGGTTGTGATGAACTCCACAGGCGGCTATGATATTTCAGATTATGCAGTCCGTTTAGCAAAGAAGTGGGGAGTTGGTAATAAGAAGTATAACAATGGTATTTTATTGTTGGCGGCATTGGGCGATCGGGCGGTTACGATTCAAACAGGCTATGGAATTGAAGGGGCAGTGCCGGATGCAATTGCCTATCGCATCATAGAGAATGATATCAAACCTGCATTTCGTCAGGGAGACTATTATACTGGAGTTGACAAAGCGACGAATTCACTGATTTCTTATGCAAAAGGAGAATATAAAGCTGATCCTAAACAGCCCAGCGGTGGTGGATCGGGATCAATTATATTTGTCATCATTGTTGTCATATTTCTTGTTGTCATGTTTTCAAA
Source organism: Sphingobacterium sp. (assembly GCA_031277685.1). Classification (GTDB taxonomy): domain Bacteria; phylum Bacteroidota; class Bacteroidia; order Sphingobacteriales; family Sphingobacteriaceae; genus Sphingobacterium. The sequence continues at coordinate 5,250 of JAITLV010000189.1, read as the reverse complement.
TCGAGGCGGTGGCGGAAAAGGTGGCGGCCGTGTGATGAACGGTCGTGGTTCTTCAGATATTTTCTGGTGGACATTGCTTAATGGTCTAGGTGGTGGTAGTCGTGGCGGCGGCGGTGGATTTGGCGGCGGTTCTGGTGGTGGATTCGGAGGATTTGGCGGTGGTGATTTTGGTGGTGGTGGTGCCTCGGGACGTTGGTAACAACTTTGCTAAATAATGTTAAATAGCATGTTAGTGCAACATAAATGTTTTACATTTATGGGAAGTATATAATTATGAAAAAGGGAATATTAATGGGTTTAAGCTTTTTACCAGCCTTATTGATGGCACAAGAAAGCTATACGGTTACAGGAAAAGTCAGCGCTGCTTCTGACAAGGCTAAAGTATTTATGCAGTACGCTAATAATGGTACACGTCAGCTAGATTCGGCAGCAGTAGTGAAAGGTGAGTTTAAATTCAACGGTCAGGTAGCTTCTCCTACGAAAGGTGTCATGATCTATTCTCCCGAAGGGCTTTCCTTTGGAGAACTAAGAGGTGCTCAAAAGCAACCTGAAACTTCACAATTGTATTTGTCTAAAGGCGTTATCAAAGTAGATGCGTCCAAGGGATTTAAAGATGCTGTCATCACTGGTACAGCGATCAATGATGATTTTACACAATACAAAGCTTTTGTAAAACCATATGCAGATCAATTTGAGGCATTGAATCAACAATATTATGCGGCGTCTGAAACTCAAAAACAAGACCCGAAATTTATTGAAGGGTTGCAAAAACAAGCTGGCGAGATTTCCGAAAAGATGGAAAAGGCGGACGCCGAATTTATCAATAAGAACCCAAAAAGCTGGTATACATTGGATCTGCTTGCCGAAAACGTGAGTGGCGAAAATGTGAACGAATATGTAGCATCTTATGATAAATTGTCTCCAGAATTAAAAAATTCAGAGAAAGGTAAGGAGTTGGCAGAGCGTATTCAAAAATTGAAAGCTGTTGCTATTGGTTCAGTTGCACCTGATTTTACATTGCCAGATACTACAGGCAATAATATTTCTCTTTCTTCATTGAGAGGTAAATATGTGTTGTTGGACTTCTGGGCTAGTTGGTGTGGCCCTTGTCGTCACGAGAATCCAAATGTTGTTGCTGCATTCAATAAGTTCAAAGATAAAGGATTTACTGTTTTCGGTGTGTCATTGGATAATCCCGGTAAGAAAGATGCTTGGGTAAAAGCAATCCATGATGATAATTTACAACAATGGCCACATGTCTCTGATTTACAAGGTTGGAAATCTGCTCCGGTAAAATTATACGAAGTACGTGGAATTCCGCAAAACTTCTTAATTGATCCTTCCGGTAAAATTGTTGCTTCAAATCTACGAGGCGAGGCTTTGGAAGCTAAATTAGCAGAACTGTTAAAATAACGGCTTACAGTAGTAAGGATTATACGGAACACTTATTAAAAATCGCTCAACAAGAAGCGGTTTTTAATAAGTGTTTTTTCTGTTAATTAGGTTCCTATTTTATCTTTTATTTACATTTGTCCAATACATAGATGCCGTTTGAGGAAAGTCCGTAATAGATTTATATGTAATCTCGAAATTTAGAATATACAAGGCGGTGTATTAGAGGCTCCGAGGGATATACTCAGTCGAATGTTAAAAAGGGTGCAAAACAAATAAATCGCAGTGCGGTACGCCTATAGAATAGAATAAGATGAGAAAAAAACTGATAATGGGCGCGGCCTTAGGGATGTTGGCTGCAGCCTGTAGTTCGAAGAAAGAAAATGGTGTCCCTGTGGTAAACCTGGAAGCGCTGAGTGCAATCCCGTTGGATCATTCGATCGACTCATTGGCCAAGGGGACTGAGTTTATAGATGTGACCTTGCCACCAAATGCACGAATAGATGAGCTTTCGCAGCAAGAACTGGGTTTATTGAAAGCTGCTGCTTTTCGTTTTTATCATCATGTAACATTGGCAGATAATCAGTATAAGGTCGATCTGAAAGACCCAAAGTCTTTGTATATTTCAGATCAGGTAATCAAAGCTTATGAGCGGGCGATTGTAAACACCAATCATTTTGCTGATTCAATGGCTAAAGCGGGACAAGCTATTCAGTTGCCAGCAGTAAATGAAGAATACCTCAATAAACTATTGAAATAGCGGTTTCGAAGACGTATGAAAGAAGACATCGAATAAGATCTATCGCAAAAAAAAAGAGTGTAAATTATTTTACACTCTTTTTTTAGACCCTATGATGGGAAATTGTCTTTTATAAAGAAAGTATCTCAATGATTCGAAGTAGATCCTCATTAAGTTTCACGTTATGTTTAATCGCACTTTTAAAAGGAGTGAACCTAACTTCGCTACAGATCAGTCCCGCCATTTCACCTCTACGGCCCGCAACAAGGGCTTCTACTGCAGCAACGCCGAGCCTACTGGCCAATACACGATCCATGCATGTTGGGCTTCCACCACGTTGGATATGACCTAGAATAGAAAGTCTTACATCGTAATGCGGGAAATTTTCTTTTATTTTCTCAGAAACGACCATTCCACCTTCTTTGTCCCCTTCAGCAACAATGATAATACGTGACGATTTATTCTTACGAGTTTTATCAAGTCTTTTCATGATTGCGTCGTAATCTACCTCAAACTCGGGTACCAATACAGCTTCAGCACCGGTGCTAATACCGGAACGGATGGCGATCAGGCCCGAATCACGTCCCATCACTTCGATGACAAAAACTCGGTCATGGGATTCTGCGGTATCACGGATTTTATCTACTGCCTGAATAACGGTATTGATTGCTGTATCATAACCTATGGTGAAGTCTGTTCCAGCCAAATCATTGTCGATTGTACCAGGTAAACCGATAATCGGAAAGTCAAACTCATCAATGAATTTCGATGCGCCTGTAAATGTTCCGTCGCCACCGATCACAACCATCGCATCAATTCCATGGCTGCGTAAATTATCATAAGCTTGTTTACGTCCTTCAATAGTTTTGAAGGCCTCACTGCGTGCAGTTTTTAAGATAGTTCCACCACGTTGTATGATATTGGCTACGGATTTGGCATCCATTGGGATAATTTCTCCATTGACCAAACCATCATAACCCCTGCGTACACCAAATACCTCCAGATTGTTATAGATACCCGCTCTTACAACAGCCCGAATACCAGCATTCATTCCTGGAGCATCTCCTCCAGATGTCAAAACAGCAATTTTTTTAATGTTACTCATACGTACTCAAACTTAGCTATTTTTGTGCTTATATACAATTATATTTCTGGTATTAAAAGTTCAGAATCGCTTAAAAGCAATTAAATAATAGCCTTCTGCTATGCAGTTAATCTAAACGGACATCAAACTTCATGCAAACTTTATAATAAGCCTTTACAATTCTAAAGGCTTATTACAGGTAGCTTTAATGCGAGGCGATTTATTTTTTAGCTTTAAAAGCCTCAATTCCGCTCTGTAAAAAAGCTTTATATTCCTCAATATTATAGTTAGCACCGGTCTGTGGTACTAAAACCTTGCCGGAAGCATCAACGATGACATATAATGGTTGTGAATTACTATTGAAGGTTGATGCTTGAAAATCACTATTTTTATTGCCGATTGTTTTGATTTTCTTTCCGCTATATTTCGATACAGACTGCTCATTCGCAGGTAACTCTGTTTTATCATCGACAAAAAGCTCGGCCATCACAAATTCCTCTTTTAATAATTTCGCAACAGCAGGATCAGTCCATACATTTGCCTCCATTTTGCGACAATTGACACAGTTCCAGCCTGTGAAATCAATTAAGACAGGTTTGTTTAGTTCTTTTGCGGTTTCCAAAGCTTGGTCATAATCGTAGTAGGGATCAAATCCTTTTGGTGTGCCGCGTTCATGAAAGATTTCTGCGTATTTTTTTACTTTGCCGTCACTATGAGCTGCTGTACTTGTTACCCCCGCAGAAAGGTCAAAATCCTGGGTTGCAGAAGGTGGTAAGAAGGCAGAAATAGACTTCAATGGCGCCCCCCATAGACCAGGAACCATATACACCACAAATGAGAATACAACAATGGCAAGTATGGTTCTTGGTACAGATAGGAATTTGAGGTCGCTATCATGTGAAAACTTGATCTTGCCGATTAGGTATAAGCCCATTAGTCCAAATATAGCGATCCATAAGGATAGAAACACTTCGCGATCCAACCAATTCCAGTGGTAAGCTAAATCCACGTTGGATAAAAATTTCAAGGCTAAAGCGAGTTCTAAAAAGCCAAGAACTACTTTTACAGAGTTGAGCCATCCACCGGATTTGGGTAGAGACTTTAACATTGAAGGAAACATAGCGAATAAGCCGAAAGGTATTGCTAGGGCAATGGAGAAGCCAAGCATGCCGATAGCGGGACCTAAACGTTCACCTTTTGATGCCGCCTCAACGAGTAAGGTGCCAATAATAGGCCCTGTACAGGAGAAAGATACCAACGAAAGACTGAATGCCATAAAGAATAGCCCAATAAGCCCCCCTTTATCTGATTTAGCATCCATTTTATTAACAAAAGAGCTTGGTAAGGTGATCTCGAAAGCACCAAAAAATGAGGCCGCAAAAACAACGAGTAACAAGAAAAATAGGAAATTGAATATTCCATTCGTTGATAATGCGTTAAGGGCATCCGACCCAAATGCTATGGTGATGATCATCCCAAGAGCTACATATATTACGATAATAAAAAGGCCATAGAGCAGCGCTTTACTAATACCGCTTGCGCGCGTCCCCGATTGTTTTGTGAAATAACTCACGGTCAGTGGTAGCATAGGGAAAATACATGGCATCAGAAGTGCCGCGAAACCACCAATTAATCCGGCGATGAAAATACTCCAGAGCGATTTTTTCCCGTTGTCTGTATTGCCGGAAGAAACATTTGTTGTCGCTTTATCCAGTTTGCTGCTATCTTGACTAAGGGTTGTGTCTGGGGCATCTGAAAAAGCCAGATCGTCCGGCACAGCCTCCACAACGGGAGTTGTGTCAGGTGAAGATTCAAACTGAAGTCCCTCTGTACTGGTTAGACTATCTTGCTCAACAGCAAAAGTTGTCGCAGTAGAGGATAGACTGAAAAAAGCAATTAAAAGTAGAATAAATGTGTTTTTTAACATGCGTATCTGTTTCTGATGTCAGTTTCAAAAATAAAAAAAGGCGATGAGAATCGCCTTATTATTTTATCCGTGTATGATCATTTTTACTATTTGATTGTCACAGCAAAA
>JAITLV010000053.1 GCA_031277685.1 Sphingobacterium sp. | reverse complement strand
ACAGCCTTGTTTTCTGCACAAAATTGTCCGACAGCTTTCATTTTTTGGCGATGCAAACGCTGGGCTTCGGTTGGCGGTTTATTACTTTTTCTACGCGCACCTCGAATAATCCATTGTCCCATTCGATTATATCCATATATTGAACCGACTTTACCTCGAAAACCACCATTGGGGCCATCCTCTAATATTGCCATACGTTAAGATTATGTGTTTATTTAATTCCTATGTCAATTAAATAAACACATAATCAATATTAAAGTTTGGATTAGTTTAGCTATAAAATAGATTTAGGTTATATTTAATATAGGTTTTAGTTAGCTGTTACCTAAACTAAACCTAAGTAAAACCTAAACAAAACCTAAGTAAAACCTATCTAAATAAATAAGTTTATAGGTATAATATTCCTGGTTGGTGCCAATTATTTTTGGATAAGCTTAGGACATTTATTAATCTGGCCTCAACAACTGACACGAAAAATAAAAGGCTACTGCTTTTTTTTGTAAGAACAAAATGTAACACAAGATTTACATTAAAAAAAACATTCCTCTTAAATTATCTATTTATTACTTTAGAGAACCTTACATTATAAACTTTAACAATAAAAACAATAACGTTATAAAAAGTAATCATTTCGTATGGCTATTCATTGGAACGATTCTCTTGAGTAGCACTTTTTCCTGTAAAAAGTCGGAAACTTATTTTAACGCCCTGCATCCCGGCAGCAAAGATAAGTTTACCACTTCCATCACGGTTCCTTTCAATGAAGCTTCCGTAGACTCTACTAATCTACTTCCTGAGGTTAAGAAAAATCTGAAAGAATATATACGGAAATCTCCCCTCATACAGCAGCAATCTACTAAACGGATAGCATTAAAGAGCAACATTGCAGCAGATTCGGGTTTAACTCTTGTCATTCCCCAACCCACCATCACCATACCTCAATTTACAGAAGCTATAAGTAGCTTAACTGACAATCTCAACGAGTCTGAAGAGCTCGAATGGACGGTAGCAACTCTGGACTGGTTCGGCACCAACATTGCGAAAGTATTGGCTAGCGAAGTCGTTGAATATAGTGGCCGCATTGCCACCAATGAATTTGACCACGCCCCTGACTCCGTAGATATTATTGTTTACAATATTGATCGCGCGCAAACTGGTGGTTCATATTCAGACACTCCTATGTTACTTGGATGGGAAGAAAAATCTCACTTTAGCACCCTTACAAATTCAGAAATCCAGGGTACGGCTAAATTCACTGTTAAAGGATATGCAAAAAAAGTCGGTACAATACTGGAAGAATATGTTAATAACTCGTTATTTTGGAGCACTCCTATTCGTTACATACCCATACAAAAATGAAACAACTTTTTTTACTTTTCATGATTCTATCGTCTATGGCATGCCTAAAGGCACAGGACATCGTTCTTTCCTCTCAAGAAGCTGAGATTTCACCCTACCAAGGAACACTATTTGAATATACTTCTAAGTCGGGGAATGGTAAACGGAAAGACATGCTTGTGGATACTAAGACTGGTTTTATCCTAGAATTTATCTATACAATAAACACTGTTCAACATTATATGCTTCCTGTCGGTAATGAGAAAGCAAAGCTTTTGCAATCATCGACAAAAGATTCCTTGAGCCATTATTACCTAATCGATTTCAACAACAGAAGATTCTATGACTTCGACACAGAAAAAACACTGCTTTCGCAAGATAGTCTCGAAAATATACGTATCGGTATCGCCTTTGAAAAATTCTCAAGGAAGAAAAATGAGAGTTATCTCAAGGAAATGGACAAACAAGCTGTAACCTCAAAAAGCGACACTGTCTTTTTTGATAAAACGTATCAAGTATTAGCTACAAAATCGACCATGGCACCAGAGTTCGAAACTATTCATTATATCTTTCCCGCTCCGATCAGACCCTTTCCCTTATCAGGAAGCAATATAGCCGGTAAAGGATTAAAAGGGGTATATGGCGGCTATAAAATTATTTATCATGGACAATTGTATGATGAAAAGATTTTTACTCTTGAAGATTCCATCAGTCCAGAAGATCAGTCATTAGTTACTGAGCTTATCGCAAAAATCAAGTAGCCATTGCTGTCCCATTTTGTTAAACGTATCCTTTTAGGCCCCGCAACAGGATACGTTTTTTTTGATAAGCTTTGGACATTTGTTAAGTTTGTTTTTTCAAGCAACCGAGCGGGCATATCATGCCCATAAAATTCGTCGTTCTCTTGAAAAATGTTCCGATATCATTCAAAAAATAGACACGCGTGAAATCTTCATGATTTATTCGGGGTGAGTATGATACATTCATCAATGACTAAAAAATAAACGATGAATAGTTGCGATCATAGAATAGCTCAAAAAATCTGAAAGCTTCATCGCCTTAAAAGACTTATACAATGAAAATAATTGCAATCGGCCGGAATTACATCGACCACGCCAAAGAGCTCAATAATCCTGTCCCTGAAAATCCCATTATATTTTTAAAACCCGATACGGCCGTTTTAAAGGACAATAAAGATTTTTATTATCCAGAATTTTCCAAAAATATTCAATTTGAAACAGAAGTCGTCCTGCGCGTCTGTAAAGAAGGCAAACACGTGAGTCCAAAGTTCGCATCTAGCTATTATGATGCAATTGGTTTAGGCATTGACTTCACCGCAAGAGATGTACAACAGGAACTTAAAGCAAAAAGTCTTCCATGGGAACTAGCAAAAGCTTTTGATCATTCGGCCGTTATCAGTAATTTAATCCCGAAAGAAGAAATCGCAGCTGTCGACGCCATTGATTTCTCCCTCCAGCAGAATGGGCAAATTGTCCAGCAAGGAAATACCAAGGATATGATCTTTTCCTTTGAGGATCTGATTGTCTATACATCAAAATTTATCACCCTGCGCAAAGGCGACCTGATCTATACGGGTACTCCTGTTGGCATAGGCTCCGTTGCAATCGGAGATCTACTGGAAGGATTTATTGGAGAACAAAAAATGTTTAGCTGTAAGATCAAATAGAGGAAGAGGGTATGCTAAAAAAAACATCAGTTTTACTGGGGATATTGACATTGGCGGTTAACCTTGTCCAAGCCCAAGATATTATCAAAAGCCGCAATTATCCACAAAATTATTTTGTACGTCCAATGGATATTGCCCCGCAGGCATCAGGATCATTCGGCGAGTTACGGGCTACACATTTTCATGGTGGTGATGATTATCGCACCCAGCAACGTATCAATATTCCCGTACATGCGGCGGCAGAAGGTTTTGTATCCCGCGTCCGTGTACAGATCGGCGGCGGTGGCAATTATGTTTACATTGACCACCCGAATGGCTACACCTCGGTGTACATGCATTTGGAGAGTTTTAATGCAGATCTGGCAAACATCATAAAAGACGAACAGTACAAACAAAAGCGTTTTGATGTTGATGTATTCCTAAAACCCTACCAAGTACCGGTCAAAAAAGGCGAGTTTATTGCCAACTCCGGAAATACAGGTGGCTCAGCAGGACCACATCTGCATTTTGAGATCCGTGACACCAAGGCACAACTGCCGCTAAATCCTCAGCTATTCGGGCTGTTATTTCCTGATGGTGTTAAACCCTTGATAAGAGGTATAACCGTTTATGATCTCGGTCGTGAGATTTTTGACGAGAATACCCCCCGCAGGCATCAAACGATCCGATCGACAGGTAATGGCATGTATAGTCTGGCATCAGGCGCTCCCATCCCTGTCAATGGCAACTTTGGTCTGGGTATCAACACGGTGGACAGACGTGGCGGTATCTCATTTACCTATGGCGTGTATTCCATAGAGCTATTTCTTGACAACAGAAATATCAGCACCGTCCTGTTTGAATCCATTCCTTTTGACCAAACCCGTGCCATTCAATCTTATATAGATTACCCCTACCTTAAAAAATCAGGCGTCCGGATACAGAAAAGCTTTAAAGATCCCAATAATCCAATCAATATCTATAAGCAACTGGACAATCTGGGCATGATCGAACTGAGGGACAATGAGGTACATGATATAAAATATGTGGTCAAAGATGTTCAAGGCAATACGAGCGAGCTCAACTTTAAAGTCCAGAACAACCCATCATTATCCATCAACCGCAAGGCAGCTGAAGGACTCAAAATGTTTCATTATGCTGATGAAAACAAATATGAGGCTGAAAATGCACGTATTTATATGGGTAAAAATATCCTTTACAACGATCTCTATTTTAATTATTCGCAAGGTGCTAAACTAGCTAAAGGTTATTCGGCGATACAGTATATCCACAATAGTTATACCCCCGTATTTGGCTATTACAAACTGATGATCAAACCCGACGATAGCTTGCCGGAAAGCCTATATAGTAAAGCGTTGATCGTCTCTACAGATGGCGGAGCACAAGGGGGAAAATACGAAAATAGTTGGGTTGTAGCCAATGTTCGTGAATTTGGTGGCTTCTATATCGCTGTAGATACCGTTGCCCCCACCATCACTGCACGTAACCTGACCGATGGCAAGAACGTTTCTAATCAACGCTCCATAGATTTCAGCATTAGCGATAATCTCTCCGGAATAGATACTTTCGATGCCTATATAGATGGAAAGTGGGCCCTGATGAAATATGACCCTAAAACAAGACACCTCTGGCACGAATTTGAATCTAGTCTAAGCAGTGGAACGCACAGCTTTAAACTAGAAGTAAAAGACAATAAAGGAAATTTAAAGATATACGAAGCTTCTTTCAGTAGATAATGTCTACTGAAAGAAGCAGATCCCTCCTAAGCTTTTATGCATGCATATTTTTTACGCTCAGGTCTTAAAACTCAGGGTGGGTTTTCATCGGATAATATCGTATCTTAATCGACTAAATCGAAATACATATGGCAACACTAGAAATAGGACAACAAGCACCGGATTTCAGTGCAAAAAATCAAAATGGTGAAACGGTACATCTTTCGGATTTCAAAGGGAAAAAAGTTATTCTTTACTTCTATCCCAAAGACAACACCCCCGGATGTACAACTGAGGCCTGCAACTTTAGGGACAACTATCAATCATTGAAAAAGGACGGTTTTGAGATCATTGGTGTCAGTGTGGATAACGAAGCATCCCATAAAAAATTTATCACCAAACACGAATTACCGTTCCAGCTCCTTGTCGACGAGGACAAAAGTCTCGTGGAAGCTTATGGTGTATGGGTAGAGAAAAACATGTATGGTAAAAAATATATGGGTACAGCACGCACAACCTTTGTCATCGATGAACAAGGTGTCATTCAACATATTATTACAAAAGTAGACAACAAAAACGCATCCCAGCAGATTCGCGATCTAGGGATAACTAAATAAGTCTCAGGCTTGAATAAAGAGTAGGTAGAAAATCTAAATACTCCATACGCAATACTAAAATCTAAATACTAATATCTATATTTGCCACTTATGAGCAAACAGACAGACGATTTTTTCAAAAGTGTAGTATCACACGCGAAGGAATACGGTTTTGTATTCCAATCGAGCGAAATATATGACGGATTAAGTGCCGTCTATGATTACGGTCAATTAGGTTCTGAACTTAAAAACAACCTAAAGACTTATTGGTGGAAATCTATGGTGCAGCTGCACGAAAATATTGTCGGTATCGATGCCGCAATTTTCATGCACCCGACAACCTGGAAAGCATCCGGTCACGTGGATGGGTTCAATGACCCAATGATCGATAATAAAGATTCGAAAAAACGTTACCGTGCCGACCAATTGATCGAAGATAAGATCGCCCGTTACGAAGCTGATGGAAAGACAGCAGAAGCGGCAGCGCTTTTGGATGCCTTAAATACAGCATTGAATGCAGACGATCTTGCTGGTTTAAAATCGATCATTGAGGAACATAACATCGTTTGTCCAGTTTCGGGCACCAAGAATTGGACCGAAGTACGTCAATTTAATTTGATGTTTGCTACCCAAATGGGTGCGATGGCGGATGGAGCAGATCAGGTTTACCTGCGTCCAGAAACTGCGCAGGGTATTTTCGTTAATTTCCTGAACGTTCAGAAGACAGGTCGCATGAAAGTTCCTTTCGGTATTGCTCAGATCGGAAAAGCTTTCCGTAATGAAGTCATTGCACGCCAGTTTATCATGCGTATGCGTGAATTTGAACAAATGGAAATGCAATTCTTCTGTCGCCCTGGCACTGAACTGGAATGGTACAACAAATGGAAAGAAACCCGTCTGAAATGGCATCTCGCATTGGGATTTGATCCGGCCAACTACCGTTACCACGACCACGATAAATTAGCGCATTATGCCAATGCCGCTGTGGATATCGAGTTTAATTTCCCATTTGGATTCAAAGAAGTAGAAGGTATCCACTCCCGTACGGATTTTGACTTGAAACAGCATCAAGAATTTTCTAAAAAGAAAATGCAATATTTTGATCCGGAGATCAATCAAAACTACATTCCTTATGTCATCGAGACTTCGATCGGATTAGATCGTCTGTTCCTGACTGTTTTATGTAATTCTTTGGTAACAGAAGATCTTTCTACAGCAGAAAAACAAGATTCCCGTGTGGTATTGAAATTCCCGCCAGCATTGGCACCAGTGAAAGCGGCAATTTTACCATTGACCAAAAAAGATGGTTTACCAGAAAAGGCGCGTGAGATTCTCAATACATTAAAATTGGACTACAATGTTCAATATGATGAAAAAGATGCTATTGGAAAACGTTACCGTCGCCAAGATGCCATAGGAACGCCAATCTGTATTACAGTGGATTATGATTCTTTGGAAGATAATACTGTAACAATCCGCCACCGCGATACAATGGCACAAGAACGGGTAGCCATCGCTGACCTTGAACGAATTTTAAATGATTTAGCAGGTTGGAATACTCTGCTAAAAAAATTGATATAGATTTAATTTGTCTGATGACAGAAAAGAAACTGTCTCAAAAATCGACTGAAAGTATAAACCCACTCACAGAAACTCTAAGTACCAGTGAGTGGATTTATACTTTTTTTCAGTGTCTTACGATTTAAAAATCAAATCAATAGCCCCTTATACTAGTAATTTACTCAAGCTGATGTAACAATATCAGGAACGTTCTCATTTAGTATATTGTAAGATCACATTTTCCCAAGCAACTTTTCAAGTTTCTCTGCCAGAGCTACGCCGGTTAGATTACGTCCTATGATCTTTCCTTTGGGATCAACCAGCACATTTTGTGGAATTGCGTTTATCGCATATAATTTTGCAACAGCATTATTCCAAAATTTGAGGTCAGATACTTGTGTCCAGAGGAGCTGATCATCTTTGATGGCTTTTAGCCAATTTTCTCTGGAACGATCAAGGGAGACGCCGATTATAGTGAAATTTTTATCCTTAAATTTATGATAAGCATTTACAACATTAGGGTTCTCTGCGCGACAAGGACCGCACCAACTGGCCCAGAAATCAATTAGCACATATTTCCCTTTAAAATCGGACAATGATACTGCCTTACCTGCTGTATCTACCTGGGTAAAGTCAGCAGCCATCGCACCCACACCATAAGTTTTCATCTTTTCCAGCAATTTGGCAAACTTTACACCAGGCTTGCTGCTCTTAATTTCCGGAGAAAGTGAGTTGAAAAGCGGTTCAACGTCCTGAACATCCGGAGTAGCCCCAGCGTACCCTTGAAGCGCGTATATGCTACGAAATGAAGAAGGATTCTTTTTGATAAATTCTTTCCAGATCAATTTCCGGCCATCCATAGATTTATTAACCGTTTTATCCATAGCATCTAGAAATTTTCTTGACTTCTGCTCTTCTGGAGAGGCTGCATAATAGCCGTCGTAAGCATCATTTTGTTGCTGCTGAAAGGGAGCGATAGCAATTCTTAATTCCTCATTATCTCTATTTATAGGACCACCTTTAATGACTGCCCGAAAGATTGTGCTGTCTGGACTGCTCAGCGTCAGTGTGCCGGGTTCAAGATAAAACAACACAAAATTCCGCCAGTCCCAAGACACATCTAGTGAACTGCCTCCTTTTGTATTTAAAATAACCCAGGCCTCCTTTGGGTAATCAATTGTCCCATTGAAGCTAAAATGTCCGTTTTGGAGAAAAGTCGAATCGGTGGTTAGCTGGCCTGCGGTATCTGTATACATTAAAAATGCCTTCGCTGGATGTGAATAATTGCCAACCTTACCGTTTAGGATGAATTTTCCACTTTGGGCAAATAATGATGAGCATGTTCCAATCAACAATGCTAAAGTCAATTTAAATAAATTTTTCATCTTTTTAATTATTTACTGATATTTAATCTCGTCATTCTATATGAGTTCGTTTACTTATGAAATTGATGTTTTTGAAGCTATTCGTGAATTAAATTTATTTGAATCATTCGGTTTGAATAAATCATAATCGTTGTATCACCGTCTGGTACAATTTCGTTTTCTATTTATAGATCTCTTCTAGTTTTTCTTGAAGTGCTGCACCCCTCAGATCCTTGGCTATAATTTTTCCTTGTGGATCAAGCAGAAAATTCTGCGGAATAGCCTTGACAAAATAAGCTGTAATGGTTTCGCCTTTCCAGCCAAGCAGTTCTGAAACCTGAGTCCATTCAAGTTGATCATTTCTAATCGCTTCAGTCCACGCTTTTCTTCCATTAGGGTAATCCAGAGATATGCTTATTATTTCAAGTCCCTTGTTTTTATAGTCCACGTAAGCCTTGCGCAAATTGGGATTTTCTTCCCTACATGGTTTGCACCAGCTCGCCCAAAAATCCACGAGTACATATTTGCCCTTGAAGTTGGATAAATTTATTATTGTACCATTGGTATCAGGGATTGCAAATTGCGGTGCAATTATTCCAATCCCCACTGCTTTGAGTGTGGCGAGATATGAACTATAGACGGTTCCGGCCTTACTTTTTCTGATTTTAGGATCTAACATATTGAAATAGGGCTCAAGTTCTTCCACTTGTGGCACGGCCCCCTCCTTGGCTTTCAATGCAAAAAAACTCATAAAATGGTCGGGATTGTTACTAATAAAATCTTCATAAACCTGTTTTTTTTGTTTCATACATTCGGCCAACTGCAGCTTTATTTTTTCGTTTTGTTCCCCCTCTGCAGTTTGTAAGGCTGTGTATAGTTTTTTTTCAGTCAGGCGAATTGGTTTCAAACGTAAATTTAAAGCTGTATGATCGGAATTTACCTGACCAGCTTTTACAATAGCACCATTTAGTGATTCCACACCATAGATATGGATAGGGCCAGGTTCAAGGAAGATACGTAGATCGCTGGAGTTCCTGCCTCGCATTCCGTCACCCTTAGGGCTTAAAAGCAAATAGGCACTCGTAACTTCTTCAATATCGCCTTTAAAGACAAATCTACCATTGACTGCTTGGACGGAATCTATTTTTCGTTCATCATAAGGCGTATAAATGAGATAGGCCATGGCTGTCGCAGGCAATTTTTCGAGTTTGACGTCTATTGAGAAACCTCTATTTTGGCCTTGCGCAAATAAGGGAAGAAAAAAACACAAGGTCAGTGTAATTCGTTTTAAATAATGTTTCATAATTATCGTTGATTAAGGATTATTCTGCATACCCGGATTTTGATCCATAATTTTTTGCGGAAAACGCAGGACTAATCGCTCGGGACGAAGCGTAAATGTTTGAATTGTACCATCTGTATCATAGCGTAGATGTTTATAGGTCAAATCTGAAAAAAGAGGATCTACAGAAAGCCGCCGCATATCGAACCAACGGTACCCCTGAGCGGCATACTCGCGGATACGTTCATCGAACACAAATTGTATCATTGAAAATTGCTGTGCTGCGATTGATTCGGGAACCGCTGCCATATCAGCGGGCATCCGTTTTGAACGAAAAAATGCTAGATCCGCTTTTGCACCTGAAAGATTTCCCAATCGGGCTTTACATTCCGCCCTCAACAGATATATATCACTAATCATAACGCCTATCTGAGCACTTGAAGAGGCCGCTCTACGTAGTAAGCCAGGTAAATAAGCCTTACCATTATAGGCATTTTTGTTGTATAATTTCAAACGGACATCACCGGCGGCATATAACGCGCTAGTTTGTGCGCTTAATACGAATTCATTGGCATTATACTGCCAGAAATTTGACGTCTGTTTACCATAAAGTATCTCTTGGTTGTTTGGAACAGTTGGAAATGATGCTCCGCGACTGGTGATAGGCAAAAATGAACCTCCCGGTCCTAGAGTTATATTGTAATCATATAGATTTACAGGAATAGTTCCCTTTGAAGCTTCTTCTATAGTGGTGTTCAAATGGGGAAGAGCCTCTTGGAATTTACCCATAAATACGTATACCTTTCCTAAAATACCCGCAGCAGCTGCATGAGACATCCTCACCCGGCTACTTGTTTGCGCAGGCAGATTGGGCATGGAGGCGATCAAATCTGTGAGTATAAAATCGTATACTTCTTTCACCGAAGCGCGCGTAAATTTTGTCGCTGTAACATCACTAGTGGTAATTATGGGAAAACCAGGATCAGTCGCCGATGTCGTATTATTATAAGGTTTCCCATAATAGTTGATCAGCATAAAATAGATCCAGGCTCGTCCCGCTCTGGCCTCAGCAATCAGTGATGCTTTTTGCTGTTCGGTACCTTCCTTTATGTCGGGCACTTCTGATATAATTTTATTGTAGAGATAAAGGTTTGTCATAGGGATTGTCATTTCCGGGGCATCGTCATTGGCTTCATAGATGGTGTCATCCCAACGAAACAACCGCTGTGTTCTTAACGCTGCATTACCAAAGTACGGTTCTACGGCAACGAGCTCATCGCCCATAGGCACCTGTCCGTTGGTGCCCATGTTTAATAACCGAAGGTTATTTAGTAGCAGATCATAATCAGCGATTGTCTGTGCGATCAATTTACCCTTGGGTTCAATCTCCAAAAAACTTTTTTTACATGAGCCAAGTGCGGTTACGAAAAGCATAAGGGCAAATGATGCTGCGATATTCTTATTTATAGGATTCATTTTATTTTGCTTTAAAATTTAACATTAAGGCCAAAAGATAGCATTCCATTATTAGCGATAAGCGTCCTTACACCCGAATTACTGAATTGGTATTCGGGATCTATACCAGCATTGTTGGCTTTCCATAGCATCACATTGGACAATTGTGCCCGTAGTGTAACTTGGTTTAGATTTAATTTCTTTAAAAAGTCCGCATTGATATGGTAACTTAATGTTGCATCGCGCATTTTGACATAAGAAGCATCGATAACATTTACATCGGCCATTGTATAGTAGGTAATATCACGTCTGGATTCACTTATCGACTCATTGGACAGGTAGGAAGGGATATTGGTCATGTTTTCGTCACCTGTATTCTTCCAACGGTTAGCAAATTCGGCATGCACATTTCCCGAGGTAAAATCAGCCATGGGGCCTTGTGTAAGACGGCCGGTATAAAACTGATTAACATCCCTGCGCATTACATGACCCAAATTGAATATCGTATTTATGCTGAGCCCCCAGTTTTTGTAATTCAAAATATTGGAGAGGCCGCCATTCCATATGGGCTGATAAGTGCCCATATATTTCATGTCATCCGGACGCGTTATTCTCGGTTGCTTGGTTACAGTGCCATCAGCGAGTTTGACCATAGGATCCCCCATATTATCAAGCCCCACAAATGGGTAAGCAAAAAGTGCAAAAGCTGGGTAATTTTCCATAAAATTTTGTAACGTCAATCTACTGCCTGAAGTTATCGGCACATATTGATTATATTTTGTGAGCCTGTTTTTATTATAAGATAAATTCAATGATGTGTTCCAGCTAAAATTTGCTTTACTGATATTCCGGGATCTTAAGGCGAACTCAATACCATTATTTCGCATGTCACCTACATTGCCAATAATCGAGCTATAGCCTGTGAAGCCATTGGTCAGCATATTGCCAATCAGATTGGATGTATTTTTCTGGTAAAAATCTAATGAACCTTGCAATCTACTGTTAAATACTTTGAAGTCAAGGCCAAGATTTATAACTGCCGTACGCTCCCAGCTCAAGTCGGGATTGGAGGCTGTACTGATATAACTCCCAATTCCTCCAGGGAAGAATGGGCTTGGCTCTACCGTAATAATATCGTGTGATGCTGCAGTCCCCGGCATCGGTGAATTGCCTGTAATTCCATAGGTGGTTCTCAGTGCCATCTGATCAAACCAACCTATTCTTTTAATAAAATCCTCAGCTCCCAGCTCCCATCTACCACCAATACTGTATACAGGCCTATTTTGTGCTGATTTATCTAGGCCAAACAAGTTACTTTGGTCAAACCTTATGCTTGTATTGATTGAATATTTTTTGCTATATGTGTAACCCCCATTAGCATAGTAAGATGTAAACCTAGTTTGAAATTGCTCCTGGCTGAATGCATCATTACTCAGAATGCTGCCTGAGAAACTATTTGGCCACACGGCGGCGGGAAGGCCGATACTTCCTAAGGTTGCATAGTCAACAGGACCATAAGTCTGAAGTAATGTATTGTAGCCTCTTACTTTACTCCCATTTAATAAGGTCAGTTGCTCCTGTACTTCCTGCCCCACAAGCAAGATCAACTGATGATCCTGATCCTTCCATTCAGTATCGTATACAAGCTGATTTCGTACTGTCCAGTTTTTCTGATTGCTATGGTCAACCATGAAGGTTCCTCCATTGGTAGGTAGATAGTATATTGGTGTAGATGATGTATTTGGGGCGACGGTGAATTGTGCCAATTCGCTTCTGACAGCATAGCTTTTGGGATCATTATATAATTCGCTTCGTCCAGCCTCTCTAAGATAGCTAAAGGTACTCTCAAGACGTAGGCCTTTAGTAATTTTCACATCAAGCCCTAAAATATTACGGCTCATAAACGTATTCTTTTTGCCATAGCTATAGTTGTATTCGTCCAAGGGATTATAATCTAAGCTTATGCGGCTTAAGTCTTGATAATCTATACGCGTTTCGTCGCTAAGGGATTGCATATAAGGCATCGATAAATTCTGTCCTCTTTGGTCCCTAAAGAGCTGATATGGTAAAAAGCGGCTATCTACATTAATAGTTTGTTGATTGGAGTTTATCGTATTTGATAAGTCGGTAATCAAACTTAAATGAATATATTTTCCGAACCTAAAGTCCTGACGACCATTGATCTTAAACGTATTGTGGACTTCACCGGGCTTATTATTTTTGATATCAGTAAAAGCTCCTGATACGTAAAAGGTATATTTTTCACTGCCTCCTGTTAGAGATACAGTATGATTCATTTGCATGGCTGGACGATACCACAGTTCCCTGATTTGAGATTTATTGTTTAAAGACGCGAGACTATCTAAGCTTTTTTTTGCTTGTGTAGCGGAAAGAGAACCAGCATATTGATCATACAAGATTCTTTCGTGAGGGGGAACTCCAAAATAATAGTCGGGATAGGCTGACACAGCATACCATGGGTATACGACTGGATCAAACACCTCATTAGCTGCCTGAATAAACTGCCTGCTATCCAATGTTGGCATGTACGCTAGATCGGGTCTGTTTCCGATATTGATATAGCCGTCATATTGTATCTTAACTTTATCACTGGCTATACCTTTTTTTGTGGTTATGACGATAACACCATTTGCTGCTCTTGCACCCCAAATAGATGCCGCATTTGCATCACGTAAAACTGTAATATCGTCCACGTCTTGCGGATTGATCAAAGAAACATCATCCAGTGGAATTCCATCTACAACATATAGCGGGTTTCTATTGGTTAGGGAGATATTTCCTCCTAATGGTGAGTCCCCGATTGTGGCGAGTCCCCGGACAAGAAAAGGGTTTTTACTGGCCGAAGGAGCCTTATTGACGGTAAGCCCCGGAATTAGCCCATCCAACCGTTCTAGAATATTGGTACTGCCGTTTCGGTTTCTTAAGACATCCATATCAGGTTTCGCAAAAGATCCTGTGGATCTTTCTTGGGATATTGTTTGATAACCGGTATTTACGATGATGCTGACCTCATCGAGTTGATTGGTTTTTGTCTTTAAATGGATCACATTGAGATCTGTCTGCCCCTGGAGTTTGATTTCATAAGTTTCAATATTTATCCCCTTAAAAATAAGGGTAGCATCAGGAGCTATTCCGGAGAAGTAGAACTGACCGTTTGTATCGGTTACCGTCGCTTTTTTTGTATCGCCGATACTTACAGACACTCCCTCAATGGGTTTATTGTTTTCGTCGAGCACGCGACCTGTGATATCTATTTCAACAGTTTTACCGATTTGGCCTTCTGAGACAATAGTGGTTCTTTTATTAAGTACAACATTGTTTTTAACAATTTTAAAGCTTAATGGCAGACCTTTTACCAATAAGCTCATGGCCTCGTTAATGGAACTGTTGTTGAGATCGAGGGTTACTTGATAGCCTTTGATATCCTTACGTTCATATAGGATACCGTACCCACTTTGTGCTCTGATTGTCTGTAGAACATTCTCGATCGGAGTGTTTTGGGCATGTACGGTAATCTTTTGTGCAAGCCCCTTTGCGCTTACTTGAACCAATGTAATAATTAGGACAAATGTGGTTAACCGCGATATTAACAAAAGTTTTTTAGGAAAGCTTATTCGCGGTAAGTCCCGGTTAAATGTATTCAATTTCATAGATTTGGTAGATAGAGTTAGTAAAATTGGTTTGCTAGTACATTGCTGTCATTATTTGTTAACAAATATTTTTTTGTCTTTTATGGTAACCTTCACGCCTGAAAATTCAAGGAGGCCCAAAAGTTCGGAGAGGTTGACATTTCTGTTTATATCTCCCGTAAATTTTTTGTTGGGAATTCCGTTGGGATAGGAGACTTCGATGTTATACCAACGAGAAAGTTGTTTCATGACATCATCAATTGGTGTTTCATAAAAACTGAATTTGCCTTGAGTCCATGCGATCACATTTGTATTCGCTTTTTCTACTGTAAGCATTGTCTTGTTGATAACTGATTGTTGTCCCGGTACAAGGATCGCTCTTCTTTCCAAATTTGTAGTTGATGAAACCCGTACACTTCCTTCAATAAGGCTTGTTATTGTCCCTTCGTTATCGGAATAGCTGTTGACATTAAAATGCGTGCCCAGCACTTCCACTTTTTGACCCACACTTTCTACAATAAAGGGGCGTGATTTATCTTTTACTACTTCAAAATATGCCTCACCCTCAAGTTTCACCGAACGTTCATGGGGTCTGTTGTTATTGGTTAATGTCGCTGTGTAAGTTAGGCGTGAAGCCGAATTGAGCCATACTTTTGTGCCGTCAGACAAGGTGATTCGGTACATACCCCCTCGTGGAGTGGTGAGTTTCATCATTCCTGTTTCGGCGTTTTGGTTTCGTATATCGCTGTGCTCTTTGGTTTCAACATTCGAAATGATCATCGTGTGATCATCGTATCTGATATCTTCGGAGATCACAATACCGTTTTTTGCATCACTAAGCTGTATGATATTGCCATTTATATCCGTTAATGTCGCGGTGTTTTTTCCTGGAGCAAAATCGGTAGCGGGTTGTATCGATGAACTAGTCAAGCTAAACTTATCATTGGAGTTTGTGGAGAACCAAATTCCTATCGCAACAGTCAATAATAGGCTTGCAGCAATGGCAACTCGCGGCCATAACCTCACGATCCGTCTTTTCTTTGGCAAGATGTGAATGGCTGAAATAATGTCATCATACATCATTTCCTGTAGGACTTCCTCTTCCTCTTTTGCCAATGTGAGAGACTCACCGGCCCTCAACTTCTCATAATATGCTTCCAGTAACGCTTTGTCTGCATCACTTGCGCTTCCATCAAGATAAGCGTTTACCAGCCGGTTGAAATTAAGTTTATTCATGTTGTACCTATATGTTCCAAAAACGATATAGGTACCCTACCGACTGAAACAACTTTTTTTATTTTATGCGTTCAGCCAGCAATAAAATACCGATACAGAGTTCTAGATGAAGGTTTTCGCGTAAAAATTTTAAAGATTTTCCAATTCGTTTCTCGACAGCTTTTTCAGAGATATTCAATTTTTGTGCAATCTGCTTATAGGTAAGCTGTTCTTCCCTGCTCATTCTAAAGGTCTCCTGGCAATCCAAAGGTAATTCTCTAATTAGCTGATTCAATATCATTTTTTGTTCCTTGAAAAGTAGCGGGTGTTCTTCAATAAGCTCAGTAGTAATATAGCGGAGCCGATCGTAAAATTTGTCATCGACCTTTTGATCTCTAATAGCTTTAAGTACAGCAAAACGGGTGCTTTGCTGCATATAAGATCTAACGTGTTGAATACTAAGTTCTGTCCTTCTATTCCATAAACTAATGAAAACCTCCTGAACGATATCTTTTGCTAGATCCTGATTACGTAATATTTTGCAGGCATTATAATACATGTCTTTCCAATAACGTTGATAGAGCTCCCCGAAGGCACTGTCATCCTTTTCTTTGATTAGGTCAAGAAGTTCTAGATCATTGATTGCCTTATAATTGTTCATTTAGTAAATTTTACCCCTTTAGGTTAATGAGGTAAACAAAACTATATAATAGTTTCCATATTTTATAATTGTAATTAAATCAAAGATTGTTGTGGAAAACCGTCAACTAGCACCACAAGTGGAGTGAAAATACTATAATTACTATAAATGTAGAATCTGCTAGTTCTCTCAATAATATAGGTAGTCAAAAGTCTCACAAACAGTTAGCTCACACTTTAGAATTGATGAGCCTACCCAGATAAATTAGTTACGAAGACAGTGCCACAAAGCGCAGGGAAACCGGATCTTGGAAGTCAATCACCGATTGAATGCGCATAAAGAACGAACAGGGCATCCGTTATCGCAGAAAAAGAGCAGTTGATGTGGAGCCGGTATTGGCCTATATCAAAATTAATCATGGTATTAAACGGTCCTGCTCAAGGGGATGACCAAGACTGAAGTCGAAATTAGATTACCATCAATCACTCATAACCTCCGAAAATAGAAGCATAATGCTTGCTTTAACTTGTTTTCTACCTCCACAAAGTGGAGGTAGAAAACAAGAAATCACTAAATCAACGCTAAACTGGTTTGATAAACCAAAATAGTAATATCAAAATTGGACTAAATGAAAAACCGCCTCATAATTACTGATGAGACGGTCTCTTTTTATATCTATCTTGGCTAGCTGCTCTGTCTTTCTTAAAATCAGTATGCTATCACAACATTATCCCTCCATTTTTCATTTTTAGTTATCTGGAAACCTTGGTTTTCACTTACACCATCGAGCAATTTACCTTTGAATAGGAGCTGTATATTATTCCTGATTTCACTCCCCACCTCAAATGTGCGCATCAGCTCCCCCTTCCTGAATACGCTCAGCTCATATCGGACTGTTTTATTTTCAGAAAGCTCGCCCATAAACTGATTAAACACAAAGGTTTTTGTATCGGTGGAAAAATTAGGAATAATACGCAAAAGCGTATTGTCTGATTGCCCTTCGCCCATCGCCGCAAAAGGATAATATTGAAAGGCCTTATGCTGTTGTCTAATGTGGATGCTGTCAATTAGATCCAATCCTTCGGCATCCGTACACTCAAATTTAACTTCACTATACATACGGTCCATCGTCAATACCCGTTCCATAGACGCTTTAACATCAAAAGTATCCCTGACCGCAAATATCACAGCAGACTGTTCGCTGAAAGGGTTAGCAACCAAAAGACTACCGGGATCAGTCACAGTGGTAGGAATCAATAACGGCGCACTTGAGTTTTTGGATAACAGACTCAGGTAGTAAGTTCCATTCGGTAAAGCGATATCAAACTTTTCCTTGGCGTTAAGCGTACCTGTCTTTACAAGCAACTTCGTATGGGCATCGAAGATATGGTAATACAATTTATCAGACAGAACGGATTGGTCCACAGTCCCCATAATCTTTACATTGTCCATTTTAAATGTTCCTGTACTTTCATTGTAGTTACTTCCATCGCCCCTATTACCTGCAAATAAACTTATTTTTAGCCAACATTCCGTTGCGGAGGTCAGACTAATCCCAGCCAAGGACTGTTCGACCACAAACTTGGCTGAGGTTGCGAGATTTGGAGGGTAATGTATTGTATCCGTCAGGCTTTTAAATGTCGTACCTTGATCCGTCGAATAACTCAGTAATAAAGCGCGGGGTCCAGTTCCGGAGCTATTTGCATCAAAGGTCAGCTGCCCCAGCGTGGCAATACCCGATGCCGGTATCTTGATCAAAATCTCTTTACCCCCCTTGAAGCTAATGCCTTTTCCCGAAGTTGGCCACCCTGCGACAAAACCGTAATCGGTTTTGCCATTGTTATAGTCAATCTTAGCGGCATCTTCAAGTGCCATTACCGGATCGCTGTTACTGTTATCAAAATTCCAATAGTAGAGAAGCTGATTTTCGACATTGCTTCCGGTTAGCGAAGCGCTTTTAACCTTGGACGATTGTGCTTTCAAAGGGGTGACAATCGTTTCAAAATCTTTGATTTTGAATGTTACTGCATGCATTTTTTCACTGCTTTCATCAGGAAGTTTCGCGTTTTTCTTACAGGATGATGCGACGGCTAAAATCAGGATGAACAGGCATGAAAAAATTCCCAGCGTAGAGAGGGATCTCTTTTTCATAACGATGAATGATTTATAAGTTAACTAACCGGCAGATTAAAATTAACTTATAAACCATTAGCTATCAACAATGTCACTAAAAAGTTACTTCAGTTCGATCGCTCTTACAGGTTGTTTCCTTATCTATTTTCTGAACATAAACTTTACGCACAGTAATGGAACGTCCTAAGACAAGTATATTATTTGCACCAGTCGGGCGTACATATTCTCCATTGAATTCGTCCCACTCATAAATTGGCTTACCAGCCGCGTCCAACCAAATATAATTATAGCGTGGATCGACTTTATCTTTTACTTTCAACTGCACGGTATTTTTTTTCTTGTCAATCTTTACCTCAATATTCTTTGGTTTTTCGATTTTACACAGTGTGCTGATATGAACTTTTGTTTTCTCGGAGACCCGATCGTCCCAAATTCCACGGACGAGGTATACTTTTGGTTCCACAATATCCTGCAAAAAAATATTACTGCCCGTCTCTTCCCAATATCCTGTAGCAGCATCATACCACCGATATTGAAGTCCGGCAACAGGATGCTTTACCGAAAGTACCTGAGCTCCACCATAACAGGTTTCCAATGTATCGCCCCATGTGGTCAGTGGTTTGGCCAAATCAGTCAGCTTGATTTGATTCAATGTCCATACAACCGAATCTTTATGATTGACATACAATGGGTTTCGCAATAAATTGGTTGTGTCTTGAATCATCACCTTTACTGTATTTGTTCCGAGGTTTAGCATACCGGGGTCAAGATAAATAGAATCAATATCGGTCGCAATTGTTTCGTCGTTCAACAACCAAGACAATTTAAAGGTGTTTGGAGAAGGTTTTGCTAGTCGCAACGTAAATTTCTGAACACTATCCAAGGTAAGTGGTTTGTCGAGCATAGGCTTTACCTGAATAAATGGGCTCGACTTCCGCTTGATTGACGCAACAAATTGTTCTTGACAAACCGGGCAGAATGGAGCCACCAAATACTGCATTTTACAATACTCATGTGGTCTGAACCAATTAGACGGGGATCCTTTTCCGCCATAGGAATAAATACCTACCCCATCTTTGCCAAGCCAATATTTCCAGGGAACAGTATTTACATCAGCCATTTGCGAGCGGTTGACAGATTCAATGGCATATTGGTTTCCTGCCCAATACTCATCCGCCAGCTGAGCAAACGAATGCCCGATCTCGTGGACAGCGATGTCATTGCTTTTAAAGTTTACCGTTGAAGTGGCCCACTTTCCGCCCGATCCGCCATAAAATGGCGAGTTGACCAATATAACCACCTGTGTAAAGTTTGGGATATGTGTTTTTAACACCTCCGCAATGAGGTCATTTTTTTGAGGCACTACAAGCCGATGAAGCCCCCCATTATCAAAACTGCTTCCAAAAATTGTATTGGGATGCGTGATTGGCACCGCATGATCTCTGGTAAATTTATTATAGCGTTTCGGGTATTTACTGAGATCCGTCTCGCCATGTGCACAGTCACTTGCTTTACAGTCATGCCTGGCACCGGATTCATCGGATATGGTCCGGATAGCAAAGACATTAAAAAAGCTACTATATTGTTTGAAAGGTTCTATTGAGAAGAAATACTTTGTGAATTGTTTGGAATCCTCCGCATAATCGTCTAATTGGTCTTTTGTATAGCCATCCCCCAAAATAACCAAGTTCACGATATTTTTATCAGTTCCCTGATATTGTAAGGTATCAATCTTGAAATGCTGAGATTGGGCCATTGCGGGCATGAAATAGCCAAATAGTGCAACCAGTACGAAAATTAAATTTTTATTCATCGGAGTAACAATCGTTAGACTCCAAAATTAGCTTTTTCGCATCCCTAATCTTTAAACTTTATTGCCGAGTGCTTCTCCGATATTGTCCACTGTTACGAAGTCACAACCTCAGTTTGTCCCCGCATCCTTTTACCGAAATATCTTTACACTGACACCGAACACAATAAATTAATCCCGCATACGATGTTCTTGGACATATTCACTTGGAGAGTGTTTTGTAATCTTTTTAAACACCCGATTAAAATTGACCACATTATTGAAACCCGTCTTAAACGCAATATTGGAAACACTTTCAGAAGATTCATCAATCAGCATCTTACACGCACGTTCGATCCTGATCTCATTCAAAAAAGTAACGTAGGTCTTCCGGGTATGTTTTTTAAAATATTTACAGAATGCATGTGGAGTCATGTGCGCTACAGCTGCAATGTCCTCCAAGGAGATTTTATCGCCGAAATGCTGAAAGGTATATTGAAATATTTCATTGATACGTAAGCCTTCAGCATCTGAAAATTTCTTTTGGGGAATACCTGTATATAAAGAAGTCCATTGATCGACCTTTTTACTTAAGAAATTGATCAATTTCACAAAGGATAATAATCGGTCTATTCCAGCACTTGTATTGATCTGCACAAATTTATCTTTTAGTGCTATAGCATGTTCGGCATCCAGCTTCTTACTGACATTGATATGTTCCAAAAAATACTTGACATCATCAAATTCAGGGAAGTCCAGAAAAGATTTAAAATGTTCATAGTCAAAGAAAATATGAATAGCATGGATGCCATCTTTGATATCTTCCGCTGTTTTAAACATATGTGGTTCATCCGCATCGACGATATAGATCTCATCTTCTTCAAAACTGTGTGTAAAGTTGCCGATCATAAAGGTGCCACGCCCTTTTATGATGTAGGTCAATTGAATCTCTTTATGTCGATGGTAATTACTGTAGAAAGATGGCAGGATGTCCTCCTGCACGCAAATAGATCCCTGATAAACTACCGGAACTGTAAATTGAACAACTTTCATCGTCTATTGAAATAACAAATATTAAACCGTTAATTCAAATGTACCAATTTTTAAGACAATAATCGTTAATTTTTCATCAAAAACTCTTTGACCTTACCGACAAAGGATGGCAAGGTAGGGTCTTCACCTGTGAGCGACAAGATTTTGAATGTCTGTGGGTTGATCCACAAATAACTCGGTGCACGGTCTATACCAAAATCATTTTCCATTGTTGCCCGATCGTTTGTGTTCAAATAATAGTTATAGAGCCCCAAGGCCAAGGAGTTACTTGATTTGATCCAGGCATCCTGATCGCTATCTAAGGAAAAGTAGATCACCCGAACCCCAATTGCGTTTAGCTTTGGCTCCTTTTTGCGCAATACAGTCACATCAGAAACACTGTATTTACTTGATGCTTTCCAAAATGCGACGATCAGCATTTTGGAATTTGAAAATTCACGTAGTCTTAACGAATCACGCTGGACATTCATTGGTGTAATCGTGGGAAAGACTGGCATATTTTGGTAAAAATCGCTCACTCGATCTACTTTTTCACGAGCGAATTTATAATAAGGGTGTTTTTGTAGTGTAGCATCAAAGCGCTCTAATGCGCCATCAAACTTTTTAAAATTATCCTGATCGATCGAGACATATTTAAAGAAGTAAGGAAGAACCAAAGAGGACCGGTGCATGCTGTCAAGAATAAAATCGGCATATAAATCACGAAGGTCATAGGGTTTAATAGCAGACAAACTTTGTATTTCGTCAATCGTTTTTTCGTAGGATCCATCGTTCCGTGCCGCCATGTCTGCGAGTTGACCGTTTAATGTCCCAATTCTATTTCTTCTATTTTCCGTTTTCAATTTTTCATCCTTTTCACGCTGGCGATACTTTGCTGTAAATTGGAGAAAATCCATCGCATTATCAGATGTTGTCGTCAGGGTAAACAGCCCTTTATTTTCCTTCAAGTCATAATCACTGTTACCTTCAAGAAATAGTGTATAAGTTGCTCCGTCATTGACCTGGACCGTATAAAAACCTGTCATTGCCAACTCCCCTTCCAGGACAAATTGCCCATTCGCCACCTTTGTCTTTGCAAATTGCTGCATCTTGTTTTCCGGATCTATGAGTGCCACCGAACTTCCTTCAGCAGCATCCGTTTGTCCAGTTATTTTATAGGAGAACGTTTTCAGCAATTCTTCTTTTTTAGTATTGTCCTTTTTCTGGGAGCAGGCAGCCGCTCCTAGAAAAATAAGCAGAAAACAAAAATAACTAACGAACTTTATAATCCTTATAGACTCCGTTTTCAAATATGCGAACATTTCCTTTTCCTCCTTTAATTTTAAGTGCGACAATTTTGCCATCTTCCCAGCTCATATCGACGGTGTAATTTCCTCTTGCTTTCAGTCCTTTGACCTGACCCTTGGACCAAGCTTTCGGCAGCGCTGGCAACAGGTGAATATACCCATTATGGCTTTGCAGCAACATTTCTGCGATACCTGCTGCACCACCAAAGTTGCCATCAATCTGAAATGGTGGATGGGCACAAAACAAGTTGGGATAAGTCCCCGCACCTACACCTTGGTAAGTTGTTTCACTGGCAAAAGCTGGCTTGAGCAACTGACGAAGAATTTCCAAGGCGTGATCGCCATCCTGTAATCTTGCCCAAAACAAGATTTTCCAGGCTCTGGACCAGCCGGTTCCTTCATCACCCCGTATAGCTAACGTCTTGCGTGCGGCCTCAGCCCAAGCGGGAGTTGTTTGTGGCGAAATAAACGCTGCCGGATACAAGCCGTAGAGATGGGATACATGGCGGTGTTTAGGTTCAACCTCCTGATAATCTTCGAGCCATTCCATCACACGCCCAGATTGACTGACCACTACCGGCGGGGGAATCTCTTTTAATTTTCCTTTCAAACTAGCAGCAAAGCTATCTTTGATAGCTAGAATAGAATCTGCCTGAATCACTGCCTGATACAGTTCGCGCACGATCTGATTGTCGATCGTCGGGCCCATCACAACCGCTGCTACCTTTCCATTGGGCATCCGAAACGCATTTTCCGGTGACACGGATGGCGAAGTTACCCACCAACCTGTTTTTGGATCCTGTACCAAAGTATGATCGTAAAATTGTGCGGCTCCTTTGAGGATCGGGTAGATCTCCTTCAGATATCCTTGGTCGCCGGTAAAAAGATAGTGCTCCCAGAGGTGGTTGCACAACCAACCTGACGCTGTACTTGCTCCCCAGGAAGCTTGTTCACCCGGAGCTGAATATCCCCAGACATTAGTCATCATATAAACAACCCATCCCGGCGCATTATAATAGGCTTTTGCGGTTTGCTCACCAGTTTTCGCTATCCGTTTTATCAGTTCAATAAAAGGTGTATGATATTCACTTAGATTGTTGACCTCTACACCCCAGTGATTCATCTGTGCATTGATATTTAAATGGTAGTCACCATTCCAGGGTGTGTTGATCTGATTTGCCCACAAGCCCTGCAAGTTGGGCGGAAGTGAATTTATGCTTTTCGGTGCTGAACTTGAAATATTCAAATAACGACCATATTGATAATAAATCACTGCAAGATCGGGATCCTGTATCGGGTTTTTATAAAAATTGGCAATGCGTTCATTCATCGGAATGCGGTCATTTGCGCGATTTCCAAAGAGATTAAGTCCGACCCGATTAAAAATCTTTTGGTAAGTATCCACATGATTGCGGTACATCTTCGTACCATTAGATGGCTTGATGGCAGCAATGGTCGCTTGTACAGTAGTGAGAGGATCCGATCCGTAATAAGATGTCGTTGCTGTCAGATAAATAGAAAGATCACCAAGTGCAGAAACTTCCAAAATCTTACCTTTCTTATTGACGGCCAGATTTCTGCCCTGTACTTTTAGCAAACCGACAAATTTAAGGTTTTTACCACCTTTACCGTCCGGAAGCGATCCTTCAACCAGAATACCATCGTCCAACAGCGTGTAGCGATCTATATTTTCTTTCCTTTCAAAAGAAATACCCACGGTCTGCCTCGCTTTGCTGTTTTGATTCAATTCAATAACAGCCACATTCTTGTCAAACGAAGTGTAATAAGTCCGTTGGATTTTTGTATTTCCGCTACGAAAAGAGGTCTGAGCAGTCGCGGTAGCTAAATCCAATGATCTGGTATAATCTTCAATTGGAGAAGATGACAATTTATAGTCTAAAAGCAGATCTCCTAACAACTGGTAACAGCCATAGGGAACATTTGCGCCATTTCCAAAGCCAGAGCCTTTGCCTTTGGTGACAAAGGTTTCATTGACCAACTTTTCAGCATCGTCATTTTTACCAGCTTTCAGTAGAGCCTGGATGGCATCGACATTTTTATACGCTGTATAGTTATTGGGATCCTCTGGACTTCCAGACCACATACTGATCTCATTGAGTACAATTTTTTCCTTTGTTGGATTTCCATCCGGCATAATACCGATTCGTCCATTACCCAAAGGCAGAGTTTCTTCCCAGATGTTAGCGGGCTTATTGTACCATAGAACAAGTGGACTTTGTTGTGCAAACAAAAGCGTGGTCTGACAGATGCAGACCACGAAAAAAGTCAAAATTCTATTTCCCATAAACCTCAAGCTCAGCAATTGTTAGCTCATTTCCCTCAATAAATTGTTTTGGTTCAAACTTGATAAACTTAACTTTTTTGTCTGTTTCAAAAAATACCTGCTGTAAAATTGGGTTTGCTTTGATATTGGAGAATTCGCCCTCCTTGACGCTTGTCCATTTTTTACCATCTATACTCGTCGAAATCGTATATTTTGTTGGGATACCAACGAAATTTTTATCCTGACGAGGCAGGAAGCCAATACCCGAAGCCACCCCATTGGTTTCAATTACCAGGACACCCTGATCTCCGACAGTTGCAAAGGTATTCGGATTACCATCTGTAATATAGGTGCTATTGCTTGCTGTGTTTGCCTTCAGTTTAAAGCCAGTCTGCTTTTTAAGCTCTTTTGTATCAAAGGCGAAAGATTCATTATATTCCTTGAATAACCCAAAGTCACTTAACGTAATTGCTACAGGAGCATAAATATGTAACCGTAAACGGGATGCTGTCGTTGGCTGTTCTAGTTTTATCAAGCGATTTGCACCGATACTGGTCGCTTTAGCCAATGGTTTCCAAGAATTACCAGACCATTGCTCAATAACGACACTATCAATCCGTTGCCCCAATTTGATATTTTCGCGTAACTGAATAAGGTCAAATGTCGATGCTGACTTTAATTTAATTTCCAATGTTGCTGAAGTTTTCGCATCATCTGTTGCCCAATAGCTATAACGGTCATTGTCGGTAATCAATGCTGCGGCATATGTTTTGGTATCGCCATTACGGGTATTCGACGCTGTAATCGCTGCACCTTTAGCCAGGTTGTTACGGAAAGTTTCCTTCACTTTTTTACCGAATGCCTGCAGGGATTTCACATCATTTTCATGGAGTGTACCTGAAGGCATTGGTGCTAGACCAAGGTTCATACAAGCACCTCTGCCCACAGATTTAAGGTAAATTTCAAACAGTTCGTTCGGTGTTTTTACACGACTATCCTGCTCCTGGTGATAAAACCATCCTGGACGTTGGGGCACATCACATTCTGCTGGAATCCAATATTTTCCATTCCGGTCACCTGATTCTGCATTATGCGATTCGGTTGCACCTGGTACAGCGACTTTTCCATTTAGGCCTATTGGAGTAAATGTGGCCCACGAAGTTTCAGCTGCAAAACCATGTTCATTACCGACCCAGCGCATATCAGGGCCAATATCCGAGAAAATAACGGCATTAGGTTGTAGTTTTCGTACTATAGGCCAAGTTTTCTCATGCCATTCATAATAAGTTGTCCGATCAATGATCCGTTTCCCCTCATGTCCACCGTAATAACCATCCCCACCGTTAGCCCCATCGTGCCAGGACGTAAACAACGGGCCATAGTTGCTCATCAATTCAGTCAACTGCTGTCTATAGGCATCCGCATAAGCCGGTGTACCGTAGTGCTCATCATGACGATCCCATGCTGATAAATAGACGCCGAATTTCATTCCATTGCGATGTGTAGCTTCCATAAATTCTTTCACCATATCGCCCTTCCCATTTTTCCAGGGTGAAGATGCAATGCTGTAGGAAGTTGTCTTTGTCGGCCATAAACAAAAACCATCGTGATGTTTTGCTACACTGATCAAGCCCTTGAACCCGCCATCTGCTGCGGCCTTGGCAATTTGATTTGCATTAAATGCTGAAGGATTAAATAAAGTGGGTTGAGCATCACCGTAGCCCCACTCCTTGTTTTGGAAAGTCGTTGGTGTATAATGGATCAAGCAGTAAGTTTCCATCTCCTGCCATTTTAATTGACGTTCAGTCGGTAAAGCACCATAAGGCTTTAAGGTATCCGGCTTGGCGACCGTACCACTAGAAAGTAAGAGGGAGGATAACAAGATTGTGAACATATTCTTTATTATAAGTACTAGAAAATTAGGTTGTAAAGTCCTAATATAAGAAGTTTTAGAAATTATCCATGTAACATTTGCGTACCGAAATATGCTAAAAAAATCAGTAGAATGTATTCCATTTCGAAGAACAGGCCTTATCGGATCATATCAATCGATTGATATTGAACATTCCCTGACAACTGTAGAATCATGACGAGCAACATGATCCTTGTTCTTTTTTTAGTATGATTGCTATAAAATCATTTTATTTCATCAACAGAACGCAAACAAAAAACACAAATTCATTATTAATAGAGGATAAAGAAGTTAGCTGTACAGCAAAAGGGATTTGAATGTCATTGGAATAAGATTGGCATGATAATTATAAGTTGTAGTGCAGAAAAAGGAATATTTATATATTATTAAAATGATTATGAAAGTAAATTTAATGATTTTAGCAGCTGCTTTGGCATTTTCAACTGTCGCATGTAACACAACAGGAAAAAAATCTGAAGCAACAGGAACTGGTGATACCGCAACCACGGTTCAAAAACCAAGTGTAGTAGATAATGCTTCTTTGGAGGGAACTTGGGAACTTAAATCGCTTACTACGCCTGAAACAGCAGGAAAAGGGCTTAAAGACCTGTTCAAAGACAAAGTTCCGACATTGACATTCACAAGCAAAGACCATAAAGTAGAAGGTAACAATGGTTGTAATGGTATCGGCGGTACTTACGAAAGTGAAAAAAGCAACTCCATTAAAATTGGGGACAAGCTTGTATCGACTATGATGCATTGTGAAAATGCTGCTTACAATGAATTTATGAATGGCTTAAAATCAACAACAAACTTTGATGTCCGGGATAATGAGTTAACATTTATTTCTGGTGATATTGTCGTGATGCAATTTGTAAAAAAATAAGATTTTATCCATTGAAAAGAGAGAAAAGGGATGATCATTAGACATC
Organism: Sphingobacterium sp.; assembly: GCA_031277685.1. GTDB lineage: Bacteria > Bacteroidota > Bacteroidia > Sphingobacteriales > Sphingobacteriaceae > Sphingobacterium. Next base: position 17,904 of record JAITLV010000053.1, on the reverse strand, counting down.
CCTTTTTCCGTTAATGTTACCTATACCTCTTATAATTTCTTCTTTAACGATCCAATCTACAACTGATTTTACTTTTTGGTTAGTCTTCTCCAGTGAAACACGATGCGAGGTTATTAAAAAAGCTGTGGTCCCCATGTCCGTTCTTCTCTTAGCACCCGCTCGCCAGATTCAGCAATAGATATGACCGACTTTTTTAGGTAATTATTTTTAGAAAGCGCTCTTGGTAAAAGTTCTTCCAACACCATGAGCCCTTTTATTTTATTCGGCTTTTGATCATAGTCACTAAATATCTCAACAGACTTATGTGTGTAAACCCCATGACTGACAACCAAACTATCCAGATTTCCTGCTGTATTATAATAAAATGTCCTGCTGGATAAGAACTGACTGTCCCTAAACATTTGCTCTTCTTTCAATAAATCATCATTATATTCATACCTGTGGATTATGGGCGTATTGGTATTTTCGAAAATTTTTCGTTCAACGATTTTATTTCCCTGATAGTGCAGTTCTTGTCTATCTGAAAAGGTGATCGCCTTATCAGAACTCTTCTTTTCTAGCGTTACTCGATTTCCTTTTACAACAACATCCCAATAAACATTATCTGTAAAAACTGTTCTGGGTACACCAGCGCTAGGCATAAATGCAAATCCACCAATAATGCGGGTCAGTTGTCGTCCCTTATAACTCAACTTTATTTCGTTTACTGTAGGGATAGGAATTATGGGTAACTCCAAATAATAAATCGGAATTTCCCTAATCCCCTGGCCTAAATTCATTTCTTCATCTTTTGAACAGGAAACAAAGAGGAAGATTCCAAGGAAATAAAACAAATATATTTTTTTCATAAAATAGGGCATTTCATTGCGAATTATACGAATTTAAAAATTTCATCTCGTAACTTTACACATCATGAAAAAAGATCAATCTAAAATCATACGTGAACAGGTCGATCGTTCTGCACTTCGCGAACATTCGACTCCCTTATACCTCACATCGAGTTTTATCTTCGACAGCGCTGAACAAGGTCGGGCGGTCTTTGCTGGCGAAGAAGATGCAATGATTTATTCTCGCTATGCGAACCCCAATACCTCCGAGTTTATCAACAAGGTCTGTATTATGGAAGGTGCTGAGGCTGGTTTATCATTTGCGTCGGGCATGGCGGCAGTATTCGCTTCCTTTGCTGCCATTATTGAAAGTGGAGATCATATCGTTTCTTCACGGGCGATATTTGGATCTACCCATCAACTATTTACGGAACTTTTCCCACGTTGGGGAGTGACAACAACCTATGTCGATGCGGCAAACCCTGAGGAATGGGAAAAGGCTATACAGCCTAACACCAAAATTATATTTTTGGAATCACCGTCCAATCCGGGTCTTGAATTAGTCGACTTGGAATGGTTGGGCAAATTCAAAGAAAAATATCCGAATATCATTCTTTCGATCGACAACTGTTTTGCAACACCTTATCTTCAGAAACCGATTCAGTACGGGTTTGATCTGGTTATCCATTCGGCAACCAAATATATGGACGGTCAGGGACGTGTCTTGGGTGGTATTGTTGTCGGGAAACAGGAATTGATCGACAAATTGATGTTTTTTATCCGTCACACCGGCCCAGCATTGTCACCATTTAATGCCTGGATTATTTCCAAAAGTTTGGATACCCTGGGTATCCGCATGGATCGTCATTGCTCAAATGCACTTGCACTGGCGCAAGCATTGGAAAATCATCCGGAGATTGAAGATGTAAAATATCCTTTCTTGCCAAGCCATCCACAATATGAGCTAGCTAAAAAGCAGATGAAAGCAGGTGGTGGTATTGTTACACTCGTTGTCAAAGGCGGCTTTGAACGGGCGAAAGCTTTCGTCGACCAACTGGAAATGATTTTATATACCTCCAACCTAGGGGATTCAAGGTCAATCGCGACACATCCTGCATCCACGACACACTCCAAATTATCGGAAGATGAACGCCTAAACTTAGGTATTCAACCAGGTAGTATCCGATTGTCGGTCGGCCTGGAGGATCAGGAGGATATTATCAATGATATCTTACAAGCATTAGAGAAAACCAAATAAGCGATAAAAGCGTGCCTAGCACGCTTTTATCGCTTATTTGGTTTTTGGTATTGGGATATAAGATTCGTTCTTAATATCCAATATTCTCCTATTTAGTTCAATGAAGCAATTGCTGCCGCATAGTTCGGTTCGTCAGCGATTTCTGCCACTTGCTCTTCATACAAAACTTTACCATTTTCATCTAAGGTGATGACAACGCGGCTCAATAGCCCAGCCAAGGGGCCGTCTGCGATGGCCAATTGATAGGCATCGGAGAAATTCGAATCTTTATATTCTGATAGTGTCACCACATTACTCAAACCTTCCGCAGCGCAAAAACGACCTTGTGCAAATGGCAAATCTTTCGATATACACAATACAACCGTATTGTCCAACTGGGATGCTTCTTTATTGAATGCGCGTACCGATGCCGCACAAGTTCCTGTATCCACACTAGGAAAAATATTTAACACAATTTTTTTCCCTTTGAAGTCTGCTAATGATTTATCGGAGAGATCTCCCGCAGTTAATTTAAAATCAGGTGCTTGCTCACCGACCTGTGGCAAATTGCCTTTTGTATTCACTGGATTGCCCTTAAAAGTGATTGTAGCCATAAAATATGATTGTTTAATTTTTAGTATCCTTGCATTTAAAGGTACGAGCAAAAAAAATATTACACAACATTTATTAATTTTAGCCAAACATTTATTATGTTAGCATTGTATTTTAAAGAGGAATGTTAACCAACAATAAACACTAGTATGAAGAAATTATTATTCTCAATACTTTGTGCATCACCATCACTGCTCTTTGCACAAGGGTCTCAAGTGAACACGCAGGGCGTACGGGCATTAGGTATGGCTGGTGCTGGATCTGCACTATTCACAGACGAAACAAGTATATTCTACAATCCGGGGGGTCTTGCAAAAATGGACCACAATGCAGTATCTGCAGGCATATCTACAGTCATGTATCGATCAGCCTTTAAAGAATCTGGAAGCAATCAAGTGTATAACACACGCTCGCAAGTCACGCCTCCTTTCTCTGTTTTCGCTACATTTGGACCAAACAACGCCCGTTGGAAAGCAGGACTTGGTGTTTATACACCATATGGTGGAGCAGTGGACTGGGGAGATAGTTGGCCCGGAAAATATGAACTCAATCATCTTAAGTTAAGAGCGATTTATATCCAACCTACGATTAGTTATAAACTTACAGACAACTTAAGTGTCGGTGCCGGATTTGTGTACAACATCGGCATGGTGGATTTAGCGAGATCATTACCGCTATTTTTACCTGACGGATCTTCTGGGCACGCTAAGTTAACGGGAACAGGTACAGGTATAGGTTACAACGTCGGTGCCCATTACAACTTTGACAACAACGTCGCAATCTCTTTATCTTACCGCTCAAAAGTCGTTACCAAACTGAAAAAAGGTGATGCTGAATTCACCGTCCCTGAAGCTGTTGCAGCCTCGTTTCCGGATACCAAATTCAGTGCAGAGCTTCCTTTACCGGCATCACTTAACCTAGGTGTTTCAGTGCCTGTAAGTGACAAAGTGGACATTGTTGCTGACGGAACCTTTATCCAGTACAATATTTATAAAAAGTTAGTATTTGATTATGCAGACAATACGCCTTTGTTACAGGATACAGAGCAAATAAAAAATTATAAGAATGCATTTTCAGGGAAAGTCGGAGTAAATTATAAAGCATGTGAAAATTTAGCTGTACGTGCTGGAGTGGGTTACGTAAAAACACCAGTCGGTCAAGACTATGTATACGCAGAAACTCCTGACAACGATCGGATTATGGGCGCATTGGGATTATCTTATGCAATTAACGACAAATTCAGCCTTCATGCAGCATATGTTTTACAAAAATTGAAAGAGCGTACTGTTACTAGCCCAGCGACACAGATTGTCGGCGCTTACAAAACCAACATTCATGCCCCTTCAATTTCATTCACCTATAAATGGTAATAGATTATGAAAAGACTTCAAAAAAATATTAAGCTTTATATTGGTTTTGCGGCGATCGCATTGGCAGCATCCTGTAAACCATCTATCGACCTTGACACCAAAGGTGGAAATCCTGAAAATGTGGATTTTAGCAAATACATTGCTGTTGGTAACTCCCTGACTTCGGGCTATGCCAATAGTGGCCTAAGTCTGAAGGGACAGGAACAATCTTTCCCCAATATGCTTGCGCAAGAGATGAAAAAAGTAGGCGGCGGAGAATTTTTGCAGCCTTATTTTCCTGCAGAAAACTATAATGGCAGTGGGTTCTTATATTTAAAAGCGCTGGTAAACGGTCAACCTCAATTGGGCACCGTAACCGATCACCTGGCCATCCGTGGTCAAACGGAAGACAAAAAGCCCCTTTATATCAAATACACTGGTCCCATTAATAATCTAGGCGTACCGGGCATGCGTTTGGATATGGCATTTGCACCAGGAATAGGTACCACAAAAGGAAATCCTTATTTTGAACGATTGCTACCAGACAATGCGCCAGTTACCACAACTTATGTAGATTTCGCAACCACGAAAGATCATACATTTTTCTCCTTCTGTTTAGGAAATAATGATGTGTTGGGCTATGCCACAAACGGTGCTGTAACCACTGACCCAACAAATGCCTTGATTTCAGAACAGACCTTTACAGTGCGTTATACTGAATTTATAACCAAATTGACAAGCAAAGAACAGAAAGGGGTGGTCGCAACCATTCCTGATGTGACGGCAGTGCCTTATTTCACAACAGTGACACGCCAAGCGTTACTGGCAGGGGTGAATGCTGCCTTAAAGGAACAAGGGAAAGATCCTGTTAGTGATATTTATATCAAAACAAAAGCTGACCTTCCTCGGGCAGCAACGGATAAAGACATGTTTATTCTGCCATTTTCTTCGGCAGGCCTATTGGGTAGACAAGATCTCAAAGATCCGGCAACAGGTGTAGTAAATCCATTTCCTTATGGTCTCCATCCGAGAAATCCTGTAGGTGACAATTTTGTTTTGGATGAGGCAGAGGCAAAAATGGTCCAAGATCGAGTTGTCGCACTAAACACGATTATCAAACAGGTTGCGGACAGCAAAAAGCTGGCTGTAGCCGATATTTACAGCTTCTTGAACAAAGTAAAATCGGGCTATCAAATTAATGGTGTTGCCATCAGCAATAAATATATTACTGGAAACATCTTTTCATTGGATGGTGTTCACTTAACGCCTATGGGCTATGCCATTATGGCCAATGTTTTTGTTGATGCCATCAATGCGAAATATAGCACCAAACTAGGAAAAGTAAATGTGAGCCAGTATGGCGGAGTTGCCTTACCTTAGTGCTATAAATTAACCAAAAGGATCTAAAAAAGGTCATTTGAATTGAACATTCAGATGACCTTTTTTTGTAAAACAATGCGTATTTTTGTTATACAAAGTCATTCATCGACTTCAAAAAGTTTTATGTTTGTTTAACATTCATTCGCTTCAAAAGCTGGGTCAGACAAACCTGTATAAGAAGACAACACAATGAAAACCAGTACTAAAGGCAATAAGGATGCAAAAACAAATACAATACGCGTAAATAATTATTCTTATGAAAGTCAAATTAAACCGTGTCAATCAAGCTGTGCATTTCGAAGCCAGCAGTGAATTATCTACTGTCAAAGTGAATATCGATGGTTCTGAAGCCATCGGCGGCGAAGGCAAAGGTGTCCGCCCCATGGAATTGGTCTTGATGGCATTGGGTTCTTGTAGCGTTTTTGATCTACACAGTATATTGGTCAAACAACGCCAGCAAATTGACGATATCCAAGTGGAAGTAGAAGGAAAACGTCGCGAAGAAATCCCGCAGATATTCACAGATATCCACATCAACTTTTTCCTAAAGGGAGATATTGATGAAGTAAAAGCCGCAAAAGCCGCTGAATTAGCCGTGAAGAAATATTGCTCTGTTCATGACATGCTTGCAGCAGGTGGTATCAATATCACCTACTCGTTAAAAATAAACTAAGTTTTTGTAAAACGTCAAACGCTCGATGGCGATCGCTTTTAATTACAGCGATCGCCATCGAGCGTTTGACGTTTGTATAAGAACTAAAGTCTGTTTTGTTCTTCGGTCTTATTCGGCTGATTACTGCTTTTGATCTTTTGGTTTCCAAAGTGATAACGCAGCGTGACATTGACCTTTCTTGTATCCCGATAGTCATCAAAATAATTATTCTGATCGGCGTAATTAGACGATATCCTCATTTTTTCTGTCTTGAAAATATCCATAAACGCAAGATTAACTTCTAGTTTCTTGTTGAAAAACTTCCGGTTGGTTGTTAAATAGGTACTGGAGTAGCCCGTGATCCGAAATGGTCCCTGGATAGTCGGTGAGGTAAAGGTATTCCCAACTTCCACATTCCAGCCCGCATTTTTGTCCAGCACATAACTTGAACTGATATTTCCATTTCCAATGTATACATCATTCTTATGAAGCACATCATCCGCACCCATAAAATAATTCTCATTATACATTCCCTCGAGCTGAAGGTTTAATCCCCAGCGTGAAGTCAATTGAAAACTTTTTGCCAGATCAATTCCTGCTCCCTGACCTTTCTTGATATTGGTATATTGAAAAATCAACTGGTGGTTGATGTTATCCTGCAAGGCAATTTCCATATTAGGCCACTTCTCAAAACGGTAAAATAGATCCACATTCCAGCTATTTTTGGTCCAGGTCAGATTGAGGTTATGTACAATAGTTGCCCTTAAGCGGGGATCACCCTGAAAATAGGAAAAGAGGTTATAATAAGATTTCGCGGGGTTAAGCCATGAATAGGCAGGCCGACTGATTCTTTTGCCATAGGAAAATCCAACTTGCTGCTGATCTGACAATGCATATTGCATATAAAAGGTCGGAAATAAGACGAAATAATCCTGCTTATTCATATCTTCAGGTTCAGAAACAACCCCCTCTAAATCAGTATACTCCCCTCTTAACCCAGCTTTCCAACTCCATTTCTTCCAGATATAGCTAAATGATGTATATAAGGCTGCATTACGTTCATTATAATCAAATAAACTACTTTTTTCAGGACGATATTGCAGTGTTCCAGATTCATCATCCGAAAACAACAGGTCACTTGTTGTTTTTACATCACTAAATTTTCCACCGAATTCAACTTCCAGCCCTTTAATCTTCCCCGAAATATCTATCTGTGTGGAAAAAAGCCTGTTTTTACTATCGTTATTACTAATAAAGCGTGTACTTGATGGTTCTTCACCTTTGAAATTCAAGGCTGTCAATACATCTTGATCGTTTGTCGCGCGATTGGATGTAAAATAAGATGACCAGTTGATACTCCATTGGGGACTTAGTTTCTTCAACACCTGTAGGTAAAGATTGTTGGTCCTATTGGACCGCTTATGGTCATTTGTTGTAAAATAACTGGATTCTTGTACGTGATCCTTATTATAAATTATGGTAGGTACCTCATATACTCCATATGATCTTGGCCCATAATATCCATTTAGCCCCATATTGATCGTCCATGTGGTATCCGGGGTATATTCGGCGGAAAGTACATAACTATTTTGGCTATTATTCGTATCGAAACGATCCATCGTACCTTCCCATGAAGTTTGCTCCTTCGGATAATACACATAGTTTGTTTCATAACGGGCATAGGTACCACGTCCAAAATTATATGTTGCCCGTAGATTAAATTTCTCGTTCTTATAATACTGTGTCAGCCCAAACAATTGTTTCCATGTGCTGCTTTTTTCCGCCAAACCCAGCACTGTACCCCGATATCCATATAAGGTAGATTTGGTAAGCTTGATGTTAATTATTGTCGTCCCATCTGCTTCATATTTTGCCGGCGGATTGGTGATCACTTCTATGGACTGGACATCGTTACCTGCTGTATTCTCTAAATAGGTCTTCAATTCATCACCACTGAGCATAACCTTGCGCTCATTGATAAGCACCGTAATCTTTTTGCTGCCACGGACCATGAGGTCCGAACCACTAGCCATCACTAAAGGTGTACGTTTAAGAATATCCCAGGTGTTGAGCGCAGAAAGGTTACTATTTTGAACATTAAATTCAAGACGGTCCAACTTACGGATCAATCGTGGTTGCCGCCCCACAACATCTACTTCCTCCAGCGTTTTTACTTTTGAGAGAAGTGTCAGGATCAGTGGACTCATGATCGTATCACTGTAAAAAAATAATTCCCTGGATCCATAATTCAAATGGGAGGCCCTAAGGTAATATTTTGTATTCTTCGTTAAGGATAACTCAAACTGTCCGGTTGAATCCGTTTTCATTTCCCGGAGCTGCTGATAGGTACTGTCCAATAAACGAATAGATGCATCAGTCAATAACTCATTATTCTCATTACGAACCTGTCCTCCTACCTGTCTCGTCTGTGCTGACACGAACAATGGCACTGCAAGCAACACTACTAATAAACCTTTCATATTTCGGAATTTAATGTTCCAAAATTGTTTATTATCGCTGCTAAATATGGTTAATGAAGCGTTAATGCAGGGTTAAGGTATTTAATCTTCGATGCGAGCAGTTATATTTGTATATATGGAATTGAAACCGAAAAGTTATATTATTCTTTTTATATTCTTTTTTGCCGTACTTATCGGCATACAAGGTTATCAATTGTACAATACCTATCAGCTCAAACAACGCGAAATATTCGCTAATGTCAAAAAGAATCTGGATAAATTAAATGACGCTGACTCCCTTTTTGACAACAACTTATTGAGCAAAGATATCGCCCGCGATTACTACATCAAATTGGTCAAAAAAGAGATTACTGAACAAGGCCTCAAAAGCTTATACGCGGTCCACGCACAGCAAACTTCCAGACAACTAACCAACTATGTCGACAGTATATTCCGCCCACAGGGGATGCACGTCATCCTTAAACAGGAAATACTAGGCATTTATTATAAAGGTGCGACAAAACCATTGGTAAATGGCCCAATCACGGTATATACAACCATTGGTACGTTTCATCATCCAACAGAATTATCCAGCAGTAAGTGGCTTACGGAAAAAACTGAAACGAACAAGATCCAGGATAGTATCGAAAGCAGAGAAATCTTATATGTTTTTTCGGTGCCACGAAAGACTTCTTTTGAAGTAATCAATCTGGGCTGGATTTTATTTAAGGAACTTACCTCACTCCTGCTAAGTACTTTGTTGATTTTAGCAGCATTTATCTGGCTGTTTTATCGGACAATCAATAATCTCAGGAAGCAGGAAAAACAAATTGAAGTATTGCATGATGCTGTTGACAATATTTCACATGAGCTCAAAACACCCATTGCCACCTTAAAAATTGCGACCAAAACCCTTCGTAAATCACCAGATGACACAATCATTGCGGTAATTGAACGTCAAGTGATCCGTTTGGAACAAACACTCGACCCATTAAGTCAACATCCGACAGCAACAGGCGAATCGCCAACGTCAACAGAAGAGTTGATGACCATTTTTAGTGACTTTAAACTGAGTAATCCAAGCATCGAACTTGTAGTGAGCCCAAGTTCCGTTCCACCAATTGGTCTTAACTCAATAGACGCAACGACATTATTTTACAACCTGCTGAATAATGCGGTTAAATATGGCGCCACACAACTGAATATTCATTTTGAGCAGCAAAAAAATGAGCTATCCATTCAAATTAACGACAATGGGCAAGGGATGGAAGAAAAAGAGTTGCCCTATATTTTTGAGAAATTTTACCGGATCCAAAAAGACAATGTCCATGACACAAAAGGATTGGGGATCGGTCTATTTCTTGTGAAAAATATCGTCAAAAAATATAAGGGAGAAATCAAAGTTACGAGCAAGTTGCAGCAGGGAACAACATTTATAATCCTGATCCCACGTTAATGTGGCTGAGACTATATTGCCCATGATGTAAAGTAAGAGTGTTTAAAAAATTGGAAACAGGTAAGTACGTATTATCGCATTAAATTTTGAGGGGACAATGAAAAATAAGTTATTATTGGTAGAAGATGATCCGGATTTTGGCTTTATGTTAAAGCAATATCTCGAGCTTTCGGATTTTAGTGTGGACTGGATTTCGCAACCGAGTGATCTTACAGTGGATTTTCAAAAGCTTAGGGGGTATGATTTAATTATTTTGGATGTGATGCTTCCACAGGTCAGTGGGTTTACTTTAGCAAAGGAGATCAATACACTTTTTCCTTCACTTCCTTTTATCTTTTTAACAGCCAAGGAACAGCAGATAGATAAGTTAACTGGTCTGAAAATTGGCGCCGACGATTACATGACCAAACCCTGTGATCCCGAAGAATTATTGCTTCGCCTTCAGAACATATTAAAACGCAATCAGAAACATAGTTCACCAAACGCCATTCCTCTTGGCAGCTATTCATTTCTTCCCGAACAACTACTGCTGAACCACAGCTTAGAACAATATAAGCTTACTGAGCGGGAAGCTCAGCTGCTATTCTTCCTGTACCAGCACAATGGCCAGCTCGTAACGCGCGAGGATATTCTTGAAAAAGTATGGGGAAACGTCGACTTTTTTACTGGAAGAAGTATGGATGTCTTTATCACACGTATCCGAAAATACCTGAGCCGTGATCCCAACCTCCGTATTAATTCCAATCGTGGCGTAGGATTTACGGTTCACTTTTAAGGCATTATCGTATCCCAAAAACTATCATTGCACTGCATCGTAACATTTTACACCCTCCATACAGTATGATGACATGTTGTGCAAAGTCGTTATCCTTCAAACTCTTCTTTTCGTCTATTCCACAGCTTCTCCGCCCAACGCCCCACAAACCAAAAGGAAACGGCAAGGATCAAGAAAAATACCGCTCTATTGATGTTATCCCACAGATATTCCACATAACGGGTATAGATATTTAGCACCAAAAACACAAAACCCATCTCCCGGGTGACATTGTCTTTTGCCCTTAAACCATAGATAACGAGGAAAGCAGATACAGCTGTTGACAGAATACCCCAATAAAACATGTGATATTGACGCACAGTGGTCCACTCATAAAAATCCGAATAGTTGCCAAAAATAGACAGTGTCCACAGCGACACCATCAGATAAATCAACCCGATAATATAGCTAGCCGGTTGGAATAACTGTAAGCGCTCAAATCTCGGCTGCACCCAAACCGCTGCTGCCGTAATCATTGCGCCAAAAATAGTAAAGCGTAACGGATAATTCATTCCCCAAAATTTAAATCCCCAATTACTATGGTAGGCGGTCTCGGTGGCGAACCAGACACCCAGCGCCAATAGCATAAAAGTCCAGATCAGCTTGCTTTCCAATTTGACCGCAAGAACACCGTAAATCGCAACAGAGAGTAAAAACAAGAGCGAATAATGCATCGTATCCTTATCCAATACCTTCCCCATAAACCCGATACAAGCAGCTGTCCCGAACACCCCGATCAGCATCATGGTCTCTGTGGACAGATTTTTATAGGGATAGCGTTTTTTATAGCGAAATCCCAAGGTATAGAACAATACGGCAACCGCTGCAAAAAAGAAGCAGAATAAGATATTGGGGGCTTCATAGAGCGTGTCAACAAAGGCCAGAAAAGAAGCATCTGTAAATAGCGAGAAAACAGCGAAAACCAAAGAAGCTAATGCAATCCAAAACGCATAACGTGCCAATTGCCCCCAGTCAAAACTTTTAACATCGAGGCTATCCATGAGTTCATGGGCTTTTTGTTCATCCAATAGATTCTCCTTTTTCCAAAATTGGACAATCTCTTCGATGGACTGTTTCTCCTGTTTACTGACGTCGTATTTTCGCATTATTATCGTATTGAGTATGGAGTATTGAGAACTTAGTTTAACCTACCTATAGTTTACAAACTCATTTTGTTTAATTGGTTTTTCTTTAACATTTTATTTTTGACGCTCTTATTATCCGGGCCAACAGCCAATAAAGTCGTCATAACGACCTAAGCCGGTCACAAGATAACAATTACCTTCGTAACTTTTCCAAATCATCACGCTATCATGCGATCTCCAAATCACATGTATATCACATTTTATTCCAAAAGTCAGATAGCCTCGCATAATTCCTTTAAAATCTGTAATTTTGCATGTTTTGCATTTTATCCCTTTACAAGGGTCTTAAGGAGTTTTCATGGCAATAAAAAAAGGCCCAGATTTGGGCGAACAAAGTGAAGTTCAAGTATTTGGAGCGCGCGCGCACAATCTAAAAAATATAGATGTTTCTTTTCCAAGAAATGAATTGGTCGTCATTACTGGCTTAAGTGGTAGTGGAAAGTCTTCCTTGGCTTTTGACACCATCTATGCTGAGGGACAACGTCGGTATATGGAAACATTTAGCGCCTATAGCCGTCAGTTTTTGGGCGGTATGGAACGCCCAGATGTTGACAAGATATCCGGTCTGAGCCCTGTGATCTCCATTGAACAAAAAACAACGAGCAAAAATCCAAGATCGACTGTAGGAACCATTACGGAAGTATACGATTTTATGCGTCTTTTGTTTGCCCGTGCCGGTGAAGCTTTCTCCTATGTTACTGGAAAAAAGATGGAACGGATGTCAGACGATCAGGTGATTGAGCGTATCTTGGACGAATTTGACGGGCAAGCCCTCAATATTCTTGCACCTGTTGTGAAAGGACGTAAAGGACATTATCGCGAGCTTTTCGAACAAATCCGTAAACAGGGTTATGTTAAGGTGCGTGTGGATGGCGAAATATTGGATCTGACCCCAAAAATGCAGGTAGACCGTTATAAGATTCACGATATTGAGATTGTCGTCGACCGTTTGAAAATAGAACGTGAAGACAAAAAACGGCTACAGACTTCGGTCATGCAAGCCATGAAAACGGCAAAAGGCATTATTAAAGTATCTACCAAAGATAACCAGGAACAATTTTATAGCCGCTACCTCATGGATGCGGAATCTGGGATTTCTTATGATGAACCCCAACCCAATACATTTTCCTTCAACTCACCCTATGGTGCTTGTCCGACATGTGATGGATTGGGTTATATTTTTGAAATTGATAAGAATGCTGTTATTCCCGACAAGAAACTCAGCATTCAAAAAGGTGGTCTAGCACCCTTGGGTCCTACACGGGAAAACTGGACTTTTGAGGTGCTTAAGGCTGTATCCAAGAAATTGGATTTTGCTGTGACTACTCCATTGGAAAAGCTCAGCGATGAACAAATCGACCAGCTATTATTTGGTAATAAAGAAGAGACGATTGTAGTCACCGTATCCTATGGCAGTTATGGCGCCCGGGAATATCGGGTTGAATTTGAAGGAATCTTCAAAATGCTTGAAGAATTCTCTGGTAAATCTTCTGATGAAGCACCTTCCCTAGACGATTTCCGGACCAAAGTGACCTGTCCTACTTGTGAAGGAGCACGGTTAAAGAAAGAATCTCTTCACTTTAAGATCGCTGACAAAAATATCCACGAATTGTCAACATTGGATATCTCGGCTTTAAAAGAATGGTTTGATCAGGTTGAAAGCAAGCTAGATGAACGTCAGTTGGTCATCGCGACAGAAATACTCAAAGAAATAAGAGCTCGTTTGGGCTTTCTACTGGATGTAGGCCTGAACTATCTAACGCTGGATCGTACTGCAAAAACATTGTCCGGGGGCGAAGCGCAACGTATCCGGTTAGCAACACAGATTGGCTCACAGCTGGTCAATGTGCTTTACATTCTGGATGAACCAAGCATCGGGCTACATCAGCGTGACAATGAACGCCTGATCAATGCACTTAAAAACTTACGCGATATTGGCAATTCGGTTCTGGTTGTTGAGCATGATAAGGATATGATCCTCCATGCTGATTATGTGATCGATATGGGGCCAGCTGCTGGTGTCCATGGCGGAACAGTTGTTGCTGAGGGGCAGCCTCAGGAAATCTTAAAATCAGACTCCCTAACCGCTGCTTATCTCAACGGAAAAAAAGAAGTTAAAATCCCTGAAAAACGTCGTAAAGGCAATGGAAAAACGCTAACTATCCACGGCGCAACGGGACATAATCTGAAAAACCTAACGGTAACATTTCCACTCGGTCAGTTGATTGTTGTTTCCGGTGTTTCGGGATCTGGTAAATCCAGTTTAATTACGGGCACATTGTACCCAATCTTAAATAAACATTTCTTCCGTGCCAAAGCAACGCCGCTGCCATTCAAAAAGATCGAAGGCCTAGAACATATTGATAAAGTAATCGAGATTGATCAAAGTCCGATTGGCCGTACACCACGTTCGAATCCTTCCACCTATACAGGCGTATTCTCTGATATCCGCACCCTGTTTGTCCAACTTCCTGAAGCAAAAATCAGGGGCTACAAACCCGGGCGTTTTTCATTCAATGTCAAAGGAGGTCGTTGTGAAACCTGTCAGGGCGCAGGCTTGAAAGTCATTGAAATGAATTTCCTCCCGGATGTACAGGTTCCCTGTGAAACATGTCATGGAAAGCGCTATAACCGAGAAACTTTGGAAGTACGGTACAAAGGTAAATCCATTTCAGATGTACTTGATATGAGCATAAACGATGCTGTTGACTTCTTTGAAAATGTACCTAGTATTTACAGAAAAATCAAAACATTACAGGATGTTGGTTTAGGTTATATTACCTTAGGTCAGTCTTCTACGACGCTTTCCGGAGGAGAGGCTCAACGTGTGAAACTAGCGACAGAACTTTCCAAAAAAGATACGGGAAACACTTTTTATATTCTTGACGAACCCACAACCGGACTTCATTTTGAGGATGTCAATATACTCATGGGTGTAATCAATCGGCTGGTGGACCGTGGAAATACGGTATTGATTATTGAACATAATCTTGATGTTGTCAAATCAGCAGATTGGGTAATTGATATCGGTCCAGAAGGTGGAAAAGAAGGGGGTCAGGTATTATTTGAAGGAACTCCAGAAAATTTAATTAAAAACAAGAAAAGCGAAACCGCACGTTTCCTAAAACTGGAGATGTAGCCTCGTCAAATTACTGAGGGGAATGCCTGATTTTTGACCGATTCCGGTTGGGATCATAAGCCCCTATACGCTATTTGTTTGTTCATCACGCCAGGTTTTAAAAGCATCTATACCGCTATAGGCAGTTTTAAAGGGCATATGGAATATCCGGTTGATTTTCATCTGCCTTTGTGCTTGCTAAATATGGATATTTCGTAACTTTGTATTATATGTCGGATATTATTCAATTACTTCCAGATAATGTTGCCAATCAGATTGCGGCGGGAGAAGTGGTGCAGCGACCAGCGTCTGCCATTAAAGAATTGATTGAGAATGCCATTGATGCTGGAGCTGACAAAATAAAACTTATTGTTAAAGATGCAGGTAAATCGTTGATCCAAGTCATTGACAATGGCTGTGGCATGAGCGTAACAGATGCCCGCCTTTGTTTTGAACGTCATGCGACCTCAAAAATCCGTAAAGCAGAAGATTTATTTGCCATTCGTACCATGGGTTTTCGTGGAGAAGCGATGGCTTCCATTGCTGCGATCGCACAGGTAGAATTAAAAACACGCCGTATTGAAGATGAGCTTGGTACCGTAGTCGAAATAGAGGGATCAAAAGTTGTCAACCAATACCCAGAAGCTGTTGCTTCTGGAACAAATATTTTAGTTAAAAATCTTTTTTACAATATTCCTGCCCGCAGGAACTTCTTAAAAAGCAATTCTGTTGAAATGCGTCATATCATTGATGAATTTCAACGGATCGCATTATCCAATCCTCAGATTTTCCTTTCGTTGCATAGTGATGGAAATGAAATTTATCATCTGCCAGCCGAGACCCTGAAACAACGCATTGTACACATCTTTGGGAACAATTACAATCAACGCCTTGTGCCTGTAGAAGAAGATACATCCATTATCAAAGTAGAAGGTTTTGTCGGGAAGCCCGAATTTGCGAAGAAAACACGTGGTGAACAGTTTTTCTTTGTCAATAGGAGATTTGTCCGTGATCCTTATCTACATCATGCAGTCATGAATGCTTACGAAGATATTTTGCAAACAGAAACTTTTCCGTTTTATGTCTTGTTTATTGATATCGACCCGGCTCGCATTGATATCAATGTACACCCGACAAAGACCGAAATCAAGTATGAGGATGACAAAGCAATTTATGCCATCATCCGCTCAGCGGTGAAAAGGTCACTGGGACGCTATAATATCATGCCTTCTTTGGATTTTGAGCAGGAAACGAGTTTCACGAACCTGATCACCAAGAAATCATTGGATGAAATTGTTGTACCGACTGTCACTTTCAATCCGGATTTCAACCCTTTTGACACGGACAAGTCCAAATCATCCTATTCTAGATCGGATAGCTATGCTGAAGGCTTTGCCAAGAAAACCGGTGGTATACCAAGTAACTGGGATTCATTATACGAAATCGTAGAGAAGGAAGAATCTGTACAGCTCCCTTTACATGGAGAGGCAGAACTGGAGACTGATCATCCACAAACAATACAGGTGGAGGAGAAAACATCTGCTAAATTATTTTTTCAGCTGCATAACAAGTATATTGTTTCTCAGATTCATTCGGGCTTTATTCTGATTGACCAACAAGCGGCACACGAACGTATTTTGTTTGAGCAGTTCCTGGAACAACTTGATCGGCACAAAGGTCTAAGCCAACAAAGTTTATTCCCACAAACTATAGACCTCAACCCTGCAGATAATGAGTTGATGAAAGACTTATTGGATGACATTAACGGTTTAGGTTTTCAGATTCGTGAATTTGGAAAAAATTCCTATATTATTGACGGAATTCCAGCAGACTTAGGAACGGGGTTTGATGAGATAAAAATGATTGAAAAAATACTGGAGGATTATAAGAATAATCAATCTGAGTACAAATTGGCAAAAAGAGAGAATCTGGCAAAAAGTCTTGCCCGCAATGCAGCCATCAAACCAGGCACACAGCTTGACAACGCAGCTATGGCAGAATTGGTCGATAAGCTTTTTGCCTGCCAGTCACCGAATATCTCCATCTATGGAAACCCTGTTATCGTAACATTTACACTGCAAGAATTGGCAGAAAAATTTGGAAAAAATTAGAAGATAAGACTATATGTTTCAACAATTGACACCCGTAATCAAGAATTTACTGATCGTAAATATTGTATTCTTTTTAGGATCACAGTTCGTGCCTATTGCTTATAATTATCTTCCGGTTTTCTACCCTGACTCGCCTTATTTCAAAATATGGCAAGTGATTACGCATATGTTTATGCACGCTGACCTTGGTCATATCTTTTTCAATATGTTTTCTTTGGTCATCTTTGGCCCAATGATCGAGCAAGTGCTTGGTTCGAAACGTTTTTTGAATTTCTATTTGATTTCGGGTATTGGTGCGTGGCTATTGCAAATGGGGGTTCAAGGTGTTGAAATATTTAATGCAACAGGAAGTTTTTTCCCTTTGCATCAAAGTTTAGACATGTCTACACTAAATACTGCTAACCCTGGTTTAGTACAAGAAGTCTATACTTCGCGGATGTTAGGTGCATCTGGTGCTGTTTACGGAGTTCTACTTGCTTTTGCCTACCTTTTTCCAAACATACCGCTTCAATTTTTGTTTATTCCAGTACCAGTCAAAGCTAAATATATGATCGGAGGATTCATTTTGATCGAAATCTATATGAGCTTATCTAGACCGGGAGATTCTGTAGCCCATCTGGCACACGTCGGGGGAGCGCTGTTCGGCTATCTATTACTTAAGTTATGGAGAGTTAGAAAAGGAATTTATTAATAGCATATATAATGAATAACATTGGTTTAAAAGATTTTTGGCGACAAACGTAT
>JAITLV010000101.1 GCA_031277685.1 Sphingobacterium sp. | reverse complement strand
GATAAGCTGTTTGGAACATTTATCTCGGAACAAAAGGATGAACCCTGTGTCTATGGTCTTACCAAACCTATTCATCGCTACACTTTTCTTTGGCAGCATTTTCATTATTTATTTGAAATAGGGTTGTCATTTAAGCGGGCGGAAGGATTTAAAAACAAAATGCGGACGATATTTGGTCGGCCCGACGACATACAACCTGAAATTCGGGAAGAACTGGAAGAGCGCATTTTTGCAGGAGCTCGGCCGCAAGTTCACGCACAGGTGTTAAGCCGCTATATTTTTTTTCAGTCCATGTTGACGGTAACGCTTCTTTTTTTCTTTTTGCTTTATGGTAATTATCAGCAACTCATACAACTCCTTATTGGCGGAGGATTTATTCTCTGTAGCGTCATTTGCATTGGTGGGCTCCTGGAACATGAAGACTGGGTTTTTCCACTTGAGATGCTTCGGCTATTCTTATTACTACTGTATATCGGTCTAACTTTTTATTCACCATTGGGGCTTGTTTTGGTAGGATGTTTCGCTTTGATTCAATTGATTTTTTATAAAACGTTAGCAGGTCACTATAAAAAAGTTTTGCGTCTTGAAAGATGTTGAAAATTGCTGAAAATTCCTTTCTGGAGAGCCATTCCCTCTAAATGATAGATGCGGTCAAATCTATGAAGTGTTACTGTCAATTATTGGTCTGCTGCTGTAACTAAGTCCGCAAATGATTGACAATAGGATCTGGCCATAATATCCCAGCTATATTGTTTTAGGGTATTTTGTTTAAATTGTAGGCTCAGGCTTTTATAATGGACTGGATTTGCTAAAATGGCTTGAAGTTGTTCGATCCATGCATTTTGGTTTTTGCTTGCCAGGAGCAGGCCATTGCAATGATGTGTCACGGCGCTTGTAATTCCTTCTAATTCGGCGGCCACAACAATGGTGCCTGCTGTAGAAGCCTCCAAACAGACGAGCCCAAAGCCTTCCATATCTCCGGGCACTTCAATATTGGGCATCAAGAAGGCCTGTGCGTTGGTCAAGAGGCTTTGCAGTTGTTCGAATGGGACTTTTCCAAGATGTTCAATTTTTTCGGGGTACGCTTTCAGTAATTTTCTGATCTCGCCCTGATCGGTCGGAAATCCGAGGAATAAGGTGATTAAATGATTTATCTTTTTGGGTATAAGCCGCAATAGGCGTTCTTTCCATGTAGGTTTGTGATCGAATGGACCGACCATCAGTAATTTGAAATCACCCTGGATAGCGGGAATGACATGTTTCATCAACCACGAGAAGCCCTTCCGTTTAACAGGGCGTCCCAAAGTGATAAAATAGGGCTTGCTTTCGCAGGCTGGTTCATTGTTTTCAGTGGAGTGGTGTATCGGATCTACACCGTTGGGTATAACAATAATTTTGGATGGATCGATACCACGTAACTGGGCGGCGTCGGCGGTAGCTTGGCTAACCGCAATAAGCTGATCAAATGTATTAAACCGCGGTATGATCTTACGCTGAAAATAGCGAAAGGGAAATACAATATCCAGTCCGTGAAGCTTGGCAACTCGTTTTAAATGGGAATATCCTTTGTGAAAAGAGGCTAAAGAGGCAATTAATCCATCATTAAAGTGAATAAGCTTGATGCCGGGGTTATCGTTAATTTTGGCTAGAATTCGGCGATTCAGCTGGAAGAAGAAAGCTAAAAGAGGTTCCCGGTTGTCATAGACTAAGGTGTGTACCTTCAAGTAAAGAGCCGCAGTATTGATCAGTTCAAAGCTTTGTTTTTCCATACCGCCAACACTTGGGGGATATTTGTGGCTGACAAATAGTATTTCTATTTCAGATGGGTACATGTACTGGTTTCTTTTTGATGCATAGATAACATATAAAACCCAACGCTACCCAGGTGAGCTGTCGGCCGCGACGTAGTAATGAAGCACTGAGCCAAATACTACCTCCAGTAATACCGATCATATGGAGTAGGAGCTTATTGGCGATTTCTTCAATGCCCAGTTGCCCTGGAATAAAGGCACCGATGCTTTTCAGCACAATGACACTCATATCTACTATTAGACCATGTATTGGTTGTACTGCAACACCCAAAAATTTTAGAATATAATAGAATTCAAGGCTGCCAATAATCCAATGTAGTGCAAAAAGTAAGTAAGAATACCAAAAAACCTTATTTTGATGCCGATAAAAGTCTTTAACGTTCCAAAGTAGTGACTGAAAATGCGCTTTTGCTTTTCCAAAAAGTGTTGCTGTTGAAGCCTTGGTTTGCGAGGGACTTTTTGCAACCATTAACCAATAAAGTATCAGGATCATCAAAAGGAACAAAAATAGACAGATCATATATATTACTGGGCCTGCGTAGCGTATAATTTCATTTTTTAAAGGAGAAAATACCAACCAAAGCATAGCAATCAAAAAGAGTGTCAATTGAGACAGTACGGCGGTAATACGGGATATTGCAACTGAATTCAATCCTTCTTTTAAGGGAATGTCATAACGGGTTATCAATTGTGCCTTTAATAAATCACCACCTATAATGCTTGTAGGGTTGAATAGTCCAACGGTTTCCCCGATTTGACGGATGGCAAAGAGTTCGATCAGATTGACCTTCTTTTTTGCGGAGCCCAAGCATATCCACCAAGCGAATGTGCCAACAAAATAGGCCGCGAAAGTCGTAAACAAAATAATTATAAAGCGATAACCAACTGAGGAGAGCTCTTTTTTCAAGGAATTTAAGTCGCTTTTCGCTAAAAAGACAGTTATAGACGCCAAAATCAAAAATAGAAAAATACCTTTGATGAGTTGGCTTGGGTTTGTTAGTTTGCCCATGCCAAATCGACTTCCTGTGTTTTGTCAATCAATAGTTCAATGTCATTAAAATAGCATCCAGATAGTCTATTCCAATCCAGTTGTCCGACATAGGATAGACCTTCAGTGATGAGATTCTTTTTTAAGCTCGCGTCAGAGAGAATTTTTTTGAGGTAGTAAACATATCCAGCTGCATTTTCAGGTTGACACTTAAATCCATTTTTCCCGTGCTGAATCAAGGAAGCCGAACCCCCACCATCGGCGATAACACAAGGAAGTCCGGATGCCAATGCTTCGACAACGACGTTTCCGTACGTTTCTGAGACCGACGGAAAAACAAAGGCATCTGCCGAAGCATATAGAATCGCAAGCTCATCATGGCTTTTCTTTCCTAAGAAAATGGCATTAGGCATCTCTTGCATTGCAATTATTTTGGCTGTTCCTTCACCGACAACAATGAAATTATAGTCAAGATTCTGAGCTTGTATCTG
>JAITLV010000086.1 GCA_031277685.1 Sphingobacterium sp. | reverse complement strand
GATAAGCTGTTTGGAACATTTATCTCGGAACAAAAGGATGAACCCTGTGTCTATGGTCTTACCAAACCTATTCATCGCTACACTTTTCTTTGGCAGCATTTTCATTATTTATTTGAAATCGGCTTGTCATTTAAGCGGGCCGAAGGGTTTAAAAACAAAATGCGGACTATATTTGGTCGGCCCGACGACATACAGCCTGAAATTCGTGAAGAACTGGAAGAGCGCATATTTGCAGGAGCTAAGCTGCAAGTGCATACACAGGTGTTAAGCCGCTATATCTTTTTTCAGTCGATGCTAACGATGGTCTTACTTTTCTTTTTCTTACTTTACGGTAATTATCAGCAATTTATGCAACTTGTTGTTGGCGGAGGGTTTATTCTCTGTAGTGTCATTTGCATTGGGGGCCTCCTGGAACATGAAGACTGGGTTTTTCCACTTGAGATGCTTCGGTTATTCTTATTACTACTGTATATCGGTCTAACATTTTATTCATCCTGGGGGCTTTTTTTGTTGGTATGTTTTGCTGTAACGCAATTGCTTTTTTATAAAAGTTTGGCGAGTCGTTATAAGAAAGTTTTGCGTCTTGAAAGATGTTGATTTAATTTATCGTGTGTTCGGGTTTTTAAGATTAGTGCATTCGGATTTTTAAGATGTTGCTGTCAATCACTTGAAGACTTAGTTACATAAGTCTACAAATGATTGACAATAGGATCTGGCCATAATGTCCCAGCTATATTGTTTTAGAGTATTTTGTTTAAATTGTAGGCTTAGGTTTTTGTAGTATACTGGATTTGCTAAAATAGCTTGGAGTTGTTCAATCCATGCATTTTGGTTTTTGCTTGCCAGGAGCAGGCCATTGCGATTATGTGTCACGGCGCTTGTAATTCCTTCTAATTCGGCGGCGACAACAATGGTGCCGGCTGTGGAAGCCTCCAAACAAACGAGCCCAAAACCTTCCATATCTCCGGGCACTTCAATATTGGGCATTAAGAAGGCCTGTGCGTTGCTCAAGAGGCTTTGCAGTTGTTCGAATGGGACTTTTCCAAGATGTTCAATTTTTTCGGGGTACGCTTTCAGTAATTTTCTGATCTCCCCCTGATCGGTCGGAAATCCGAGGAATAAGGTGATTAAATGATTTATTTTTTTTGGTATAAGCTGCAATAGACGTTCTTTCCATGTAGGTCCGTGATCGAATGGACCCACCATTAGTAATTTGAAATCACCAGGAATAGCAGGAATGACATGTTTCATCAACCACGAGAAGCCCTTCCGTTTAACAGGGCGTCCCAAAGTGATAAAATAGGGCTTGCCCTGGCAGGCTGGTTCATTGTCTTGCGTGGAGCGGTTTATTGGATCGACACCGTTGGGTATAACAATTATTTTGGATGGATCAATACCACGTGCCTGTGCGGCGTCGGCGGTAGCTTGACTAACGGCAATAAGCTGATCAAAAGTATTAAACCGCGGTACGATCTTACGTTGAAAATAGCGAAAGGGAAATACGATATCCAGTCCGTGAAGCGTGGCAACACGTTTTAAATGGGGATATCCTTTGTGAAAAGAGGCTAAAGACGCAATTAATCCATCATTAAAGTGAATAAGCTTAATGCCGGGGTTAGCGTTAACTTTGGCTAGAATTCGACGATTCAGCTGGAAGAAGAAAGCTAAAAGAGGTTCCCGGTTGTCATAGACTAAGGTGTGTACCTTCAAGTAAAGCGCCGCAGTATTGATGAGTTCAAAGCTTTGTTTTTCCATGCCGCCAACACTTGGGGGATATTTGTGGCTAACAAATAGTATTTCTATTTCAGATGGGTACATGAACCTGTTTCTTTTTGATGCATAGATAAAATATAAAACCCAGCGCTACCCAGGTGAGCTGTCGGCCGCGACGTAATAATGAAGCACTGAGCCAAATACTTCCCCCTGTAATACCGATCATATGGAGTAGGAGCTTATTGGCGATTTCTTCAATCCCCAGTTGTCCTGGAATAAATGCACCGATGCTTTTCAACACAATGACACTCATATCTACTATTAAACCATGTATTGGTTGTACTGCAACACCCAAAAATTTTAGAATATAATAGAATTCAAGGCTGCCAATAATCCAATGCAGCGCAAAAAGTAAGTAAGAATACCAAAAGACTTTATTTTGATGTCGATAAAAGTCTTTTACACTCCAAAGTAGTGACTGAAAATGCGCTTTTGCTTTTCCAAAACGTGTTGTTGTTGAAACCTTGGTTTGTGAGGTACTTTTTGCAGCTATTAACCAGTAAAGTATCAGGATCATCAAAAGGAGCAAAAATAAACAGATAATATAAATTACAGGGCCCGCGTAGCGTATAATTTCATTTTTTAAAGGAGAAAATATCAACCAAAGCATAGCAATCAAAAAGAGTGTCAATTGAGACAGCACGGCGGTAATGCGGGATATCGCAACTGAATTCAATCCTTCTTTTAGCGGAATGTCATAACGGGTTATCAATTGTGCCTTTAATAAATCGCCACCTATAATGCTTGTGGGATTGAATAGTCCAATGGTTTCCCCGATTTGACGGACGGCAAAGAGTTCGAGCAGATTGACCTTCTTTTTTGCGGAGCCCAAACATATCCACCAAGCTAATGTGCCTATAAAATAGGCAGTGCAAGTCGTAATCAAAATAATAATGAAGCGATAACCAACTGAGGAGAGCTCTTTTTTCAAGGCATTTAAGTCGCTTTTCGCTAAAAAGACAGCTATGGACGCCAAAATCAAAAATAGAAAAACACCTTTGATAAGTTGGCTTGGGTTTGTTAATTTGCCCATGCCAAATCGACTTCCTGTGTTTTGTCTATCAACAGTTCAATATCATTAAAATAGCGTTCAGATAGCCTATTCCAATCCAGTTGCCCAACATAGGATAGACCTTCAGTGACGAGATTTTTTCTTAAGCTCGCGTCAGATAGAATTTTTTTGAGGTAGTATACATACCCAGCCGCATTTTCAGGTTGACACTTAAATCCATTTTTTCCGTGCTGAATCAAGGAAGCCGAACCACCACCATCGGCGATAACACAAGGAAGTCCGGATGCCAATGCTTCGACAACGACATTTCCATACGTTTCTGAGACCGACGGAAAAACAAAGGCATCTGCCGAAGCATATAGAATTGCAAGTTCATCATGGCTTTTCTTTCCTAAGAAAATGGCATTAGGCATCTCTTGCATTGCAATTATTTTGGCTGTTCCTTCACCGACAACAATGAAATTATAGTCAAGATTCTGAGCTTGTATCTG
>JAITLV010000321.1 GCA_031277685.1 Sphingobacterium sp. | reverse complement strand
AAAAATATCATCGATGCGCAAAAGTGGTCCTCGACATTACCGCTCTACGATGCCAACAGCAGCACTGGTTTTGCCGGAGCTGGCAATGGAACGGATGTTCAGAGTGCATTGGCAAATGCCTACCTCAATAAAAACGTCAATGACAACTTTTCGGTAAACGGCAATGCCTGGGCTACTTATGAGATTATAAAAGGCCTGGTTTACAAATTTAATATGGGGATCGACCTTAGCCGGGTGCGGAATGAGGGGTATATAGGTAACTACGCTGTCGGACAATATCAAAATCATAGTCCGGATGAACTCAATATTTCGAGCAGTCAAAATAACCGCTGGTTGTTTGAAAATACGCTGACTTATGAAAATAATTTTGGCAAACATGCTATTTCGGCTTTGGCAGGGATTACTTCGGAAGAATCCCGTTATAATGCTGTCAATGCCGGTGCCCGCGGTTTGCCAAGTCCAGATGTTTTGATCCTTAATTCGGCTTCCCTGGCGAGTTCCCGTCTCGTGGGGTCAGGTGTGGGACAGTCGGCCATGTATTCCATGCTGGGCCGTGTCAACTATAATTATGATAACCGTTACCTATTGACATTTAATATGCGACGTGATGGATCGGCCAACTTTAGCAATCAATACCGCTATGGAAACTTTCCTTCGGTATCAGCGGGATGGCGGATCAGTCAGGAATCTTTCATGAAAGCATTTCCTGCGATCAGCGAATTGAAGCTCCGTGGCAGTTATGGTCTTCTGGGTAATTCCGATATAGCGCAATATCAATATCAGCGGACGGTTAGTTTCGACCACGTCTGGTATTATTTGAACAATGTTATGGTTACGGGGGCTTTGCCGCAGACTCCTTCCAATCCGAATGTAAAATGGGAAAGCCAGTATTCAACTGACCTTGGTCTCGATCTGGAACTGTTTGACCATAAATTGGCCCTGACGGTCGATTATTATAACAAAAAGACTGAGGACATGTTGATCAATGTACCCATTTCGTTCACCGCAGGGTATGTCAACAACTTTCCTGTGCTGAATGCCGGCAGTATACGCAACCGAGGCTGGGATATATTGGCATCGTATAAAGATAGGGTAGGCAATTTTAGCTACCATATCGGGGCCAACATTTCTTTTGTGAATAACCGCGTCCTGAGCCTGGGGAACAATAATGAAATTTTGTGGGGAAGCATCTCTCCTGGGGGTGAAAATGTGACAAGAACAGCTGTTGGCCGTTCGGTGGGCGAATTTTGGGGCTATACGACAAACGGTTTATATACCAGCCAGGCCCAATTGGATGCCGATAAAGCTTTTGCACCCCATGCAGCACTGGGGGATGTAAGATTTAATGATCGCAATGGTGATAAGGTCTTAAATGATCAGGATAAAGATTTTTTGGGAAGCCCAATACCTGATTTTAGCTACGGCTTCAATGCCGATGTAAACTACAGCAGTTCGATTGGCACATTTGATCTGTCGATGATGTGGCAGGGAAGCAAAGGAAACGATATCTACAATAATAGCCGCTACTGGGGCGAGGGAATGTACCACTACTACAATAATTTTGCATCGACTCTGGATCGTTATCGTGCGGAGGAGCTTGTCTTTAAAAATCCGGTATCTGGTGAAACTACGGTTTATCCAAAAAATACAGCTACTACTATTCCACGCGCTGTACTTGGCGATCCCAATCAAAATTTAAGGGCATCAAACAGGTTTGTGGAAGATGGTTCTTACCTGCGGCTCAAAGTAGTCAACATCGGTTACAGTTTTTCGAGTCCTAGGCTTGAGCGCTGGAAGATCGATCGGCTGCGGTTTTATGTTGGCGCAAAAAACCTGCTGACCTTTACCAAGTATTCGGGGTATGATCCGGAAGTGGGCTCGGGCGATACGCGCTCCAATTTAAGCCGTGGAATTGACGGACAGACACCATGGGGGCTAAGCTTCCCGAATTCTAGGGAGTATTTTATGGGTATTCAATTCACATTTTAATTTTCATTTCGATACCATGAACAGACACTATATAAAACTGGCTGCTGCTGCTTTGTTGATACAGTTCTCGGGCTGTAAGCCAAATCTGGATCTCTCCAATCCGCAGGAATTGTCGACAGACACCTATTATAAAACAGCAGATCAATTGGAAAATTCGGTCATACCTGCCTATCAGGCACTGATCGGCCGTACACAGGGCGGATATGCCCGTAGTTTGTATTTCGAGCTCTTGGCACCCGGGGACGATTACAACCATACTTTTAAATGGGAACCCATGTACCAGGACACGTACAATACACCTGCAAGTGATGGGATGGCAGCACTCACCTGGAAAGACTTTTGGAATGGGGTCTTTGCGGCGAATTTAGCCATCGATCGTATCCAAAGGTTTGAGGGCGAAATAGACCAAAATAGAAGGAATCGGTTATTGGGAGAAGCGTTTTTTCTGCGAGGTTTGAATTATCTGCACCTCGGTATGCTTTTTGGAGAAACTATTCCGCTGATCAATAAACCTGTTGAAACAAATGAAGATTATTATCCCGGCAACTCTCAGGCCGGAGCGGTATATGCGCTAATCGTGGATGATTTTAAAAAGGCTGCTGAGCTGTTGCCTACACGGGGCGCACTTTATGCCGACAGTAAAATGATCGGTCGGGCAACCAAGGGTGCCGCGCAGGCCTATTTGGCAAAAACATACCTGTATAAACCTATCCTGGCGAAGGGACAGGCTGCAGATTTTGCAAATGCCGAGATCCAGTTGAAAAGCGTTATTGATAGCAAGGAGTATCAATTGATGTCTTCCTATAGGGACAATTTTTTGGAGTCGAAGGAG
>JAITLV010000305.1 GCA_031277685.1 Sphingobacterium sp. | reverse complement strand
CCTGTGGCTGTATTGTTGTGGGATATAAAGGCAGAGGAGGCGCAGAATATTTTAAACCAGAGTTTTCATATGCTGTTGAAGAGGGAGACATAGTTGGATATGTAGACAAAATTATTTATATAATAAATCTATTCGCTAACAATGCTGATCTTATCATAGCCCAAGGACAACTTGCTTCCGATTATATTTTAAAAAATTATAGCTTAGATAACGAAATTCACGATGCAAATACATCGTGGAAAGATATCATTAAAAAATACGAGAAAGTGATTTAGCACATCTTAATTTTCGGTTGCTCTTACTATCTTTAAAACCTCAAACAATACTTTTTCATAACTCATTGAAATAATACATGGGACTTCGCACGATAATTAAAAACTGGATTAACAAAACAAAATATATCAATAACTTGCATGCTGAACAAATTGAAGTTACTGATATACCTTTAACCTTTACGCGGAGTAAACTAGTATTCCCGCATTTCTCAAATCCGAAGGTTTCTATTATTATTCCTTTCTATAATCAGGAAATATATACTTGGTCATGCCTAAATTCGATACACCAGCATCTACCGACTGTTAGCTTTGAAATCCTTCTTATCAATGATAGAAGTAGTGATTCAACTGATTTTTCTCTTATTGAAAATATCCAAATTATAAATAATTCAGAAAATTTAGGATTTTTAAAGAGTGTAAACCGAGGGATTTCAATAGCACGTGGTGAATATATTTATTTGCTAAATAATGACACGGTAGTTAAAGAAGGATTTTTAGATGCACTCTACGAAGTTTTCACAACCTTTCAAAATGTTGGGGCTGTTGGTTCAAAACTATTAAATTCGGATGGCAGTCTTCAAGAAGCCGGTTGTGTCTTCATGAAAGACTGCAATATAAGTCAAGTAGTTAGAAAAGAACATTATTATCCTGAAGTAAATTATATTTACAAAGTGGATTACTGTTCTGGATGCAGTCTTTTATTCAAAAAATATAGTGATAATAATGAATTAAATCTTTTTGACGAACAATTTGCTCCAGCGTATTTCGAGGAAACGGATCTATGTTTCTCGTTTAAATATCTTCAGGGTAAAGATATTTATTATACTCCTTTTTCCCAAGTGGTTCATTTTAATGGAGTATCTTATAACGCTAAAAACGGATATCAGAACAAATCTAAAAAGGAGCTCTTCGAAAATAACTTGGAGAAATTCAAACGTAAATGGTCAAAAGAAATCGCAGGTATTTCCGCCTTAAATACCGAGCAGCGGATATTGGAATTATATAATAACAAAAGTATTGTCTTCTTTTATTACCGCCTACCAGAATACGATAATAATTCAGGTGATTTAAGATTTACTGAGATAATCAAAGCATTTAAAATCTTAGGTTATCATATCACATTGATCGTTGAATCCAATAGGATCAATAATCCCTATTTATCCTTTTTTCAAAAAATGGGTGTATCCACCTATTATGAATATAGAAAGAGAAAAGGGCTCAGAAAATTCTTTAGCAACATTCAGCATATCAGTCCTATTTGTTGGTTCTACACCGCCGATGTTTTCGTCTGTTATTATAAAACTGCTCAACAATTGTTGCAAATGCCGAAATTAGTATTTGATATGGTTGATATTCACCATCTTAGATTGTTACGTATGTTAGAGCATGACCCCTTAAATAAAAAATTAAAGAAATGGTATATCAAAGCACTGAGAAATGAAAAAATAGCAGCGTCGAAAGCGGACATTGTTATACCAATATCAGATGAAGAAGGAGTTTATATGGAGAAGTTCTGTTCTGCTAATAAAATGATCGTAATTTCCAATGTACATTATCCAAAAGTAAAAATTGAGCAGATACCTAGTTTTCACCAACGTAATAACTTGCTTTTCATCGGGTCAAAGCACCTCCCAAATCTCGATTCAGTACAATTTCTTTATGAAGATATTATGCCACGTATCTGGGCTACAAACCCGGAAGTTGAGCTTCATGTTGTGGGAGATGTCAACACATTATTAAATATTTCCGATCCTAAAATTAAATTACTTGGACATGTACCAGATATAACACATTACTTTCTTAACAGTAAATTAATGGTTGCGCCATTAAGATATGGCGCTGGTGTTAAAGGTAAAATCGGACAAGCTTTTGAATACTATCTTCCGGTTGTCACGAGCCAAATAGGCGCCGAAGGAATGAAACTAGTCGATGGCGAAACAGTATTATTAGCAGAAACAGCAGAAGAGTTCGCAGAAAAAATATTGCTTCTATATACTGATGAAGTTTTATGGAAAAAAATTCAATCGCATTCCGAAAAAGGACTTCTGCCATTTTCTAGAGAAACCTTATTTAATAAAATCAAAGCAGTAGAATTACAATCAAAAAAATCATGATGTTAATTAAAATAGGTTATTTATTATCTTATGACTATCAATATATTATAACCTCAATTAAACAGGTATATACAGAGGCTGACCGCATAACTATAAGCTACGACATCAATAAAAGA
Organism: Sphingobacterium sp.; assembly: GCA_031277685.1. Classification (GTDB taxonomy): domain Bacteria; phylum Bacteroidota; class Bacteroidia; order Sphingobacteriales; family Sphingobacteriaceae; genus Sphingobacterium. The sequence continues at coordinate 3,782 of JAITLV010000305.1, read as the reverse complement.
ACCTGGACAGGCAACTATTTCGAAATACCGGAAAGTACCTTTGAAGAGATAAGAAAGCTTGACACCGATCATAAAATTCATTTTTATGCTGATGATTTCTATGTTGCAGGACAAGCTCCCTTGATATCCGAAACTAGACAACGGAATATGCTCGCTCAATCTATGGGCAAGGGCGGATGGCATATACAATTGGATAGCGACGAGTACCCGTACGATTTTAAGAAGCTAACAACATTTCTCAGAAGAAATAGATTTCTTTTGAAACAACCGGATAAAACGCCTGTTACCTTTCGAGTTAAATTAATAGTATTATTCAAGAAAACAACGGATGGTTTCTTCATTATATCCCCTTATAATGAATTGTGCAGTTTGGTGACCAACCTCCCCTTTTATAGCAAGGCAAGGGCTACGCAGAATACAAAAGAATATATATTAAACTATTATGTTATTCATCAATCCTGGGCTAGAGAAAATTCTGAAATACAGCAAAAAATCAATAATTGGGGCCATGTAAATGACTTCGATACTATAGAATTTTATAGAAGTTGGGATAAACTATCAGCTGAGAATTATGAAAATTATTTGGATTTTCATCCTTTACCGGCCTGTAGTTGGGAAAAATTAGATTTTTTTCCAGCTAGCAATCTTGATAACTTTATAAAATCTATAAATGTTAAGCTACCCCAAAAGAATATAAATTGGCCAATATCCGCTCTCAAAAAATCTATTCTTTATTTAAAAAGTATTTTTAGATGAGGCTCAATTTCCTTCTAGAATTAGCGAAGCTAAAGCTGTGAAGAGGATATCTATATCAAATAAATAAGATCAATCTTTTAATTATGTCGAATGGAATAGAAGTTACCATATTAATGGCCGCCTTTAATGCTTCAAAATTTATTGCCGATTCTATAAAGAGTGCTTTAAATCAAACATTTCAAAACTTTGAATTGCTTATCATTAATGACGGTTCTACTGATAATACAGAAACAATCATTCAAAGCTTTCATGATCCTAGAATAAGAGTTATAAAAAATGAAACAAATCGTGGATTAATTGAAAGCAGAAATATCGCTTTACTTGAAGCTAGGGGGAACTTTATCGCTATTTTGGACAGCGATGACATAGCTATACCAGATCGTTTAGAAAAGCAGCTAAATGCCTTCCAAAATAATCCCGATCTTGCTGTTGTTGGCAGCCGAGCGCTCATTATTGATCAGAACGGCAACGAGACTGGAGAAAGACTCGATGTTTTCACGGATATAGACAAAATAAAAATTACCTTGTTTTTTGAGAACACAATTGTTCATTCTTCGACAATGATCAAAACTAAAATATTCAGAGAAGTAAATGGATATCAAGGAGATATTCTGATAGAGGACTACGATCTCTTCTATAGAATTTCCCAAAAATATGCAATTGAAAATTTAGAAGATTACCTAGTGAAATATAGGATACATGGAACAAATATTTCCATACGGAAAAGAGATCAGCTTGATCAAGCGCTCTACAACTTAAAAATTAGACAGGTTGATCAATTTGCTTTAAATGTTGAATGCAAATATATCGCCATTCTTTTAGCTAATTTTAGAAACGATAATTACACACTAGAAGAAAATTTTTATATCCTTGCATTACTTAAAGAAAAGAATAAGCAGTATAATATCTATAAACAGGAAGCTTTTTCAAACGAGCTTTATAATAAGTGGTTCGAACTTGTTATAAGAGCAGGAAAGTTCCAAACAATTAAATTATTATTAAAAAAACCCTTGTTTGAATGGCACATATGCAAATTCAGGCATCTAAGAAAAGGACTTAAACAAACGTTAACGTCCTTTCTCAAAAGATAACTTATGAAGATTGTAAAATTCTTAGGCGGCCTAGGAAATCAGCTCTTTCAGTATGCATTTTTTTTGTCATTACAACAAAAATTTAAGCACGTAAAAGTCGATTTAGAAGATTTTAATGGCTACCATGTACATAATGGTTTCGAATTAGAAGCAGTGTTCAACATTAAACTTCCACAACTCAGCACTTTTGAAACAAATATCTATACCAGGAACAACAATAAATGGCTATGGAGAAAATTGAGACGACTGTATAATACAAAGCATATCTATTTTGAGGAAACTTCGCCTTTTTCCTACACAAAAGATATTTTTGAAGACAATAGAAGCCGCTACTACTGGGGTTATTGGCAGCATATAGATTATCTTAGTCAAGTTGCTCCTCTACTCCGACAAAAGCTCCAATTCCCTAAGATGGATGATCGCGAGAATATTCGTTTAAAACATATTATCGACAAAGAAAACGCAATATCGTTACATGTTAGACGTGGTGATTATTTACAAGAACCTTTATTTAAAGATATATGTACAGAAGAATACTATCAAAAAAGCATACAGTATATGCTTGAGAAACAGGATTCACCGCTTTTTGTAGTATTTTCTAATGATATCAAATGGTGTAGATCAAAGTTTATAGGTCTAAATGCGATTTTTGTTGAACATAACTCTGGGTCTAATAGTTTTCGTGATCTACAGCTCATGTCATTGTGTAAACATCATATTATTGCGAATAGCAGTTTTAGCTGGTGGGGCGCTTGGTTAAACGATAATCCGGGTAAAGTCGTCGTATCGCCCAAAAAATGGATTAATGATGATACGATAGAGACTACGGGATTAATTCTACCAACTTTTGTCACATTTTAACCAATCTAGATTCTATGATGATGCAATTATTTGCAAATAACCCAAACTACGATATTGTCATCTGCTTAGGTCCGCAGCACATTGAAACTGCAAAGGTTGTGATCAAACAAGTGAAGCGATTTTTTCAAGCAAAACAAATCTATCTCATAACAAACGTTTCTCATTTTGAAAAATTTCAGTCATTCAATTTAACGAACTTAATTTTTGTTAACGAAAATGAATTATTCGACCGATTTAATTTTCAATCTGTCGCCGACTTCTTAAGACAAAAAATAAATGATGAGGGTCGAGCCGGCTGGTACTTTCAGCAATTCTTAAAAATGGAAATCGCCAAAATAATTCAAAGTGACTATTATCTAATATGGGATGCAGATACCATCCCATTAAAACCAATCAATTTCTTTGACGAAGAAGAAAAGGTATTGATCCATAAGAGTGAGGAAAATCACACCCCATATTTTGAAACAATGGAACATATACTTGGTTTAAAAAAAACAGTCAACTACTCTTATATATCAGAACATTTTATGGTCCAAACAAAGCTGATGCAAAAAATGCTACTTGAGCTCAGCAAAAACGCAGGTGATCTGGCTTGGCCATATCATATCCTTGAAAATATAGCCGCAAAAGATATATCACTTTCGGGATTCTCAGAATATGAAACCTATGGTAATTTCCTTAACTCAACCAACCCCGACAGTTTTCGGCTACGAACCTCTTCTTCAGAACTATTAAATACGACTAGAAACGGTAGCATGATTTTCGGCACTTTACCAAACACAGAAGATCTTAAATTTTTAGAGGTCTTGGGTTTACATTATGTTACATTCGAAATCTGGCAAGATGTTAATCCTAAAGAAATTAAAGCCAACAAAAGACGCGTTGCCTTATTTTTTTTGTTGGAAAAAATTCCAATGCTAAAATCTCTGAATAAATTAATCATAAAAAACTTTAGGAAAACTTATTCATTACCTCAACCACTCTAAAAATATCATCCTCCGTATGTCCGTAAGAAATTGGAAGGCTCAATATAGTTTGATGAATTTTCTCAGAAATAGGATATCTATCACCTGA
>JAITLV010000303.1 GCA_031277685.1 Sphingobacterium sp. | reverse complement strand
ATTTCATGTACCCAGGATGCCACTTCGCCATCCTGACCTGGCAACCGCTTCTCTTCAGCCTTGATCTTGGCCAAAGTGTCACGCACTCCTAAAGCATCCCACACTTCAAATGGCCCTAGCTCCCAGCCAAAGCCGGCACGCATCGCATCATCAATACGGAAGAAATCATCCGTGATCTCAGGAACACGACGTGAAACGTATTCAAACAAAGGGTAGTGCATCGCACGGAAAAGTTCCGCTGCTTTATCAGTCCCCTGTTCGTAGACTTTCATCCGTTTGCGGATATCTTCAACAGGTTTGGTCGCTTCTAAAGTTGCGGACTTAACTTTTTGTTGTGAACCAAATGTTAATGTTTTAAGATCTAAAGAAAGGATTTCAGAATTGCCATCAGCAGCTTTCACTTTTTCGTAAAATCCTTTTTTTGTTTTTTCGCCCAGCCATTTATTTTCGACCATTTTGCTGATAAACTCAGGCAGCCGGAAGACACCTTTTGCTTCGTCTTCAGGCGCATTCTGAGCCAGTCCATTCGCAACATTGACCAGGGTATCAAGCCCTACAACATCTGCGGTACGGAAAGTCGCCGATTTGGGATGCCCCATTGCGGGACCGGTGTATTTATCCACTTCCTCAACAGTCAGCCCCAGTGGTTCAACCAGATGCGTGACCGCCAACATCGAGTAGACACCAATCCTGTTACCGATAAATGCGGGTGTATCTTTACACAGTACGACGGCCTTGCCCAACATCTTGTCGCCAAAATGAATAACAAAATCAACCACCTCTGACTTGGTATGTGGTGTAGGGATAACCTCCAATAAAGGCAGATAACGTGGTGGATTGAAAAAGTGTGTACCACAGAAATGGTCTTTAAAATCTTCACTACGCCCCTCTGTCATGAGATGAATAGGAATACCAGAAGTATTGGAAGTAATCAATGTACCTGGCTTACGAAACTGTTCTACGCGATCGAAAACAGACTTTTTAATGTCCAACCGTTCAACAACGACTTCAATAATCCAATCTACGTGAGCGATATCTTTTAGGTTATCATCAAAATTACCTGTTTTGATACGTTTTACAAATGATTTGCTATAAATTGGCGAAGGATTTGTCTTTAAGGCAGTTTCCAGCGAACTGTTGACAATCCTGTCCCGAACGGCCTTACTTTCCAATGTTAGCCCCTTAGCTTGTTCGGCCGGCAGTAGTTCACGAGGAACTATATCCAACAGCAAAACTTCGACACCAATGTTAGCAAAATGACAAGCAATTCGCGAGCCCATAACACCCGAACCGAGAACTGCCACTTTTCTAATATTTCTGTTCATCATAACATATTTATCATGTACATCCGTACATTTGGTTTAACTTCTACACGATTACTTCTTCTTTATAACTTGTCGCCAGCTCATTAAGTTTCGCCAAAGAAGCAATCAATTGATCACGTTCATTTTCCGAAAAATTATCAGCGAGATATTGATTAAAATTGCGCACAACATCTTTGGCAATCCTCCTCTTTTCGCGGCCCAAATCTGTCAAGTATACTTTTACAGAACGTTTATCCGTTTCACTGGTCTCACGATAGATGAATCCCAACCCTTCTAAATTATTCAACACCCGAGACAAACTGGTTGTTTTGACCCCAGTCAAATTTGCAATCTGAGAAACAGGCGTACCATCCTTATGGATATTGATTAAAATATAACCAGCGGCCTGGGTAAAACCATACTGCGAAGCAATTTGATTATATTTATTGGCGATTGTTTGCCAACCTGTTTTTAAAAAATAGTCGATTGTCTGATTTTGGTTCATAGCGTAATCACAAGCGATTTATTATTATGCTTGCATAACAAATATAATAGTTAAGAATTAGAATAACAAACTGGAAAATGTAAATTTTGTTAATTATCTGCTATGGGCATCTCAGAATAATTTTTCTTGCTTTTTTATGACTAAAGCCAAAATGTGGAAAACTTTTAACAACTGTTAATCAAACAGATAAAATAAAACTAAAAACTTTTATTAACAGTCCATGTACGATATTCAAAATTAATTGCGTTAAATTTGTCCTAAACAAATATCGACATCGTATGGCTTTAGTAAACATACCTCGCTTGGACCTGTTGCATTATACAGAAGGAACCCAAGAACAACGAAATCAATTTATTCAAGATATTGGCAAAGCGTTCAACGAAACAGGCTTTGTCACGATTGCTAATCATGGTTTATCAAAAGAATTAATTGAGGAATTATATCAGGTCGTTCCAGAATTCTTTGGTTTGCCAACAGCGACCAAAGAAAAATATGAATTTCCTGAACTTGCGGGCCAGCGTGGATATACAGCCAAGGGAAGAGAAAAAGCAAAAGATTCCAAAACACCGGATCTAAAAGAATTTTGGCAACGTGGTCAAACGATCGTTGGTGAAGAATATTCAAAAGCGGACTTTCCAGATAATCCCCAAGTGGAAGAGATACCTCGTTTTAATGGTGTAACAGCTGAAGTGTACAAAAAATTAGAAGATACAGGACGTGAATTGCTGAAGGCAATCGCTACGTACTTGGATCTGGAAGAAAATTATTTTGAGAAATTTGTGATCAACGGAAACTCCATCTTGCGTGCAATACATTATTTCCCAATTGCAGATCCAGACGCATTAGCTCCAGATGCTGTACGTGCAGGCGCTCATGAGGACATCAATTTGATTACCCTATTAATTGGTGCTAGTGCAGATGGTCTGGAAGTATTGACAAAAGATGGCGAATGGTTTCCGATCAAAGCAAAAGGTGAGGACATTGTCATCAATGTGGGCGATATGTTGCAGCGTTTGACCAACAACAAACTGAAATCAACAACGCACCGTGTGGTCAATCCTCCTAGGGAGAAAATGGGCACTTCCCGCTTTTCAATTCCATTCTTTTTGCATCCTAAATCTTCCATGAGCCTAGCTTCATTAGATTCTTGTATAAACGAGGCTCATCCTAAGGTTTATGAAGACTATACTGCTGGTCAATACTTAGATGAAAGATTGAGAGAGATCGGATTAAAAATGTAAAATGAATAGCTTCGTTTAAGCACTAAATAAAAACAGTCCATTAGTTTTATTGCTAACGGACTGTTTTTATTTTATCCTAATGGGATTATGCTATAAAATAACCAATGATATAATCAAATTGCATATGATCAGTTTCTATTAGAAATTGTATCCAAACCCTACGTTAAGATAGATATTATGCATACCAAAATCTATGGAGGTAAAATCTTTTTCCAAGATATTACTAAAACCGTAGGTAAGATCTGTCAACAATTTAAAATGTCGGTTCATCTTCCACTCCGCTCCAAGTTGTGTTCCCCATTGAAATTTCCGGATATTATCAGAGAAATCATAAGAAGCCTGACTCCCCTCTTCGAAAGTAATTTTTGTTCCTACCGGCGTATTTTGCCTCAAATATCCATCTGAAACATTACCATCGAATGTATTATCCAGCAATGCCGAGAAATAAAATCCGCCATATAAATTCCAATGATCGGACAACCTGTACACAGCTAAGACAGGCAATGTAAGGTAAGTGTTTTGCACATTTGTTTCTACTTTCCCAGTATAGTACCCCTTCACCTTTGAATTATCTTTCACAATTTCAGTAAGGTAATTTTTCACACGGGCTTCCGTTTTCATCCCTTTTGTTTCAAAACGGATTCCTGTACGAATCCCCCATTGCTTATTTTCCTGCAGCCACTTTGTCGCATTTGCCTCCAGACCTACCTGAAGCCCGGGATTGTAACTTTCTATTTTACGTATTGTCTTAGGAAGACCTAATGGACTACTACCACCAATACTGAATTGAGCCTGTACCGAGTAATCAATATCTGTATTAAAAAAATTCGGATTACGGTTCGACGGACTATTTTGAGCCTGCACATATCCGGTCGCTATCATGAAAATAGCTATTATATAAATTATTCTGTTCATTAAATATTCTTTTGATGTATGTTTGTTTTGAAGACAGTTATTGATCTGTCTAACTTCTGTCCTCCTTCAGACGACTACCCTTATAAATTCACTTAGCGAACAATATTAAATTGCTTGTACGTTCCCTATCGCTTAATTCAACATATAAACCAATAATTATTTGGCGTCTTCGACGACAAGTTCAACTTCATCAATAAGCAATGTACTCCCCACAGCACCGTTAAACTTATCTCCCTCTTTACTTGAGCTGAACACAATCGTATACATATATTCCTTATTGGGATCAAATGATTTACCATTTACAAAAGAAAATGGTAAGCTAAATGCGGTCCACTCGTTAGTTTCGATCTGTTCTTTGGCTCCGACCCGTGCTATTGCAACAATTCTCTTATCAACAAACCCATGGTCACCCGACAAAAAGTCATCATTGGGAGGCAGAGCTCTTTCGAATAAGAGAGCATACCCATCCCAAGTATCTTTGGTGAGTGATGATGGCTTATTATTGACAACAAATTTTTCCCCCGCTTTATACTTAAAAAATCCTTTTATAGCCAATGGTGCAGCTTTTTCCTCATACAATATGCCAAAATGCGGAGATTTGATCGTCGGGAAAGTTGTTTGAAATGCTCCCAAGAATAAATTACCAGCAGCCAGTGGCGTGCCGAAAATCCCACCTAAAGAACCTGTACTCTTAGTCACAAGCCGTGCACCTTTGCCAATATAGCCATCGGCAATCTGGGATGTTGGATAAAAACCCGGAACTAATTCTTCTCCTTCACCAACAAGCGTTGCCGCCAGAATATTATAGCCATCATTTGCAGTAGCCCAGCTGTATGTCTTCTGTCCAAGTTTTGTTAGCTCATAAAATTTATGATAATGTCCTTCTGGACCTTTAGTATCTACTACTTCAGCATATTCAAACGCTGAATATAAATCTGCGCCCTCATCAATAACAAATGAAACAGTATAAGTCTTGGACCACGCTCCATCCTCAGAAGTAACAGTGTATTTCTGCGGTTCAGTGAAATCAAGTTGAGTTCCGCTCTTCGGCTCTATTGTCGCCCCAGGTGTTAGTATAAATTCTGGTGACTGCACATAACTTCCTGTGAAACGTTTTAGCGAAAAAACAACTGTATTATTATCAATGGAAGGTTTTCTCTTTAAATATTGGTCACTTTGAGCAATAGTAGCTCCTTCAATATCCGCCTCGGCATTTAATGCTTCCTCCTTTATGCAACTCCCCAGACCAAAAAGTAGCATAAAACAAATTACCCAAAGGTAAATTCGTCTTTGTTTCATAAAAAATAGTATTAGTGTAAATATATCATCAATGCTGTTGATCACGCACTGAAATTGAGTGCAAAGCTACCATTATAGCCTTCAAGAAAAGTCATTTCTATCACCTTTTCTTCCTAAGCAACTAATTCTTTACATGTTCCTGTAGTCGGTCAGGCTAAAGTAATAGTAAAGCGTAGCCCAAGCATAGCTAAGCTATTATTAATGCATGTCACAGTGCCATTGCGCCATGTACTGTCCCAAAAGAGGCTAAATGTGTTATAAGTGCGTCAATAGTGCACTATTGACGCACTTATAACGCACTATCTACGCTTGGTTAACGCTTTATTGATGCTTTATCCATACTTCATCTACGCTTCTTGTGTCTTATTTAGATCCAAACACAGTGCTTACCTGAATAAGGGCTCTGCCTGCCGAAGCCCGAAGCTAGACCACCCCTTCCCGCTATACTCCATATTCTTATTTTAATTTCCTGTTTTTATCATCTAATAGCCCCATGGCTACTCTATCGTGCTTATCCTCGGGACAGAAGCTGACCATCCCTTTTTCCTCATGCAGCAGCACACCTGCCTGACGGATGGCGCCATATACTACTTCACGACCGCTCTGATAACAGATCGCCACCGAAATCTGCTTGTCCTTTGGGATACACTCCCATCTTTTGATCGTAAATCCCTCCCAGCGGCTCATCTCATCCACAAAAGCACGTAGGGGCATATTTCTATACACACGGATTTTACGGGTCCACATCTTAGCTTCTTTGAAATCCTGGTTCGCCACATAGCTCATTGTATCACGGGGAGGCTGATTTTTGCCTACATATTTAGATCCAACAAATCCGAAGTCACCCGGCGATACTAAAGTCTGCATCTTGTCCAGAAGATAAGAATACTGAGTTAATTTTCCGGCATTGAGCATGGTCTTGGTCTCATTTTTGTCTGACCGGATCAAAAAGTCAGCACGACCGGCCGCTATCTTACCTTTTTCCGTAGCAATAACCAAAGGAACACTCTTTTGACGGTTATTAGCATCAACATAGGCCTCTCCCCGTATATATACCACTGTCGAATCTTTTTTTCGCAGCGGATAGCTCAACCTGGACTGTGCATTCATCCGTATCCTTGTACCATCCTCCAGTTCAACGACACATTGCTGGCGTGGAGCGGTATAGATTTCCAGATTTTTTAGACTGGATGTAACACTGTTTTCTACTGGTTTTCTTTGGATACGCAATAATCCCTCCCTCGTACGGGTGACAGCCAGTTCGCCAAACTGAACTATTTTGCCAAAGGTATCTTGCTCAATCCTTATCCATGTAGAGTCAGCAGCTAACAGGAGACAGGAAGACTCTATTAAAGGTATCTCTGTGTCATCTTCGACGCCAATGCATTGCCCCACCAGATGCAGCATGCTATCCTCTTTTTTATGTGGATAAAATAAGTATAACAATACAGCTCCTATAAATAGCAGCAAGGCTGCTGCATACCCAACTTTGCTGTACCGTTCTATTTGTTCTTTTCTTCGTATAGCTTCCCCCCTACGTTTTATTTCCCCGTAATCAGGTGTCCAGTCTTCAAGCGAATATTTGGGCAGCTGACCTTCAAGCTTCCTGAGTGCCTCAATGACCATGAGGTCGTATTCATCTTCGGTAAAACCTAACCTTTTCTCGTGCAGCTCAGCCTCTTCTTCGGCGCTGATTATTTCTAGCAGCTGTTTTTTGATCAGCTCTTGAACTTTTATAGTATCGCGTTCCATTTTCTTCAATTCTAATCTATATTCAATTAATACCAGAACTTGCTATAGATAAGTACAACTTATCTTTTCGTCAATTTTAATCTATATTAAATTATACCCACTTTAATTACCCTTCAGAAGCCGCCGGATTTTGGCAAGTGCCGTACTCAGCAGGTTCCTCACCCGCTGTGGCCGCAGGTCATGACGGATCTCCAGTTCCCTGTTATCCAGCCCATGCACTTTCGAGTCTATCAAAACTTTCTTTTCCATCGGTGTGAGCTGTTCCGCTTTTGACAGGACTGCTTCCAGCATTTCTTGATAGTGTAGATCAGCTTCAATGTCTTGGCTATGGGGTATGGTTCGGAGCTCGTCCAGCGCTATCTTACGGTCCTTCTTTTCCTGTCGGAGCATTTTCAGGGAAATATTTTTTGCGATGACCATCATCCATACAAAGGGGTCTTTATGCCCGACAATCTTCTCCCGCTGTACAAACAATACAATCAATGTTTCAGAAACCGCATCTTTGACAAGTTCATCATCATTGTGAATAAAGTTTTTGATACGCTTTTTTAGCTGGCTACCATGTCTGGCCATAATAAGCCGCAGCCCCGTTCGGGCTCTTTCACTAAAATTTCAAAAGGTTCTTCCCCCATAGCTCATCATTTAAGTATAACAAAGGCTTTATATAGCTCAACAAGAAAAATATAACCCTAATAAACAGATAGTTATAAAATAAATCTATTTACCGGCTGTACATTTAGCCGCCTTATGGTAGCTATATATAAACAGGAATGAAAAATTGAATTGGTAAAACTAAGATACAAACACAAAACCGAATAAACAAATTAAATATCTGATTTACAAATAGTTGTATTAAAAAATATGACCTGAAATTATACTGCATAAAAAATGAAAACAACAGCTTCACATATCACCGTCATAAGTATCCGCGTCAACCCGCTGTTATTGCTGCTATCCATACTGGGGTGGTACTTGACTAGCCCAACTGCCCCCATGGCTGGGTTTAAGCGATTAAAAGAGCAGGTCATTTTATTTTTAACCAGACCTCAGGTGATATGCGTTCCGGTCTATACGATCATGCTGGAGCGCGTCAAAAAATTTAAAATGCGGTTTGCCCTCTTCCCGGCCTGGCCGGTAACAGCACAAATTATGATACGTGAAGGACAACCCCGTAAAAAGAGATCCCGGGGCACAGGGCAGACCGGTGCACCCCGTTAAAGCAACGTGCCGGTCAAAAAAATTAACATAGAGTTTTTTGAGGTAATCTTTTTTTGCCACTATAAAAAAGGCCAAAAAATGAAAGCAATATCTTTCATCAAAAAGCATGCGATGGCATTGGTAGCCGGCGCTGCAATTATCGGGTTCAGTTCGTTCAAATTGATTGACCGCGCTACCCAAAGTGAGGTAACGTTTATTTACACGCCCGGGGCTGGCGATACGCCATACGAACAGAGTTCCGTAGAAAATCCCGCAAACTGGGAACCCGGAAGTCCATGTAGCAATAGCCTGGCCCAGGATAAAGCCTGTTCAATCAAAGTGCCCCTTACAAACACCATGAACGGCGGAACAGAACTGGATCCCGCAAAGGTATCCATTGAAAGCCAGGAGCATCTTTCCTCCGGCCAGTACCGTGTGATCACAGGATCATCTTCCACAGGATATTCTGATCCGGTAAATCGCCCCTTGAATTAAATGATTTTCATGTGATAAGTATTTATTCAAAGGTTTTAAAACAGTCCCTGGACAAATGGCCAGGGACTGTTGCTTTTAGATCACTCAAAAAATTTCTCCAGGTCTTTGGGCAGCGGTAACATATAGGAGTCACTGCCGGGCTGCAAAACTATGGTTTCATCTCCCAGCACACGTTTCAGCGTGATGCCATACCCCTCCCGGTTGAGCCGCTTGATATCGGACCAGCGGATCCCACGCATCGCTAGTTCCCTCCTGCGTTCATCGAGTACATTGCCCAATATTTTCTCCTTACTATCGGCAGGGATATCCTGATATGCAGTGGAAGCATCCCATCGGCTCTTCCGAAACGTATTTAAATACCGGACGCCCTCTGCCAGATTACCGACCCGGGCATAGCATTCCGCGCTGATAAGATACATCTCGGCGGTCGTGAGTCCTGAAAAGAGCGAACTTACGGTATTCGAATGCGTGCCCTTGAACTTATAATACCCTCCATCAGACTGGTAGTAGACCTTTAGCCTCAGATCTCCGGCCTCAAAGAGTCCCATCAGCGCCGTATCCGCAAATGCTCTTCCCGGGTGAAATATGTTAAAGTTCTGGCTCATTTCCGAATAAAAGATGGTTTCCTTTGTAAACTTCCCAAATGGTGTTTCGGAGTTTATTGCTATTCCATCTGCCGGGTTATTGAAATTGATCAGAGCCTTATCGATCAGGAGTGCTTTCTCCGAATGGATCAGCGCCTGCCCATATTTCCCCATGGAAAGCAGTGCTCTGGCGAGTAGCGAATGGGCTGCAGGCACGGAAGGTCGCGCTTTAACGAGTGGCTTTTCCGGCAGGTACTGCAGGCAGTCCTCTGCCAGCCCGATAACCTCTGCATAGCTCTCTCCAACAGAATAAAATACACTTGGCACATTAAAATCGGAACTATTTCTCAGCACGATACCCCTGCTGTCATTTTTGCCATCGGGATCATATTCTTTTGAAAAAGCCCAGAGCAAACCAAGGTAACAATAAGCTTTCAGAAACCGGGCCGAACCATAGACGTTGTCCCAGGATGCCCTATTCTCCGCTGTCTTCGGGATTTTCTCCAGCCGCTCCAAGCAGTAATTAGCGGTATATACCACCTGATAAGCGGCAGACCAGTCATTACCATAATAATAATCAAAGGGTTTCCAGGTATAGAGCAGCTTTTCCTCTGCTGCTAGGCTGTTAAATATATTTCCGGGCAAAAAATAGTCATCTGCGCTTGCCTGCAAAAAAGCTGGGGTACGCTTGTCATTGATCATTGCCTGATTGTCCAGCAGGGCCTGCAGGTCAGAAATACTGACCGGAACCGCCAGTTTATTACTGCTTTTTTCATCCAGAAACTTATCACAGGATGTAAAAAGGCATAATAGGATGATTAGTGTTATTTTCATCTTGACTGTGATTAAAATGATGTACGAAAACCAACGGACCACATGCGCTGCGGAGGAATACCACTGTAATCAGGATCCAGTCCTTCTTTGTTGGCCGTCCAGAGCAGGGCAACATTGTTGACATTGAGGTAGAGCGAAGCATTGCTCAGATAGCGGAGCTTACTGATCCCCCTGAGGTCATAAGCGATGTTCACAAACTTTAACCGCACATGGCTTGCATTTCGGGCAAGGACCTCACTGGCCATATAGAAATTATCCCGGCCCTGCATTTTTAGTGGATACTCAAATGCAGGCACCTCGGTATCATCTCCCGGTTGCTGCCATCTGTCCGCGTAGTCCGGATGCCCGATTCCAAAATTGATCAGTGATGAATAATTGATGGAAGGTTTCCTGAAATAATAACCGGCTTTATAGGTCAGCGCAAAAGAGAGCGACAGGCCTTTGGAGCGGAATTCCTGCTGCCAGGAGCCGAAACTTGTCGGAATGGCGGATCCCAGAAACCGGATGGTTTCCATACTGCCCTGCCCATCGCTGGCAATATTGCTCATGGCACTATAGTTTGTCGACAGCTCCCCGTTCAGGTATCCCTGCGGGTTACCGCTGGCATCCAGCCCGCCCCATCTGTATGCAGCCAGGGAATACAGGGGATAGCCCTCGACAGGGGTGATCATCTTGCCGCCCTGCACGACCAGACGGGCCAATGGGCTTTTGCGTGAAGGGCCATAATAGCTGCTTGTCCTGCTCTGATTGTAATTGTAGATCAGTGTATTGCTCCAGCTGAAATTCCCTTTGTCCAGGACGTATTTCAATAGCAGGTCCACTCCATTACCCTTCATGGATGCCACGTTCATAACGATGGTCTGAAAGCCTCCTGCCGTGGTATAATCAAAGTCACTGGGACCATAGAGATCGGTACCGTCTTTCCGGTAATATTCCATGCTCCCGCTGATCCCCCAGCGGCTCAGGGCAAAGTCGAGCCCAAAGTTTACCTGCCGGATCTGCTCCCAGCGCAGGGATGGATTGTTCAGCGCATTGATCACCGCGCTTGGCAGTCCGCCCACATCCGCCGGGTTATTGCCGAATGTCGCTACCGGCAGTGCTGACCGGCTAAGGTCAACATTGCCGCTATAGCCGTAGGTTGCCTTCAGCCGGAGCCGGTCAACCGCTGTGGACCGGAAAAAATCTTCTTTGGTGATATCGTAGCCCACACCGACCGACCATAAGGGTTTCCACTTATCGTTGGTACTGACGCCATAGATATTGGATCCGTCCCGACGCATGCTCCCGCTCAGCGAATACCGGTCCCGGTACCTGTAGTTAAAATTCCCGTAGATACTGGTGAACCTACCTATCAGGGAAGGCTCCACCACCGGCGCACCCGGCATATACTCGTAGCCACTGAGCGGTAGGGTACGGTAGACATTGACAAAATCCACCGGAAGGTAGCCTAGCGGATCCTTTCTGTACCCTGCATGAGTCCAGGACTCACCACCACTGCTGGATTCACGGGCCTCCATCCCCGCCATGGCCACGATACGGTGCGAGCCATAGGTTTTATTGAGGTTCAGCTGCGCCCTGAAGGACTGGGAGCCCACATGGGCGATGGACCTGGCCAGGATATCCCCTTTTGGAAACCTGTAGGTCACTGTGCCGTCTTGTCTATTGATCTCTGAAAACTTGTTGATATAACCTCGCGTGTAGTAACTCTGCTCTCCGTACAGGTTTTCATTCCCGATATCCTGCCGCTGGAGCTGGTAGTAGGCCGCAAGGTTCAGGCCTTCTAGGATCTTGACCTCTATTGCCGCATTTCCCAGAAGCTCGGACAGCCGTGACCGCAGGTCGGTATACTGCGGATCTGAGTAAGGATAGTAATGCCAGTCCAACAGGCGCCCCTTTCCGACCGTATCGATAAGAATGGGACTGTAATCCCGGTAAAAAGCATTTTCGCTTCCCTGCTGGTCAAACAGCGACATATAGGGCACAGACTGGCGCCCCCCTATCCGGCTCAGCTGTGCGAAGGTCGGGATCTGCCTATTGTTATTCCGGCTATTGGTATACATAGTCGATAATGAGAGCTTCACCCGCTCATTTAATTGCATACCCAGCGAGAACCTGAGATTATCCTTCCCGCCGCGCTGCCCATAGTTATCCCTGCTGTCGTTATGCCCGGCGCTGAATGCATAGTTCATCCCCTTCCCACTGCCGGTGATCCCCAGGTTATACTGGCTGGTAACGGCATTTTTGTAAAAATAATCAGTATAGTCCTTTCTGAAATCAGCTTTTTCCAGAAAAGCCCGCTGGGCAGCATACTCCTCCTCCGTTATCTGGCCGCTGCGTTTCTTAGCGAGCAGATGTACAATTGGCGTGATGGGCGGGAATGTCGTCCTGCTGAGGTCACGGTCAAAGTACTTATTTTCGAACAGAAACTCCTCTACCGCGATATAGTCCGCACTGCTCATCTGCGGCAGGGAAAAGAGGTCGGGTTTTTCAGCTATGGTTGTATTAGCATTCGCTTCTATACGGAGCGGTTCTCCTGCTTTCGCCTTTTTTGTCGTCAGTACAATGACCCCGTTGCCGCCCCGGGCGCCATAGATCGAAGTCGCCTCGGCATCTTTTAAAACAGTGACCGACTGGATGTCACCGGGGTTGATATTTTCAATCTTCCCTTCATAGACAAAGTTGTCCAGCACAATAAGCGGATCGAGCGGTCCGTTGATGGTACTGTATCCACGGACCGTGATATTGGTTTTATTCTGCGGACCATACGGGTTTTCCCTGCCCACCTGAAAAGTCAGTCCGTTTGTGATCCCGTCCAGCCGTTCCAGGATATTGGGGCTTACCTGAAGGTTCAGGTCTTTCTCATCGAGGACCGTCACAGATCCGTTTATCCGGTTTGCCGAAACGGTCTGATAGCCTGTATTGACCTGTATTTCTTCCAGTAGGCGCTGCAGGGTATCCAGCCGGATGATGAGATCCTGACCGTCTCTGTTTATTGCTATTTTACGGGTCTTATACCCCAGCGCCGAAATGGCGAGCGTATCGGCATGCGCAAGGTTAAGCTGGAAATATCCATTTCCATCAGTCCTGAAATTTTTTCCGGAAAGGACAGCTCTGACGGTAGCATGGGAAATTCCTTTATTAGCTGTGTTTGTGGCTTTTCCTTTTATCAGGAGGGTTTTTATCTGGGCCATACCGTTCAGCTGGAACAGTATAAAGATCAGCCCTATTACAACTGTTCTCATCTGCACTGTTTTTTGTTGTTATGGACTACTTCATCTTTAATAATCTGAGCAATAGTGTCGAATACTTCCACACTTCCCAGTGCCTGCACGGTACCGTTGTTATCAATCAGTATATAATGGGGGATATAGCTATGGGGGAAATAATCCTTTAAGGTATCATCCTGAACGATCTTATCCATGTCTAGCCTTAGCTTCTGGCGCTGTCCTTGCTCATCCAGTTTCTGGCTTATGTACTCAGCCGTACCGCGCCGATATTGTTTGCTGCTGACCAGCACGATATTTCCCAGTTCCCCCATCTGGGCATGGAGGGAATCCAGTGCCGGAAATTTCAGCAGGCAGGCGTAACAGTAGGGCTCCCAGAAATCCAGCAGCAGCAGTTTGCCCCGGAATTTGGATAGGGACGATCTGACCACTTCATTTCCGGCTAAAAAGGAATGCTCAGCTTTCCAGAATGCTTCGGGAGCTTTGTCACCGGCCTGTAAAGGCTTAATCCGGGCAGTATCTTTTACTGGTTCGGTCTCAGATGGGTTGGCAGCAGTCTGTGCTGTTTGACTATTTATCAGGGACCTTTCGGCCCCGCTGTCCCTGCGGGGCGTCCGGGCAGATAAACTAAACATAGAAAAGCTGATAATCGCAAGCAGTAGGATAAAAGGGTACTTTTTATCCTTTGCGGATTGCATTGTTTTAGAATTAATATGGTTCATTACATTAAGGTTCATAAAGATGACTGTGGTCATATCCTATCCTGTGGATCGGACATACCCTCCCCCATAGCAAAAATTTTGCATTTTAAAAGGGTGCCATCGCAAAGACTTCAAAAGCCTTTGCAGTTTTGACAATCAAGATTTAAAAAAATCCGAAAAGTGCCGTTTATAATTGGTTACAAAGCATTTATGGGGGACGTTAGGGCACTCCCTGCCGGAACAGAAAAAAAAACCGACCTGTGTATTATAGATAATCTATACTTTTATTACATGTTTCCTTGTACCGTAATCTTTTATTTCCTATTTTTATGCTGCTACACATTTAGAATAGGAGAAAAAGACACTGATCAGAAATAAATGAAATCCAGATCGAAAAAACCTTACATTGGACGTACTTTATTTTCGGCCTAATTTCAGGCCATCAAAATGTGACACTGTAGACTAAGCTCTATTCTGTCCTATGTTTTGGTTTTTTATGTCTCAAGCACTATTCTGGAGCACAGAATTTGTTCTTTATCAGTACGCATAATGCTGGATAGCAGCCTCGAGCCTGCGTCGAATACTGTATTTTGTTTGTGAATGACTCTTTTTTTATCATATAATTTATAATGTTGGTTACACATTCTAAAAGAGTCTCAAGGTAGGAAGAAATGAGCTTATATCGAAAAGGAAGCCCCACTACTATCCACCGTAAATATAGCACGACCAAGCGCTTGAACACAGTTTCAAGTAGGGAGGCTTCCCCTTCTTATTGTAAAAGTACAAAAAGTATGGGGGTTAGCAAACCCTACCGCCTCGTGTTCGTAAAATTTTGGTCGTTTCTATTTACGAGACTCAATCAGATTAACTGATATAGATCAAAGATAAATATAAAAAATATCAATCGCAATAAATATCGCAATCAAAATAATATTAAATGAAAAAAGTGAACTTTGGTGACTTGTTAGGTACTCTTGACAATGATTATTACAATAAGATTGAACGCGAATTCGCTTCACAATTAAGCAAAAATGCCATTGACACCGCTCTAAATACTAATATTGAAACGCTAGGAGGTAAAGTTTTTTATTATATGTTCAAAATAGTATCACAAAAATTTGATGAACATTGTACTAAATGCTTTGATGAAATAATAAAAGTAAAAATAAAAGAGCTTATGAAAAACAATGACGGGCAAATTAAAGCCACAAAACTCGACAAGAAAAGCTTCATAGCTCAATTTACGACTCAACAATATGAAGTAGCTAAAAAAGCAGGCATAACCCCCAGCAGACTAAGTAAAGTATTAAAAAACACGTTATCTGATTTCTATGCATTTGAAGTCATTTCTTTAGCAACTACAAATAATATGAAACCCCAAATAGCATTCGAACAATTGTATTATATTCCTTTAACAGATAGCGACATCTTAAAAAAAACTAAGACGAGCAAAAAAAATAAACCAACTGACTAAGAAACAGCGAGATGATCTAAAATGGAGATTTCGAAAAGTCAGACCACTCTATCGGCCCGATCAGTTAAAGATTGGGTGATAGCAGTAATTAATTTGAATGTCAAACAAGCATTAAGTACTGCTCGAAAAATCTAAAACAACACAAACCAAACTAATAATGAACTAGAGTGATAATTTTCATAAAGCATTAGACAATTTAAATTGATTTTCTTATGAAAGTTTTACGCCAAGCATCACTTGCCAACCTTTTTATCAATGGCTCTGTAAGATTTCCGCCAGCAACAGATAAAACAGACTTAGCAACTTCAAACCATTCGTTATTTATTTTATTTTTTTTAACGTCTAACAATTTATCTACATTACCTTTGCTACTAATGATTTCTATAATAACGTTTTCAGATAGTTCGTCCAGATTTCGTAACTCAACACTGTTCTGTATACTTTCAAATAATTTATCTTGATTTAAAAATCGTGTCTCTACTAAGTCAACTGTACTCTTAAAATTCATTATAGAATCATTATCACCTATATTCCACCATCCATCTACCATACCCTGTTTACAATAATCTTTGCTTAAGAAAAGTAGCCGTTCTTCTTCTTTCAAAAAGGTAGACACTCTCTTATACGAATTCGGAGGAATATCATCCCAAACAGCGGAAAAAATGGTAACTTTTGACAGATAGAAATTACCCGTGAATTTTCCTTTCTCATATTTAGAGAATATCACTCCCAAAAATAAAAACAACCCATTTGTCATTTTTTTCACAAACAAACAATCCGCTACCGAATTGACATTGGGAATATTTATATATTTAATATCACCCAGATATTGATTTAGTGTATTACACTTTTTCATTATAATTTCTAGTTATCTTTCTTTTTAGGCCCTATATACTATCAGAACCAGACAAATAATCCGGATTTTTAGGATCATAAAGAATTGTTCTGTGGTTTGTCTTGTCATTTTTATCGAGTAGTTTTTCCTTTTTTTTTGCACTTGCTCTACCAGATTTGGTATCAGGCTTAATTATTACAAGTGTTCCATCCGCATCTACTCCGTCCTTTCTTACATTAGTCCCATCTTTCAACTCCATCGGCACTTCTGTTTCCCTCCTTCTTCTCTAATTTTTTTCTGCTCTTGCCGGTGTGCCTCCTGCCCTATTTCCGCTTTTTTTCGAAGTTCTTTAGTATCTTTTTTATCTGAATTAAGCATCATTGGATTCAATAGAAGATTGTTACTCGTACCATCTCTTCTTACTGTAAGACCAATCTGTGGAAATTTATCTGCATTCATTGCTACATTACCAGCAACAAATACTGTGGCCAATAAAGCAGCTCCTTCCCGAGTGGATAAAAATTCGGTCAACAATGCAATACCTCGAAGAATAGGAGCTATATAAACTGGACGGGCCCCTCTTCCGTCCGGATCTATAAACCTGATCGGATTATTAAAGGTATAATTATATGGTGAATGTCTACGCATTTCCTCCGCCAACGGATCCACCACATTCCATCGTCCGATCTCAGCGTCATGGAATCTGGCCCCGTAATCGTACTGATCTCCACGACTTTTTCGTAGTCTAGCCAATTCTGTGGCAGCTGCAAACCGCCTTTCTCAAAGAACTTTACCTACCCAAAGATAGCAGTTTGTTTGGGTTCTGCAAGCGGTATTTTACGGTTGGTCTGTTCATCTGTTTCAGCAAATGTAGCCTCCGAAGTTTAGGCCGGTGAAGGGCTTTCGCGGCATAAATGCTCATTGCATTCCGCTTTATTCCACGTTCCCTTGACAGGCCTACCTTCTCCCGCTCCTGGTGGCCTAACAGAAGATCACCCCGAACCCCTGACGACATGGGGCGCCTACAGGACGGCCTTCCGGCGATGGAATGGGCTTTGGTCTGTGCGGTGGATTTTGTGTGGCCCGTTCTCTCGCCGGGAGGTTCCCCAGGGGTTTGGGGAGTGGAAGACTCCCCAATGGACAATTGCCATGCTGCCGCAGGCCGGCACACTGCCTGACCGGAGGGAGGTGTGCAAATGAGGGATCGCCGTGGGGCTATTTAATATAATGGCATTATAGCTGCCTTCAGGCCTATAATGACCCATTATGTTATTTAGCTTCGGGCATCCGGGGCGGTGGAACTGGGATCAAGGACGGCTCTTTGGTGCCGTGAGGGTGGTTTAGCGGGGGAAAGGCAGCAATGTGCCGGCGGATGAGGTTGTGCAATGTTTCCGCCGCCACGGTGCAGAAGGGTCGGCCGTGCGCTGGGATTATTATTTAAAGATGGATTTACCGGTTATTTAAGGGGATGGTGTTTGTTCAGAGCTTCCCGCAGGTCTTCGAGGTTCGTCGTCAGGTAACGTTCGGTACTGCTGACATAGCGGTGGCCGGCCATATACTGCACCTGCCGCAATCCCTTTTCCTTCAGCCATTCGGTGATCACGCTCTGCCTGATCTGGGTAGCATGCTTTACTTTCGGATTGATTCTTTTAAGGGCATAGCATAGATGCAATAGCGTGTTCTTGAGTTTTTCAAGGTCGTTACGTCCTGTGAACAATCTTTCTGATTGGCTTTGTATCCTTGGACGGATTACCAGGATATATTCCTGCAGGTCGAGGATCTGGAAGGGTTTTAGATCAAGGGTACGTCCGGCATTGTCGGTGGTTTCGGGTATGGTGACCTTACCTTCACGTAGTTTGAGGTTTTCAGGCCTTAGCTTTTCCAGTTCTTCCAGCGTCAGGGCTTGGTAGACGAGCAGGCCGAGCATTGTTTTATTACGGTAGGTACGGTCGTCTTTTGCGGTATAACTTTCATAGAGATTATCCAGCTCGTTTCGCTCCAGTAACCCTGTAGGCACATTTCTTACCGCTCCTTTTACCTGCAACCCCGAGGCAGGATTGCTGTTTACGATATTCCTTTTGTTCAGGTAACCAAACCAGTAACGAAGTGACAGCAATATCCGGTTCAGCTGGTTGACGCTCCGGCCTTCCGTCTTTTGATGGTCGATAAAGTCCAGTACCTCCTTTTGGCTGATCTGTTGTAAGGTTAAGCCCTCTTTAACAGACCATAGCTGAAAGTAGCCCACATACAGCACATGCTGGGCTATGGTGCTTTCTTTCAGCTTTTCGCCCTTTAGGTATGCTTCAAAGTCCATTGGCAATATGGGTATAGATCTGTGTACTTTCTAAACTACTGTGGCCTAGCAGCCGCTGGATATGTTCCAGCTGCATACCGGATTGCAGCAGATGGGTAGCGATACTGTGGCGCAGGGTATGTACACCAATAACCTTGCTGATACCGGCACGGTGACGCAGCACCTGCAGTCGGCCAAAGGCATTCGTATAACGGCGTCCCCCCAGTCCCAGAAGAAAGGCTTTTTCGTTTTTTTGTGGATTAAGGAACGGACGGCCATAAAGCAGGTAATCAGATAAGGATCTGATGCTCTGTCTGCTCAATGGCACATAGCGTGATTTATAACCCTTGCCCTTTCTGACCAGCAGCAGCTCTTTTTCAAGCTGTACATCTTCAACGTTCACCGATAGGCCCTCCTGTTTGCGCAGGCCACAGCCGTAGTACAGCGCCAGCATTGCCCTGTCTCGGTAGCCCAGCGGATCGTCCGTGGTATGCTCGTATAACTCGGCAATTTCAATGGGCAGCAGGATATCCCTGACATTGCTGCTCCTGCCCGTCATTTTGATGTTTACCGCAAAGCTCTCGTGGCCGCTCTCGCCAAGGTAACGGGCGAACCGACGGATCGCCTGCAGCTGTTTGCGGATGTAGTTTTTTGATATTGAGCCGCCCCTCAGCCTGTTCGGCCTTTGCTCAAGGTAACCGTAATAATTTTGAAGAAGGGTCTCGGTGATGTTAGCAGGATCGGTAATTTGGTTGTCCTGCATGTAACTCAGGAACTCCGCCACCATTTTGGGCATATCCTTCTGGCTGGTCTTCTCATAGTTCAATATCCGTTGCCATTCACTAAAGCCCGCTACAAGCCTTTTGTACAGTGGATTCAGGCTTTTATAAAAGTCCGTTACCTTGTGTTTTTCACTTGCCATGGACTACTGCTCCTTTCTCACTGATTTTCTGACTGTTGAGTGGTCCATTTGCAGCTTGGACCACTGATGGACTACGGTCCACTGAAAGCAATCTGATTTCCGTAAGGACTCCCTCGATAAGCGAGCGCGTACTGCCCTCCAGATCTTCCATATCCTGCCATTGCTGCACTTTATATTCAAAGCCTTTATAGCGATTGCCCTTGACGATACGGATATGACCCATACGGTCCAATTCGTTCAGGTAACGTTTTAGGTTGCTGGGATTGATCCGCAATGAACTGCGTACATCACGGCTGTGGAAGCTGTCCGTATCAAGTTCCTTCAGGTAGGCTTTCAGCTTTTCAAAGAAGCCCCGGCAGGCATCGCTAAGCTCGTCGCTCTTTTTCAGTAGCGTGGTTTCCAGTAATGTAAAAGCAGTTTCCACGTCTTCCGGCGTACTCTCGATATATTGTTCGCCCGTCGATTCATCCGTTTTCAATGGTCGCTGGTACTGGTGATAATAGGTTACCGTCTCGGTGAACAGGAGCAGTAAAAGCATTGTCCTCCTCGGTTTGAACACCGATTCCGGCAATTGCAGGTAGGTGGCGTAGGGATTGCGTACGCTGATCGGTCGCAGCATACGTTGCACGTTCTTGATCGTATGCTTTATTTTGTGTTGGGCAGATTCGTCAACAAGCCCGGCGCTCAATAGGCGCTGGTATTCCATGATTTTACCATCCTGCTCGCTGCTGCCGTCCATATAGAGCAGTATGCAGCGGTTGGCATTGTCCTCATACAATTTTTCACGCGTCGTGCAGCCACTCACGCACACAGGCCCCTCCACGTTCAGCGTCACCGTTTTTAGGTTCCCCTTATTGTCCTTCAATGTTACGGTTTTGCTGATACGCCGCTTGCTCTGTAGTTCACGCAGTGGATACAGTACCGATTCAGCACCGTCGAGGTCTTCGATCAATAGCAGTTTATGCTTGAGCTCCTCGCGCCCGAAGTAGTAGAAGGCATTGCTGCTGAGCGTCGTGATCTCCAGTTTGTCCTCCTCCGGCATCAGTTCGCTCACCTTTTCCTGCAGCCAGGTCTTGCCCGTGCCGCTTGCACCAAGGCACATCAGGTGCAAGGGTACGTGGCGTTTTCTACTCGTATAGGTCAGAAAGGCGATCAGCGCGTTCGTTTCCTCGCCGATCACGCCGCTCGCCGCTATCGCTTCTTTGGTACGCTGGATCAGGTTCGCCGATTTCAGGAACTTCAAGGCTTCTTTGCGCTCGCTTTCGGTCAGCTCTTTCTTTTCGGCCTGCTTGGGCTTCATTTCTTCCAGACGCTCACTACGGTAGTTTTCCAGTGCCGTGGTCAGGTTTGCTATCAATGCCGTAACCTCTGATTCCGCCCTATCCAATATCTCTGCCGTACGTTCCACCAGTTGGCCGCACTGGATACCGTTGTACAGGTCAAGGTTATGACGGTAGGTTTTCTCCGTTTTGCCTGTTAGCGTGATCTTCAACGTCACGCGAAGGCGGTCAAGCCCTGTCAGCTTGATGCCGCCCAGTACCGTGACATGAAGGCCGGATTCCGTGTACAGCAGCAGTTCGGGGTTGTCCGTAATCAGCTTACCCATTGCCCCTTGTGATGATGAGCCTGTCCCTGCTGACCGTGATATCCACCTTCTGGCCTCCGGTAAAGCCCATTTCTTCCAACCATACACCCGATAGCCGGAGCTCGGGAACGACCCTGCCGCCCCCATAACGGTAACCGCTTTTGCGGTAACGTTTCTGTAATGTCGTTTGTCTTGTCTGTTATGCCATAATATTTTTTTTAAAAAGTTTTATACGACCTATACCTCACAAATCTAACATATACAAAGTTTATTATCAAGAACTATTTGATTTTTATCTAACATATACGTTGGCTATATTTGAATATTATTCAATAATAACTCATAAAACAGAAGTATTTATGGCTTTTGGAGACAGATTAGCGTTTGCACGCAAACAGAAAAAGATGACACAGGGGGAACTCGGCAAGAAAGTCGGTACCTCCGGAGACATTATAGGAAAGTACGAAAGAGGCGAGAACATACCATCCATTGATGTGGCTGCAAAGATGGCCGAGGCACTGGGTGTAACACTCGACTATCTCGTCAAGGACGGCGAGTATGAGCAGATCGACAACGAGATGCTTAAGCTGTTAAAAGAGGTACAGGGGCTCGATGAGGAGAACAGGGCGCATATTTTCGCTACTATTAACGCTTTTATCAAAGCAGCCAAGCTGAAGAGCATCGCCGCTTTGTAGACACTAAAACGCCCAATCTGATAAAGATTGGGCGGTAACTGTATAAATTTGCCTATTCGATTTCTACAAAAAAAAACAGTAACTTCTGAAGTCTGCTTAAATGCTCTAGACAGAATAGCCCAGAACAATCTTCATATCCTTTTTGAACCTTTCTTTATCAAAATCTTTTACAGACTTGGGCAACTTATCTAAATTTGATAATGAGTCTATGATTCTTCGCTTAACCAATTCTAAACCATCCTCATCAGAGGATGAAATAAACGCATTATATTCCTCAGGTGTGAGAGTGATATCATCTAAAAAAAGTTTATACATTCTATGATTTTCACCAGTGAATTTGTTTATTGTTGTTTTATCCTTCACATACGATGGTTTATGTTGTTTAAATAGATGCTCATAACCTTTTGGTATGTCCACGCTTTTGAAACCAATTGTATAATTTTTTATATCATTCCCATAATCTCTATTTTCAAAGAAAGCTTTCATCTCATTTGAGAGATTAATTATGAGATCTGTCTTATTCTCACATTTCGCATCCATTGTTATGCCAAAACGAATATTCATATTCTTTATCTAAAAATTTTATTACCTGGAGGCAGATGTCCGTTTGTTAAAAAGTAATTATAGATCTTGACCTTTTCAGCAACTTTAATCTGCATCTGATTGCCATAAAACTGAGGCTGAATATTAACTCCTCCAGCACCAATTCCGTCTAGGTAATCTTGAGAGTACCTATCTGATGAGGTAGTTTCCCCATACTTCCAAACATCACCTTTATTTAAATGCATGTTGCCTGTAGAACTTGAAGAGCCTCGAGAGAATATTGGATAATCTCCTGCTGCGTTTACAAGAAGAGCATACTGAAATCCTTGAGGACCCGTATTTTGCCTTGCCCTTATTTTATCCAACTCAAAGCTCATCTTTCCTAATATCGAACCTGCCCCCGCCGCTAATAGAACACCTGGAATTGCTATATCATCAGCAACTCCAATTCCCGTAATATCATCCGCTAATAATCCTGCTGAAATAGCTAGGCCGGCTTTCATAATTTTACCAGAATTGTCAACCGGGCCAGACATGATCGCTGATTCACCTAGATCTGGTGAGTTGAACACTTCTCCATTGGAACGAAAGAAACCATGATCGCCTAGTTCGACCTGATTTCCTGACGAAGAAGTGTATTTGAATCCTACAGCTCGATAGGTAGCCCCGCTCCCATAGAACTCATTTGCAGTAGCTTGATCAACAACCCGACTGTCGTAAAAGACCTCTCCGTTCATACTCACCCAGTCCTCTAACATACCTGTAGGATCTGTGAATTTCATCGGATTGTTATAACCGTAACGATAAGGTGACCAGTTATATGCCTTCTCCGCCAGCGGATCAACCACATTCCATCTACCTATTTCCGCATCATAGAACCTTGCCCCGTAATCCAGCTGTCCTTCCAGTACATAAGAACTTCCCAAGGTATGCGTGCCCCCATTCAGCTCTGCCTGCATCTCCTTGCCATTGTAAAGATACTTATTATTGACACTGGTTGCAATAGATTTCGTCTTGCCAAAAGGATAATAATCCTGCTTCTGTACAATCTCGGGAACTGTGGCACTTGATCCCTTCTTCAATACTGCCCTAACATTGCCCAGATGGTCCGTCAGATTGTAATGGTAACTATACGTGCCCGAACTGTTCAATAAAAAACCTTCGTCGGTAGCGATGCGCTCAATAACCTTGCCCGATGTACCTGTACTGCTGTACTCGATACCCCCTATGTAATCCTGCTCGGTCGTAATTGTGCCAACGGTAGATTTACGGTTCAGTTTAGTGCCCATGGCATCATACAGGTAGCTCACACTGGTACCAGTTCTGTTTGCCGTTTTAGGCAGGTTCAGGTAATTGTAGGTCAGTGCCATACCCGTACGGTCTTTTGTCGCATTTCCGTTCAGGTCATAGGTAAAGGTGCCTGTCAGTCCGCCCGAAAGACTCGCTAGCCGGTTGCTCCTGTTACTGTTGTTATAGGCATAGCTGATCGTAGTGCCGCCATCCCGTACCAGTGTCCGGATATTCCCCATGTCATCATAGGTCAGCGCCTCGCTCATCACCGTACCTGTGCTCGATCCATTCTTTAACCTGTTCAATGCATCATAGCTATAATTGAATGTGCTGCTCGTGGTAGCCCCGTACCCCCAGAGCTGCTGGGCGATATTTCCGTTGTACTGTGGTACCGTGCCGTCAATATATTTCAGCTGTGAGGTGAACTGCGGCGAACTGGATTTGGTCTGCCAGCCACGCTCATTGTACTGGTAAGCAATGCTGGTCAGGAAGTTGGTACCGCTGTTCTCGCTGTGCAGCTTCTTTTCCTTCAGCTGACCGATCTCATTGTAGGCAAGTTTGCTCTGGATTACCTCTGTCTGACTGCCTACCTTCTTTTTCGTTTGCACCAGTCTGCCGACATGGTCGTATTCATTGCTCGTAATAATCGTGGTTACCGCCGTAGAACCGCTGATACGGTGCTGATGTTTGCTGGTAACAAGATCCCCGGAAAAATTGTAAGTATTAGTAATACGGTCCACACCGCCAAGGTGGTTGTCCGAAACCGTCTCTATCACACGGCCATACATATCATAATAGTTCACCGAAAGTAACGGGGAGGTGCCGTCGTCTTTACTGATCTTAGTCCCCGTAAGCAGCCCTTTTACCATACGGGTACTGTCAAGACCACCGGTGGCGGGAAGTACTGATGCCGTCTTGAATGCATAGTCGTCATAATAATTGGTCAGCAGCACCGTTTTGCCCGAAGATGTCGGGAAGGAACGGTTGCTATAGTTTGCTGCACCCGTGCGCTCCTCCCAGTAGTATTGCACGCTCGCTCCCGGTGTTTTGTGGGCCTCTACTGAATCCTGTGCTGTCTTGCGCGTGGTAAGCTTCGTATTGCTGTAAAGCCCGCTCTCCACCACCTTGCCGAAAGCATCGTATTTGGTATAGCTCCATTTATTCTGGCCACGCTGCACAGCATCCTGTGTCAGCACCACCTGGTCATTCTTATTGTATACAAGATATTCCCAACCCTTGCCGGGGACTTTCTTTTCAATCAGCCTTCGCCAGCCGTCATACCGGTACGCATACAATAGTTCATTAAAGTCCACATTGTTGTCCGTTATCGTCGTGGTCGTGTAACCCGGTGGGACCACATAGCGCAGGTCGCCAAAATCGTCGTATACATAATGTGTCTCAAGTTTTTTGCTGTCTGTCTCCCACACCCGTTTAAGCACCACATGATCCTCAAAGTCTCTGTATTCCTCCACGATACCGGCTTTACCGTTGGCAGCTACCCAATTTTCGTCCTTGACAATTGTCTTGTAAAGCCTGCCGGGCTGGTAATAGCCCGAGGTGGCACCGTTATCGGTGCTGTTAATTGTCCACAGCCTGACATCATTGGTGCCGTTGGTGCCATATTCGGTCACCACCGTACGACCTGCCGTACCCCTTGTCGTAGCGGGCTGCCAGGAAGCCCCGGGCGCCCCCTGTTCCACCACGCGGTTCAGCGGGCTGTTCTCAAAAACGGTAACCGAATACGGGCTCGGCGTCTTCACGACTGCTGCATCCCAGCCTATACCGTCTTTATAAAAGTCCGACTGTGTTGTTTTAGCGCCCGTACGGAAACTGCCATTCCCTGACTTCTCGCCATAGGGAAGATATTTTGTCGACTCACGTCCAAACCCATCGTATTCAATATGCTGTACAATGTCCTTATACGTCGGACTGGCCATCAGCTGGATCGCCTGGCTCGGGCGCCCCAATCCGTCAAAGTACTGGATACTCTGGTTCTCCTGTCCAATCGTGCGCTGGTTCCCAAGTTGCGCCAGCTTTATCGTATCCCGAAAAGTCCGTGTCAATATATAATTCTGGCCGCTGCTGGGTATGCTTACGATACTCGGGTAACCGCCGACCGTTATTAAGACGTTCTTCCCCGAGGGGATATGGACACCGCTTTTCAGTGTGATGCTGTTAGCAGCGCGTATAGTCGTCTCATTATTATATGCTGTCAGCACAAGGTCAGCCGGTTGTGCCGACAGGAAAAAACTAAAAAGTAACGATAGGATAGAGATCAATAACTTTTTCATGATTTAGGGCCTGTAATGATAGTTGTAGTTCTTTAATACGTTGTCCTCAAAATCCAGCACGTCCTTTAGGTGCTGAAAACCGTCGTACATGTAATACTCCGTGATTCCTCGCGGATCGGTCATGCTCGTCATACCAACAAGAGGCTTGTAAGTGTAGCTGCTTATCTGTGCTTTGCGCAGGTTCGTACTGTTGCGAAGGGCATCCACTGTGCTTTTTACAAGGGCATCGGAAACCGCCGGAGAATTCAAAGCGTTGATTTTATTTGTGGCAACGGTCCCTCCTCCCAGGGCAAGCAGTACCTCCGCATATGACGCATTCTCGATCTTAGCAACTGGATACTGCCCACCGTACCCCCAGAGATAGGAGGTGATAATACCATCGCGTACCGTGAGCGTTTGCAAATTGTTGCTAACTGCATCGTAGGAGTACTTTTGATAGGGTGAAAAGGTAAACGGGGCACTGGCATTGAAAGTGATATCGCCAGCAGACTCGGCGTTATAAGTCATTATAGGTTGCCCATTATTATTATATTCGATTTGTTTCCCTGAAACCAGTTTATTTCCTCTATACCTTCTCTCATCGATAGGAGCAATAATGTTCTTACTTTTGAGAACACTGAAATAATTTCCATAATCTTGAGGGTAATAATATTTTGTTGTTGTAATGTCTCCCTGGCTTATCCCAGTTCTCTTCTCTGTTACTTTCTTATGGTATGATGATAAGTAATCATATTCGTTACTGATCCGAACCACCCTTCCATCTGGCGTGTATTGTCGATTGATTTCTTTGCTTATCTTCGTCATACCTCCGGTATTATAAGAGCGGGTGTACGTGTAGTAATGATCAGATAATTTGATAACTTTGAAATTAGGGACCGCATGGAATAATTTAGTTGTATACGAAATAGAATCTTCGGCAACAAGCTTTCCATCTTTATCATACAATCGTTTACAGTTTAAGAGCTTACTCTGCCATCCATAATCTATAGAACTTGGGTAAGGAAAAGTGAAACAATTAGTGCTTGTGCCAGAAAAATTTTTATTTTCCCAGTACGAGCTAAGCGTTTGTATCGAGCCTGTAAAAAAAGCATTATATGTTTCAGGATAATCGACAGGGGAATAGTCGTCATACTGACTCTTACAGTTTGTATAATTATATTCTGTCTTACCAAATCCCTCTACTTCTTCTATAACCTTCGAGTAAGCTGTCTCTCCTTCTAAACCGAGCCTTAAAGGAGAGCTTCCGTCAATCTTTACAACCCGCAAATAAGTTCCACAAGCACACTCCGGAATAAATTTATTATAGTTTTCATGATAAACTAACTCTGGCGGTACACCCATGTAAATTAGAGCACTTCTTATTAACTGAAATTTGTAAGTGTCACCTTCAGAACCTGGACCAGTATTATAATTAAAAAGAATAGGGTTATATAAATAAGTATGATAATAGTTCCTACTTTTGTTTACATATACTAAATCATCATCAATACCGGAATAACTGTATTTCTTTTTACTTATATTACCTTGATTATCAAAGGTTTCAGTTTGTTTAATTCGAAGGCCGCCTCTTATATTTCCGTCCCCATTAGCCTCAAAATCAAATTGAGTATATCCACCGGTAGGATATATAATTTTATTCAATGTGCCAGCTTTGAGTGCTTCTCCATCTGGTTCTCTATTTGCACCATATATTTTATGAGATTGTGGTGACAAATCAATGGGTTCATACCCTGCGACGATCTGTGTAAACCATGGATCTGTTTCTATATAAGGATAATTATCATTACTATTTCCAGGGAAAATAGTCTTGTTATAACTACCGTTATAATATCCCCAGTGATCCTGACAGGGAGACAGGCGATAAGGAAGAGTATAAACATCATCTGTGACAGGATTATTATCTCCATAATATTCGAAATGATATGTATAGGCATATTCCTTTGAGTTTGAAAATTCTTTTACTGACTCAAGCCGAAGTCGATAATTTAAGTAATCGAGACTGCTTACCTCATTATTCTCTCGATTTTTATAACGACGAGACGTGTTTGCTTCAAAATAGTCATAATTAAGCTCTATCCCTTTTTGAAGTTCATTACGGTCATTATACAAAGAAATCTCTTTTAATGTTCTTCCTGAGAAATTCTCAACGTCTCTTCGGTTTTCCATAGGAGCAGTTAAATTTATATAATGCCCAGACTTTGTTGTTATTCTGCTAAGAAGAGGCTCAATTATATAATACTTCGAAGATACGTCTCCTGCATGATTAGATGCTTCATTGATGCTAAGACTTCCTGTGGCCGTACTCGCGTTAATAAAGCACGCCGTGTGATTTCGCGACACAGCATAATAATTTGTTTTATTTTCATACTCAAAGTTAATTTCACCGCCTGTCGGGCTGATCATTTTCGTTAAGTACCAAGAGGTAATATTAACTTTTGCTCCTTGTTGTATATAGACAGGTTTATCAAAAAAATATTTTACGCCTGTATCATCTGTTATTGTAAAAGTATTCTTATCTATTATTATGTCATCATGTTTAAATAAGCATACATTGTTGTTGTTATCTAGAAAAAATTTTCCGGTTCGTCCATTGAAATTATAATAATAAATATCAGACTCTCCATCATAAAAATCTTCTGAAGGACTAGCTATCTGCTGTATTTTGGGTGTTACTGTATTTAGATATTGGTCAAGCGAACTATTATAATTTGAATAATCCGGGACAAAGTCTTCTATAATCGGTCTTGTCTGACCCTTATCAGATTTACCTCTTATATCACGAGTGATAATTCCACCAGCATTCAGGACCCATCCTAATCCAACCCATGTTGCTTCTTGGTCAACTTTAATTCCTGTTGCGTGATACGACAAGGATACATTAACTGTAAGATCTTTATCGGATATAGATATTAAAGGGACGCTTATGTTAGGAACTCCGGTTGAATAATCAACAGGAATATCCCCATACCTTCCTAAAGCATAAGCGTTTGGCGGATAAACCTGAAACTTTTCTGTTTGTGCGGTCTGCGATAGTAGCATTGACGGCAGAAATAATAAAATAAAAATTGTGTTTCTTAAATGTTTCATAGTTTTATGTTAAACAATAAGTTTATTTATTCTTTAAAATAGTGAATCATCTAAATTAGAGTATAATGCAATTAAATTAAGTTTGATAAAAGTCGGCGATTTTAGACATATGAAAAGATGGATTGTGTCGATTTAATATTAAGCTATATAGTTATTAACAGAAGAAAAATCGGACACCTAACTATAATTGAAATATATAATATTTTCGATGAAACAAATTACTTTTTTCATTTAATGATTGATAATAGGTTTTTGCCTTAATTGATTTATGTTAAAGGTATATATAATTCTTTATATATATGATACGTAAAATAAATTATCAAATATATCTTTTAATAACCCGTTGTGCATTATGATTTAGGCTTGTAAAAAGTAGAAAAAAGTTATTCATTACACTGATAATCAGCAAATTGTTTTAACAACAAAACGATTTAGAATGAACAACTTAAGAGCAAATTACGAAAGAATATTGGAAGTTTTAAGAAAAATATCGACAGAGAGGCAATTGTCCATTCAGCTCAGACCTCCAACGATGAGTGACCTTGAGGTTATTAGCCTGAGTCTGACAGCTGAATACATGGATATTGACAGCGAGAACGACCTTTTTCGAAAGCTCCCGTCCTGTTTAAGGAGTAAGATCGACTGCACGGTGTATAATAGGAGAAAGCGCAGATTGATGCCCTATCAGAATGGGATCCGCATGAAGGTTGCCGAATCGTTCAATGAGTCCGAAGATGTATTTATTGTGGACAGCATGCCTTTGGAAATCTGCAAAATTGCTCGCAGTTCCCGATCAAAAATATGCAAAGAGGAACACTATAGCATGCCTGCCAAAGAGTACTGTGCCTCACAAAAGATGTACAATTATGGCTATAAACTCCACGCTGTATACTCGTTAAAAGGTATCTTTCAGTCTATTGACCTTACTGCGGCAAATGTGCATACTCTTCAGCTTGGCAGCCTTGCCAAAGGCATCGATGATGGCGAAAATATGCGCCCTGTTCTCGTCATCAAGCCCCTGTACCTCTTTGAGCCGTCTGAGCATCTCGTTGTCGATCTGCTCTTACTTACCGTCCTTGACGAGGTAATCGAGCGTCACGGCCTCTGGCTGTAAAGCTTTTTCCCGTTAACGCATATTGGATGCTTCCAGTGTTAATGCCGGTTGCTTTTTCGGCTGCATAAAGACTTGTGTATGATGAAATAAAACCGCCATCAATCCTATACTGATCGATCGCCTGTTTGGTATCACTTCTCCAACTTCTGGCCCGCTCTTTCCGTAACATCTTTGCGAGTTGCTCGCCAATGGTCATCAGCTCCAGATTACCGCAATGCAGATTGAAGCTGTCGCTGTCCTTAAAGGAGATCACAACAGAGTGGTCATCCAGGTCAAACTTCTCCACAAAATGATTGTACACGAACCTGGGAATGAACCGCCTATATTTCTGCCCATTTAGGGACAAGCCACAGAATATATTATAAAATGTGCTCCCCAAATGCTTGTTGAAGTATTGGGTCAGAAACGGCTTCATGATCCGTTCCGGCTCTAGCCGTTCTCCTCCCCCGGCCATGGGTGTATAGCGTTCGAGGCTTTTGATACGCCCATAATTTGAAACAGCATAATTTTCAAAACCTTCGATCTCTTTCCATTTTTCATTGGGGAGATCATTTAGGCTATCATTATAGTTATACTTGTCTAAAAGTGGATCCATATTATTTTCCATACAGCATAAAAAATACAAACTACCGAAGATAAATGTTTGCTCAATATAATGCTCTCAATTCTTCTTCTGCCAATTACAAGGACGATTATTGATGTAAAATGCAATTGCGACCCCAAGTATACAGATATAAATTTAATCCGTTTGATCGCTGTTAAGTCTCAGCTCCCGCCTAACTTTCGTCGGTAAGCTTTCAACAATTAGGCTATAACTATGCACAATGAGTTCTTCCAGTACCTTATCATTCAGTTCCCGGTTTGCAAAGACCGTATTCCAATGCTTCTTATTCATATGATAGCCCGGCAATACCGTATGTTCATACCGCTCTCGGAGTTCAACGGCTTTCTCCGGATCACATTTAACATTAAATCGCAGCTCGTCAATCTGGTCTAATCCCACCAACAAAAATATTTTACCGCCGACCTTAAACACCAATGTATCTGGGCCAAAAGGGGTCTCCTCCGTAACCGGACCAATGGATAAACAATAATTTCTAAGCTCTTCAATATGCATAATGCGTTGATTTAAATTCACTCATTTTCAATCACTAACAATCTGATTTATTTATAAATTTGACAATAATCCATATAAATTTAACAAAACAACAGTTCAGTTTGCACTTAAATTTGTATGAGATCAAAAAATACTACAAAGAAACTAAAATACACAGGAACGACGACTAATTCAGCCATCAAAATGAAAAATCTATATAACAAGATAATACTACTCGTAATTATATCGACACTCTCAGTGCAATGCAAAAGTATGGACACAACAAGTCAAGACAATATCACACAAGATAACATTGTTGAAGCAGTCTCCAAGGGAGAGCTTGCTAACGCAAAGAATTTGTTGACGGCTGGCGCTGACGCCAATCAAAAAAGTAAGGACTCGAAGCCACTGTTATTAATTGCGACAGAAAAAAAAGATCTAGCAATGGCAAAGTTACTACTTGAGCATGGTGCAAATGTGAATCTTCAAGACAATATTTTGAATAGTCCTTTTCTATATGCCGGAGCTTCAGGCTATACTGATCTTGTTAAACTTTACCTCAACTATGGTGCGGATTTTACGGTTTTTAACCGGTACAACGGCACGGCACTTATCCCAGCCTGCGAACGGGGACATATAGAGACTGTCAGATTACTGACCAATATAAAAGGGTTCCCTATCGACCACATCAATAGATTGGGATGGACGGCATTACTGGAAGCCATCATACTTGGTGATGGCAGCCAAAAATATGTAGACATTGTTCAACTATTACTAGATGCCAATAGCGATAAAAATATAGCCGACCATGAGGGTGTGACACCACTCCAGCATGCAAGAAAAAAAGGATTTACTAAAATAGCCTCTTTACTGGAAACAAAGGACAATCATCAATAGTTTCGAGAAGTAGATTTCCACAAACTATTTTTGCAAAAGTGCCTGAATTTCTTGTTGGATCTCGGCTCCTTTATCAGCATTATACCATTTCTGGATCTCTTCTTTAATAGCAGCGAAATCTTTTCCTTGTTCCTTCAAATTCAGGAATAGTTCTTGACAACCCTTTGGCCTGGGGCCCCAGACGGCTAGGTCTTGACCTTCCTGATTTCGGATCACTAGAATTGGAATAGATTTCCCTCCATTCGTCAGATACGAATCGATTAAAAATGGTGCGCTATCGCGCAATTGGATATCAATGGTAATATTGGGATTTTTGGCGGCCATGTTAACCAACATTGGAACAGAATGCGCTGCGTCACCACACCAAGGCTCAGTAATAATGATCCATTCCTGCTTTTCCGAAATCGTATCAATAAATCCTTGGAAAGCTTCACTCGGCTCAAAACGTTTCAACCAACGCCCCATCCTTGCCCAGTTCATTTTAGTGTATTGATAATACTCGTCATCCTGATAGGTTGGGTGATTTTCAGGATGATTCAATATATCTTCGAATTGTTGGAGGTAATTTTCAAACGTCATAACATCAATTTTATGCAAAGGTAATTTTTAGATCCAACTTTGTCAAAATTGTATATACCAAAGATTTTACAATCGAGCTTAAGATTTCACACTTATTAACATTTAACTCAATTATCTTTGGCGGATATAACCAGTAAATGAAAAGATTAATTC
Organism: Sphingobacterium sp.; assembly: GCA_031277685.1. Taxonomy (GTDB): domain Bacteria; phylum Bacteroidota; class Bacteroidia; order Sphingobacteriales; family Sphingobacteriaceae; genus Sphingobacterium. The sequence goes on along the minus strand of JAITLV010000303.1, from coordinate 4,185 downwards.
AATTATTTCTATTATTTTTCACGTTCAGTACGGCTTATTCCCAGACGAGTATCAAGGGGAAAATTTTAGATAAAGCTGACAATAAGCCATTGACCAACGCCTCTGTCATCTTACTGAACAGGGACTCTGTACTCCGTTATTTTAATAGAGCCAATGAAGAAGGAAAATTTCAGATTAAAAATATCAAACCGGGAAGTTATATACTTTTGGCAACCTATCCCAAATTTGAACTTTATAGTGATACCATTGACATTAAAGACAAAGACATAGACCTCAGCGACATTAAAATCAATTCGCAAAAAAATGTTCTTGAGGAAGTTATCATTACCCGGAGACTGCCCATTACAATCAAAGGTGACACGATAGAATATGATGCGGGAAGTTTCGAAACGGAAAAAAATGCAAAACTGGAAGATCTTTTACGACGATTGCCGGGTTTTACTGTTTCAGGCGACGGAAGTATCACCGCTCAGGGTAAAACCGTCCAGAAAGTTTTCATTGACGGTGAAGAGTTTTTTGGTTATGACCCTAAAATAGCCATCCGAAATGTCCGCGCTGACGCCGTCGATAAAGTACAACTTTATGAGAAAAAATCGGAAGAGGCTGAACTTTCCGGCATCGATGATGGTGTTCGTATCCAGACTGTCAATGTGGTGTTAAAAGAAAAAGCAAGAAAAGGAATCTTTGGAAGCGCCGAAGCTTTGGGCGGAACAAAAAATCTCTATGCCGGAAACCTGTTTGCTGCTAAATTTAACCAAACAGAAAGGATCGGTATCACAGCCAATCACAATAACATGGGAAGTTCCAATGGCCGGGAAGGTTCGTTACGAATGAACAATCAGATCACAGGAGAACCTTTAAATACATCGTTGGGTGCTAATTATGAGAACCAGTTCCTCAAAAAAGCTTTAAAAGTTAATGCCAATTATAATTACAATAACAGCAGCAACAAAAATAGATCGGAAGATTACAACAAAAACATCCTTCCGGACGAATCTATATTAGAACGAAACAGCAAAAGTGCAAACGAAAACAGCACGAGAAGTAATGGTGTTAGATCCAACCTAACCATGCGGCTTGATTCCACACAAAATATGGAACTACAGACCAACGGAAATTGGTCAAATAATTTCAGTTTGAGTCAGTCACAGAGTCTCACCACAGATGGTGCTAAAGATTCGGTAAGCTCCTTTAAGGAGAAAAATGAATCAAATACATCGACTAAAAGCAATAATTTCCGACTGAACTATAGAAAAAGACTCAAAGCCGGCAGCTCATTCAATCTAATGGTTGGAAATAACTTCAATGAATCTGTATCCGAAAGCCAAGTAAATTCTGAAACTATTCTCTATAAAAGTGGTGACACCACGCGTATAAACCAGGATAGAACAGGGAATAACAAAAGTAACAACTTTTCCACCTCGCTGAATTTTAACAATCGGCTAAATGACGCGATGAACCTGGCCTTGGGTTATAGTTTCAATCAGTCAAAAAACACGAATACTCAGGTATCAAAAGACATCGCTACTGGTTTGAAAGATCCTTTATATTCTAAAAACCAAATTGACAACAATACCAACCAGGGAGTCAATGTCCATTTGTCCTATCGAAAGGATAAATTTGAGGTCAATCTATCCAACCGTACGTTCTATAAAAATCAAAAGTTAAGCGATAGTGACCGGGATATAGACCTTTCCCGAAATTTTTGGGACAACAATTTAAATGTTGATGCAAATTATCGAATAGCAAATAGCAAAAATATCCGGCTGTCTTACCAGAGCTCAAATATCATTCCTTCCTTTGATCAATTGCAACCGTTGCAGCCACAAACCAATCCTTTGTTTCAACAGGTTGGTAATCCCAATCTCAAACGAGCTGTTAACAATAATATTTCAGCAAATTATAATGCTTTCAGCTTACTGAAAGGAACGAACATCAATATCAACGGAAATTTCTCTTTTGTCAATAACCCGATTGTAAACAAAATAACAGTATTAGAAAATTCAGCGCAGATCAGCAGCTATGAAAATTTAGCGGGCAAATCGAATTGGAACGGCGGTTTGAATATCAATCATATGCAACCCGTGGCCAATCGCAGGATTAATTTCAATAAGAGCGCCAATGTCCGATACAATAATAGCTACAGCTTCACAAAATTTGAAAGTGACCAGTCCCAAGGCGAGTTTCGTTTGAACAATTCGAAAAATACCTCATTCAACCTTGGCTCCAGCTTGAATGAACAAGATTCAGAGGGCTTCGATTTTGATGTTTCGGTGAACGCCGGTATCAATGCACAACAAAATTCTATCAACACCCAGTATAATTCGACCAACTTTGAAGGTGGCGCATCGGGATATATCAAATATTTTCTACCGAAGCGATTCAATATCATGACAAATATCTTTTACAGCTATACTGGACCGACCAAACTATACAAACAATCAATTAATCAATTTTACACAAACTTGGAACTGGAGAAAAAAGTATTGAAAGATGAAAGTTTGACAATCAGCCTGAAAGCTTTCGATATTTTCAATACATTTAACAATACGCGTCGGAACGGCAGCGATACCAACTATTCAGAATCTATCCAACAAGTATTGACACAGTATTTTCTAGTAGGTGTCAAATGGGATTTCAATAAATATTTAGGAAAAAGCAATGATTAAAACATATCTGACCATCATTATACTTTGCCTTGCCGGTTTATCTCTTCAGGCACAATATGCCTATTTTGGTAATCGAGGGACCATTAGTTTCGACAAAGTGATTTACACCAAGGCCCGGATGCGGCAAATGTCTAACGACATGAGTTCAAAGATGATGGACCGAGGCATGGGCTTTATGGAACATCTGGATAAAATGCCTGATTCGCATACGGAAAAGTTGAATCTATACTTTGATGAAAATGCCACCGTACTTATGCCAGAGGAAAATACCGGCACGGAAAAACCGAACGAGGCAGGAAAAATGCGGGCTCCTAGTATTACCGCCGGTAGTGCCAGAGGCGGTAGAAATCCAGGGGGCGTTCGTGGTGGTGGCGGAAACCAACGCGGTATGCTCAGAGGGGGAACTAACAAAAATGGTAAAGTACTTTTCCAGGATTTAAAAGCCGGGACAGCAGATATTCAATTGGATATAGATGAGAAATACTTGCTCTCAGAGACATTGGATAGTATCACCTGGCGCTTTACAGAGGAATTTCGCACAATAGCAGGCATCAATTGCCGCAGGGTGAATGGAGCGACCAAAGATTCACTTTATCTAATTGCCTATTATGCGGAAGAAATACCAGTCTCTGCCGGACCAGCCCTGAGTCACGGTCTACCGGGGATGATATTGGGACTGGTCATTCCCGAAATGCATATCCAATACTGGGCAACAAACATAGCCTACACAAATAATCTCGTTCCAGCAGATTGGCGGGATAAAAAATCAAAGCAGATGAAGCTTGATGATTTCTCAGCACTCTTTGGCAGATATATGCCACGTAATCGTCAAAATGAGTCAGCAAAAAAACGAATCTTAGAACAACTCGTCTATTGAAAATGTCAGTTTGGCAGTACCTATAGACAAATTGATGACAAATAGTGATTTTTTTACAAAACATTCGGATTGGCATAAGGGTTGATAATAGAGTGTTAGAATTTATTTAAGTAAAAAAATTAAAATACAAGATATGTCTAAAATTATAGGAATTGACTTAGGTACTACAAACTCATGTGTTGCCGTAATGGAAGGTAACGAGCCTGTAGTAATTACGAACAACGAAGGTAAGCGTACCACTCCTTCCATTGTAGCTTTCGTAGAAGGTGGCGAACGTAAAGTAGGTGATCCAGCTAAGCGTCAAGCAATTACTAACCCACATAAAACGATTTATTCTATTAAACGTTTTATGGGACTTTCATATGATGAGGCCGTAAAAGAAGCTGAACACGTACCTTATAACATCGTAAAAGGTGATAACAATACACCACGCGTAGAAATCGACGACCGCAAATATACGCCACAAGAGATCTCTGCGATGATTCTTCAAAAAATGAAGAAAACAGCTGAGGACTTCTTGGGTCAAGAAGTAACTGAAGCTGTTATTACAGTTCCTGCATATTTCAACGACGCACAACGTCAAGCAACAAAAGAAGCTGGTGAAATCGCTGGTTTATCTGTAAAACGTATCATCAACGA
>JAITLV010000282.1 GCA_031277685.1 Sphingobacterium sp. | reverse complement strand
AGTACGATAACGTTCTCCATCGGTCAATATCCGGGGGCTTTGGCCACTGGAAAGAAATACACCATCAAGCAGGCACTGCTGTATACGTACGAAGGAACGAAAACCGTGCAGGCGACGTTCACATTTAATGTGAATATCAAATAAGAGTATGTTAAAACCACAAGATGAGGTGGTGGTTCATATGTTTATGTTTAGTTTAAGCCACGTCGGGAGATGTGGCTTTTTGTTTTTTTTATTGTTGCTATTGTATCGATGCCTCTGGGCTCTGGGCTTAGCTGTGGCCATTCATCCCGAAAATCATTCCGTTCGAATAAATTATTTAGGCAACCGCTGTTAGGCCCATACATTCGTATCGAATTAAAGAATACGAATAATGATCGGAAAATTAATCTATCTACAGTTGGCCACAATGCTGTTTGCTTGCCGTACCGCTTATGGGGAAACAGGCTGTTCGTTGCAGGATACCACCACCATTAAACCGATACGCTTGAATGAGGTATACGTGTCTGGACGGGTAAATCCCCTTAAAATTGCTCCCGGCAGGCTGACTTATCAGGTCGCTAAAGGCAGCGCCGGTTCTTCGGGTAGCGCCCTGGAGCTGCTGCGCAAAATGCCTGGTGTGAGCATTTTAGCAAATGGTAAGATCAGTTTAAACGGACAAGCGGGCATTCAACTGCTGGTCGACGGCAAAACAAATTTTATGGATGGTGAAAATCTGATCAATTTTTTGGCCTCCATGCCAGCCGCATCGCTCGATGTTGTTGAACTTATTACGCAACCAGATGCTACAATGGATGCCAATGGTGATGCCCGCTTTATCAATCTGAAACGGATCAACAGGACGGCCCCTGGCCTCAGTGTTTCTTTATCGACCAATGCCGAACAAGGGAAGTACAGCAGAACCTTCCAAAATATCGCCGTAGCCGCCAATACCGCTAAGTTGGCAATGTCACATACCTATTCTTATGGAGAAGGGACGGAATTAATTGATGTTAATTCGACCAGGTATATCAGCAAGGAGGGGGATAGGGGGGGCAATGCATTGCGATTGGATATGGACGCCGTTAGAAAGAGAAATTATCGCAATCATTATTACAACGGCACGCTCGATTATGCACCAAATGATCACGTGAAAATGGGGACTTATGTATTAATCAACAATCATGAGCGGACCAAACAGGAAGCTGTTCGTTCTAATTTCTTGAACAGCTCTTCACAGGTGGACTCCAGCATAGCAACAGGAAATGTGTTGGGGCATACCTTTAGGAACTTTAGTACCGGAGCCCATTTGACGGTTCAGCTTGGCGCTGGCTCCAAATGGGAAAATTATCTTGATCGGCAACAGTTTAACCAATCCGAAACCCAAGATCAACTGCTGGACAAATTTGGTGCTGATGGTTCAGTAACGGCCTTGCAACAAAAACTCCGCGGTGAGACGAGAGGAAAGGTTACTATTACAACGGTACAATCGAAATATATGCTCGACATCCGGCCAAATATGACGGCCTCTTTTGGTGGGAAATTGACGCAGATTAATATGCGCACCAATTCATTTTATCAGCAAACTCATGACAACAGCTGGCAGGAGCGCACCGACCTGACCAATACATTCGGTCATGCGGAGCAGCTGAAAGCGTTATTTATGCAGACGCGGTTTAGCCCTTCGGACCTCTTCCAAATCGATGTGGGGCTACGATTTGAGGATGCTGCATTTAAGAGCAGGACCGCCATTGATAAGGATACAGATTTTACCATGCTGAGATCCTATAAAAATTTGTTTCCGAACCTGACCGCGACCTATGCAATGGATGCTGAACAAAAGCTTTCGCTCAATTACCACAGGCGGGTCAATCGTCCAAATTTCAAAGACCTGAGCCCTTTTGTGGAGGTCAACGACCCCTATTTGTACGAGAAGGGAAACGCAGCATTGAAGCCCGAGTTTGTCCATACGATGGAACTGACCTGGTTGTTCAAAAACAGCTATTCGTTGCAGCTGCGCTATAACCTGCGGCAAAATGCGATCAGCAAGAGCTACAACCTGGACGAGCAAAGGCGGACTGTCGTTATGCCGATGAATCTTGAGCATGCATCCAATGTGGGGTTGCGGTTTAATGCAGCGAGTATTTCCCCCCTGAAAAAGTGGAACATACAGCTGAACGGGAACCTAAACTATACCTCTTTTGAATGGCGGACGGCAACTGATGTGCATCGCAACAGGCGGCTGGTACCTTCTTTGCAGGTACAAAATACGGTAAGTCTGCCTTTTAAACTCAGTCTCGAGCTCAATGGCTTCTGGAATGGGTCTACTGCCGAGGGGCAAGCTACCATGGCTTCCCTCTGGTCTATGAATACTGCCGTACGCAAAACCATCTTGCAAGATAAATTAACTTTGTATATTTATGCCAATGACCTTTTCAGGACCAACAGGCCTAAAATAATTTTTAGTAGTGATGCTATGGAAGGGAAGTACAGGGAGTTGTACGATAGTAGAGTTATTGGGATCAACCTTTCCTTCCGATTACATCGCGGAATGAAAGGTAACCTAAAAAGCGATCGTGCCAATGACCGATTGGAAGAAAATAGCCGGATTAATTACTGATATCATGAGAGCGAACATAGCAAAATTAAGCGGAAACCCCATACACTATCTAGGTCCGGCACTCTGGGGAATCGCTTCTTTCAATATTCTTCGTGTCGTGACAGATATAACCAAGAAAGATGAATTTTGGTCTGGCGGAATTAGGATCCATTCGGTTGGACTGCTTATCTCGGTGGTTTTTTGTTACGTCATAACACTGCTTTGGCGGCGGAGACTGGCGAGAATCTTTGCTGCAAAGCCCACCGTCAAATCAAATGTCGCCGTAGAGTATATCGTTGCTGTTGTACAAATCATGGGGATATTGAATCCAACGGTCTTCGTGTCCGAACGCCTGGGGTGGATCTATATGGGGGATGGTTATATTGATTACATCTTGGTTAATGCGATTTATGTTCCCTTGTTTCTGCTTTACTACATGTTTTTGCGGAACGAGCGCAGCGACAGAAATATGGCCGACAATCGCATCTATATGGAGCAGATCAAAGCGGACAAGCTAAATACCGAATTGCAATTATTGAAAAGTCAGTACCACCCACATTTTCTCTTTAATGCGCTTAATACGGTCTATTTTCAAATTGATGAATCCAATACATTGGCAAAAAAAAGTGTCGAACAGCTTTCGGAACTGTTACGTTATCAGATTTATACGGTGGATGAAAAGGTATCGATGGAGCAGGAACTTGCATATTTAAAATCTTATATTGCGTTTCAGCAGCAGCGGTTGACAGCAAGATTGACCGTGCGCACAGACATTGACGGGGATTGGGCAGACATCAGCATCTTTCCTTTGCTTTTTCAGCCTTTAATAGAAAATGCTTTTAAATATGTGCGCGGGCAGTACGAGATTGTCATCTGTCTCAAGCGTCGGCCTACCAACATATGCTTCAGCATTTCCAATAGCCTATCCGGGGCCGCGGCAGTTGAGGCGGCAATTCCCCAGGCTGAGGTAGCAGAGTCGGGGGCTGGACTTACCAATCTGAAAAAGAGATTGGCATTGCGCTATCCGCAGCGGCATACCTTGAATACGCATGCCGATACAACGCATTTTTTTGCTGAGTTAATACTGGATTTATAATTGTTTATGAGAGAGATCAGATGTGCTATAGTGGACGATGAACCTTTTGCGCGCAAAGGAATTGCATCATACATCGAGAAAATAGATTTTTTAAAACTTGTTGCTGAATGCGAAGATGCGATCGAGTTGAGCCAATATCTGCGTTTGCATCCCCTTGATCTTATCTTTCTTGATATTGAGATGCCCGAGATATCAGGCTTGGATTACATAGCGAGCCTGAGCAATCCGCCCAAGATAATCGTCGTCTCGGCCTATGAAAAATATGCATTGCGGGGGTATGAGCTGGACGTTGTCGATTATCTGTTAAAACCGGTGCCCTTCGAACGCTTCTTTAAGGCGGCCAATCGGGCATTTGATGTGCTCAGTAGCGCTGCTCCATCTGCAGGCCTGTTGGCAGCTTCTCCAGATGCGCATATTTTTCTGAAGGTGGACAAACAGTTAAAGAAGATTTTTCTGCACGATATCCTATTCGTGCAGAGTATGGGAAACTATGTGATCGTGCAGACGATAGATTCGCAGGAAGTGACCTATTGCAGCCTACAGCAGATGATGAGTACGCTGCCAGCACACCAGTTTATCGCCTGCCATCGATCCTATCTTGTCAATAGGAATAGGATAGCAATCATAGAAGGGAATCAGTTACATGTGGGGGAATATAAAATTCCGATCGCCCGAAATTTAAGGGAGGATGTGATGGCATCGATCTTAAATCGCAGTTGAGTGCGTACGTCTTATTCAGCAAAGAATATTGAGCCAGATGATACGCGTATTTTCTTTTCCAAAGGTCTAGTAGAAGTCCATTTTATCCTTATTTTTGGCCCAAATATTTAAACGTTAAGATGGAAGAATTTACGCTGAGGCTATACAGATTAAGAACATATCTAGTGATAGAAGTGTTGGTTTGTTTGATTATGATTTCGGGCATGTATTATTGGTATACACTTCCAAGTGGAGAATTTAACATGTATTCAGTATTTGGAGATAATTTGTTCAGCGTAACTTTTGGAATGTTGTTGCTGATGGTTGAGATTGTATTGTTCTTATATGTCATGAACCTCAGCTCCAATTTGATTGCGCTGCTTTTATTACGCAAGTTTAAGATTGTGAAACAAAATGCTGTAATCGCTATTCAGGATGAAAAAACAGATTTTGTTCAAAACATAGAACTAAATTCAGTAAAGCATGTCAACCTTAAGATTGCCGACGGCTTTCTACGACTTTATTTTTATTCTGAAAAAGGAAATATAAACGGATATGTTTTGGCGCTTCCATTTTATTTTTCTAAATTTTTGGAAAGAAAAAAGATCAAGGAAATACAAAAAACATTGACGAAGATATTTGGTTCAAAACTTAAAGTAGTTTAGTAGGTCCTTTAACGACTTAACTATAGCGATGTTGTTCTTTACATCCTAAAGAATGCCCAAGTTTGAAATATGTATTTTTCATAAAATACCTTCATCAAGTCCATAACAACACCTTTAAAATAGAAATAGTATGAATGCTTGGAAATTAATTGGTGCCGTGCTGATTTGCTTACTGATCTTTTTTATGATTAAAAATCAGTCTGTTGATTTCCTGAAAAAAAGTGATCAATTGGCCGTGTTTGATCAGCTTCCAACCTTAAAACAGGAATGTGCAGTTGATCTTATCGGATTTAGCATGCGGGGTGAATTTTTTGATGTAATACAATATAAGGCAGAAAATATTCTATTAAAGAAAGATATAAAACCCATTTCAAAATGGGGAAATAGAACTATTGCCGGCGATGCAAAAATTGGTCAGTGGAAAGAGTGCCCTATTGACGATGAAACCAAAGC